>JBIJCO010000012.1:0-72798 GCA_044344665.1 Bacteroidia bacterium | reverse complement strand
AAAAAGGACGCTTCATCTAAAAAACTTGATTTAACTATTCAAAATCAATTTATAAAAAAGTTAAAAGAAGCTTTACCGCCTAGTGTAGGTATAGCAGAAGAAATTGCCGATGTTTTGGGTGTTAGTAACGATAGTGCCTACAGGAGAATTAGAGGGGAAACAGAATTAACAATTGAAGAGGTTTATATTTTAGCCAAAAAATATGGCATTAGTTTAGATGCAATTTTTGGTAATCAGGCTGATACAGTAACATTTTCATATACTAAATTAACCGATAGCGAAAAAAATTTTGAGATTTACTTAAACAGAATATTATCACATTTAAAAACCTTAAATAAATTTGACAGTAAAAAAATTTATTATGTTGCCGAAGAGATCCCTATCTTTTATTCTTTCTTTTCAAAAAAGCTTACAGACTTTAAATTGTTTTATTGGCAACGTAGTGTTTTAAATATTCCTGAATATCAACAGCTCAAATTTGATTGGGGTGTGGTAGCCGATAATTTAATAGAACTTGCACATAATTTGTATAAAGAGTATTTAACTATACCTAGTTCTGAAATATGGACGGTGGAAACCGTATTAACCGGAATCAGGCAAATTCAATTTTATTTTGACAGCGGTATTATTACTTCTGATCATGCAATTGATTTGTTAACTGAATATAGGGCAATGATAGATATTATTTTTAAAAACGCTGAAAACGGACGCAAAAATATAAGTGACAAAGACGAAACATTTGTTATGTATCATAGCGAGGTAGTTTTAGGAACAAATTGTATTTACGTGGTAATGGGTGATACAAAATACTCTTATATTTCCTTTAACACCATGAATTCATTAACTACCAATAATATTCAGTTTTGTGAAGAAACAGAACACTGGGTAAGAAATCTAGAGAAAAAAAGCACTATTATCAGCGGAGTATCTGCAAAACAACGTTTCCAGTTTTTTAATTCTATGTATAAAAAAGTAGATGATGTGATCCAAAAAATTAAACTGACATAATTGAAAAAAATAATTTCTATAGTTGGTGGAGGCGCTAGCGCAATGTTTTTAGCCGAGGCATTAAATACCGAAAAATATGCTGTGTCTGTTTTCGAAAAAAATTCTGCACTCGGACGAAAATTTTTAGTTGCCGGCGATGGCGGATTAAATTTGACTCATTCTGAAAGCGAGAGTAAGTTTATTTTAAACTATACACCGCATTATTTTTTATCCGAAGCATTTAAACTCTATTCCAATAAAGATTTTATAACATGGTTAAATGGGTTAGATATACCTACTTTTATAGGCACTAGCGGCAGAGTGTTTCCGCAAAAGGGAATAAAGCCGATTGATGTATTGAATGCAATTGAAAAAAAAATAAATGGCAACCGCGTACAAATTTATTTTAAACAAGAGTGGAAAGGTTTTTCGGAGAAAAATGAATTACTATTTAATACAAAAGAGGAAATTAAGCGGGTAAAGAGCGATATAACAATTTTTTGTCTAGGGGGAGCTAGTTGGCCGGTTACCGGAAGTAAAGGCGACTGGGTTAAATTATTTGAAGAAAAAAAAATTAAAGTTAATTCATTTAAATCAAGTAATTGTAGTTTTAAAATAGTCTGGCCGAACGATTTAATTAAACATTTAGAAGGTAAACCCTTAAAAAATATTTCGGTTACCTGTAACAACAAAACAATTAGTGGAGAATTTGTTATTACCGCTTTTGGAATTGAAGGCAGCGGTGTGTATCCTCTTAGTCCGCAAATAAGGCAAGAGTTAGATTTACATAATGAAGCAAAAATTAAAATTGACTTAAAGCCTTTATTAACTGTAACTGAAATTATTAAACGAATTTCAATTCCTAATCCAAAAAAAACTTACACCGAAAATTTGTCTGAGAGACTAAATCTTAATAAAACACAGCTTATTTTAATAAAACATTATTTATCTAAAGAAGAATTTTTTGACGCCGAGTTTGTAGCTCACAAAATAAAGAACTTCGAACTTGTAATTTCTTCATTAGGCCCTTTAGAGGATGCCATATCTACAGTTGGTGGTATTCCCTTAAATGAAATAGCCGATAATTTTGAATTAAAGAAATTAAAAAACAGTTTTGTTTTAGGCGAAATGATCGATTACGATGCGCCAACAGGAGGTTATTTGCTTCAATCGTGTTTTAGTATGGCTAATTATCTGGCCAACTATTTAAATTCTAAAGAATAATAATCTTTCAAAAAATTTAATATTTATTATAAATAATAAAACAATTTTTAATGCTAAATTGTTATAAATTGAGTAGTAGTTAAAATCTAATATTTTATATTTGCCCCAAATTAAAAAATTATGGTAACCACAAGTGAACACATTTTGTGTGAAATAAAAAACGAAGTCTTATTAATTACGATTAATCGTCCGGATAAATTGAATGCCTTAAACAAGCAAACTATTGAGGAATTGCATGAAACGTTAATTGAAGCCGAAAACAGAAATGAAATTCGTGCGATTATTTTAACGGGCTCAGGTCAAAAAGCTTTTGTTGCAGGCGCTGATATTGCCGAATTTTCTGATTTTTCTGTTGAGCAAGGAAAACAACTTAGTTCCAACGGGCACTTTAAAGTATTTAATTTTATAGAAAATTTCAGTAAGCCCATCATTGCCGCAGTAAATGGTTTTGCTTTGGGAGGTGGACTTGAGTTGGCCATGGCATGCCATTTAAGAGTAGTAAGTGATAATGCAAAAATGGGTTTGCCAGAAGTTAGTTTAGGATTAATTCCAGGCTATGGCGGAACACAACGTTTGGCTCATTTGGTTGGTAAAGGAAAAGCAATTGAAATGATTGTTACTGCAGATATGATTAATGCACAGGAAGCATATAAATGGGGATTAGCAAATCATATAACAACTCAAGATGAATTATTGAATAAGTGTTTTGAAATTACGTCTAAAATAAGTTCCAAGAGCCCTACTGCTATAAAAACTGCCATTAAGGTAATCAATGCGGGTTATAATGCTAAGCTTAATGGCTATGAAGTTGAAATTGAAGAGTTTGGAAAATCCTTTGCTACAAAAGATTTTAAAGAAGGTGTTAGTGCTTTTTTAGAAAAACGAAAACCAAATTTTACAGGAGAATAAAAATCAAATTCAGTAATAAAAAAGAGTTTGTAAAAGCACTTTTTTTAATGATTATTGTCAGCTTTAAATTTAAAAGCTATACGCTAAAAAAAGTAACGTAAATTTACATCGATAAAATTAAATTGAATAAACAAAAAAAATATTATATTTTTTTCCCTTTAGTGTTATTGTTATTGTTGTCTCTTGATGCTGGTGCTCAGTGTGCTATGTGTAAACAAGCTGCTGAATCTTCTTTAAAGTCAAATCCAAATTCAATGGCACGGAGTTTAAACAGCGGAATTTTGTATTTGATGGCAGTTCCTTATGTTATGTTAGGTTTTATTTTCAGAAAACAATTAACCCAACTCTGGAAAAAAATCATCAGGAAATCCAAAAAAACTACAATTGACTAGTTTTCGATAAATTAAAATAATTAATATTTTAAACGACTTTTAATTATTTTGATCAATAACTTTTGGTACTCTAAAATAGTCGCTGTCTTTTTTTGGCGCATTTTTTAAAGCTTCTTTATGTGAAACAGAAATTTCAGGGGAGTCTTCTCTTAAAACATTGTGTTCTTTGGTCATGTAAATTAAAGGAGATACGTTTTCTGTATCCAACTCATTTAATTTCTCTACAAAACTTAGCATTCGGTTCATGTCATTTAAAATTTCAGCTTTCTCTTCGCTGTTAAACTCCAATCTTGCTAAATGAGCAACCTCGTCTACGGTTTTAATATCAATTTTGTTCGCCATAAAACTCTTTTAGTTTTTCTTTTGTAAATGTATGAACTTTCTCTTTAAGTATTTCAATATCTTTTTCAGTCATACCCGACGTATTAATTGGGTTTCCGACAAAAATTTCAGGAACTCCCGGTCTGCCGTTGCTTTTAAAAAATCCACCATTTTGTAAAAAATGCCAGTTGTTTAAATTAATTACCGGTACAATAGGAATTTGTTTTTCAATGGCTAGTTTAAATGCGCCATTTTTAAATGCGCGTAATTTACCATTTTCGCTAATGGTTCCTTCAGGGTAAATAACAACACTTAATTTTTCATCAATTTTTTTTCCTGCGTCAGAAAATGCTTTGTGCGCATTTGTTATGCTTTTTCGGTTAACCGGAATATCAAGATAAACAAAGAAATATTTAAACAAAGGTATTTTAAGTAATTCGTATTTTCCCATAAAAACAGCCGTATGGTCAATATATTCTGGGCAAAAAACTATATCTAAATAGGATGTATGATTGGATACAATAATGCATGGTTTTGGTAAGTGGTATTTTTTTGTTTGGTATTTGATTTTCGGAAACAAAAAAGTACCTCTCGAAATTATTATAGCCCAAACACGTTTTAGCTTAAAAACAAAGTCAAATTTTTTTGTTTTTAATCCAAAATAAAACGCAGGAAACAAAATTAAAAATGGAATAGCAAAGCATAAAAAAAACCAGGTTTTCCAAATGGGAGACAATATGTATCTTGTTAATTTCATTTAAATATCTATGCTAAAGTAACATTTTAACTTATAATTGAAAACAAATACATTAACCTGTAATTTTAATTATTAAGAAGTGTATTCAATCATATCTATACCTTAATTATGGTTTAATTTTAATGTGTTATTTTAAAATTCAAGGTTTGAATTTTTTTAATTAGAAGTTGTTTACAGCAAAAAAACATGTTTTAAGAGCTAATAATCGTTACTTTTGATGTAAATATGTCAATTAATTCCATAGCGCTTTTACCCGATCATGTGGCAAATCAAATTGCTGCCGGCGAGGTGGTGCAAAGGCCTGCCAGTGTTGTGAAAGAATTATTGGAAAATGCGATTGATGCAGGCGCTACTCAAATAAAATTGATTATAAAAGATGGTGGAAAATCATTAATACAAGTAATTGATAATGGCAAGGGCATGAATCCTTTTGATGCCCGAATGTGTTTTGAAAGACATGCCACCTCTAAAATTAATAAAGCAGACGATTTATTTTCTTTAACAACTAAAGGGTTTAGAGGAGAAGCTTTGGCAAGTATTGCAGCCGTTGCTCAAGTGGAATTAAAAACAAAAATGGCTGACGATATTGTTGGTCAGCAACTCACTATTGATGGCGGAAAATTTATTGAGCAAACAGAATGTCAAACAGCTGTTGGCTCAAATTTTATTGTGAAAAATTTATTTTTTAATATCCCTGCCCGCCGAAATTTTTTAAAGAATGATCAGGTAGAGCAGAAACATATTATTGATGAGATAGAACGACTCGCTATACCTCATACAGATATTCATTTTACATTTCAAAGTAATGGTAATGAAGTATTGAATATTCCTCAGGGAAATTTAATGCAGCGAATAAAATCTTTAATAGGCAGTTATATTCAAAAAGAATTAGTTCAAATAAACGAAGACACAACATTCGTAAAAATAAAAGGTTACGTTAGTTTGCCTGAATCAGCTGTTAAAACAAAAAAAGAACAATATTTTTTTGTTAATAATCGCTTTGTTAAAAACCCATTTTTAAATCATGCTGTTTACGAAGCTTATAAAGATTTAATTGGTTACCAATCACACCCGCGTTATTTTTTGTTTTTGGAAATGGATCCAAAAAATATAGATATTAATATTCATCCAACAAAAACAGAAGTAAAATTTACAGATGATAAATCGGTTTATATGCTTTTGTTAAGTTCCATTAAACGTGCGTTAGGTAAGGCAAATGTTGGTCCATCGCTCGATTTTGATTCTGAAATGAGCGTAAATTTAAGCGCTCAAGCAAACAGTAAATTTATTACTCAACCAAAAGTAAGTTATAATCAAAATTATAATCCATTTAATTCTTCTTCGTCCTCATCTCAAGAAACCACTCTTCAAAAATTAAATAAACAGCATTGGGAAACCATGTTTGAAGGGTTTAAAAGTACCACAGAAAATACCATTGATGAGAACGAAAATCCCCAACAAACTTTTTTAGTAGAAGTAAAAAACGAAGCAATTAATTTTTCTTTTTTTCAATTAAATCAAAAATACATTGTAACAGCTTACAACAAAAATATTTTAGTAGTAGATCAGCAAAGGGCACATGAACGTATAGTTTACGAACATTATTTAAATACAAAATCTGAAGAAAAAATTGCTTCGCAACAATTGCTTTTTCCCGAACAAATGGAATTAAGCGCTAACGATTTTTCATTAATTAAAGAACTAATTGCTGAGTTTAAAACATTAGGTTTTGATTTTGAGGTATTTGGTAAAAACAGTATTGTTATTAATGGAACTCCTGCCGATTTAAAAGATTTTAAAATTGTTGAAACAATTGAAGGGATTCTAGAAACATTTAAACTAAATACTATTGACACGAAAGTGGAAAAGCATGATAATTTATGTCGTGCAATTGCATATAATACTTGCGTTAAATACGGAAAGCAACTTGAGGAACAAGAAATGCAACTTATTTTGGAGCATCTTATGAAATGTGAAAATCCTCTATACACAGCATCAGGTAAACCAATTATGATGGAATTAAATAATTCTGACATAGAAAAATTTTTTAAAAAATAAATGAGCTTCAACAATCAATATAGGCCAAGTGCTTTTGGTGGGTTGCCTGTAGTAACCAAAAACATTATAATAATTAATGTGATATTATTTTTGTTTACCCAAATTTTAGCAAGTGCAAATGGCATCAGTCTTACTGATTATTTTGGTTTGCATTACTATCTGGCTCCTGCATTCAAACCACATCAATTTATTACCTATATTTTTATGCATGGCAGTGTTTCGCACTTGTTATTTAATATGATTGGAGTATATGTGTTTGGTCAAGTATTAGAGCAGGTGTGGGGGCCAAAACGGTATTTAATTTTTTATGTATTAACAGGATTGGGAGCTGCGTTAGCACAATATATTATTATGCATTTTGAAATTTCGAGCCTGTTAACTTCAGTAAACAGTCAAATAGAAAATTCATTTAACACCGAGGAACGAACTTATTTTATGAATCAAAAATTTGAATTTATAGAAAGTTTAAATTACCATGTTATCGTTGGAGCCTCAGGTTCTTTGTTTGGTTTATTGGGCGCTTTTGGTTTGTTATTTCCTAACAGGCAATTATACCTTTATTTTTTATTTCCGGTAAAAGCCAAATGGCTGGTTATTGCTTATGGTGCTTTCGAAATATTTTCGGGATTAAGAAATAACCCGGGGGATAACGTTGCGCATTTTGCGCACATAGGAGGTTTAGTTGTAGGTTTAATTATTGTTTTAATTTGGCGAAAAGACAAACAGCATTTTTATTAGGATGAATTTTTTTAATCAATTAAAATATAATCTTCAACAACAAGGGGTTTTAGCCCAAATAATTATTACTAATGTTGTTGTTTTTCTAACTGTTAACATAATTGGTAACCTCTCTCACTTAAACTTAATACCCTTTGTTGCTTTACCTGTGGGTGGTTACGACTTTCTATTAAAGTTTTGGACATTGTTTACCTACATGTTTTCACATGATAGTTTAGGCCATGTTTTTTGGAACTTATTGTTGTTTTATTTTATGTCGCAGTTGTTCTTTTCTGTTTTTGGTCAGAGCAAGTTATTATATGTTTATGTAATGAGTGGTCTTAGTGGAGCCGCACTTGTCTTAATTTTGGGTTTGCTTTTCCCGGACTCTTTCGGGAACTCTTTATTATTAGGTGCTTCGGCGGCGGTATTAGGGGTTGGTGCGGTTATGGCAGTTTACACGCCAGATTACAGAGTATTTTTATTTGGATTTATTGAAATACCTTATAAATATTTTTATCTGATAACTTTTGCCGTTAGCACTATTATTGATTTTTCTGTAAACACCGGCGGAAAAATTTCTCATATAGGCGGCGCTTTGTTTGGTGTTTTATACGCTTATAACTTAAAAAATGGAAAAGACATTATGAAGTTGACATTGTTTTCGCGAAAAAAAAACAAATTAAAAATATCAAGTAAAAACAATAACGCAACAACCGTTTACAAAAGGAATGACGAGTCTGAAGAGCAAATGAATAATATACTGGATAAAATTTCTAAAAGTGGTTACGACAGTTTAACTAAAAAAGAGAAAGAAGATCTTTTTAAATTATCTCAAAAAAATAAAGAATAACTATCAGGAATTAAACATCAGTTTTAATTCTTCAGATAATTTTTCTACTGATTCTGATTTATCAATCCAGTTAATTTTTACACCTTCCTTTTCCATTTTTCTAAACCAGGTCATTTGTCGTTTTGAAAACTGATAAATAGCTGAACTTAATTTTGTGTGCAACTCTTCTTTACTTATTTTATGTTGTAAATAATAAGATAAAAATTTGTACTCCAATCCTAAAAATTGCAAACGTTCGTGGCTTATGCCATTATTTAATAGCCATTCGGCTTCTTCGATTAAGCCATGCTCCAATCTGTAATGCAAGCGCTGGTTAATTAGATGTTTTCGCTCTATGTTATTTACCGCAATACCTATGTAATAAGGTTTGTAAGGAAGTTCTGTTTTAGTAAAATTTGTTTCCGAACTTTTCATGACCTCGGCAATTTCAATTGCCCGAATTAAGCGTTTAGTTGAATTAACATCTGTATGACTTAAATTATTATTATTGTAAGAAATTAATTTCTCTTGTAATTCTTCTTTAGAAAATTTAACTAGTTCTAACCTAAGATTTTCATTTTCTTTAATTTGCGTTAAACTAAAATCTTTTCTAAGAGCATCTATATACAAGCCGCTTCCGCCGCAAATAATGGGTAATTTTTTATGACTGTTTATTTGAGTAAATGCCGTTTTTAGTTCTCTAATAAAATCATTTAAGTAAAACTGGTCTTGAGGTTCTGTAATATCAATTAAGTAATAATTTATTTTTTTATTGTTTAAATTATAAGATTCTAAATCTTTTCCGGTGCCAATAGTTAAATGCTTATAAACCTGCCTTGAGTCGGCCGAAATAATTTCGCCGTTTAAATGATACGCAAGTTTGCAAGCCAGGTTTGTTTTTCCGCTAGCTGTAGGCCCTATTACTGCAATACAGTTATACCTCATTTTAAATTAATTGATTTAAGATAGTATATGGTAAAATAGCTTATTGTTTAATTAACGGTTTTAATTTGTTTTTTGGTGTATAAATTAATTTAATATTTCCTGAATTTTTAGTTTCATAAAACATGTTTTTATCAAAGGGTTCATTTTCTTTAACTAAAGTTCTTTGAAATGTTTTTTTGTTAATGATAAAATGTAACGGGGCTTTTTCGCTGTGTTTAACAAAGCCTGCTTTAATAAACGAACTGCCGTCAGAAAATTGTTTATCAATATAGGTCATTACGTCGCCTGCTTTTTTTTCTTCGCAAAAATGATTCATTAATTTAGATAGGCCACCGGTTACTGTTATTCCTGACTTACAACAAAACCTTATTAATTCAAATGATTGAAGCCCGGATTGAAGACGGTTCATTTTTCTGCCCTTAGAGAATGCTGCGGCTCCAATTATTTCGTTGTTATAAAATAAACCGTAATTGTATGCGCTTTTTACCGAATTAAAAAAATGCCATTGGTTATAAAAATCTGTTGAAGTTGTTTTATCTAGTTTTTTGACTTTACAGTTTCTAGCAAAAATTGTTTTATTTAGGTTTAGTTTAGATAATAGGATGCTTCCTGTTTTTTCAGGTTGATTGATGATGTAATCTAGAGGAATTGTAAGCTGGTTGCTTGTTGAGTTATTATCATTATTACCTTCATTAAAACTAAGCGTAATTGTTTTTTTGCTTGACGAAACAATTATATGCTTTTGTTTAATAAAACATTTTACGGGGTAGTTATTTAAATAATTAATAAGTTGAATTAAATATGTTTTGTTTTCTTGCAAAAGGCTAAAAGCTAAAAAAAATCCAACTATACATTAAATAAATACAGTTGGATTCTTTTGATGAAAAAATAAAAATCAGGCAGTTACTGTTTGCATGGCCTTTGTAACACAAGCCGAAATTTTATCTGCTAATTCTTTTAATTGATCTTCCGTCCATGTACAACGTATACCGAAAGAAATTAATCTGCCTACCACTTCCTGAGTTTTTGGCAAATTTAAATTAGAATAATCTTGTGGCGCGCCCAATATCTGGATTGGTAACTTGGAGGTTGTTTTAAGTTGTTTTATATGATCCCACTGGTTTATAAAATGATACATGTTGGTGTACCAGTAGTTAAAACCGCTTACCCCGGCTTTATTAAACTCATCAACAGTTTGAATGGCAATTTCGGTATTGGGTAAAAAGATATTTAAGAAAGTTCCCGAATCGCCGTTTTCGTCTCCTAAGGCAGCAAAGCTAATTCCTTCGGTTTTAGATAAGTGTTGTTGTAAAAATTGTTTGTGTTTTAAATTTTGAGCGCGTATAAACGGCACTTTACGCGTTTGCGCTGCACCAACAGCAGCGTGTAGTTCGCTTATTCTGAAATTAAAACCAATTATGGGATGATTTTCCATTCCGCGGTTATTGCCTTGATGGTCGTGCCCGTGGTCGCAAAAATTATCTGCTAATTTAAATATAGTTTCGTCGTTAGTAACAAAAATGCCACCTTCGCCAGCGGTAGCAAT
This sequence comes from Bacteroidia bacterium, assembly GCA_044344665.1. Classification (GTDB taxonomy): domain Bacteria; phylum Bacteroidota; class Bacteroidia; order B-17B0; family Aurantibacillaceae; genus Aurantibacillus. The sequence goes on along the minus strand of JBIJCO010000012.1, from coordinate 62,110 downwards.
TTTAAAAAAATCGAAAGAATAAGCTCCTGCTTTACCAAAACAACCGGTTGCGGTTCCTTTGTACGACGCAGCAAATGCCTGTCCTGCGTCTTCAACTAAAATTAAGTTGTGTTGGTTAATAACACTCATAATCTCATCCATGTTGGCATTGCCGCCGCACATGTGCACCAAACACACGCCTTTTGTTTTGGCGGTAATAGCGTTTTTAATGCCTGAGGCGCTAAGGCAAAGTGTTTCGTCAATTTCGGCAAAAACGGGTAATGCACCTAGCATAAGTATAGCTTCAATTGTGGCAATGTAGGTAAACGGCGGACAAATAACTTCGTCGCCGGTGCCAATGCCTGCGGCTGCCAATGCAGCCATTATAGCCGCTGAGCCATTTGATACGGCTAAAGCGTATTTTGCATTGGTTATTTTTTTTGTTTCTTCTTCAAAATCTTTCGCCTTCCAAATGTTATTTCTTTGCGCATCGTGGTTAAAACGAAACATAATTCCGGTTGATAATACATCTTCAATTTCTTTGCGCTCTTCGGCGCCAAACAATTCTGTTCCTGGCATGAGGTTTAAATTTAATTAAGTGAATAAATTTACGATTTAAAAACTCTTTGACAAAAACAGGTTTGCGGCTTTTGATAAATTAATTCGGAAAAAAAATAAATTTATTTTCGGTATCAATAAGGCCAAAATTAACCGAAACAAGTTTGTTGTTTTGGAAATAGCAATCTAATCCGGCGCTGTCAAAACTTACGCGTTTTTCGCCCCATTCATGGGTTTCTGAATCGGTTTTTGCAAACCCTTTAGCTTTCATTAAGTCAATTAGTTCTTTTTCTTTTAGCGAAAAAAGTTTTATGTCAAATAATAAAGTTTCTTTATTGTCTATTTCAACACTGGTAAATTGGTCGTTTTTAGTATTGTCAAAAAAAAGCGAAAAACCTTTTTCCCAATAATGGTAAACCAAACACGATGTGTTTAAAATGTCGTCTTTTAGGTTTTGCACTTCTTCGGGTTCTCCGAAAACACTTTTTAGTTTAGCGTAATTTTCGCCAAACGAAATATCGCAAAAACCTTTTAAAAGTTGAATTACAGGCGGGTTGAGCATAGGGCAACTAAAGTATAAAAAGGCTTTAAAACATTAAAACAAGAAATATTAAATAATTATAAAAATTATTTTGTAAATGAATAAAATGCAATTATATTTGCACTCCGATTTTTTTAGAAATGTAAAAATTGGGCCCGCATACGAAATGCTTTTATATAAAAGCGGTTCCTGCGAAAAAGTGAGATGATTCCGTAGCTCAGCCGGTAGAGCATTACACTTTTAATGTAGGGGTCCTGGGTTCGAATCCCAGCGGGATCACAAAAAGAAAACCCAACAAATTTATTGTTGGGTTTTCTTTTTTTAACCATAGCATTACAATAAAAGTTTTACCGAAGTAAAAAGCCAATTTATTAGTTACATTTAGTAACTAATGCAACAGTAAGTTGAAACAAGTTTTTATACATACATTTTTTGTTTTGTTTATTAGTTTGGAAGCAATGATTTCGCAAACTACTTTATTTAAAGACAACACAAAATGGGGTATTAAACAAGCTGAAACTATAGTAGTAAAACCAATTTTTGATACTGTTTTTAATTTTGATAGTTCAGGGCGGGTGTGCATGGCTTGTTACAAATTAAAAGTAGCCTCAGCCAATAAATTCATTAAAACGCTTACCACAGTTTATTCGTGCAACTATTTAAATAAAAAAGCTGAGCGTTTAGTTATAAAAACAACAGATGCTGATACCTGCAGTGTTTTTTCGCTCACTAAAAATGCAGAAAGGCAGTTAAATGAGTACGCCAATTATTTTATAGTTAGCTCAAAATCAAAAAAATATTTAGTCGAAAAAAATTTTAATCAGCCAATTTATAATGGCTATCACGAAATTTATTTAACTCCCGAACCTTCTTTTATTGTAACCGAAAACAAAACGGATGAAGGCGAGCTTTTAACCGGTTTAATTAATTTTAAAGAAGAGCAAATTATACCTTTAAGTTATTCAAGCATTAAAGTAAATCATAAAGATTCTTTAATTGTTGTTTGTGGGGCAGGGGGCAGCAGCGATGAAATTTTTGACTATGCAGGCAAGCGAATAGCTAGTTACAGCAGGCACGTTGATTTAGCAACAAAAAAATTTGTAATACATAAAATATATGTTCCTAAAGAGCATTACATCTGTTTAAATTTTAAAACAAAAGAAGAGAATGAATTTACTGCAGACGAATTATTACCGCTAAATAGTGAAGAAGTGTTAATGCGTGTAAAAAAAAACTGGTTTATATATAATTTAGAATCTAGAACAAAAACAGCATATAAAAAAGAATACTAATGCTTATGAAAAAAATTAGAGTTGCTATAAATGGTTTCGGACGCATTGGGCGTGTGTATTTACGTAATTGCATTAACAACCCCAACATTGACATTGTAATTATTAACGACCTTACCGATGCGGCAACATTGGCGCATTTGTTAAAATACGATTCAGTACACAGAAAGTTTAACGGTGATGTTAAAGCCGAAGGCAGTAATTTAGTTGTAAACGGAAAGTCTATTAAAATTATATCGTTTAAAAATCCGGATGAGTTGCCTTGGAAAGAAAACAACATAGATATAGTAGTAGAATGTACAGGACATTTTTTAGATAACATAAGTGCCTCAAAACACATAAGGGCAGGTGCAAAAAAAGTATTACTGTCTGCGCCCGCAAAAGACGACGATATCCGCTCAATTGTTTTGGGCGTAAACGATCACATGTTGTTGCCCAACGATTTAATAGTTTCTAATGCCAGCTGCACAACCAACTGCGCAGCCCCTATGCTAAAAGTGCTAGATCAGTTTGGTATTGAGGAGGCTTATATTACAACTGTGCATTCGTATACCAACGATCAGCGTATACACGATGCGCCGCATAAAGATTTACGTAGGGCAAGGGCGGCTGCCATGAGCATAATACCTACATCTACCGGTGCGGCAAAAGCTATTACAAAAATATTTCCTCACCTTGATGGAAAAATTGGAGGCTGTGGCATGCGTGTACCTGTTCCTGACGGTTCTTTAACAGATATTACTTGCGTGCTTACCAAAATACCAAGTGTGAAAGAAATTAATCTGGCTTTTAAATTAGCGGCAGAAAATCAATTAAAAGGTATATTAGAATATACCGAAGACCCTGTGGTTAGCATTGATGTTATTGGCAATTCACACAGTGTGTTGTATGATGCGGAGTTTACAAGTATTGTAGGGAATTTGGTGAAAATTATTGGCTGGTATGATAACGAATGGGGTTACAGCAACCGTTTGGTTGAATTAACTTTAAAAATGGGAATTAGTTAGCACCAATAATTTTAAAAAATTATTTCAATTCGCAGTTATAGCGTTTTTCACCTTTATTAGTAACTATAACTGATAAATTAAACGATGAGGCCGGAACCGAAGTAAGCACGGTTTCATTATAAGGTTCTGTGTAGTTGATGCAATTGTTTTTAGCTGCTCGCCTGGTTACTTTTTCAAGTTTAACATCCACATTTTGATTTTCGATAACGTTTGATGAAAATGATGTATCTGCCAGGTTTGTTGGAAATCCTGGAAACAGCACTAAGTCTGCTTTACCGGTAGTTGTTGATGTCCCTGTTTTTGTAACTGTACAGCTACAAACTCTGTCTTTTTTACAAGCATAAATGCCAAAGGCTAAAACAATAAGAATTATAATTTTTTTCATGTTTTATTATTTTAATGATTAAACGAATTTTTCAAAGAAAGATTGTCTATCAAAGATATAAAAAAACAGAAAAAATTAGCGTGGAATTAATTTAGTTTTAGACGTTACAGTGGCCATATTAAACCAACCAACTGCTTTGATTTTAGCGCCAACAGGGGTTATAATATTTGTTCTTACATTTTCGGGTGTTGTTGCAAATAAGCCGCCGTTTTGAATTTGCGCAACTGCCTGAATTAAGAAATTATTGGCTTCGCGCGAAATAGAGTGTATTTCTACTTTGCATTTATCACCTGGTTTATAGGTTTCAAAACCTAAAAAAATAGACGGAGGTGTAAAGTCTAAAGTATCAACAGAGATGTCTTTTACTTCACCACCTGTGCCATCAATTGCCGTATTTAAATCTCCTGGTTTAGCAAGCAAGGTGTCATTTTTATATGTTTTTATCCAGTAATAATCTGGTACAAAATCTACTTTATCTCTCGCCCATAAAAAGCACTGATAAAAGGGTTCAGGTGGACCAAATCCTGCAGAGCCGTCGTTATAAATAGCGCTAATACTGTCTAAAATAGCAGTGCGTTTTTGCAAACATAACGCAGAGTAGGTATTACCGTCAATGGTAACATTAAGTTCATATTGATGATTTATTTGTGAAATGGTATCTGCAGGGGTTAAATTAAAAACATAATTTCCGTTTGATGTGTAGGAAAAATTATATTGTTTGTTTGCTGTTAAATCTTTAAGTGTAACAATAGCATTTGTAATTGGCGGCGCTTCGCGGTTGCTAAAATAATTGTCGTTAGAAAGAACTCGCACCGTTTGATTTTCGCGCAGGTTATTAATAAACGCATCCACAACATAAAGTTTAGAGCCTTCGTCTAATTTAATTTGAATAACATCTTCACAAGCCGTTATAGCAAGAAGTGAAATTGAAATGAATAAGAGTTTAAATTTAGATTTCATACACTAATTAAAAATTAAAGTTGTAAGTAATTGCCGGCACTATTGAACCAATTACCGAGAAGCGAACGGCTTCGGTTTCAAAAGTTGAACCTTGTTTAGTTCTAAAATAAATGCTGTATGCGTTTCGTCGGTTGTAAACGTTGTAAACACTTAATACAATAGTTTGTTTGTAGCGTCGTTCTTCATTCTTTTTAAAATTATAGGTGGCGCCAATATCTAAGCGGTGGTAAGGCGTAATTCTGTAATTATTTCTTGTTCCGGTTGTATTGTATGGGATATTAAAATTTTGTACAGTTATTTTTGAATTAGGGAATGTGGCAGGTGTGCCGCTTAATAAAACAAAATTGGTAGAAATACTCCAGCGTTTAGCAATATCATAATTTACAACTGTATTTAAACAATGTGTTCTGTCGTAACGGCTAACAAACCATTTATCGTTACTTATTCCATTTACCAGGCGTTCTGTTTTGCTTAGTGTATAACTAATCCAGCCGTTTAATTTCCCCTTTGTTTTTTTTATAAAAAATTCGGCACCATAAGCTCTGCCAAGTCCCTGAATTAATTGGTTTTCTACGGTTGGGTTAATAAACAGGTTAGCGTTGTCTACATAATCTAATTGATTTTGTAAATATTTGTAATATACCTCCACCGATGTTTCGTACATATTTTCTTTAAAATTTCTGAAATAACCTATGCTACCTTGATCGGCTAATAAAGGTTTAAGGTTGTTTGTGGCAAGTGTATATACGTCTAGCGGTGTGCTGGCAGCTGTATTGCTTATTAGTTGTAAATACTGCGCCATTCGATTATAACTTGCTTTAATAGAACTTAAACTATTTATAACATAATTCATAGAAAATCGCGGTTCAGGATTTACGTATGCTTTAATAATTTCGCCGTTTGCATATTTTTTTGAACTGATTAATGGTAACTCTTCATTTGGGAGTGTATCGCCAAATGTGTAAGCTGTGCCTTTTCCAATGTAATTATACATACTTACGCGCAAACCATATTCAATGGTGAGTCGAGGTTTTAATTTATGTTCGTTGCCAATGTAGGCTGAATATTCAATGCCGTAACGATGGTCTGCTAAAAATTTAACTGTAGTTGTTTCAAAAGTACCGGTTGCGTTATAAGGTAAAAAATCATAAAACAAGGCTTGAGCACCAAAGCGTAATGTGTTTTTACTGTTGGCAAAAAATGAGAAATCGTTTTTTAAACTATAATTAACAACATTGCTACTCCAGTTAAATTTTTGGTTGTTGCTTTCTTGTGTAAATTTAATTAAGTAATCATAATTGCTGTAAAAAGCGGTGGTGTTCATAAAAAGCTTGTTGTTGAAAATATGATTCCATCGCGCAGTGCCTGTTGTATTTCCCCAGTTAAAAACAAATCCCGGAGACCCAAAGGCATCTCTCCCTAAATACCCACTCGCAAAAACGGTGTTTTTATCGTTAATGCGCCAGTTAACTTTTGCTGTGAGATCGTAAAAATAAAACACTGCATTTTTTATGGGATTAGTGGATTTTACAAATGGTTTAACCAAGGCGTCAATGTAGCTTCTGCGTCCTGCAATGATAAAACTTGCCTTGTCTTTTTTAATTGGTCCCTCAATTGAAACGCGGCTAAAAACAGTTCCTATCCCTCCATTAACCGAAAGTTTTTTACTGTTTCCTTCCTTCATTCTAACGTCTAAAATTGAAGAAACTCTTCCACCATATTGTGATGGAATACCGCCTTTAATGAGCTTTACATCTTTTACCGCGTCAGGGTTAAAAACAGAGAAAAACCCGAATAAATGCGATGAACTGTACACAGGGGCTTCATCAAGTAAAATCAAATTTTGGTCAATATTTCCTCCACGAACATTAAATCCGCTAGCGCCTTCACCAACAGTAGTTACGCCCGGCAATAATTGAATAGCGCGAACAATATCTACTTCACCAAACAGAGCAGGGATTTTATTAATTTGTTTAATGTCTAATTTGGCAGTCCCTACTTCCAAGCTTTTAATGTTTTTATCTTCAGCTTCGCCGGTAACAACCACTTCATCTAGTTGTTTGCCATCTTCAGTAAGCTCATAATTTGTATTAATGTTTTTTGTAAGGTTAACAGAAAACGTGTAGGTTTTAAAACCAATAAGCGATATGGCAATAACATGATTGCCCTTGGGCAGTGTTAACGAGAAAAAACCATATTCGTTAGCCGAAGATCCCGTATTTGAACCAAGCTTGTAAATGGTTGCGCCAATCAGCGATTCACCATTTTTGGAATCTTTTACATAACCACTGATTGAAAATTTTTCCTGGCCATGAGTATAAAATATGAATAAAGTAAATAGTATTAAAAAACGAATCTTCATAGTATAATGTGGTATTGAGCTAATAACCTAATAAGTGTAAAATTGTTTAAAAAGAATGCAAAGCTAATTAAACAAAAGTGGCTAAACAAACCGCTTGTCAATATTTAAAAATTATTACCGTTTGTTTAGGTATATAAATTGCAACCTGGAGGTTCTCTATCAAAATTTAATAACTAAATTTTTGTAAGTTTACCATGATTTTTTACAGCTTTTTTAATGAAACCATCTATACCTAAAGGGACCCGGGATTTTGGACCTACTGAAATGCAAAATCGGCATTATATCTTAAATATTTTGCGTAAAAATTTTGAGCTGTTTGCCTATCAACCAATCGAAACCCCATCGATGGAAAACATTACAACACTAACCGGTAAATATGGCGAAGAAGGAGATCAATTAATTTTTAAAATTTTAAATTCCCGCATACACGAAAGTAAACATAAAGAACTGCTTCGTAAAGAGTTTGAACTTTCATTAGAATCCTCCAGAAATTCTGAAGAACTTACCGAGAAAGCTTTACGCTACGACTTAACGGTGCCTTTTGCAAGGTATGTTGTAATGAATCAGCATCAATTAACATTTCCTTTTAAACGTTATCAGATACAGCCTGTTTGGCGGGCAGACCGTCCACAAAAAGGTCGCTACAGAGAGTTTTATCAGTGCGATGCAGATGTTATTGGGAGCAATTCCTTAATTAACGAATTGGAACTGATTTCCTTAATGGACAAATCGTTTAAAGAACTAAACTTACCTGTAATTATAAAATTTAATAATCGTAAAATTCTTACTGCCATTGCTGAACTTGTTAACGAGCAGGAAAAAATAATTGACATTACGGTTGCAATCGACAAGCTTGATAAAATTGGAAAAGAAGGCGTTATCAAAGAACTTGTAGAAAAAGGTATTTCAAATACGGCTATAGAAACCTTGCAGCCACTATTAAATTTTAAAGGCAGTAATATCGAAAAAGTCGATATACTAAAAAAACTTATTGGAAACACAGATGCCGGTAAAAATGGCATTGCTGAAATTGAATATATTTTAACTAATAGTAAAGTTTCATTTGCTGAGGTTGAATTAGACATTACACTTGCGCGAGGATTAAATTATTATACCGGAACAATTTTTGAAGTTAAAGCAAACGCCGGAACTTTTACACCAAGCATTTTGGGCGGAGGAAGATACGACGATCTTACAGGAATTTTTGGATTAAAAAACATGAGTGGTGTGGGCATTTCTTTTGGTATCGATCGCATTTACGATGTTATTAACGAACTGAATTTGTTTCCTGAAAGCTTAACCAAATTATCATCCATAAAATTATTATTTACACATTTTGATGAAGAAACCCAAAGCCACTGCTTAAAGCTTTCGGCTGTGTTGCGAGATAATAACATATCGTGCGAGGTATATCCTGATGTAACCAAAAAGCTTAGTAAACAATTTGAGTATGCTAACAAAAAAAATATTGAATTTGTTTGTACTGTAGGTAGTGATGAGCTGGCTGATCAAATTTATGCAATAAAAAATATGATAACGGGAGAGCAGAAAAAATTAAACATAACTGAAATTGTTGCCGAATTAAAATAAAAACAATGAAATTTATTATTGACCACACAAAGAAATTAACGCTTAACGATTTAAAACTATTTTTAAACGACAAAGAGTCAACTGTTAGTTTATCTGACGAAACTAAAAACTTAATAGTAAAGTGCAGAAATTATCTTGATGATAAATTAAAAAACATCACTAAGCCCATTTATGGTATAAATACAGGTTTTGGTTCGTTATGCAACGTTATTATACCGGATAATGAAATTGAGCAATTACAGGAAAACCTTGTTAAAAGCCACGCTTGTGGCATGGGAAATCAAGTACCTCAGGAAATTGTAAAGTTAATGTTGCTGTTAAAGATTCAATCCTTAAGTTATGGTAAAAGCGGTGTACAATTGGAAACCGTTGAACGCTTATGCGATTTTATTAATCATCAAATTTATCCGGTAATTTATCAGCAGGGTTCTTTGGGCGCCAGTGGCGATTTAGCCCCATTAGCGCATCTTTGTCTGCCAATTTTGGGTTTAGGGAAAGTAAATTACAAAGGTCAAGAACATGATGCAGCAAAAGTTTTAAACGAAAATAATTTAACCCCAATTAAATTAAAATCCAAAGAAGGTTTAGCGCTTTTAAACGGAACGCAATTTATGAGCGCTTATGGTTGTTATAATTTAATTCAGGCTGAAAAATTAAATACGTCGGCTGATTTAATTACTGCCATATCATTAGATGCTTTTGATGGACGAATAGACCCATATAAAGATAATTTACATACAATACGTTCACATGCCGGACAATTAAAAACCGCGCAAACCGTTAGAGGATATTTAAACGGTAGCCAAATTTTACAGACAGAAAAAAAGCATGTGCAGGACCCGTATTCGTTTCGCTGTGTTCCTCAGGTTCATGGCGCAACAAAGGATACAGTTAATTATGTGAAATCGGTGTTTGAAACTGAAATAAATTCGGTAACTGATAATCCTACTGTTTTCCCGGATGAAGATGAAATTTTAAGTGGCGGGAATTTTCATGGTCAACCACTAGCATTGGCTTTAGATTTTTTATGTATTGCTATTGCCGAATTAGCAAATATTTCGGAACGTCGAACTTATCTTTTAATTTCCGGTCAAAGAGGTTTGCCTCCTTTTTTAACACCAAACGCCGGATTAAATTCAGGATTTATGATTCCTCAATACACGGCAGCAAGCATTGTTAGTCAAAATAAACAATTATGCACGCCGGCAAGTATAGATAGCATAGTTTCTAGTAACGGACAGGAAGACCACGTAAGTATGGGTGCAAATGCAGCAACTAAATGTTTTCTTGTAATAGAAAATACCGAAAAAGTTTTAGCTATAGAATTGCTTAATGCTGCTCAGGCATTAGAATTAAAAAGACCTTTAAAATCTTCCGAAAAAGTTGAAACTGTAGTTGCTAATTTAAGAAAAACTGTTTCGTTCATGAAAAATGACGAAGTAGTTTATGAGTTAATGAAGTCGTCACATGAGTTTTTAAAGAATGGTTTGTTGCAATAATGAAAAATAATAGTATAAAAATTCTGGTTTGTGTTCTGTTTTTATTTTTCGTAAAAAAAAGCCATGCCTGTCAATGTCCAATTACAGTATTGAGTTTGGAAGAATGTAATAAGTATGATATAATTTTTAAAGGAAAAATTAGTTCAGTTAAACCATGCGCTAATACTTTTGGCGTGGCTGAATTTGAAATTGAAGAGTTATATAAAGGAAATATTACCGATAAATTTAAAGTGCTTTTTAATTGTGGAGTTGAGTGCGCTATGGAATTTAGTATCGGGCAGGAATGGATTATATATACCCGTTATAAGCAAGTTGATAAAGCCATGATGGATTGGTGTAGCAGAAGCAGAAAATTCTTCAAAAATGAAAAAGAAGATTTTTATACCGTAACTTATGGTAACGATTATTTTGATGAATTAAGTTTTTTAAGAAAAAATCTTGGTTTGCACAGAACTAGAAAAGAAACAGGTAACGCGGCCGGAAATAGAAATTCACTACCCACACAAAATCAAACCATATTAATGATTTTAATATCATTATCGGTAATTGTGTTGTTTTATTATTTATTCAATAAATATTTTAAACTGTAAAGTCATGCAAGCGTTAATCCAAGTAAAATTAATAAAAAGGGTATTTACCAATAATTTATTTTTTGATATGTGAAGTTGGTATTAATTAGAGGACACATTTGTTTAATATATGGTTACCGATATTGATTCTAATTAGATTTACTATTTTTTATTTTTTTGAAACCTTGGCTAAGATAGATTTAATCTCGCTTTCGTTTTTATTTTTTAATGTATTTAATTTCTGTGCTTAATTTATCCCAAACTCTTTATATTTATTTAAAAATTTCTGCAAAATTTCTACATGAGATACTTCGGGTATCATAGCATTTATTAATTTGATAATTTTTAAATCTGAATCATTCATTTTTATCTATTTATAAAGTTCAATGTTACATTGTAATTGCTATTTATGAAATTAATTAATCCGTTATTTGATTTTAACGCGTTTTAATTATTTTTTTCTTTATACTTTAAAAAAATCATGATTATACCCAATTCTTCCTCTGTAACAATCGAATCTGATAAATTACGTTCATGTTTTGCATTTGCAATTCTCAATTCATAGCCCCTTAATTGTGATTCTTTAAAATCTGGCACTAGAACCTTTCTTTTTTCGATATAATTATGACACCGAGCACAATTTAGGTCCCACAAAATTTTTCCGCGCTCGCATTGGGATTTATATTGTTCTTTTACATGATGCAGCATCTCTTTTGGAAAGTCATATTTTACTTCATATTTGCTTTTACATGCGTATAAAATTATTACCGCAAGCACTAATAAGGTCTGTTTAATTTTATATTTAATATTCACCATTTACCTTTCTTATGTTTAATGATTTCTTTTTTGAAGCAGGCAATTGCGCTGGAGACTGCTCAAATGGAACTTCTTCTGTTAATGATTCAAGAAATTTTATTAGATAATACTTATCTGATTTAGTTAAGTGTAGAGAGTCTTTAGAAAGTGTTTGATTATTGACTATTAAACCTCTTCCTGCACCACCTCCGCCATTGTAAAACTCTAATACATCATCCATTGTTTTAAAAACACCATTGTGCATATAAGGCATCGTCTTCATAATATTCCGTAAGGTTCCAGTTCTGAAGGCATGCAATGTTTCATTTGCAGGATTCACTTCATACCTTCCCCGGTCAGAAGACAATGAGGTGTATTTTGTGTCTGCCGGAACACCTAATACTTCAAATTCAGATCCAATATAAGGTGGTTTTACGCCATTAAATTGCGGAACAAAATGACAAGTTGCACATTGTGCTTTACTCATAAAAACATTAAAGCCCTTTTTTACATCTTCATTTAATTGGTTTTTCCCATTCATGATCATATCAAATGGTGAGTAGTAATTACTAAACTTTGCATAGTAAAAAGTAAGGGCCGATGCAATATGATTTATTGAAATTTCTTTTTCCTGAGGAGTGTAACTTAATAATTTTTTAAAGCCGTCCTTATATAACTCAATACTTAAAACTTTTTTTAATATCTCTTCCTTATCTCCACCCATTTCAACTTCATTTGTCATAACCGCATTTGCTTGATTTTGTAAATTCAAATGAAATCCATCTAACATTACTAAATGATTATAGTTTGAATTAATTAACGAAGGTGTATTTCTATTTAACCTATCTTTTCGATTATATTGCAATGCAGTTGTTACAGCTGTATCAGTAAAATTTTGTGTTGTAGAATGACACGAAGAGCAACTTCTTAAATTATTGCCGGATAATATAGGGTCATAAAATAATAATTTGCCAAGTTTTGTAATTTCCTGTATCGCCTCTTCATCTGTAACTCTATTAAAGACACCTCGCGTATTTTGTGCATGATATAATTGTTTACTGAAAATAGAAGTTACTTTTTTATTTAGTGAATAATCATTGTTGCTTTTACTTACAATATTATAATCTTGTATCATCAATTGATTTAGTTTAAACAATGGATTAACAAAGTCTTTTATAAATGTGAAATGGTCGAATTTTTCATGGTCGTGCGATTGCGATTTTACGAAACTGATTGTTTCATCATACAAAATTAAATAATCATTGTTTAAAGGCTGTTCAGGAAACGATAAGTTGAATGCCTGGTAAATGTGTTTAGAATCTTCCAACATGTGCTGCAATTCTGTTATAATCATTTCGGTATTCGGACATTCAAAACCACTTGTATAAATTGCTGCCATATTTAATAAATACAAACGATTGCTTAAATAAAATACATCAGGCGTGTTTAATTGTTTTGTTATAGAATCGGCTTTAAATACCATTAATGCATTAATTGCCTTATCAGTCATGTGTAGCAAACTATCTCTTGATACATTTTCTTCATCCAAATAAATATTCATTAAGGTTAAACCTGAACCCTCACGCTTATATGGTTTCTCAAATTTTTCAAACACCTCTGTCTCCCATTCAATTGGTAAAGGACCATTGATCAGCTTATAAGAAATTGGTTCGAAATACCTCAGCCAAATATCACAGGCTTTTACTTTTCGTCTGCATTGGTTAATACCTTCCGTAATGTTTTTTTTACCTTCAGCATCCAATTTGCTTGCAATAATCAAGGCTTTCAATTGTTCAAATGATTCGTTTATTTGATCTAATTTATTAACATATAAACCAGTATAAGCTGCATTACTGGAGCTAGGCACAAACGATACAATTAAAATTGAACTAATAAACGTTACTACTATAACGCTAACTTTCTTCATTTTTATTTCTTATTTAATACATTTCTTTAAATACAAAAACCAGGCGCCTTTGTAAGCGCCTGGTTTTAAGCTAACAGAACATTGGATTAATGAATCACCACTAATTTAGATGTTTGTTTAAAATTGCTGTTTGTTATGGTTACAAAATATTCACCATTAGACCACTTTGATGTATCCAATTTAATGTTTTGCTCACCACTAATAATTCCAAGATCCTTTGTAAGTATAATTCTACCAGTAATATCAACCACATTCATGTTAACATTCTGTGCTGTTGCTAAATTTAACTTTACCGTAGCAATATCAGAACTTGGATTTGGGAAAACGATTATTGAATTCTCTGAAGTTAATGACTTAATTCCTACAGTTGATAAACTAGAAGTACCTGTTATTCTATAATTGAAACTACTTTCATCAAAATCATTATTGTTGATATTCACAGTAGCAGAACTTGTTCCTGCAGTTGTTGGCGAATATTGAACAGTTATAACTGTTGAAACGTTGGCAGCTAGGGTTAATGGTGTTGAAGGAGGGCTAACCAATGTAAATTCAGATGCGTTGGTACCGGTCATGGTAAAACTAGAAATATTAAGTACACCTGGACCAGCATTATAGATAGAGAAAGTTCTAGTTGAAACACTTCCAACGGTTACTGTGCCAAAATCTGTATTAGTAAATATTGAGGTGTTTACTGAGTTGTTCACGATATTATTCAAATTACCGTTCACAATGATTTCTGGATTCGCATTAGCCGTATTCGGATTATAGAACAATAACATTTGACCACGTTCCACTACAGGATTTGGCATGGCTGCATGCGCTTGATCATACATTAAATTCCAGCCTGCACCTAAAATTCCCTGAAGATCAACTGCTCCTGAAGACTCTTCATCTTGAGTTATGAATTGAGAACCACCTGTGATAAACTTCTGTGGGTCCTGATCAACCAATGGCGTTAAGGCATCGGTAGCAACATTATAGTTCCACACCATTGCTGTGTGCGCTTGGTTTCCTGGGTCCTCTTGTAGCACAATATTACCAAAACTATCAAACACCATATTATCCAACATTTTTTGGCCTTCAGTTCCATCTAATACAGCTGTAATTGTTCCTCCGTTTTCAGGATTATTAATATTATTGAAACGTAATCTCCATAAACGGCTTGGGCTAGTAAATGAATTTGTAGTTACAAAATAAAAATCTTTTGGATTCATTGGATCCCATGCACCGTCTTCTGGACGAAGGAAATTTGTAACACCCATATTGTTACTCATTGTATTTAAAGATGCGCCGGTAATTGCTGAAACATCACCAAGGTTAATTAATGAGAAAGTTGTGTTAGCGGCAGGTATTGCAGTGCTTGTTTCAGCCACAAGGTTTGTAACAGCAACACCATACAAGTTTCCATTGGTTAATCCTGCTTTTTCAACATCAGTACCAACATTAGTTTTTGTACCAATATAAAAATAAACTTGTCCTGGAGTAGCATCATCTAATCCAACCACTATTGTTTTATCACTTTTATAGGGAGAGGCTACTTGATTTTCAAAAGAAGCACGGCCTAAACGAGGTAATTGAAATGAGGTTCCTGAATTTGTGCCTGAAGCAATATGAGCGAATGCTCTACCTTCCGCTCCGCTTTCTTCACCATTCATGAATAATTTTTCTGTGGTTCCTTTTCCTGTAATGCTATTATAAAATGCAGATTGTTCAGGAAGATCAGCAGCACAAAAACGACCAAATGCTGTTAATGTTGAAGGATTAGAGGCATTATACAATGTATATCCTGATCCATTCCAAATATTTACATTTTGAATTAGATCTGCACCACTTACAACGGCTTTTGTTGTTTTATTGATTACCCATTTGGAAACATAAGCTCCCGTTTGACCGTGTGCACGAACTGAGCCACTGGTTGAGCCGATCTCATGGTTCAATAACGCAGTAAATGTACCATCACCATTATCAAAAGCACCCATGCCATCACCTAAACCAGACATTGTGTAACTTCCAACTACATCACCTGCAGTTAATAATGATGTAACAGATACATTAGCAGCAGCAGGTATCATATAAGGAGAAACTGTGGTGCTTGGTCCTGTTACAATGGCATTAGAACTTGCCGTGGCAGGATTATAGAATGCAAGTAACTGACCTCTTTCAACTGTTGCAGGATTACCCGTTACCGAATGCGCCTGATCATACATTAGGAACCAACCTGATTTTAAAATTCCTTGCATATCAATTACACCTGAAGACTCTTCGTCTTCAGTAATAAAATTTGAACCACCGGTAATAAAGCGTGATGGATCTTGACCTAGTAATAATGTCAACGCATCTGTTGATACCTTGTATTGCCATACCTTGGCAGTGTGCGACTGATTGCCTGGATCTTCTTGTAATATTATGTGTCCATAATTATCAAATACCATGTTATCTAACATCTTTTGACCTTCGGTACCATCAAGTACCGCGGTAATTGTACCACCATTCTCAGGATTATTTACATCATTAAAACGTAAACGCCATAAACGACTCGGGCTAGTAAACGAATTTGTAGTTACGAAATAAAAGTCAGTAGGATTATATGGATCCCAAGCACCGTCTTCTGGGCGCAAAAAATTAGTAACACCCATATTGTTACTCATTGTATTAAGAGAGGCTCCTGAAATTGCAGAAACGTCACCCAAATTAATTAATGAAAAAGTAGTGTTAGGTGATGGAATATTTGTACTTGTTTCAGTTACCATGTTAGTCACTGCTACACCATAAAGACTTCCATTAGTTAGACCAGCCTTATCAATTTCAGTACCAGAATTTGTTTTAGTTCCAATATAAAAATAAACTTGGCCCGGTGTTGCATCGTCTAAACCAACAACGACTGTTTTATCGCTTTTATAAGAGCGAGCAATTTGATTTTCGAAAGAGGCTTTTCCCAAACGTGGTAGCTCAAAAGAAACACCAGTTAAAGTGCTGCTAGCGATATGTCCAAATGCTCTTCCCTCTGCTCCAATTTCTTCACCATTCATAAATATTTTAACTTTAGATCCGTTACCAGATGTAGGATTGTAAAAGGCAAATGTCCCTGGCAAATCAGCAGCGCAAAAACGACCAAATGCAGTTAAAGTTGAAGGATTGGTTGCATTATAATTAGTGTAACCAGCGCCATTCCAAAGATTCACATTTTGAATCAAATCTGTGCCACTTACAACTGCTAATGTGTTTTTATTAATGATCCATTTCGATACATAAGCTCCAGTTTGTCCATGTGCATGAACTAAACCGGTAGTTGAACCCATTTCATGATTAATTAATAATGAAAAAGTTCCATCGCCATTATCAAATGCTCCCATTCCATCACCTAAACCGGCTAAAGTATAACCCCCAACTGCATCTCCTACAGTTAAAATTGAGGTTACCGTCATGTTTGAAGCGGCTGGGATCATATACGGATTATTTGAAGAACTTGGACCTGTAACTACAGCCGTACCTGTAATTTGTGCATGTGTTAGCGTCGGACTATTTATTAAAATAAATGCTGCTAACATTTTTTGTAATTTCTTTTTCATTGTTTAAATAATTATAAATTAGTTATCCAAATGTCCAGCGAGTAGAATATTACAACTTAATCAATAGGTTATATAAACCGAAAAGTTTTAGTTGTTAAGTTAACAAATGATTTACTTGGTAAAGTAGGTAAGGGTTAATAAAATATTTTTGACAATTAAAATAATTTATAATTAACTTAAGTTTGAAACTGTTTTAACAATAGAGTAATGAATTTAATCATTACGTTTGTCGTGAATATTAGATTTTTAAGTGTTTTAAACTGTAAAATGCGCTTTTAAACTTTAACTTCGGTATACTAGCAACTAATTAGATTTAAAAATTAAATTTCGTTATCTAAATTTTGTTGCCAATGCCATGCGCTCAGCAACATGTCGTCTAACGAATATTCAATTTGCCAATTTAATTCTTTTTTAGCTAATGTATTGTCTGCATATATGGCAACGACATCTCCAGGTCTTCGGTCGCCTAACGTGTAATTTAATTTTTTGCCCGAAACTTTTTCAAAAGATTTTATGGCCTCGAGCACACTTACACCATTTCCGGTACCCAGATTAAACAATGATATTTTGTTTTTATTTTTTTTATTTATCAGGTAATTCAAAGCTTTAACATGAGCATCGGCAATGTCGCATACATGAATATAGTCTCTTATACAATAACCATCTCTTGTATCATAATCATTTCCGAAAACGGTTAAGGTATTTTTTCCTACAGCAGTTTGTGTAATTATTGGCACCAAATTGTTAGGTCGGTTTAATGGAAACTCCCCAATTTTCCCGCTCATGTGGGCGCCTACAGGATTGAAATATCTTAGCAACACCGCGTTAAAATCCGGATTAGCATTAACAACGTAATTAATAATATCTTCTCCAATTTGTTTTGTATGAGCATACGGACTTTCTGCTTTTTTTAGTGGAGTGTTTTCGGTAACAGGTAATTCGTCTGCATTTCCATAAACTGAACATGAAGAAGAAAAAATAAAGTTTTCTATATTATTTTCTGTCGAATATCTTAAAAGATTATTTAGTGAGTTTATGTTGTTATGATAGTATAAAAGAGGCTTATCAACGCTTTCGGGTACAGATTTATATGCTGCGAAATGTATAAAGCCTGCTATATTTTTAAGACTTAATAATGCATTTGAAAGATCGACATAATTACAAATATCTAAGTTAAACGTTTGAAAATTTTTACCGGTGATAGTTCTTATTCTATCGTATGCCTTATGAGTCGAATTAGAAAAATTATCAATTGAAACTATATTATAATCGGTTTTATTAAGCAGTTCAATAATTGTATGTGAGCCAATGTAACCGGCTCCGCCTGTAACTATTATGGTTTGATGATTATTTTCCATTTCAAATTATTTGATAGTGAATGAACTGTAAACATGATTGTATTTTTCTATTCCGTCAATTAGCGAAAAATAGTTATTGGCAGTGTGTTTAGTGTTTTTGGATATTAAACGGGATCTTTCTAATAATTCATTAGTGGCATTTTGATAACTTCTCTCATTAAAGTCAGATATCACTATGCCGCACTGTGATTCATTGATTATATATTCAACATCACCTATACCTGAATTTGTAATTATGGGTATGCCCATTGAAAGTATTTCTCCCATTTTGGTAGGTGAAGAAGCTGATTTTGAAAAAGTAGGTTTAATAAAAAACAATGAAGCTGAGGAGAGTGAAATATAGGTTGGTATATCGTTTCTTGATGACGCAACGATTATTAATTTATCTAAAGCTAAACCTTGTTTTTTGGCGGCTTCATAAATTATTTCTTTATCATCTTTTGTAATTATTAAAAATATGGCATCAGTTTTTTGAGATAATATTTTAAAGAATGCTACCATCTCGTCTGACATATACCACGTACCTAAACTACCAACATAGCTCAGTACAAATTTATTGTTTAAGTGAGGGTGTTCAGTTTTTATTTTAGTTAAAAAGTTTTCATTAATTGTTTTTTCGGAGAAGTGTTCTAAATCAACGCAACATGGTATTACTGATATTTTTGAGTTATTAATTCCTAATTCCCAATTTAAAATGATAGATTTTGCTTTTTGAGTAAGTGAAATAATGGCATCTGCATGTATCAAAATTTCTTTTTCTTTTTTCTTAAAGAAAGAATATAAAAAGCGACCTATTGGTTTTGATTTATTCCAGATGCCGCCGTCTATTCTTTCATCTGCCCAAAAACCACGCATGTCAAAAATTAAACCTGTACTATGTTTTTTTTTAGCGATTAATCCTATTAAGCCGGCTAAATAACTTCGGCAGTGTAAAATAATTTGATTTGGACTATTTATAATATTTTGTTCGACAATTTTTTTTAGACTATTGTAATTTTGAATTTGAGATACAAATGGGATGCTGTTTTTATAAAAGCTATATTCCCATTTAATGTTTGCTGCTTTGGTAATATTGTTTATTTGAGTATGATTTTGTTCCCAGTTGGCTTTTTTTTCACAACTCACAATGCCAATTGAATATCCTTTTTTTGCAAGGCCTACCAGGTAAGGCAATACTTGCGATTGCCCTAAAGGATCGGTCATACCATCAATAGATACAAAGAGAAAATAATTGGCTTTATTCATTTATGATTAAAGTTAGTTGTATTATTAATTCATCCATTTTTTGTACCACATTTGAAACATCAGCAAATACCAAATTTTAGTAGCGTATTCTTTTTTGCCGTTAAAAAAATCAATTGTAATTTTTTTCACATAATCTGCATTAAATATATTTTGTTTTTCAATTTCAGATTCGTTCAAATAGTCGTTTACCAGTTGTTTAAGTTCATTTGCAAGCCAGTTATCTATTGGTATTGCAAATCCCATTTTTGGCCGGTTCATTATTTTTTCAGGGATGTATTGATGTACAATTTCTTTTATAATGTATTTTTTTGAACCTTTATAATACTTGTAATCATCCGGCAATTGGGCGGCAAATTCAATTACGCGATGGTCTAAAAACGGCTCCCTACCCTCAAGGCTTGCAGTCATTGATGCTCTGTCTACTTTTTGTAAAATATCATCTAATAAATACGTTTGATAATCAATTGCCATCATGTAAGATAGCGGTGTGTAATATTCTTTTAACAGAGTATTGCTTAAATAGGCAGTTTCAATAGTGTTAGCAGGTAATTTGAATAATTTTTTAAAATCGGAATCGTTAAACTGAGTGCTTAAACTATGCATCATGTTTTCTGGCGATGGATTTTTTAATAAACTTTTTAATTTTTCGTACCGGTTATGAAAATTATATTTTTTATTGAAAACAGGAATCTTATCTGCGTTAACACTATTCATCACTCTCGCAATATTTTTTCTAAAAGGTGCCGGTATCTGATTTAATGTTTTTCCGTACTTCATTAAATAATCATACCGGTTATATCCTGCAAAAATTTCATCACCAGCATCAGCGCTTAAAGCAACTGTAACTTGTTTAGCCGCCATTTTGCAAACTAATGTAGTTGGTATAGCACTGCTATCTGCAAATGGCTCATCATAATAGTAGGGTAAATCGGGTATTAGATTTAAGGCTTCTTTTTCGGTGCATTCAATTTCTTGATGATTTGTGCCGAAGTGGTTGGCAATTTCTTTTGCGTAAGGGGCTTCATTTAATCCAATACCTGGCACAGCAATTGTGAAGGTATTTAATTTTTCAGTTCTGTCTTTTTGAAGCAAAGCAGTAACACAGGTACTGTCGTAACCTCCGCTTAAAAAAACACCAACGGGTACGTCAGACACCATTCTGTAATTGAACGCAGAGGTCAATATTTTTTCTGTTTCACTTTTAGCCTCACCAAACGAAATATTTAATTTTGGTTTATTATAGGCATCGTAAACATCCCAATATTTAGTTATGTTAATGCTTTTTTGTGCTGTGTTGAAAGTTAGACTATGACCAGGCTTAAGTTTGTAGCAATTTTTAAAAATACAATGAGGCGTTGGAACATTGCCATATTGCATAAATGCGGCAACAGCGTCAGTATTAATTTCTTTTTTAAATTGAGGGTGTTCGTGAAAGGCTTTTAACTCTGATGCAAATAAAAACAGGTTATTACTCCAATAATAAAAAAATGGTTTTACGCCAGCTCTATCTCTTAAGCAAATTAACTCTTGTTTTTTTGTGTCGTAAATTACGAAAGCAAACATGCCAATAAATTTTTCTACACAGTTACTTCCCCATTGATGATAGGCATGCAAAATTACTTCGGTATCCGAATGGCTTTGAAATTTGTGGTTAAGTGAGATTAGTGTTTCTTTTATTTCCTTAAAATTATAAATCTCACCATTAAACACAATCCAGTAATCTAAAAAACACATGGGTTGTTTTGCTGAATCAGTCAAGTCAATAATTGATAACCGTCGATGACCCAAGCCAATTTGAAAATTTGAAGTATTAAAAAATTCATAACCAAAACCATCTGGTCCTCTGTGAGTAAGTGTATTAGTAAGATTCTTTAAAATAATTTCAGAAGAACTACAATTTAAATCTACAAAACCTGAAATGCCACACATTTTTAAACTAATTTGAAATAAAAATAATCAGGCAAAGCTTGAATAAAAAAACTTCCAAACCATTACAGGCAAATCTCAATATTAGATTTACCTTATAAATTAAGCCAATTAAATTGAAGTAAAAATAGTATTTTTAATCTTTAATTGAACAACAATCTAAATATATTTGATTTACTACTACCCCCATTTTACTTAGTAATTGCAATATATTATGGTTTTATCGTTAGAAATAAAAACATAAAAAAAAATCCTGAGTATGAATATTTTTTAATGGGCTTAATTGCTCGGATTTTTGGTGCGATTTTTTTAGGGTTAATCTATTTTTTTTATTATGGTGGTGGCGACACAATTAATTATCACCGCTCGTCAATAGCCTATGCTAAATTAATTTTTGTTGATGTCGAAGATTTTTGGACAGGCTGGTTTGGTAGTGTAAAATACAACTATTTAGCATTTAACGATTTTACCGGATTTCCTACCTACAGGCCAACAGACAGCCATGCGTTTTTTGTAGTTAGGTTATTAATCCCAATTGTTTCGTTAGGCTGTTATTCTTATTTTGCTTCTGCTATTTTAACAGCCCTAGTAACTTACGGCGGCTTATGGAAATTATATCAAACATTTTTAGCCGAATTCCCGCATTTGAAAAGAGAGATGGCAATTGCTTGCTTGTTTATTCCATCCTGTGTATTTTGGGGATCTGGTTTAATGAAAGATTCTTTTACTATATCAGCAGTTGGTTGGTATACTTATTCTTTTTATAATTTGTTTATTAAACGAAGTTGGAAGCCAAAGTTTTTTTTGTTTCTGTTTATTTCTTCATTTGTAATTATTGCCATTAAACCTTATATATTCTTTGCTTTGTTACCAGGTTCAATTCTTTGGATGAGTAGTAGCACAATTAAAAAAATCTACAATCCATATTTACGCGCTCTAGCATCTCCGATTTTATTACTCTTGGCGGGAGTGGCTGGTTATTTTGCACTTAATCAGATTGGCGATTCTTTAGGGGTTTATAAAGTGGATACCGTTTTAGATAGAGCAGTGCTTGTTCAGCAAGACATGAAAGCTGATTACTATGGAGGGAATTCATTTGATATTGGTGACTTCGACGCCAGTTTATCCGGCATTACCTCAAAGGCGCCTACAGCAATTTTCGCTGGAATTTTTAGACCGGGATTGTGGGATGTGCGAAACCCGGTTATGTTAGTTTCGGCACTAGAAAATACTTATTTGTTGGTATTGACATTTTTCTTGTTATACAAGTTAAAGTTTCTTGGTTTTTTTAGATACATTAATAAAAACTCAATGATTTTGTTTTCGGTTATGTTTTCGTTGTTTTTTGCGTTTTCTGTTGGTTTAACATGCGCTAACTTTGGCTCCTTGGTTAGATTAAGGATACCAGAGTTACCCTTTTTTGTTGCATGTTTATTTGCAATTAAGTATCATTACGAGAAAAATGTTGAGAAACGACAAAACGAAAGAATAAAAAAGAAAAAAAATTAATTTATTGTTTAATAAACCAGCCTTTAAGGCTATCTCCAATTCCAAAAAAAGTTAATAATTGATTTGTGATGTCCCTAGAGAATTTATAAATCCATTTGGAGTCTATTTTTTTTCTGATTTTTTCGTCATCAGATTTTGAAGAAATAATTTTTTGATTGCTTTTGCCTGAGCTTGTTTTAAAGCGTGTTAAACTAATACCTGTTGTTTTTATTTTGTGTTTTTTGAAACCGTTTAGTTTAAATAATTTTTTTATTGAATTTGGTGTATAGTAACTAAGATGTTCTGGGTAGGTTATTACATTATATGCCGCTTTTAATTTTAGTCGCAGTAGCGAATTAAAATTTGGGGTTGTAACATAAACTAATCCGCCTTTTCTTAAGATTTTATAAAAATTAGTTATTTCTTCTTGTGGGTTGTTAATATGCTCAATAACTTCTATCGACAAAATAACATCAAATGAATTTGGCTCATAGTCAGCTGCATCTAAAAAGCCTTTTTTCATCGTAATTCCTTTACTTGAGCATATATCAACTGATTTTTGGGAAATTTCTGTTCCGTAAACGTCCCAACCTCTTTTTTTAGCTTCGTTTAAAAAATAACCCGTGCCACAGCCAACATCTAAAATACGATTGGTTTTTCTGAAAGATTCAAATTCATCTAAAATTTCGTGGTATCTCTTTATGGTTATAGGCGAAATAAAATCATCTAAGCCATAATTTTCATAATATTTTTCTATAATTTCTTTGGTGGGTATTTTTTTTGAAAAAACAAAACCGCATGAGCCACATTTGCAAAGGTGAACTTTCTCATATCCTTCATAATTTAAAAGATTAGTAGAATTACATATTAAACATTTGGCATGCATGTTTATTCAAAATTTGATAGTAAACTAAAAATTACCCAGTTTTTCTTTTTTAAATAATTTTCTGTAGCTGTTGTAAATAAAATTTAATTTTTTTTCGTCGTTTGGATAATCCGTGTACCATTTACCGGGAAGATTGATGATGTCTTCAAATTCTTTGGGTGTAATTTCAAGTTTTTTGGCAATGTATTCTATTTCGCGGGCAGATTTTTCATTCGTATAAGGTAAATTTTCCAATTCTTTAAGCGCCTGCCCTTGGCTAATTTCACCTGTGCAAATTTGTGAAGACAATGTAGCTCTTCTATAATCAATGCCAAATTTTTTATACAAATAATAAGACTGAATAAAACCGGTATAAACTGATTCGTAATGCTTACCGCCATAGTAACGCCAATCTAATTCATTTTTTAGTAATTCCATGGCCTCATTTTTAGAATACGGTAAGTAATTTAAGAGGTAAATAATTTTTATTCTCTTAAATAATTTAAAATACATCTCTTTAATAAATCCAAAAAAAGGAAACTGTTTAATTTTAACTTTTCCAAAATGTTTGTGTATATAATTAAAGTATTTAGCGTCTTTGGCGTTGTAGTGCCAATGTTTTGGGAGAATACCTTCTGTTGCAAAATTCCCGCCACTTATAATATATTTTATGCCGTATTTATTGGCAATTAAATGCACGGCGCCTAAAAGAGCAATATCAGTTGGAGTTTCGGCTTCCGGAACTGATGCCTTTAAAAAAGCTAATTGTAAATCTTTAAATTCTTCCCAATCTAAAACAAAACTTTCGTAATCTATATTTAATTTTTTTGCAATGTTTTTTATATTTAAAACAGCTTCTTCTGAATTCCATCCATTGTCCATATGCACAGCTAAAACCCTAAGCCCGTTTTTTTTGCATATATATGCAGCATAACTGCTGTCTACTCCACCGCTTAAACCAACTATGCAATCATATTCTTTTCCTTTACCAGCATTTTTCATTTCTGCAATTAATTGCTGAAATTTTAAATCGCTTTCTTTTCCTAAATAATTATGTTTTGATCTTTTTTCTATGAATTCGGAGCATAAATTACACTCTCCTTTTTGGTTAAATGAAATAGCAGGATCAGAAGTGTCCATGACACATCTTGTGCAAATTTTATATTCGGGAGAGTTCATTAAAATGATATATTCAAAAATAATGTTTTATTATTGAATATCATTATTAAATTTCAGAGCAGTTTTTTCAGGATAATTTATTAATACCCCGTGTTTAGCCCCTTGATAAACAAAAAGGCTTCCGGCAGCTAAGCCGTTTGCGTGCCCTTGAAGATAGGCTTCCTTTAAATGATCTAATTTTCCTGCCCCGCCAAGCGCTACTACGGGAATAGTTACCTTATTAGATATTCTTTTGATTAAATCCAAATTATAACCTTGCATCATGCCGTCGTTAGTAATTGACTGAATAATTATTTCACCGGCACCTTTTTCTTCCATTAGGCAAGCAAATTCTTCCGGAGAATATCCAGTAGATTGCTTACCGTTAAAAATAAAGGTTTGTTCTTTCCCAAAAAGAAAAGTTTTTTTTACATCAATACAAACTACAATTGTTGAAGATCCAAATGTTTCAGAGGCCTGTTTGATAAAGTCTGGGTCTTTAGCCGCATACGAATTTATGATAACTTTTTCTGCACCTGCATTGATAATGCTTCTTATGTCTTCAATTTTGCTAATCCCTCCACCAACTGCAAATGGCATATTTGCTTCTTCCCCAATGTTTTTTATCAATGCCAATGAAATAAGCCTTTTTTCGGCAGTAGCGGTAATATCTAAAAAAACCAATTCATCTGCTTTTAAATCGTTGTAAATTTTTACTGCGTTTATAGGGTCGCCAATATAACGAAAGTCTTTAAAAGCTTTTGACTTAACCAAACCATGATTTTTAAGTAATAAAACCGGTATAATTCTTGGTCTAAACATGTTTTGCCTTTGCGTTTGGCTAGTTAGGTAAATAAATTATTGAGATGTTTATATTTAGCTGATTTGGTATTTGTATTACAAATTAACGAAGTTTTTTAGTAGAATTTCGCCTATATCATGACTTTTTTCGGGATGATACTGAACGCCGTAGATGTTTTCTTTTTCTACGGCTGATACAAATCTACTTTCGTATGTAGTTTCATTTAAAATATCTAGAGAGTTTTTGGCTTTAAAATGATATGAATGTACAAAATAAAATTCTGATGATTCAGGGATGTTACTCATAAGCCTGCTATCTTTTGATATGGAAACTTGGTTCCAGCCAGTGTGGGGCACTTTATATTTTAATTTATTGGTTATATTAAATTTAACTACCTCAGCATCTATCCATCCCAGACCGCCAACATTTCCTTCTTCGCTTTTATTGGCCATTAATTGCATGCCTAAACAAATACCAAGAATTGGTTTTTTTTTAATTAAAACTTCATGATTTAATATTTCTATTAAGTTTAAATTTTTAAGATTCTCCATTGCCTTTCCAAAATGACCAACCCCTGGCAGTATTATTTTATCTGCTGATAAAATAGCTTCCTCAGATGAGGAAACAGTAGAGTTAATTTTCAATCTCGATAGTTTTTTAGTTATCGAGTATATGTTTCCCATACCGTAATCTAGTATTAAAATCTTATTAGACATTTTAGTAAATAAATTTATGATTTCTTTATGATTGAGGAGATTTTTTTATGATATTTTAATAATAAAAATATTTCTTATGGTGCTTAATTGTGTAACCTAATTTCAAGATTAAATTATATTTGATTGTTTTCAAAAATTGACATTAAAATTTTCATAATTCGACTTGATGTTTTACCATCCCATAATTCAGGAACATTTCCCGTTTTCCATTTATTTGAAATGATTTTTTTAAGGTGACGTTTAATATTTTTAGGATTTGAGCCAGCCAACTCGTTTGTACCAATTTCACATGTTTCAGGTCGTTCTGTGCTGTCTCTAAGTGTTAAACAGGGTATATTAAGTACTGTGGTTTCTTCGGTAATTCCACCAGAATCTGTTATTACTCCTTTTGAATTTTGAACAAGAAAATTAAACTCAAAATAACTCATTGGAGGTACAATAATAATATTTTTAAAAGTAAGGTTTAATTTATTTAGAACGATTGCAGTTCTTGGGTGAACGGCAAAAACCGTTTTTATATCTTTTGAGCATGAACTAATTTCGAAAAGTATATTTCTAAGATTAGTTTCATTATCTACATTGTTAGGCCTGTGAAGAGTTAGTACAAAATATTGTTTAGAAATTAGTGATTTTTCATCATAAAACGAGGGTTTTTTAAAGTTATGCATATTAGACAAAAGAGTATCTATCATAATATTTCCAACTAAAAATAATTTATTTTTGCTTATACCTTCATTTAATAAATTTTGATTAGCAATTTGAGTAGTTGTAAAGAAATAATCTGTTATGCTGTCGGTCAATTTTCTGTTTATTTCTTCAGGCATTGAGTTGTCAAAAGATCTAATCCCACTTTCAATATGCGCCAATTTAATATTTAATTTTTTGGCTGTTATGGCGCATGCCATGGTTGAATTAACATCTCCAACTACAATTACTAAATCTGGTCGGTTGTTTAAAAGTTCTTTTTCAAATCCAATCATAATTGCCGCCGTCTGTTCAGCAGCTGTTCCGCTACCAACTTCTAAATTTAAATGGGGTGCAGGAATATTAAGTTCGTTAAAAAAAGAACCACTCATGCTATTATCGTAATGCTGTCCTGTATGCACAAAGCGAAAACTAATTTTATTGCCTTGCGTTTTTATATTGTTGATTTCATTAATTAATGCGCTTACTTTAATGAAATTTGGCCTTGCACCTGCAACTATTGTAATATTCATTTAGAAATTTTACGAATGTTTAATAATATTTAATTGAGAAAAATGATTTAATAAATAAAATGTAAACATAAATTGGTAGTTTATTTCATTTTTTATTTGCTATTTAATTTATCTTTTTTAAAGCGTTTGCGAGCTCTTTTACCTGATGTTTTCTGGAATAATTTTCAGAGTTAATGGTGTTACATTTCACAAATTTTTCTTTACTAAAATCCAAGTAAATTTTTTGTAATACCTCTTCTAAATGTTTGGAGTTATTTATTACAATTCCTGAGTTGGTGTTATTAATTAATTCTTCTTGTAGATTATTATTTAGGGCATTATTATCATTAAGCGGAAAATAATTAGATTTTAACTTTAACGATTCGGGATCGTTTTTAAAACATAGCAAAATTAAACGATTCAAACCAATGTAATCGAATATTTTTGTTCCTAATATAGAATAATCATTAAATAACAGCATTATATTTTGTTTGGCCAATTCTTTTAACAGAAATTTATTTTCTGTTTTTTTATGTATTAAAACATAATTTAAAAGCGGTTTAAAATCAGTATTAATTGTTTTTATCAATTGAGAATTTTTGTTGGTGCCATAAAAATTAATCTTAATTTTTGGATCGGGATGTGTTGTTATAAACTTAGTAATTACAGATAAAAAAATATTTATGGGGTGCCATTCATAAATTGAACCAACAAATGCAATATTAAGACATTCACTTCCCTGAATTATGTTTTTAGTTTCATCAATTGCTTGAGGGTCGTAACCGTTAGGTAATATTAAAAAAGGTTTGTTATTAATAAGTTGAGAAATCTTATCTTTTAAAAATTCAGAAACCGTAATTATTAGAGAGGCACTCCTAACAATTTTTTTTTCAAGAAAGGAGTGCCAAATTTTAGAAATTAAGTTGTTCTGGATATATTGTTTTTGTGACCAAGGATCCCGGTAGTCTGCAATCCATGGGGTTTTAAATTTTTTGCTAAGTTTTGAAGCATAACCAAATAAAATAAACGGATCGCCGGTGGCTAAAATTACATCAACTTTATTAGAAGAAAGGTATTTTTTGGCTTCGAAATATAAATTAGATTTAGGCCCAATTGGCAAAATAAATTGTGATATTTCATAAAACCCTGAGATTAATTTTCGGATGAACTTGAATTTAGATTCTCCGTACTTAATCATTAATTTATTGGCTAGGTTTGGGCGATAGGGTGTTTTAATTAATGTACTATCATTTAATGTTTCTACAATTGTATTGTCAGATTCTCCCGGAGCAATATAGTCCAGGTAATTACCAAATTTATTACTCCATTGACGTGTTATTACAACCGGATGAACACCATATTCATGTAAATATTTATACCAGCTATAAGGTCTTAATCCACCTACCGAGACATAAGGAGGGAAATCATAAGCAAGTATGAGGATTTTACACATCGGCTTCGGTTAAATTTATAAACTTTTTATTTCGTCAAAAATAGTTTTTTCTTGTTTCCCCCAATTAAATTCAGTTTTTGCTTTCTCACAGTTTTTTTTGAATTCTATGACTTCTTTATGGTTAATGTTTAACAGAATATTTTTTAAAGATTCAATATTGTTTTCGGTTAAATAACCGACATTGTATTTAGAGAAAATTTTAATGTTTTCGTTTGAATTTGATGCTATTACAGGTAAAGAAGCATGAATGTATTCGAATAATTTATTTGGAGAGGCAAGCGCTTTGCTTTTATTTATAGGTTCGAGTAAATTAATTCCAAAATCGGCGGCGGCAGTAAAATGAAGTAATTTATCTGATGGTTGCCTTGCCATGAATTTTATTTTATGTGTTAATTTATGTTTTACACATAATTTTTCTAATTGGTTTTTTAATGACCCTTCGCCAATTAGAATTAGTTTATAGTTATCAGGTAATTTATTAAATAAATCAATAAGCAGTTCTAATCCTCGTCCTTGATTAAAAACACCTTGATAAAGAAATATTATGTCAGATATACTCCACTCATAGTTTAATCTAAAGTCAAATTTTGTATCAGATTTTTCGCTTGTTATTGGAAAATTCATAATTACCATAGTTTTTTTTATGTTATGATAATTTTTAAAATAATTAATGAGCGAATCATTTACAGAAATAAAAAGATCAACTTCAGGAATAATTTTATTTTCAATAGCGTTTCCGTGCCATTTCATTATTTTTAATAAGCACGCGAAAACAATGCTGTATAAAAAGTTTGCTTTTTTCGGAAAAAATTGATTGAGTGTTTCAACATAAATTTCATGGGCATCAAAAACCAATTTGCAATTAAGTTTTTTTGAGATGGTATAGGCTGGATACAAGGTTGGTAAATCGTTAGCCCAAACGATAGAATAATTAATTTTTGATTCAATTATCTTCTTGACATAAAAATTAAATTCAAAACAAAAAAAAGAATGTCTTAATACTTTTACCCAAAATGTATCGTTATGTACAAAAGAGAATAATCTTACGTTTTTTGAAAAGTGAAATTTATCATTTTCAGGACGACCATTAATGTAATATAAATCGACTAAATATATTTTGCTTAATGACTGAATCATTTTAATAACTCTGTTATCATTATAGATTTCGTCGTTTAATAAAACTGCAATTCGATTCATTTACTTTGTAAAAATTTTGCTGTAATTATTGTTTTCCAATCATTCGTAAACTCATTTGTAATGACATTGTTTTTTATTAAAAACGACTTAGAGTCTTTTAGTAAATTTTGAAATTCATTAGCTTTTGTCCATTGATTATGAGGTGCTTCAAATCCAATTTTATCTTTTCTTCTTACAATATTTTGCGGCAGTTCTCCCTCCATGGCATCTCTTAAAATTGCCTTTGACCAGCCGTTATTTAAAATTAATTCAGTTTTCAAACCCAACACAAATTCTACTAGCTCGTGATTTAAAAATGGTAATCGAACTTCAACCGAATGAGCCATTGAGTTTCTGTCGGCAAATTTCAGTAGCTTTTCCAAACCTTGATTAGTTAACTCATATTTGAGCATTTCTTTGAGCGAATTAAATTCTCTGAAAGGATTTTCTTCAGATTTATGTGCCCCAAAAAAATCAGCGTTAATTCCAGGATTAAGAGTAGGTAGTAATTTCTTTTTAAATTGGGTAATTACTTTATATGTATTGGGAAAAATTAATGAACTTAAATCTTTATAAGACAACGCTAAATTATAATTATGATTTAATTGTATGTTTTCTTTAAATCGCTGAGAAAGATTTTTATTCTTGTAAATTTCTTTAAGGTAAAATTTAAAGTCTTTATCATATCCACAAAGAAATTCGTCTGCGCCTTGTCCGTCAAGCATTACAATAATTCCGTTTTTTCGTGCTTCGCGGTAAACACAATATTGTGCATATATGCTGCCAGTTTGAAAAGGTTCTTCCTGGTGTTCAATTAATTTATCTAAATCTTCGAGAATACCTTTTTCGTTAATTTCTATATTATGGTGTTTTGTTTTAAATTTTGAAACAACTTCATTTATAAAAACGCCCTCATCTTTACTAAAACCCGGAAACCTTGCAGAAAATGTATAATTATTAGTTGTGTATTGAGAAATTGCTGCAACAACAGAACTAGAGTCTAATCCACCGGATAGCGAACTTCCAACAGGCACATCAGATCTCAATCGTTTTTTTACTGAATTGTAAAAAAGTTCTTTGAAAATTTGTGAAGCTTTTTGAGGATTAAAATCGTTTTTTGTAGTTATGTCTAGTTCCCAATATTTTTTTTGGATAATGTTTTTTTGCTCGTCAACAATAAAATAATGAGCAGGCTTTAATTTATGTATTTCTCTATAAAAAGTTTCTTCTTGATTTATTGGATTTTCAACTAAATCGTGGCAGAGGTAATTAAATAATAACGTTTCGTTTTTTGTCTTTGAAATACCAACTGCCCATAATGCCTTCATTTCAGAAGCAAAATATATATCGCCATCATAAAAGCTGTAGTAAAATGGTTTTTCTCCAAACCTATCTCTAGCACAAAATAATTTATTACTTTGTTTATCATATAATGCAAACGCAAACATTCCGTCAAAGTAATGTAAACAATCTGCACCATAAAAATCGTAAGCTGCTAAAATTACCTCGGTATCGCTATTAGATTTAAATTTATAGCCTTTTAAAATTAAATTTTCTCGTAATTCAATGTAATTATAAATTTCGCCATTAAAGGTGATGGTATACCTGTTTAAATAGTGCATTGGCTGACTGCCATTTTCACTCAAGTCTATAATTGATAGTCGGCGATGACCAAGGGCAAGATGTTCTTTTTCTGAATACCAATAGCCAAAACCATCTGGCCCACGATGAGCAATTGAATTTGTCATGAGAGGTAATTTTGCAGTTAAAAAATGAATTCCTTTACTCGACAAAATTCCGGCTATTCCGCACATATTCTATAAAGTTAATATAATTTTTTTTATTTGAATTAAACGTATAATATTCGGATATTTTTTTTCTGGCTAAGTTTCCTTTTAAAGTTAAATCATACTTTCCTTGAATAATTGAGATAAAAACTTTTTCCCATTCTTCTGTTGATGTGCACAAAAAGGAATCAATATTATCAGATATAATTTCATTATTAATAGTAATTGCACTTGCAACACTTACTATTCCTAATCCCATATATTGAATTAATTTAAATCCAGCTTTGCCTTTTGACTCGTTATCTTGTATCAAAGGCATTAAACCAATGTCGATTTTTTTCAGGTGTTCAATTTCATTATTTAATGACCAATTTATAAATTCTTTTGGGAAGGTGGTTTTTCTGTCATAATAATCTCCGCCAATAATGATTAATTTAAACTTATAATTTTTAAATAGTTTTTCGAATAATGGTAGTAATAAATCTAGCATTACGTAATTATTGTTACTGCCAATCCAACCAAATGCAACTTCATTTAGTGGTTTATTGTATTTTTTTTGCTCGTATTTATCATAATCAACACATGTTGGTATTATGCAAATGTTTTCTGAATTTAAGTTAGGATTAAGGGCTATAATTTTATCTTTTAAATAGGTTGATGCAACAATAAATTTATGGTATAATTTTAAGGAGTGGTTGAATTTGTCGCCATCTTCTAGAAGTAGTTTGGCAAATTTATTTGTTATTTTTTTTGGTTGCTCTTTGGCTGCCGATAAATCATCATCAATATCCAAAATTGCATCAGGGTGAAAGTGTAAAAGCAATTTTTCTAAAAATAAATTACCATAGTCATTAAACAAAAGTAATTCTCTTCTTACAATAACAACTTCATAGTTTCTGGAATTTATTACTTGCCAGAATCTTCTATTTAAAAATTTAATAAGAAAAAGTGTATGATTATTTTTTAGGAGGTGATAAAATTCTTTTTTTTCGAATACCGTATTTATTTTCACTTTACAACCATAATCAATTAGGATTTCACTCCATTTTTTTACTCGCCAATGGAAACCGGCATTACCTTCAAAAAAGGCAGCTAAAAATAAAATTCCGGATTTACTTTTTTTTGTAGGAAGCAGCTTTTTAAAAATAAAGGCTGTAAAAATGTAAAAATATAGTTGGGTAAAAAGTAATACTTTAAGGAAAATATTAAAAAACCATTTCATTAATTATTTTATTAGTTTTTTAAAATCATCAAACGAAATTAGATTTAGAATTTCTTTTCGTGATTTTTCTAGTACATGAAATTCATAATAATGATTGTTTATATTAGATGACGGGCCGAGATTAATTTTTTTAGAAATAATACCAACCCCCCAGTCTGTGTCGATGCAGCATGAATAAATGTCTGCGCGTTTTCTTTCTTTTATAAAAGCTTTCCAGGTAGTTCCGTTCCAGTTTTGCATTGCTGGCGAAATCTCGTAGCGGTGAGTTTCTCTGGCATGCCATTCGGTTGGAGGATTGCAATCGTGTAAAATAATAAACCCATCCTCTTTAACAAACTCTAATGCATTTTTAATGTCTCGTTCAACCTGTTCTGCTAAATGCAAACCGTCAACAAATATTACATCAAATTTTATATTTTTATCTAATAAGTTACCTGCCTTAAGGTTTTCAAAAAAAGCGTCGCTGGTTAATTTAAAGTCTACTGGATTTAGCGCAAATTCTATACCGGGATCAACACTGTATTTTTTATCGGCAACAATTTTATTAAAATTAATTTCAGGATTTCTTACACCAATTTCTAAATAAACAGTTTCTCTATTTAAACTTTTTAATAAGTAATTAATAATATCAGACCTAAGTGGGCTTTTATTAATTTCCTGTTTGTTTAATTTTTCGGTTTCAATATGGTACGAATCATTTAGAAACCTACCACCCCAGTTGTAATAATTAAATAGTTTCTTGAACATTGTTTGCTTTTTGAATTAAACCCATTTAAAGTTGCCGAAAACATTACCGTATTCGTAATCGCCATGAATAATAAATTTAGAGGATACATCGGTTACATTAAAATGGCATATTTCTTCTGCAATATCAATTTGTTTTACTTTTGGAATATGAATAAAACAATGCAAATGATAGTTGCCACGAGTTAAAAAATGATTACTTATTTTAATGGTATGTGTGTTGTTAATTATTGCTGTTTCCGCCGAAAATACAGGCGATCCATATTTGTCTTTTACTATAACAAAAATAGAGTAAGGATGATTTTGTTTTTGGATTAGAAAGTTTAGTTGAATGTAAATAAAATCATCACAGGTAAATTCTGAACTTTCCTCATTGTTTTGATTAAGAATTTTTATTTCATTAAAGCAAACCTCAGCATCAGACTTAATTGTTTCAGGCTTATAGTAACTGTTATGATTTCCTTGCGATAAATATTTAGTAATGATTTCATCCGTTGATCCAATTGAATTTACTTGCCCTTTGGCGAGATATACAGATTTTTGACATAAAGATTTTAGCGCAGCCAAATTGTGGCTTACAAACAATATGGTTCTTCCGCTTTTGCTAACCTCACCCATTTTACCCATACATTTTTTTTGAAATTCTGAATCACCTACCGCTAGCACTTCGTCAATAATTAAAATTTCATTCTCTAAAAATGCTGCTACAGCAAAGGCCAACCGTAATTGCATACCACTGCTGTAATGTTTTAATGGAGTATCGATAAACTTTTCAACCCCTGAAAAATCTACAATGGCATCAAAATTTTTCATGATTTCTGATTTTCGCATGCCTAAAATAGACCCATTCATAAATACATTTTCTCTGCCGCTTAATTCGGAATGAAATCCGGTTCCAACTTCCAATAAACTTGCAATTCTTCCTCGACCAATTATTTTTCCGGAAGTAGGAGGTGTAATTCTGGAAAGGATTTTTAACAATGTAGACTTTCCTGCGCCGTTTTTTCCTATAATGCCAACAGTATCTCCTGGCATTACATCAAAACTTACATTTTTTAATGCCCAAAAATCTTCCTTTTTTGATGATGGTTTTAAAAATGAAAGTAAACTATCTCTTAAACTTAAATAAGGCTCGGTATTGCCTTGAATTTTAAATTTTTTACTAATATCTCTTATTTCTAGAATCGGTTTCAATACGGTGAATTTATAAAAAAGAAGATTAAAAGACAATTAATTGGTGGGTTTAAAAGCCTTGTTTGTCGTTAAAATTAAATACTTATGTTTATTTTTGTTTTGCTACAAAATTTTCTAATTCGCTAACCGACTGATTGTAGGAAAAAACTTCTGTTATAGATAGAAAATTATCTTTGTTTACGCAGTAATTATAAAATAATTTTGCAGCTTCTAATTTTTCTCGGTCGTGAGTAAACAATTTAAGGATTAGTTTTATTTGATCGGTAGAATAGCAAAACGCCTCATGCAATTTTTTAAAATTTTTTAAACGTTCAGTATCATTATTTAGCGCGATTAAATTATTTTCTAAAGATTTTATAGCATCAACCGACGAAGCGTAATTGCAATTAATCCCTGAAACTGTTTTAGCGTCGCTAGAAGTTTTCATGAAATTGGTTAATTCATTTTTTGAAGCGTCGTATTTAAAATTTTTTTCAAGTTCTTTTTTGTTCTCCTTATCGGTTAAGTTGTAATAAGTTGTTTTAATCAGTTTTAATTTTTCAACTTCAAAATCAATATAATCCAAAAGAAAATTTAATTGAGCTACACTCAAACAATTGTTTCGGCTAACGTTTTCGGCAATTAAATATTTATCGTTAGGGACCTGAGCTTTTTTCATAAGAATTTTAGTATAGTTAATATACTCAGGAGGCATTGCTGATAGGCATTTTCCGTTATTTGGAATATTGTTAAAGTAGATAGGTTTACCATCTTTTAATTCACAAAAGTTTTCTAACCGCCTATTTTTATATTTAAGGGTTGTATCTGTTTTTGGTTTAATCGGAACAATTGTAAATGGAGGCTTAACAATGTCGTAAATGGTATTAAAAGTAATTTTTACATTGTTTAATTTTCGTGTTACTCGGTATGTAAATTCTTTATTTTTTGTAGGCTTACCTTTTTCAAACAAATATAATGTTGATATGTAAGTTTTATCGTCTGCAAATTTTATTTTTAAACGTATTGTATCATCATAAATTTGTTGAATTAAAACATCTGTTTGTGGTTTTTTATTGATTACAGAATCAAAAGCAATTAAATTAAAAATTAGTCCTTCACCCGAAAAAACACGAAGGTTATTTTGTGCATTAAAATAAAATAAGTTAATTATAAAGACTAGTGTAAATAAATATTTCATCTGGTAATGCTGAGGATTTTAATTGTTTAATTTGTTTGTGCGAAATAATCTGAAATTAATTTTGCTTTGTTTTTGCCAATTATTTTTTCTAATTCATCTAAGGGCGCTTCTTTAATGTTTTTTACACTTTTTAGCGCTATTAAAAGTGTTTCGGCGGTTTTATTACTTATTCCTTTTATTTCGTTTAATTCTGTTTTAAAAGTTTCTCTACTTCTTTTGTTTCTGTGATGTGTAATGCCAAAACGGTGAGCTTCGTCTCTTATTTGTTGTATTATTTTTAATGTTTCGCTACGTTTATCAAGGTAAAGTGGCAATGGGTCTGACGGAAAATAAATTTCTTCAAGTCGTTTTGCAATACCAATAATGGCAACTTTTCCAATTAAGTTTAATTTTTTTAAGCTCTCGTATGCTGCACCAAGTTGGCCTTTACCTCCATCAATAACAATTAATTGAGGCATGGGTAAATTTTCCGAAATTACTCTTGAATAGCGTCTGAAAATGACTTCTTCCATAGTTGCAAAGTCGTTTGCTCCAATAACAGTTTTAACATTAAAATGGCGATATTCTTTTTTGGCAGGTTTACCGTTAATAAATACTGGCATGGCGCTCACTGCATATTCTCCTTGGATATTACTATTGTCAAAGCCTTCTATATGTCGTGGTTGTTCTTTCATTCTCAAATCTTTCATCATTTGAGTCATTATTCTATCGGTATGTTTATCAGGGTCTGTGAGAGCTAGTTGTGTTTCTTTTTCATGTTTATAAGCAATTGCATTTTTTAGGCAAAGTTCAAGTAACTGTTTTTTATCGCCAATTTTGGGTATTACATATTCGCAATCGGGTAATGTTATGTCTGGAATAAATGGCACCAAAATTTCTTTACTTGAGCTGTTAAATCTATTTCGAAATTCTATGATTGCAAACAATAAAAGTTCTTCGTCTGTTTCGTCTATTTTCTTTTTTAGTTCAATAGTTTGAGCATGTATAATAGCACCATTTATTATTTTGAAGTAGTGTATATAAGCATTTTTTTCATCGCTAATAATGTTTACTACATCTGTGTTGGTTATTGATGGGTGAACAATGGTTGATTTACTTTGGTAATTACTTAATAATTCTATTTTGTTTTTAAAAATTTCTGCTTGTTCAAATTCATATTTTTCGGCAGCTATATTCATTTTGTCTTTTAGGTCGCGAATGGCAAAATTAATATCGCCTTTAATAATCTGTCTTATTTCTTTTATGTTCTGATTGTATTCATCTTCAGTTTGTTTACTAACGCATGGTGCTTTGCATTTACCTATTTGAAATTCGAGGCAAGCACGAAATTTATTTTTTTTAATATTATCAACGCTTAAATCATAATTGCATGTGCGAAGTGGGTAAGTGTTTTTTATTAAATCGAGCAGGAGAAACATTGTTTTTACGGAAGCGTACGGACCAAAATATTCGCTACCATCTTTAATATGTTTACGCGTATGAAACAACCTTGGAAATCTTTCTTTTTTTATAATGATCCAAGGATAAGTTTTGTCGTCTCTTAGATTAATGTTGTATTTTGGTTTGAGATTTTTTATCAGATTATTCTCAAGAAGTAAAGCGTCTAATTCAGAGTTTACTTTAATGGTTTTAATATCATAAATTTTTTTAACCATTATTCGTAGCCGATTGCTATCGTGTTCTTTTGAGAAGTAAGACGATACTCTTTTTTTAAGATTTTTTGCTTTACCTACATATAGTAATATATTATCCTGGTCGAAATATTGATAAACGCCGGGTTGGTCGGGTAAAGTTTTTATGATGGACTGAATATGTTCTGAAAAGTGAATTAACAATAGGGCGTAAAGTTAAAAATAAGGCGCAGGATTTAAATTTTTTGTAAGAGGTTTATTAAATTAAAAAACCTCAGATTATTACCTGAGGTTTTTTGTGCGGATGAAGGGACTCGAACCCCCACGCCTTGCGGCGCCAGATCCTAAGTCTGGTGCGGCTGCCAATTACGCCACATCCGCAATTTAGGAAAACAAAGATAACTTTTTTTTAAAATCCGGCAAACATTAATTTCAGTTTTTTTGGATGATTAGTTTTTCAACAAATCTTCCGCTTTCTGAGCTGATGTTTAAAAAGTAAATTCCTGATGGTAAACTCAAATAGTCTAACGAGGTATTGCCTGTATTAACTGCTATTTGCTGACTTAACACGCATTTCCCTAAAACATCAATTATTGCAATGTTACAATTTTCTATTTTTTTTGAGCTGATTAAATTGATAATTCCGCTAGATGGATTGGGATAAATACTTATAAATTTATCTAACGAAAGTTCTGCTAAACTATTTGTTCCTGAGGTAGAATTAAGTTTATCTTTTGTGCAGTTTAAAACGTTTCTGTTATTTTTATCAGTATTGTATTCAGCTAAAAAACCAACGATGTATAAGTTGTCTACATTATATTTATTAATTCCGTTTGTTGGGTTTGGTATGGTTAAGGTATATGTTTTTAGATAGGATTGATTTTGTGTTCCACCGGTTGAAGGAATAAAGCCTGGGTTTCCATAAGCTCCATCGAAGGAGTGCACTAACGTATTTTGATGTTTGTATTGATATGCGTTTAACAGATTTGCATTAAATAATGTTGAGTAGCTGCCCTGCTGGTAATAAGGTGACCAAGGTATATTATAAAAATTGCTTAATTGATTATAGCCGTTAATAGTAAAGTCGTTTGACGGACCATGAACTTCGTTTTCAACTAGGTAAGCATTGAGTCGTAAGTCTCCTTTAACATCTCCAATAAAATCTGCTTTAACTGTAAAGCTAAGTTCTCTGGTAATAGGATTAAATGTTTTATTAATGATACTGATAGCGGCAGGAGTAGTTTTTAATAATTGCTGATTAATAAGCGCTGCGTAATATGGCCGTGGTAGAGCAACATCTTCATTTTTATAAAAATTTGTTCTGTCAATAAGAGCTGTTGAAGATTTCTTTTTGTATTCAGATAGTAATAAAGAAGAATTAATTTCTTTGAGAGAATCTAAATCATGGATATTAATAATAATTACAGAATCGTTTTGAAGCGCAGTTAACTTTTGCTGTGCATCTGGTGATTCACCATCAAAGGCACTTACAAATTGTTCTACCATTACATTCTTTCTTGCAGTGGTATTTTGAATGGTTATGTAGGTAGATGCTGTGTCGTTTAAATGATTTTGATCGCTTGAATTGGTTAACCATATTTTTAATTTATAATTTCCGGCCGTCGCAATTGAATATGGCAGTGCAAAGTTTGCTTGAAACTGTTGTTTATAGGCCAAACCTGATGAGAAATTAATTGTTTCAGTTTGTATTGTAGAATTTCCTATAGTGTAATTTATAACTAATGAATTTAATGTATATGCACCAAGGTTTATTATGTTTGCGCTTATTGTATTCGTAGAACTTGTTAATACATATTTTTGATTTTGAATCGAATTTATAGCAGCATCAACAGACAGCGGTAAATTAATTATTTCAATATCGTCTAACCATAATTGGTATTTGTCGTTTGAATTATTTCTAAAGGCAAAACGTAAAGTTTGTCCGGCAAAACCGCCAATATTTATAGATCTTCTTGTCCATTCTGAATTTTCGGCAACTGAACTAAACAATTGATCGCCTAATGTAAAATCTTGAGAGCTTAGGGTACCTGTTTTATTTGTGCCGTAAACAATATAACTTTCTTTATAGTTCGGGTCAGGACTCTTTGCTAGCCAGGTTAATACGGTATTTGCAGAAATGTTAGAAATAGGAGGTGTAATAATCCATCTGTTTGCTGCAACTAAAGTATCTAACCAACTTGTACTCACCAAAAACGTGTCACTTTCTGAAGCGTTATATGTTACAGCCCATCCTTCACTTTTTAAAGAGGGAACATTAAAAGGTTTGTTAGGGTTTGATAATGAGCCAATATTATTTTTA
Organism: Bacteroidia bacterium; assembly: GCA_044344665.1. GTDB lineage: Bacteria > Bacteroidota > Bacteroidia > B-17B0 > Aurantibacillaceae > Aurantibacillus. Next base: position 21,622 of record JBIJCO010000012.1, on the reverse strand, counting down.
AAGCCATCGTTTATTAAATTAAAACCTGAGGGCACGACAGTATATTGAGTGATGCTTGATGTGGTCGTATAAGTTTGTAAATTTAAATTTCCAAAACTGCTATTGAATAATGTTTGTGAGAACGCGTTAATATTAACTATTAAAAATGCACTAAAAATTAATTTGATTTTCATAATTATTCTATTATTATTCTGTCTTTTCCATCAAAAAAAGGTGCCTGAATGCTGATTACTTTTAAAGGGACATTACTTGTTGTTTTTACTGAATGAATGGTGTTTTTTGGGATAAATATAAAATCACCTTTTTTTAGTTGTAATATTTTTTCTCCTAAACTCATTAGCCCTTCACCTTCAAGCACAAAAACGTGTTCGCTGTGAAATTGATGTTTGTGAGGTTTTACGTCTCTTTTAATAATAATGCAAAAGCTGCTTGCCAGACTATCGTTGAACAAGGGTAAACTAAAAACATTTTCTGTTTTTGCAGAAATATTAACAGTATCTAAACTAACAGCGCTTTGCGATTTAACAGAAATAAACAGAGTAATAAAAAATATTGTAAACCAAAAGCGCATTAATTTTTGTTAATTGGTTTAGATTGCGGCACTATACTGGTTGCCGGCACCTGACCTAACAATTGTGGTGTACACATAGGTAATACTTTTTTTACTTCTGCGTAATTCGGATTTAGCTGTAAAGCTCTGTCCCAACACTCTTTGGCTTTAACGTATTTTTGTTTGTTAAAATATGCACCGCCTAAATTGTACCATCCTTCCGGATTATATGGATCTAGAATAGTACATTTTCTATAAGCAATAGCGGCAGAATCCATACGTCCACGGTTAAACGCTGCTGCACCACGATTTTTCAAATCGTTATAATAAACAATATAATAGTTCCTTAAATAAGGATTATTTGGATATAAACGCTCGGCGTTTTTCCAATAGTATAGCGCTTCAAAATCTTTGCGAAGTTTAAAATAAGCTAAGCCTAAGTTTAGATAACCGTTTACATAGCGTGGATGCAATTCTATGGCGTGCTTTAAAAAGCCAATTCCTTTATACAAGGCAGCATCTCTTTTTGATTTGTAACCTCCCTGTTTAACTTCTTCATCCGTAATTTTTAATGTACCGTTGTAATCATTGTATCTAGTTGAATCTTGCCCAACAACTTGCACACCTGTAATTTCTTTTGTGTCAGCTAAATCTACCCAACGCGCACCGGCATTTCCAAGAACCAAAACCGAATTTGGCATTGTGCCAACATCTTTTAAAAATAAGGTTACGTCGTTTTTCCAGTCAAAATTACGTTCCCATGTTTTGCAACCGAATAAAAAGCCTACTACCAAAACAATAACTACTAAAACAGCTCTTTTTAAATTAATAGTTACAACAGATAATTTATCAAATCCTTTTAGGATTAAAAAAGCTGCCCCAATACAAAAACCTATGCTTGAATGGAAAATCAAACGTTCGCCCATCGTTGCTCCAATATCCATTAATACGTTACCGATTAACAATGCAAATAAAATATAGGTCATCATGGCAAAGCCAAGAATATGCTTTTTAAGTGTAAATTTTATTGCAGCAAAAACTAAACCTAAATGCAATACCATTGAAACTATAAAATCCCAACTTGTAAAGTGGCGGTATTCTATGGTGTTGTATGAGTAATCTGAAGATAAAGGATGAGGAAAGCACTGTAGCCAAAAATATTTTAAAAGCACATATGCTTTCGTGCAGAAACGTTCTTCACCATTTGCCAGAAGATATGGGTTATTTAATATTTCGGTGTCAGGCACGCCTGGTTTAAGTTTAACAGCAACTAAACGCATTCCTAAATACAAAAGCATAACAAAATAAAACCAACCCATTAATTTGTGAAAGTTATTTTTCTTATTGGTTCCGAGCATGAAAATACCGACAAGAACATAAAGAATAGGGAATAACCAGAATGATTTAATTGGTTTTGCTCCAGGTAGCGCATGCACGTCGAAACTTCTTTTTAAATGAAGCATCATGTAGGCGCAAAAAACAAATGTTAATCCTACAAATAATGTTTGTTTAAATTCTTTTGTGTTGAAGAAAGTTTTCACATCAAAATCATTTTCAGTAAATGTATATACTGCCAATGGCACGAGAATTAACAGTGTAACGGCATATTCTTTAGATAACAAGGCTAATAAAAACATTAAAGAAGCCCAGAACAAATCCATTCCTTTTTTACTTTCAATAAATTTAAATGTGTAGAGGAAGGTGAGTGAAATAAAAATTAAAGAAAAAATTTCGTCGCGCGATTTAACATTTGCAATTGCTTCAGAGTGAATTGGGTGCATAGTAAATAATAATGCAGCCAGAAACGCCAGGTCTTGGTTGGTTCTGAAGAAATATCTTGAAAAAACAAGGTATAAAAACACACAACCCAAAGCAAATGTCCAGATGTTGTTGAAGTGACGAACGTTTGCGCCGTATACCTGGCAATCTACCTCGTTAAAAACACCGTCAACATTTAAATCTTCGTCAAAGTCGTTTTTAAAATTTTGATTTAAATCCCAGCAATTATAGCATTCGTTTTGTTGGGCTTGTCCGTCACCGTTTAAGTCTACAAAGTCATTATATTCATAATTTGTTTCAGGTCTTCCGCATGGTGATGTGAAATTGACAAGGTCTTTGTCAAGTACACCATTTTTATTTGAGTCTTCAACTTTTAAATATAATCCGGTTCTATAAGATCCAATAATTTCTTGTTCAATAGCAAAGCTTACAACAGATAGCGGACGATAACGACCTCCGGCTAATTGGTCGGTGGCGCACATTCTTCTGTAGAAACTTTCATAAGCATCTTTTGTTAATATACCTTGAATACCTCTTATACCTTTTATAACGTGGTCGTTTTGATGAATGATAATTCCATCATCTAATGCGTATTCTCCATTTATAGATGTAATGTAAAATGTAAAACCTACAATGCCAATAATAACCATGGCCATTTTGTGGGTTAAAAAAGTAAAATACTTAAACTTCTGAGATAACTCAGGAAAAGTAGGTTGCTTTAAAGAGGTTTGTTTCAGCGGTTTTGTAGCTTGTGCCATAAATTAAAAATATTTGCAAAATACAAAATTAAAAGGAATTACATTCCAAAAAAAAATAAAATTTGTTTTAGTCACTTAAGATTTTTAACTATTTTGCTAGTACTAATGCGTGAACGAAAAATATTTTTAAGGTTATTGATTTTCAGTTGTTTTTTATTACTGTTTACTTTTTTATTGAATAAAATAACATCTTATACAATAAAAGACTTAGCAAAAGTTGCTACCAAAAAAATAAATAGAAAACAGGAATTATCAAATTCTGCTTTAGAAATCATTTTAAGTCAAAACAGAGAAATTAAATACGCAGATTTTGAAAAACTTTTTAAAGAAGAAAATATAGGTCTTTATTATTTCAGCAAGGATAGTTTATTGTATTGGAATAATGCTCAAATACCCTTTGTCTACGATAAAAATCTATTTGATAAAGATTGCGGATTGGTAAAATTAAAACAAGGGTTCTATCTCTATTTTAAATCTAAAAAAAACGCAGAATTTGCGCTAGCATTATGCTTAATAAAACCTGATTACGAGCTGCAAAACAATTATCTAAAAAATAATTTTAGTGAATGGATTGGTATTTCTAAAGAAGTGAAAATTTCTAAAGCTGGGCCAACAGAAAATGCAGTTTTGTTAAATGATAATATCTTGTTTTTTCTAGAAGGTAGCGAGCAGGTTTATCAGGAAAAATCAATTTGTAATAGTTGCTATATATTATTCTTTTTTTCCTTTCTGTTATTAATAATTTCATTGCTTTTATTTGTAAAAGAAAATGCGCAATTAAAATATGTTTTTTTGTTTGTTACTGGGATTCTTCTTTTAAGGTGGCTGATGTTTTATCTTAAGTGGCCAAATTTTTTTTACAAGAGTGTATTTTATGATGTTCAGGTATTTGGCGATGCAACTTCTTATTTTAACTTTTATTTAGGCGATATTTTATTAAACGCTATGGTAATTTTAGTTACATGTGTTTTAATAAGTTTTAAAATTCAAAATTCGAGTAAGAAATTATTAAAGTATACAAGTGTTTTATTTTTATGTTTTTTGATTGGTTTTAATGTTGTTCAGTTTAACAATGTTTTGATAAGTTTAGTTTCTAACTCTACACTAAACTTTGATTTTTTAAGTATTTTCAACATTAAGCCACCTATTATTATCGCGCTAGTGGCTATTTCGTGCTACTTTTTGTCCCTTTTTGTTTTAGTAAATAAACTCACTGAATTTTTCGAAAAAAAATTTATACGAAATTTGACAGCGTGCTTTTTATTACTAATAGTTATTTGTTTAGTGATAAAAAGTTGTTTCAATTTTAATCAGCAATTTGAGAATTATTGGTTGCTGGTTTTTTCCTTGCCGGTATTTTTATTTTCTAGAATTAAATCAGGGAAAAACGCTTTAATTATAGGATTACAAATATTGCTTTTGTCAATAATTACCTCTGTATTTTTAAATTATTATATTAGCCAAAATCAAAAATTAGATTTAAAATTATTGTCCTTTAGTCTCAGTGAGCGGAGAGATGCCATTTTAGAGAATGAATTTATTAGCGTTTCGGACAAGTTATTTAATGACGAAAAATTAAAAGTGCTGTTAGATTTTTTACCCAGTAGTGAAAAAGAAATAGTTCAATTGCTTAAGCAAAAATATTTTAGTGGATATTTTAATCGTTACAATATCGAATTTTCTATGTTTGATAAGAATTGTAAACCTTTATTCTCTGCAAAAGATCCAATTCTTTTAAACGAAGGATTTTTTGAAGATCAAATAAAGTTATTTGAAACTGATTCTATTTCAAACAATTTATTTTTTGTTGGCAGTTATAAAAAAAGTTCAAGGTATATTGCCAAATTACCAATGAGCGAAACTAATTTGTATTTGCGCTTGGAGCCAAAACAATTTGAAGAATTAGGTAGTTTCCCTGATTTATTGCTTGATCAATCGCAACAAAAGCCTGATAAACTAAAAAAATTCTCGCATGCCGTTTATCGCTCAGGTCAGCTATCAAGTCGCTATGGAGAGTTTAATTATCCATATTTTATGGCCGATTCACTGGCAATTTCAAAGTCGGATGTTAGTTACACGCATTATTTCTTCTATCCTGACGATCAAACAGAAATTATAATTAGCCAGAACTCGAAAAATTTGGGTTATTATTTTACGTATAACTCTTATTTGTTTTTATTTTTCTCGGTAATTTGTTATTGTATTTATTTTATTTATTCGCTTTTTTTTATAAAAAATTTTACATCAGCATCTTTCACCAGGCGAATTCAATTTATAATAATAATTTTAATACTACTTGCTATTTCTGCCGTTGGATATACTTCTACAAAATTAGTCTCAAATCAATTTGAAGCCGATAATATTCAGCAGTTAAAAGAAAAAACCCAAACTATTATTAGTGAATTTACAACGCAGTTTAATTCTATAGAAATTTTTGACCCAAGCCAGCAAGAGTTAGTTAATTTAAAAATAAAAGAATACGCCCATTTATTTAAAACAGATATTAGTTTATTTAGTAAAACCGGTTCGCTGTTCACCACAAGTGAACCAAGACTTTATGAACTCGGCTTAGCTGCCACCCGCATTAACCCAAAGGCATTTAAAGATTTGATGGATAACAAAACATCATCAACAACAATAAATGAAAAAGCCGGAGATTTAAATTATTTATCGTTTTACACGCCGCTTTTTGATAATAAAAAGGAAATTATTGGTTTTATAAATTTACCGTATTATGCTAAACAAACTGATTTAACGAACGAACTTTCAAATATTATTAGTGCATTTATTAACGTTTATGTAATTCTGTTTGTTATTAGTGTTTTATCCGGATTAATTTTGGCAGGATATATAACCAGGCCATTACAGTTAATAAAAAAACAGATCGCAAATATTACACTTGGTAAACAAAACGAAAAAATAAAATGGGAGAGTAATGATGAAATAGGCAAACTGGTTGGTGAATATAACCAAATGTTAATTAAGCTAGAAGATAGCGCTAATTTACTTGCTCAAAACGAACGAGAGAGTGCTTGGCGAGAAATGGCAAAGCAAGTTGCACATGAAATAAAAAATCCGCTTACGCCAATGAAACTTAATTTACAGTACTTACAACATCTTATAAAAAACAATTCAGATGATTTTAAAGAGAAATTTGAAAACGCGAGTAACGGAATTATCGAACAAATAGATTCTCTTGCAAATATTGCGAATGAATTCAGCAACTTTGCTAAGTTTCCTAAAACAAATTTGCAACTAATAAATTTGGCTGAAATAATAAATATTTCAGTTTCAATATTTCAAAACCAGAAAAACGTTTTAATTATAAATGATTTAAAGCCTGGTCAGATTTTTGTAATGGGCGATAAAGATCAGGCATTGAGGGTATTTAACAACATTTTAAAAAATGCAGTACAAGCTGTAGATGACATCTCAGAGCCGAAAATTGAAATAGGAATGATTGAGTCAGATATTACAATAATTATTTCAATAAAAGATAATGGCACAGGCATTAATCCTGAACTTCAGAAAAAACTATTTACACCAAATTTCACAACTAAAAATACGGGTTCGGGCTTGGGTTTAGCCATGGTTAAAAATATTATGCAAGGGTTTAATGGTAAAATTTGGTTTGAATCAGAAATAAACCAAGGAACTTGTTTTTATTTAGAATTTTTGAAAAAATTATAGCACACAATTAATTGTTTTTAGTTAATTAAATCAAAAGAAATTAAAATTGTAAAAACAATTGATAGCACTAAAAAAACCTAGGTTTTTTCATAGTTTAATAGCTGAAATATTATTAGTATATTCGTCATCCTTAATAAAAAAATTATGGCAAAATTTAGAAAAGAAGATGCTTTAGATTACCACTCTCAAGGTCGTCCGGGCAAAATTGAGGTAGTGCCTACTAAACCATACAGTACTCAGCGCGATTTAACACTTGCTTATTCTCCGGGAGTAGCAGAGCCTTGTTTAGAAATTGAAAAAAACCCCGAAGACGCATACAAATATACCGCCAAAGGTAATTTGGTTGCGGTTATATCAAATGGTACTGCTGTTTTGGGTTTAGGAAATATCGGAGCATTGGCATCTAAGCCGGTCATGGAGGGAAAGGGTTTATTATTTAAAATCTTTGCTGATATAGATGTATTTGACATTGAAATTGATACAACAAACATTGATGAATTTGTAAATACTGTAAAAAATATTGCACCAACCTTTGGTGGAATAAATTTAGAGGATATAAAAGCGCCAGAATGTTTTGAGATTGAAAGACGATTAAAGGAAGTTTTAAATATTCCTTTGATGCATGATGATCAGCATGGTACAGCAATAATAAGTGCAGCAGGCCTTTTAAATGCAGTTGAGCTTTCAGGAAAACAAATAAATAACATTAAGCTTGTTATTAATGGTGCAGGGGCATCTGCTAATTCGTGCGCTAAAATGTACATTGCTGTTGGTGTAAAAAAAGAAAATATTATTATGCTTGATAGCAAGGGAGTTATACATATAGGAAGAACAGACCTTGATCAGTACAAATCTTTTTTTGCGTCAGAAAACACCAATTTAAATACTTTGGATGAGGCAATTAAAGGTGCCGATGTTTTTGTAGGATTGTCAAAAGGAAATATCTTAAGTCAAGATATGGTTAGAAGCATGGCCGAAAACTGTATTGTTTTTGCTCTTGCTAATCCAACACCTGAAATTTCATACGAGGATGCAATGGCTGCAAGAAAAGACATTATTGTTGCAACAGGTAGAAGCGATCATCCTAACCAGGTTAACAACGTACTTGGTTTTCCGTTTATTTTTAGAGGTGCTATGGATGTTAGGGCAACTACAATAAATGAAGAGATGAAACTAGCAGCCTCATTGGCGATTGCGTCACTTGCAAAAGAACCTGTTCCTGATTATGTTAATCTGGCATATGGCTCAAAAAATTTAAGTTTTGGTTCAGATTATATTATTCCTAAACCTATTGATAATCGTTTAATTTCTACTGTTTCATTAGCCGTTGCCAAGGCTGCTATAACCAGCGGCGTTGCTCAACGTAAAATTACTGATTGGGATGCCTATGCTGCAGAGCTTGATAATCGTTTAGGGAAAGATAACAAATTAATGAGAAGCCTTGCCAATAAAGCTAAAAGCAATCCAAAGCGTGTTGTGTTTACTGAGGCAGATAATTACAAAGTATTAAAGGCAGCTCAGGTAGTGAGAGACGAAGGAATTGCTAAACCTATCTTACTTGGCAATAAAGAAAAAATTGATAAACTGATTGAAGAATATCAGTTGGATTTAGGTGATACAGTGATTATAGATCCGTGGTTAAATTCTGAAGAGGAGAAAAGAGCAGAATATGGCGATATGTTATGGCAAAAGCGCCAACGCAGAGGGCTAACTCAATATGATGCCCGTAAATTAATGCGTGATAGGAATTACTTCGGTGCTATGATGGTAGAATTGGGTTTAGCTGACGCCATGATATCGGGTTTAACCAAAAAATATAGTACGCCTATTAAGCCTGCCTTAGAAATTATTGGAGTTCAGCCTAATGTGAGCAGGGTTGCAGGTTTATATATGATGGTAACAAAACGCGGCCCTTATTTTTTTGCAGACACTACGATGAATGTAAATCCAACCGCACAAGAGCTTGCTGATATTGCTGTACTTACTGCCAATACTGTCAAGCAGTTTAATATTACACCGCGTATTGCACTTTTATCTTATACAAATTTTGGTTCAGCCGATGGTGAAACCCCAAAAAAAGTAAGTGAGGCTGCAAGTATTTTACATAAAAACTATCCGGGTTTAATTGTTGATGGAGATATACAGGCTAATTTTGCTGTAAATAATGATTTATTAAAAGAGCAATTTCCATTTAGTACGTTGGTAGATAAAGATGTTAATACGTTTATTTTCCCAAACCTCTCTGCCGGCAACATTGCCTATAAATTATTACAAGAATTAGGTGGAGCAGAAGCAATTGGACCGGTATTGATGGGACTAAAAAAACCTGTTCACATTCTTCAACTCGGTAGTTCTGTTCGAGAGATTATCAATATGATAATTATTGCTGTTGTTGATGCTCAAAACCGTAAGTAGAAAATCATGTCTTTAATAAATTACGTAAAAGGACAAATAACATATAGAAATCCGGCACAAATGATAATTGAATCAAATGGTGTCGGTTACGGTTTAATGGTTTCTTTAAATACATTTTCAAAACTCAGTCAACAGCAAGAAGCCCAGTTGTTTGTAGAGAGTGTTTATGTACGCGATGATAATCCCAGGTATTATGGTTTTGCAGATGAAGATGAACGTGAGTTGTTCAGAAAGTTAATCTCAGTTAGCGGTGTAGGTGGTGGAAGTGCTTTATTAATGTTATCTAGTTTAAGCCCTATCGAAATAGCAGGCGCAATTAATACAGCTAATGTCACCATGTTAAAGAGTATAAAAGGTATTGGTGATAAAACTGCTCAGCGGATAGTAGTTGATCTAAAGGGAAAAATGGGCAAGCATGAAGGAGGTATTTCGCAAATACTATCTACTTCATACAATAAAAATAAAGAGGAAGCGTTATTGGCATTGGTTACATTGGGTTTCCCTAAATCAGCAGCAGAAAAAGCTATTGAAAAGGCTATTAAACAACAAGGTATTAATACAGATAACGTAGAAACATTAATAAAATCAGCTTTAAAAAACTTTTAGATAGTTAATTGTGAGAGTAAATGGTTTCATAAATTTTGCAGTTTTAACAAGCGTAACAGCTTGTTTAATGGCAGTTGTTACCAAAACAAATACACCCACATCTGTTAGCGCAAACGTATTAAATCCTATCCCTGAAAACCATTTTTTACCGGTTGATTCGCCAATAACTGCTCCGGTTGATTTAAAATTTGACTTTAATGATAATAATGGCAAGCCACCTTTATTTGATCCTAAGTCAGGATTATATTTAGAAAACCCGAATAACATTAAAACAGAGGTTGAGTACAATTCAACATCTGGTAATTACGATATTAAACAAAAAATAGGTGATTTTGATTATAGGCCGGAGACTTATATGAGTATGAAGGAGTATCAAAATTATCAATTCAAAAAATCTATGCGCGATTACTGGCGATCGAGAGTAGCGGCAGATGATTTGAATGAAAAACCTCGTAAAGGAATGATTCCTAAATTGCAGGTAAATAGCGAATTATTTGATAGGATTTTTGGTGGCAATACCGTTGATATAAAACCAACCGGTACAGCAGAATTAATTTTTGGGTTAAATAGAAACAAAAATTTAAATCCAGCCATCCCACAACGGCAGCAAAAAATAACCAATTTCGATTTTAATATGCGTATTCAATTAAATCTAATTGGTAAAATTGGAGACAAACTAAAAGTAACTACAAACTATAATACAGAAGCCTCATTTGATTGGGAAAACCAGGTTAAATTAGATTACACAGGCTACGAAGATGAAATAATTAAAAAAATAGAAGCAGGTAATGTTACACTTCCATTAAATAGCAGTTTAATTTCCGGAAGTCAAACTTTGTTTGGTTTTAAAACTCAATTACAATTTGGTCGTTTATCTGCAACAACAGTTTTCTCACAACAACGTGGAAAAAAACAAGAGATAACCGTTCAGGGAGGTGCTCAAACTCAAAACTTTCAAATTAATGGAGATAATTACGAGCAAAATAAACATTTCTTTTTAGGGCATTATTTTCGTGATAATTACGATAACTGGATGGCCAGTTTACCTGTAATAAACACGCCAGTTGTATTAACAAAAGTAGAGGTTTATGTTTTAAATATTAACGGAACAGCAGAACAAACCAGAAACGTTGTTGCTTTTGAAGATTTGGGAGAAGACTCTGCTCATGTTTATAATTATTCCAATTGGATTAGCAATTACAGATAGTGCCGATGTTGTCCCTAAAAATGGCGCAAACAGTCTTTATTCGATCATGACAAATACAGTTAATGGTATCTTAAAAGACAGATTGTTAAGCAGTGTATCAGCTTTACCTACAACATCTTTTGCTATTAACACAAATAATTCGGGAAGTATCTATATGGATGCATCAAGAGATTATAACGTTATTCAGAATGCCAGAAGATTGAATCAAACCGAATATTTTTTTAATCCCCGTACAGGTTTTATATCATTAAATCAACAGTTAAGTAATGAGCAATCTCTTGCAGTATCCTACCAGTATACATACGGTGGAAAAACCTATCAGGTTGGAGAGTTTAGTGATCAAGTTCCCGATAACAATGCCTTATTGATTTGTAAATTATTAAAGAGTAATAATGTAAGCATCAGAAATCCAATTTGGAATTTGATGATGAAAAATGTATATGCTTTGGGGGCTTATAATTTAAACGCTCAGGATTTTAAACTGGATATTTATTACAATAATATCGAGACCGGTGTTGATGTACCCTATCTTCCCTATGGTGCAATTAACGGTCAGCAATTAATTCGTGTTCTTAATTGTGATAAATTAAGTGTAAACGGAGATAAATATCCAGATGGCGTTTTCGATTTTATTAAAGACTACACTATCATGCCAAATAATGGCAGGGTTTATTTCCCAACAATAGAACCTTTTGGCAGGAGTCTAGCTAAAAAGTTTGATCAGTTCAATGATTTCCCAGCTGCGAATAAATATATTTTCACTGAATTATATGACTCAACAAAAACCGCTGCTACATTTATACAAAATAAAAATCGTTATAAAATAAAAGGCACTTATCGTTCTGCTTCTGGTTCCGAAATTGCATTAAATGCTTTAAATATCCCTCAAGGAGCAGTAGTTGTAACTGCAAATGGTGTTGCGCTCGCAGAGAATACAGACTATACTGTCGATTATACATTAGGTCGTGTAAAAATTATAAATGAAGGTATACTTAATTCAGGTGCCCAAGTAAAAGTTTCTCTTGAGAGTAATTCTTTGTTTAATGTTCAGCAAAAGAGCCTATGGGGTACCAGGTTGGATTATAAAGCGGGCAGAAATTTAACATTAGGAAGTACAATTTTACGATTTAATGAACGGCCTATTACACAAAAAGTTAGTATTGGTGACGAACCCGTAAGTAACATTGTGGCAGGTATTGATTTCAATTATAAAACCGATGCCCCGTTTTTAACACGTTTGTTAGACAAGTTACCATTTTATAGTACAAAAGAAATGAGTACCATTACCACTCGGGGAGAATTTGCTAAATTATTCCCTGGAAATGCTAAAGCAATTGGTAAAAGTGGAAATTCTTATATTGATGATTTTGAAGGTTCTATATCTTTAATTGATGTTAGAAATCCTCAAGGATGGTTTTTGGCAAGTGTACCTCAAGGAATTTCTAGTTTGTTCCCGGAAGCAGTTACAACTAATACAATAAGTACAAGTATTAATAGAGCTAGATTTAATTGGTACACAGTAGATCCAATGTTTACTAGATCGCAAAGTGGTACAACGCCAAGCTATTACAATAATGAATTGTTTTCAAATAATATGTGGCGACAGGTTTTTGAAACAGAATTATTTCCCGGAAAAACACCGCCTAATGGTCAGCAGGTTGTACTTCCTGTTTTAGATTTAGGTTTTTACCCGAACGAACGTGGACCATATAATTATGATATAAATCCTACCTCAGTATCTGCAGGTATAAATCTAGACGGTAGTTTGAAAAATCCGCAAACTCGCTGGGGAGGTATTATGAGACGTTTGGAAACAAATGATTTTCAGGCAGCAAATATTGAATACATTCAGTTTTGGATGATGGATCCTTTTAATGAAGATTATGATGCTGCTACTGACCCTCGTTTTGATAAAACAAAACTACCATCTGGAGATATGTATATTAACTTAGGAAATATATCTGAAGATATTGTTAAAGATGGTCGTATGGTATATGAAAATGGTATTCCTGGTCAATCCTCCTTTTCAAGTAATTTACCTGTAGATTCAAACAATGTTGCAAATATTCCTTTAATACCACCAACGGTAAATGCTTTTTCTCAAGATAATAATGACCGCGAATTTCAGGACGTGGGATATGATGGTTTAAGCGATTCATATGAAAGGTATCGTTTCAGGGCTGCTATAGCTGATATGCAGGCGGGTTCTTTTAATCAGTCAGTAAAGGATGCTTTTATTAACGATCCTTCAAGCGATAAATATCATTTTTTTAGAGGGGATGACTACGATAATGATCAAGCAAACACATTGCAACGTTATTCCAAATACAATAATCCTGAAGGTAATTCGCCAACAGAAGCTCAGTATCAAAATGCTAATCCAAATGGAGGAAATTATTCTACCGCCGCAAGCAATTTGCCAAATATAGAAGATGTTAACAGAGATAATACATTAAGTGAAACCGAAAATTATTATCAATACCATATAAAAATTTCTCCAAACGATATCAATCCTGCCTCCGTGGGAACGAATTTTATAGTAGATCAATTTAATGGAACAGCAGATTTTGGAGGAATAAATAAAAACGTAAAATGGTATCAGTTTAAAATTCCAATTTCTCAATTTGAATCTGTCGTTGGAGGAATTGAAGGTTTTAACTCAATTCGCTTTATGAGAGTTTATATGAAAGGCTTTGAAGCGCCCGTATTAGTTCGTTTAGCTCGCTTTGAATTAGTGCGTGCAGATTGGAGGCGTTATGCATATGATTTAAAACAAACCGGAGAATACATTGCTAACGACGATAACTCAACCACATTTGATGTGTCCGCAGTTAGTTTACAAGAAAATGGAACTAAAATACCTGTAAATTACGTTTTGCCACCCGACATTTCACAACAACAAAACGTACAAACCACTAATTTGGTTTTACAAAATGAGCAAGCGTTGCAAATTCGTGTTTGTAATTTGAAAGATGGTGATAGTAGAGCTGTATTTAAGAATGTTGATTTAGACACAAGGATGTTCAATAATATAAAAATGAATGTTCATGCAGAAAAACTAAATGATATTCCTTTAAATGATGGCGATTTAACTTTATTCTTTAGGGTTGGTACTGATTATAATAACAATTTTTACGAATACGAAGTGCCATTAAAATTAACTAATAAAGGAGTTTATGATCCAAATAGTGATGACGATCGTTACGCTGTTTGGCCAAAAGAAAACGAAGTTAATTTTAAGTTTAGTGATATTAGCGAAGTAAAGCGATTAAGAAATGAAAAGTTAGGTTACTTTAGTAACTTAAATCAATTATCAACTCCCTTTGTAAAAGATTTTGGCGGTTACAAAATTTCTGTGGTAGGTAATCCAAATTTAGGAACTATAAAAAGTGTAATGGTAGGAATACGAAACTCAAAAGGGACTGATAACTTGGCTCATTGTGTTGAGGTTTGGGTAAACGAATTACGCTTAACGGACTTTATTAATAAAGGTGGTTGGGCCACAACAGGTCAGGTACAGGCTAAACTTGCCGATCTTGGTATGGTTTCGGTTGCAGGCACATATAAAACTCCATTCTGGGGCAGTGTTGAACAAAAAATAAACGACCGTAGTAAAGAAACAAACCTAAATTGGGATATGAGCAGTTCCATTAATGCCGGAAAATTTTTTCCGAATAATTGGAAAGTTACATTGCCTATATTTTATAACTATGGACAAACTGTTGTAACACCATTGTTCAATCCTATTGATCCGGATGTTAGAATGACCGACTTCAATAATAGTGAATATATTAGTGATGATCAAAAAACTGAGATAAAAAAACAAGTATTAGATTTTACTGAACGTAAAGGGTTTAATTTAACCAATGTGCGAATTGACGGGTTTAAGCGAAAAGACGCAAAACCTATGCCTTGGGATATTAGTAATTTTTCGGTTACTTATGCTTACACAGAGTTGTTTAAACGCAGCATTAATGTAGAATACAACATAAATAGACAATATCATGGTAATCTTCAATATGCCTTTAATATACCTAAACCATTTACCATAAAGCCATTTACTAAAGTTAAAATTTTTCAAAATAAATGGTTTGCCTTAATTAAGGATTTTAATTTACAATTAATGCCAAATAGTTTTGGTAGCTCGGTAGATTTAAACCGAACCTATGCAGCCCTTAAAAATAGAGATATAACTAGTTTTTATGCCGGTTCAGATGTGTTTGTAAATCCGTCTCTCATAAACAAGAACTTTTTAATTAACAGAGCTTATAATTTGCGATGGGATTTTTCTAAATCAATTAAATTTGATTACTCTGCTAATAACGAAGGTAGAATATTAGAGCAGTTTGGTGAAATGTTTAAAGAAGACAAATCTAAAACCGATGATGTTGTAACAACTTTTTTTAATGGCAAGCAAGATACAGCAACTAATAATTTTGTAGGAAAGTTTGGAGAGAATACAGCCTTTAGACAACAAATGAATTTGAATGTTAATTTGCCGCTTAATAAGATTCCGTTATTAGATTTTACAACACTTACCTACAGGTATGGCGGCACCTACACATGGTTACGAAGGCCTTTTGCAGCAGCAGATAGTATTGGAAACACCATTCAAAATACAAATACGCAAAACATTACCGGTAATTTTAATTTTATTCAACTGTACAATAAAATACCTTATTTTAAAAAATTAAATTCAAATCAAGGTAAACCTTCACTCGATTCAAAATCTGGAAAAGGTGCTGCAAATACAAAAGCCGATCTCGCGGCTGATAGCATTAAGCAGAAAGAAAGTAATTTTAAAGATATTTCCGAATTTTTGGCTAGAGGTATAATGATGATAAAAAACCTTTCTGTGAGCTACCAACAGCAAGGGGGGCAAGGTTTACCTAATTTTAAACCAAGCTCTCAGTTTGGAGGAATGGACTTTAGCAAGAGTCAAGCGCCAGGATTTTTATTTACTACCGGTTTATATGATGGTAGTATACGCGAAAACAGTGAGCGTAATGATTGGCTAGCAAGAATACCACTTCAAACTACACCATACACAGAAACCAAAAATACAACGTACACATATCGATCAAATATAGAGCCTCATGGAAGTTTAAAAATAGAATTGAATGGTAGTTATTCTAAATCAAGTAATTTAAGCGAATACATGGTGTTTAATCCAATTACTAATAAATTTGATTTCAATCTTAGTAAAAACGAAACGGGTAATTTCAATATTTCAACCTTTACATTTTTAAGATCGTTTAAAGATAAAGGAACTGGTATAAACTCATCATTGTTTAATGAATTTCTATCTGAGCGAAGAAATGTTGCAAATGAATTAGGCGCTTCAAATCCTTTATCTAATGGCACGTTCACCTATTTAACTATTACATCATCTGGCACAATTACAGAAAGTTATGTTGATGGTTACGGAAATAGTCAGCAAGATGTATTGTTAGGCGCTTTTTATAGAACTTACACAGGAAGAAAAATTAAAAATTATAGTTCACAAAATATTTTTCCTAACACGCCTTTACCAAATTTCACCATTAATTGGGACGGTTTAGGGAAGTTGGCGTTTTTTAAGAAAACGTTTAGAAGTATCACTGTTCGTCACGGCTACAGAAGTACCTATAATATTAATGGGTATTCAAACAACATCTTATATGTTGGAGATGACCAATCTGCAAGGGCTCCGGTAACTGTTTCTTCAGGTTCAATAGCGTTAAGTTCTAATTTTGTACCATACTACAATATTAATGCAGTTACTATTACCGAGGCATTTGCCCCGTTAGTCAAATTTGACTTTCAATTTTTAAAGCAAGGCTGGAGTGCAAATGTTGAGACAAAACGTGATAAAACAACAAGTTTAAATATAACCGGCCCTCAAATTATTGAAACAAAAGGTCAGGAGTATATTGTAGGTTTGGGTTACATGTACCCTAAACTAAAAATAAAAGGAATTCAGATACAAGGCAAGGTGCTCGAAAGTAATTTAATGGTTAAGTTAGATGTTAGTTACAGAAAAAATATTTCTGTAATTAGAAGGGTTTCCGACGGTATTAGTATTCCAACCGGCGGAACAGATATTTTAACGTTGCGTTCATCGGCAGATTACCAATTAACTCAAAACGTAAACTTGCGTTTGTTTTACGACTGGATAAGAACAAAACCTCAAACTTCTGCTTCTTTCCCTACAGCTAATGCTACCGGTGGTTTTAGTTTGAGAATTAATTTCCAATAATGTTTTTAAACTAATATTATTTTAAACTGTAGTTCTTGTTTTCGCCAATTCTTAATCCTGTATATTTTTCAACCAAAAATAAAAATTTATATTTTAAATTTGTTTTCACTTTGTTTTTGTCATAAACAAATTTCCAATTTGCTTTTGCAATTCTGTTTTGGAAAATTTTAGGATGGGTACCTTTATAAATATCAAGTAAATCAATGTTACTATAATCAAATTCTTCCGTATTTGGAATGTTGCTTTTCATCCATTCATCGTTATGCCACATTTTATGAAAGTTAGCTTGCTTAGCTTGTTGTGCTTTTGGTGGTTTAACCCATCCGTAATGGTAAATAAATGCATTGCTATTTTTTACACTTAATTTTTTCCCCTCTATAGTTCTAAAACCTTGTGCATCCTTATACGAGCGAATCTTTTTATTATTTTTTATTATTCTGATTTCGTATTTATACCATCTTCGGCCAATACCAATATAATTGTATTGACCATAAAAATGTTTGTATTCAAAAAGTAAACCATCAACATTTTGTTTTGTCTTATATTCCTCCATTGCGTTTTTTAATTTTGGCAAATCCTCTTCATGAACACATTCGTCACTTTGAATATAAAAACACCAGTCAAATTCAGCCGGAATAGCATCAAATATTTTATTGGTTTCGATAGATAAAATCTTACCGCCTGTTCTTAAACTATCGTCCCAAACAGTATCAATTATTATTATTTTATCTGAATTAATATTCTCAATTAATTTTCTTGTTTCATCCTCGCTATTTCCAACACCAACATAAAACTTATCGCAAATAGGAAGTATTGAGTTTATGGCTTCAACAACCGGATAATCAAATTTTAAAGCGTTTCTAATAATCGTAAAACCTGCAATTTTCATAAAAAATAAAATAAATTAAAATGGATAACCAATACCAAAATTTGCCACAATATTTTTATATGGCTTTTTATTAAACGTCCATCTATCTCCTGCGCTGTATTTAGGATCTTTTATGGGAGTAGCTAAATCAAGCCGTAACACAAAAAAACTCAAATCCCATCTTAAACCTAATCCGCTACCTATGGCAATTTGATCATAAAAGTAATTTATGTTAAACTCCCCATTTGGTTTAGTTTCATCTTTTTTTAACCGCCAAATATTTCCTGCATCTACAAAAATAGCCCCGTTAAACTCTTTTATAATGTGAAAACGATATTCGAAATTGCCTTCTAATAAAATATCACCAATTTTATCAAACCTTGTAGAACTATTTGTTGGATCGTATCCTCCGGGGCCTAAAGTTCTTGCTCGCCAAGCTCTGACACTATTTGGACCACCACTAAAATAACTTTGCTCGTAGGGTAAGCCATTTAGATTGCGAAAAGTTTTTCCAATTCCTCCGGCAAGACGATATACAATGCTGCTTTTAGATCTTACACGTATATTAATTCTATAATCAATGTCTGTTTTTATAAAATGAGCAAACGGAATATTAAAAATTAAATAACGCCCTAAAGAATCTGTTGGTTTATTAATCGCTTTATAATATTGTCTTAAAATTGAACCAGAAGATGCAATTGTCCATTTTAGATATTGTGCAGTTTTTTTGTTTGACGTTGTATTTTGTTTCGTCGAGTAGGTTAATCCAAATTTACTTAAGGTCGTAATATGATCTTGAAACGAATTAAGTAAAAATGCGTCATTTAAATTAGCAAGGTCATTTTGGAATGACTTTAATAAGTTTGCCCTAACAAGGTATGTTTCGAAAGGAATAAAGTCATGTTTTAATTTTCCTTTATTAGTAATAAAACTAAATCCGTAATCTATATCAGAAATAACTCGGCTAAATTCGGGCCGTGATTGGTAATTTAAAGATGTTTTTATGTAGGTTCTTGGCAACATGTCTTTTTTAAACGGAATATATGAGAAAGGAAAAAATGCACGGGGAACCGAAAACGTAAATTCAGGTCCAAATTGTATAGTGTTGAATGTGCGTTGAAGCCTGTTTAAATCTGTAATATCTGTAATGGAACTAAAAGAGCTTGTGTCTTGTGTTAATTGTTTTTGCGCTGAAATGGCGGCTTGTAATTTTAATTCAACTAATTCCCCGCCTTTAAAAAAATTTTTATTTTGGTAAACTATACTGCCGTCAATTCCCAAATTGCCACTTGTATTTGTCCCTTCTGTTTCTGTTGTTATTGATTGTTTAAGGAGGGGATTACAGATAATGTAGCAATCTAAACGATTTGTATATCCACTATTTTTTATAAATTTTATATTTACGTTTTTAAAAATACCTAATCCTGATAATTGCTTGTATGTGTTTTCTGATGTGTCTTTTCTAAACCATTGACCCTTATAGATATCTGTATTGTTTAAAATAATAGACTGCTTGTATGCCATTAGGTTATTACTTAAAAAAAACATTCCATCTTTTTTTGTTTTAATAGTGTCTTTAAATGCAATTTCTCTAACATTTCCTATTATTTGTTCTGTTATAATAAAAACGTTTTCAATTTTCATTCTCGGATGATTAAGGTAAATAAGTGAGTCGTTAGATGAGCTATAGGTTTTAGCAAATTTTTTTAATTTAATGGCTACAGATACGGTGTGGTTGTTATATCCAGAATCGATATCAAAATTAACGTAAGCATTTTCAAAATAGTAAAAACCATTGTTTAGTGCAAAATCAACTATACGTTCTCTTTCGGCTTGAATTTTTTCCTCGTCGTATTGCATACCTGCTTTTAAAATTGAATTTATTGTATCTTTTATAATAAGAGCACCCAGTTTTTCATCCTCCAATACATAAGATAACTTATTAATTCGATAGGGTGTTTTTGGATATAGTATATATTTTGCAATTGCTTTTTTGTCGCCTCTTTTAAATTCAATAGTATCTGTAACTGTGTTATTAAAATAACCTTTGCTAAATAAAAACTTTTTTATTTGTAATCGCGTTTGATTTGCAAGGGTTGAGTCAAAAATAACTGCGGGTTCTCCAATCCCCCTTAAATTTTCAATGAATAAAGAACTGCTTTTATCTTTTAGTTTTACTGTTAGGGCTTTTTTTCCTTTTTTGATTCTTGCCTCATTTTTTATTTCTGTACTTGAAATCCTTTCTGAGTTAATTTTGTCATATTTTAAATTCCGATTAATCTTTTTTTGTGTAATTTTCTCTTCATCAAATAAATTGTACCACCAAACAAAAAAATGAAATTTTCTAAATAATTTGCGGTTTGGTTTCTGCCTATAAAATGTTTCAAGAGTTTCTTTAGCTTGATTAGTTTTTTTAACATTAATGATTTCGGCTTTATCTAAAAGATATTCATGAGGTAATAACTTTTTTGTTGGATTACAAGACGAAAAAAAGATTGATATTAGTATAATATGAAAAACGGATTTGTTTTTTAGTTGTTTTTTCTTGTCGAGTATTTTTAAAAATAATTTCAAATCCGGTTATAAATTATGCTAATTTAGGGTAATTTATGCTTAGTAAGAATCAAATAAAAGAAATACAATTACTGCATTTAAAAAAACACAGAGATAATAAAAAATTATTTATTGTAGAAGGAGAAAAATCAGTTGTTGAGGTTTTAAATTATACTCCAAAAATTATTTTTAAAATATTAGCAACTAGTGATTTTGTAAATAGGTATCAAACCCAATTAATTGGTTTAAGTGAAAACCTGAATGAAATTTCGGAAGATGAGCTTAAAAAAATTAGTTTACAACACAATCCAAACAAGGTTATTGCTATTTGTAATTATTTTAATTACCCAGAGGCAATGTTAAATTTTAATAATGAATTTTCTTTTTATTTGGATGATATTAGGGATCCTGGAAATTTTGGAACAATAATAAGGCTTGCAGATTGGTTTGGAGTAAATATTATTTTTTGTTCCTTATCCAGTTGCGATATTTATAATCCTAAGGTTATTCAGGCTAGTATGGGTGCTTTTTTGCGTGTAAAAGTTGTTTATTGTGAATTAAGACAATTATTAAAATCTCAGCACATTGATAATGTTTACGGCGCAGTTTTAAACGGTGAAAATTTATATTCGGAGACTTTAAATAACGGATTAATTGTTATTGGAAATGAAGCTAATGGAATTAACGAGTGTAATTTAGAATTCGTAAATAAACCTATTACGATACCATCCCATCAGTCAAACGGCACTGAATCCTTAAATGCAGCAATGGCTTCTGCAATTATAGCGTCGGAATTTTACAAAAAAAACAAGTTAAAATAAAAAACACTAATTACTCTTCGAATTAAGTTTGAAAAATAATTAGTGTTTTTATTTGATTAAATTATTGATTAACTACCACAAGCTTCGCAAGCATCTGGGTTATCTAAAGAACAGGCCAATTGAGCTTGTTGCTCTTC
>JBIJCO010000027.1:0-40617 GCA_044344665.1 Bacteroidia bacterium | reverse complement strand
CTTGATGCAATAAACTTCCCAGCTGTTTATGGAACACCAAGCGATGGTTCTCCAAGCTTGGATGGTAATACCGATTTAAGAAAAATTGGTAGTGCATTAATTGTTTTTACAAAAGATAAATCAAAATGGACGAGGTGTGCTGTATTAGAAATGCAGGAGAAATATGCTTTATCTGAAGGAGGAGGAGTATTTTTCGGTCCCAGAAGACACGCTTCAGTTAATAAAGAAGGTGTTTATGCTACTGGTTCAACCTCAAGCACAGATCCTAATGATCCTGCATTTATTTCAGCTACCGGAATGGGTTGGTTTCCTGGTTATGCAATAAACCTAGAGACAGGAGAAAGATTAAATATGGCCTTTGGAGAGGATAGTTATCAAAAAGAAAATAATGGAAATGACATGAAATGGAATCCTACCTCAAATATGAATAGCCCTTATCCATATGCTTTTGGTGGTAAACATTTTGTATACGTATTTGGTGGAAATACTATTCAAGCAAAATATCCTTCCTATGGTGTTTTCTCTTGGGAGTCTCTTTTGACAGGTAAAGATTATGGACAAACTAGATATGATTATGGAGAAAGAATAATAAATGTTTTACAAAGTTATTTTGGTTCACCTTTCAATCAAGATAATAGTGGAGCTGGTTTAGCCCCTATTAATGGACTTGAAAGAGACATTATGTGGGTGTCAATGCCAATGCCTGCACCTGGGTTTAGTTTCAATTCTCCTGAGAATATGCCTTCGGATGTTCGTGTTCAGATTAATGTTGCAAAACCATACAGATATGGTTATTCAGGAGTTGCTACCTATACAGCTTCTCAAGCAGCTATTAATATAAATAAGTTTCAGAATGTTAATTCTTCTAGTCTGCTAACAACAGATATTAGTTCTAATCCAAAAAACAATAATTTTCCAATGTATAGCTTTAATACAAGTGACATAGCAACTTTATTCCAGGATGCAGATGCGGCAAAAAATGCTCTTGATTTGGTTAGAGTGGTTCCTAATCCTTATTATGGATCTTCTGCCTATGAAACAAATAGGATAGATAACAGAGTTAGAATTACAAACTTACCTAGTAAATGTACTATAAAAATATTTACAATGAACGGAACATTAGTTAGAACAATTACTAGAGATGTTTCGGGTCAAGAAGATATTTACCTTGGAACATCTGGCTCTGGTTCAGATATTAAACAATCAAAACGCACTCCTTATGCTGATTGGGATTTAAAAAATCAAAGTGGTATTTCTGTAGCGAGTGGTTTATATATTTTTCATATTGATGCCCCTGGGATAGGAGAGAAAATTATTAAATGGTTTGGAGCAATGAGACCATTGGACGTTCAAAGTTATTAACCTTTATCTTTAAAGATTATGATTAAAAAATTAAAATATATTAGTTTATCAGCTGTAATGGTTATGTCTTTTACAGGAAAATCTGGAAATCCTGAACGTAGAGGCCAAGCTGGGGCAAGTCAGTTACTGATAAATCCTTATGCAAGAAATTCAGGTATGGTTGGATCTAATTCCGCTAAAGTAAGAGGATTAGAGGCTCAATTCCTAAATATTGCAGGAACTGCATTTACCAGAAAAACAGAAGTTATTTTTAATCGGTCAAATTGGTTGCAAGGAACAGATATTTATATTAATAGTTTTGGTTTAACACAGGGTATTGGGGAGACAGGAACTATTGGTTTAGGTGTAGTTGCAATAAATGCTGGAAAAATAGATATTACAACAGAAGAACAACCTGAAGGTGGTTTAGGGACTTATTCTCCTACTTTTTACAATATTAGTTTGTCATACGCAAAAATGTTTTCTGATAATATTTTTGGAGGAATTAATTTTAAAATTATTAATGAGCAGATTCCGAATGTATCAGCTAAAGGAATCGCAATAGATGCGGGAATTCAATACCACACAGGTAAAAATGATCAAATTCATATTGGTATTGCACTGAAAAATTGGGGACCAAAAATGAGATACCAAGGTGATGGTTTAACTAGGCAAACCACTGTTAGTTATGGTTCAAATTACGAGTTATCGGTAAACAATCGTTCTGGTGCGTTTGAACTACCTGCATTAGTTAATATCGGTGCATCGTATGATTTATACCTAACAAAGGATAGTTCAGGTGTATCAAAAAAACACAGGTTATCCTTAAACGGCACTTACACCTCAAATTCATTTACAAATGATAATTTTTTGTTTGGCTTAGAATACGGATGGAAAGACATGTTAATGTTTAGAGCTGGTTATTATGCGGAAAAAGGTATTTTAAAAACTGAAACTCGTCAAACCGTATTCACAGGGCCTGCAGCAGGTGTTACTTTTGAAATACCTGTTAATGAAAAAAAATCAACAGTAGGTTTTGATTATTCGTATAGAATGACTAATCCTTTTGGAGGTACGCATACTTTTGGTTTGCGATTGAATTTGTAATTTTATAAATATTTTTGTTTTTAATAAGAGTCCCGGTAATTATCGGGATTCTTTGTTTTTTTAGATTTCTTAATTATGGCACAAATAGGATATTATACTGAAGAAGGCTTGAACAAAATGAGAGCAGAATTACAGCAACTAAAAACTGTTGAGCGAAAAGCAGCAACACAAGCTGTTGTTGAGGCAAGAGATAAAGGAGATCTAAGTGAAAATGCTGAATATGACGCTGCTCGCGAAGCACAAGCGCTTTTGGAATTGAGAATAGCAAAGCTCGAAGATGTTATTGCGAATGCTCGAATTGTTGATGAATCACAAATTGATTTATCTAAAGTTAGTATTTTGACAACGGTTAAAATAAAGAATGTTGGCAATGGCGCTCAAATGAAATATACCTTAGTTGCAGAAAATGAAGCTGACTTAAAAATTGGTAAAATATCCGTTGATTCACCTATAGGTAAGGCTTTGCTAGGAAAAAGAGTAGGGGAGAATGTTGAAGTTCAAGTTCCTGCAGGTAAGGTTACCTTCCAAATTACTGAAATAACTATATAGAATTAATGGCAAGCATATTTTCTAACATTATTTCCGGTAATATACCATGCTATAAAATTGCAGAGGACGAAAATTATTTTTCCTTTTTGGATATTTCGCCTTTAACTAAAGGCCATACTTTGGTAGTTCCAAAAAAAGAAATTGATTATATTTTCGATTTGGATGATCCAACTTTTATTGGGATTATGAGTTTTACTAGACGTGTTTCAATTGCAATCAAGAAAACGATAAATTGTGAAAAAGTTTCGATGCAAGTTATCGGATTAGAGGTGCCTCATGCTCATGTTCACCTAATACCTATAAAAACTATAAACGATTGTAATTTTAAAAATGTAAAATTAAAACTAACCAATGATGAATTTAATCAAATTGCACAATCAATAGCATTAAATTTTGAATAAGGTTAATTAATAAATTCTATAATTTAATATCAATTATTATTATTTAAAAACAAATTTTTAATATGACTAAAATAAAGTTTGGGACTGATGGTTGGAGAGCTATAATAGCGAAAGATTATACAGTTGATAATGTTGCAAGAGTTACAGAAGCCACATCAAAATGGCTGTTAAAAACACAATCTAATCCCATTGTTGTTGTTGGCCATGATTGTCGATTTGCAGGACCTCTATTTGCTGAAACTACAGCTAAAGTTTTTATTGCCAATGGCGTTAAGGTTTTGTTAGCAAGTGATTTTGTAAGTACGCCTATGATATCGTTGGGTACAGTTAAATATAAAACACATTTAGGAATCATAATTACGGCTAGTCATAATCCACCTAGTTATAATGGATATAAAATTAAGGGGCATTATGGTGGACCATTAGGCCCCGAATTGGTTCAGGAAATAGAAGATATTATTCCTGATATATGTACTTCCGATTTTAATTCCGTTAATTTGGATAAAGCGCAAGAATCCGGAATGCTTCAAATTGTTCCTTTAGAAGATTTATATATACAGCATGTAGAGTCTAACTTTGATTTAAAAGCGATAAAAGACGCTAAATTTAATTTAGCTTATGATTCCATGTTTGGAGCAGGTCAACGTGTTATGACGCGATTATTCCCTGAAATATATCATTTACATAATGATCATAACCCTGGTTTTCATGGTCAGGCACCCGAACCAATTCATAAAAACTTGTTAGAGTTCAGTGATTTTATCAAAGATAAAGGAGATGTTTCTTGCGGTTTAGCAACTGATGGAGATGCAGATAGAATAGGTTTATATGACAATAAAGGAAATTTTGTTGATTCGCATCATATTATATTATTATTGATTCATTATCTCGTAAAATATAAAAATCAAAGAGGTAAAGTGGCTACAGCATTCAGCACTACTGTTAAAATTAAAAATATTTGTGGGCATTATGATTTGCCATTAGATGTCGTTAAAATTGGATTTAAATACATTTGCAGCATTATGGTTAACGAAGATGTTTTAGTGGGCGGCGAAGAAAGTGGAGGTATTGCAATTAAAGGTCATATACCTGAACGTGATGGGATTTGGATGGGCCTTACCATTTGGGAATTTATGGCTAAAACTGGAAAAACGTTAAACGAATTAATAGAAGAAGTTTATGCTATTACAGGAACTTTTTCTTTTGAGAGAAATGATTTATATATTGATGAAACAATAAAAAATAAAGTTCTTGAAAATTGTAAAAACAGTTCTTATAAGGAATTTGGAAAATATAAAGTTTCACATATTGACAACTTAGATGGATATAAATTCTTTATTGATGAAAATACTTGGTTAATGATAAGAGCAAGCGGTACAGAACCTGTATTGAGAACTTATGCAGAGGCTGACACAAAAGAAAAAACTTTAGATATTTTAGCAGAAGTAAAAAAAGTTTTACTAGGATAAATAAAGACTAATCCATTAAAGTATAAAATTGTAAATTTCAAACTTTTTTAAAGTATAGTTATTTTTAATTAAAAATTTGTTTAAAAATCAAAACTTATTTATTTACAAAATTCTATAGCTTTTCAAAAACATATTTTTTTGATGAAAATCAAAAATTTTCTCGAATTAGGAAAATTATTTAGATAAAAATATAATTTAAATATTAATTCAGTTTTTTACTAAATAATATTAAACGTAAAGTGCATGTAAAATTTAATTGCATTTAAATTATTCAGGATTATTTAAGTTAGCTATTTTATATTTTAATTTTAAAACTAAATATAAATTTGATTTAATATTTTATCTCAAATAGAATGAATAACATTTTATCTGAAAAAATATTATGAGATCGTTTATTGTTTATTCATATTAAAACTAAATACAATTTAATTTTAAATTGAAAAATTAATGTTTTATTCACTAAAACGATATTATTATACAAGTCAGTGCTAGAATAAACGAATTACTTAGCATTTTATTAAATTGTAATTATACTAAACGCTAGTTATTTATTTTCAACATTTAACTATTTCAATAAAGTCAAATGGCCTATTCTACTGTGTATTTTACCGTCTAAATCTTTAAATTTAATTTTATATACATAAACGTCCTCTTTTAATGGCTCGTCTCCTTTATTTTTATAAGTCCCATTCCAACCAACTAAATAATCTTTAGTGAAAAATAATGATTTGCCCCAACGATCAAAAATTTCTAGTTCATAAATTTTTAAATCAAGTCCAAATGGTGAAAGAATTGGTAAAAACACATCATTTAAATTATCAAAATTTGGTGAGAAAGAGTTAGGTATATAAACTCCAAAATCATTTTTGATTTGAACTAATTTGGTCACTTCATCTTGACAACCATTAATTGTTGTGGCTTTAAGTGTGATTTGGTAGTCTCCTGCAACAGGGAAAATAACGCTTGGGTTAACTTGACTTAACTGATATAAATCTCCGATTTTCCATTGATATGTGTTATTTCCTAAAACCGTACTTTGATTTTGAAATTGAACATCAGGGTTGGCAATTGTAATTTCATCCGGGCTAAAAATAAATGCTGCTTTTGGAGTTTCGTATACATTAATATTATAAGGTAATGTTACCTTGGTGGCGCAACCTATTTCGTCTTGATAATTAAAAGAAACTTGGTAAGATCCTGGTGTGGTATAGGTGTGAGTAACAAACAAACCTTCAACGAATTCAGAACCATCGCCTAAATTCCACTGCCCTGTTCCTGCATTTGTACTCGGAGTATTAAATGTTATTTCAACTGGTAAACAACCTTTATCAGAATTACTTATAATTGAAATGTTAGGTATATCATTTACTTGAATTCTAATAGCACTTGTGTCTGGACATAAACTCTCAGTTGGAGACGAATGCGTCTCATAAATAATAACATTTCCATTACCAGTATTAGCAAAAACCGGGGTGAAAATACTACCAAGAACACCAGGACCTATCCAAGTTCCCCCTGGGTTTTGAGGAAGAGAGTTTAAATTTATCGCAGGATCGTTTTTGCAATATGGGCCAGCATATTGAGTTAAATCAGCAGAAATGAATTTTTCAACAGATATTGTTGTTTGTGCAATACTTATACAAGGACCAGAAACAATAGTATAACTAATTAAATTATCACCTATTAAACCAAAAGCAGGATTAAATAATCCTAATGCAGTAGTTGCACCGTTGTTTATTCCAGCAAAAACTCCACCCAAAGGTGATGCCTGAAGCTGAACCGGAGCGCCTACATTGCAGAAAGGACCAATTTTTGTAATGTTCGGTGTTCCCAAAGAGAATACTTTAACAGCCATTGTTGCTTGAGCTGGACAAAGACTACTTGGGGACGATGCAGTGTTGTAAGTTAAAATTATGTTTCCCGTTCCGGAATTAGCAGGATTAAAAACATTTGAACTAACTCCCGATCCACTCCAGTTTCCTATGTTGTTTGTAGCTAAAGGCACTAAATTAATTGATGGATTGGTATTACATAAATCTGCAATACTGCCAGTAATAACTGCAGGCACATAAGCTTCAATTGCCACATTTATTGTACTTTGTGCATTGCATGTATTTGTACCAATTACATATTGTACTGTGTTTGTGCCTATTACTGCTAAGCCAGGACTGAAAGAACCTGCTGTACTGTAATATGAAGTTGGCGTCCATGTACCATTATTTGGAGATACTTGTAATTGAAAGATTGAGGCGTTATTACACATGGTAGGCACAGGTGTAATGGTTGGTGATGACGGATTTAAAATAGTCAACGTAATTGTTTTTGTTACTGGACAAATATTTGCAGATGGCGTTACCACAACACTGTAAATAATTGTAGAAATAGTTCCTGTTATTGGTTGCGCCGTTATTGCCGTTATGGACGAGGTTGGTGATGCAATACCTGATCCGCCAGACCACTGATATGAGAACTGTGTTGGATTAACTGGGTTATTAAACACAACTGCTGGTGTATAAGTCGCCCCCTGACAAAGCAAACCGTTTACTGGAGTTAAATTATAATTAGGATAATCGATAACTGTCACTAAAGTTGTTTGTGTTCCTACACAATTTGAACTAGACGTACCTGTAACAGTATAAATACTGCTTACCGATGGAGTAACGGTGATTGCGTTTAAATTTGAATTGCTTGGAATCCAAGTGTAAGTGACACCTCCACTGGCAGTTAATACTGCCGATGAACCGTTGCATACTGTCGCTGAATTTACTGATATAGTTCCTTGAGCTAAAGCTGCTGTTATTGTAAGTAAACCATTTCCTGACCTATTAGCAGGAATACATGTTCCACCTGGCGTATTTAAACTTGATCCAGCACCGCCGCCGCCGCCGCCGTTTGCACCTGTACAACAACCATCATTTCCGCCGCCGCCGCCGCCGTAAAATCCACCGCCGCCGCCGCCGCCAGAAGCAGTTTGCCAGAAACCTCCTTGACCACCATTGCCCAAAACTCCGGGTGAACCACCGGGAGGTGTACCTGCCCAAGGCGCTCCACCATTACCGCCGGCAATTTGAGTTCCACCACCACCACCGGCACCATAAGTATTACAACCATTTGCTCCATTAAGGCAATTTGAAGCGCCACCGCAAACCGGACTTGAGCCACCTGATCGTCCGCCGCCGCCACCCGCAACTATAACTCTGTTAGCTAATGCGTATGGTGCAATTCTTAAATCGGTAGCACCGCCACCACCCCATGATGAGTATATTGCACTGCCAGTTGAAGCCTGACCTGTTCCCCCACCATTAAACCCACCAGAGGCTGCTCCTTGAGTACCTGTTCCACCAACTCTAACTTGTAAAACCTGCCCTGGTGTTACAGCCATTGTTCCTGTCACATTAGCACCTAATCCCCCATTACTTCCGCCACCTTGAGCGCCTAAAGCGTTTACCGTAAGATTATAAACGCATTGTGGAACAGTGAAGTTTTGAGCAGCGCCTGAGTAATTAAAGGTGAATGTAGTTATTTGAGCAATTGACATGTTAGTCACAATAAAAAATATTATTGCTGTAATAGAAAGTTTGCTTTTAGATAAACAGATTGTGTACATAGTTTATGAAATATATTTTAGTGTATTTTTAGTTCTATAATCTATTGTGAAATTAAATTTAAATTGTTTTTTAATAAAATTATTTACTCATTTTTAATCTTATTCTACTCAATTATAAAATTTTATGCCGAATTAGGTAACAAATAAAAATTTGATTTGTAAGCTATTCGATAAGAGTATCAATTATGAAATTACAGGCGGTGGTTCCATAACTGTACCGCATTCTTTGCAAGTTCTTAAGTCTTTGTTTTCGTAAAAAAATTTGAATGTGTCTTGAAATTGCTTAGTAATGTCATGTAAACTAAAATAGGCTTCGTAAAGTTTATGGTTACAATTTTCGCAATACCATAATAAACCGTCTTTTTCGTTTTCTCTTCTCTTGCGCTCCATAACCAATCCAATTGAGTTGGCAAAACGTTTAGGATTATGAGGGACTTTTGGAGGTAACAAAAAAATGTCTCCTTCATTTAAAGGTACGTCAACAGCTTTACCATTTTCTTGAATTTTCACAATGGCTTGCCCCTCCAATTGGTAAAAAAATTCTTCACTATCGTTGTAATGATAATCTTTTCTTGAGTTTGGTCCGCCAACAACCATAACAATAAATTCAGCATCCTTATACACGACTTTATTATTTACGGGAGGTTTTAATAAATGACGGTTTTCGTCAATCCATTTTTTAAAATTAAAAGGTCTAGTTATCATAAACTAAATTTAAAAATTATTAATTAAAATTTCAAAGGAATAATCTGGAGCTTGTAATTGTACAAAAATTAGTTTATTACATTAAAATTAACGAATTAACTTTGAATTGATAAGGTATTCAGCAATTTGCACTGCGTTAGTTGCCGCCCCTTTTCTAAGATTATCGGCTACTATCCATAAATTAAGGGATTTTGCCTGAGATT
Source organism: Bacteroidia bacterium (assembly GCA_044344665.1). Taxonomy (GTDB): domain Bacteria; phylum Bacteroidota; class Bacteroidia; order B-17B0; family Aurantibacillaceae; genus Aurantibacillus. The sequence continues at coordinate 31,235 of JBIJCO010000027.1, read as the reverse complement.
CATCTCTTCTTATTCTTCCAACAAACACCTCATCATTATTTTCTGAATTTATTGGCATTGGGTAAATCTGATTTTTAATGTCATCTTGTAAAATTATACCGGGTGTGGAGGTCATTAACTCAAAGACATCTTTTAATTCAAATTCATTTTCGAATTCAATGTTCACGCTTTCGCTATGTCCGCCAATTACGGGAATACGTACAGTTGTGGCAGTAACAGATATAGAATTGTCATTCATAATTTTTTTAGTTTCGTTCACCATTTTCATTTCTTCTTTGGTATAACCATTATCTAAAAAAACATCAATTTGAGGAATTGCATTTAAGTCAATTTTATATTTATAAGCCATTTCATTACTAACCCCTTGTTTTCGTTCATTAAAAAGCTGATTAACCGCCGCAACTCCTGTGCCTGTTACACTTTGGTAAGTTGAAACAACTACTCTTTTTATTTTATATTTTTTATGTAATGGATTCAAAACCATTACTAATTGTATTGTTGAGCAATTTGGATTTGATATAATTTTATCATGAGGTGAAAGACATGACGCATTTATTTCAGGGACAATTAATTTTATTGACGGGTCCATTCTCCAAGCAGACGAATTGTCAATTACGGTTATTCCATTTTTGGCAAACTTTGGAGCCCACTCGTAGGAAGTATTGCCTCCTGCTGAAAATAAGGCAATGCTTGGTTTTAAATTAATAGCTTGTTGCATGGCAGAAACTTTATATTTCTGACCTTTAAATGAAATCTCTTTTCCGATTGATTTTTCTGAGGCAACCGGAATTAATTCTGTAACAGGAAAATTTCTTTCTTCTAATACTTCTAACATTTTTGTTCCAACCAGTCCGGTAGCTCCTACAACTGCAATCTTCATAATTTACTATTTGTTTTAATTAAAATTAATTGAAAAATTAAAATCAAAAGGCTTAAATGCTTATTATTTTTTATTTTGTATTTGTAAATTTTGGTCTTCTGTAGCCAAATAAACACCGTCCAATTTAATCAGTATTTTTCTTTGTCGGTAAAGTATGCCAATAGCTTTTTTAAAAGTAGCTTTGCTCATACTGAGCCTGATTGAAATTTCTTCTGGTGTGCTTTTGTCGTGAAGATTAATAAAACCTTTATTTGCTTCCAAATAATTTAAAATTATTTCGGTGGAGTCTAATACATTTTTGAATCCGCTTTTTTGAAAGCTTATATCTATTAGTTTATCTTCTCTGATAGTTTTTACAAAGCCTTTCATTTCATCGCCAATAAAAACTTCTTTATAAATATCGTTATGATAGATTAAGCCCTTATATGTGCCGTTAATGATACAGCTGAATCCAAGCGGTGATTCTTCATAAACAAGTAAATCAACTTCTTGAGTTTCTATTAAATCGATGTTTTGGTTGTTAATGAATTTATCTATCTTATTGGAGCCAACAATTCTATTTGTCAATTTGTCTAAATAAACATATACGACGTAAAAATTACCTTCCGTCATTTTATATTTTTGTTCGCTAAAAGGTACAAACAAATCTTTTTCCAATCCCCAATCTAGAAATGCTCCAACTTCAGAAACAGATACAACTCTTAAATAGGCAAATTCATTAATTTTTACATAAGGTAAGGTTGTTGTTGCAATTAACCTGTCTTCTGAGTCTTTGTATATAAATACGTTTAACTTATCACCAATATTAAATACGTCTTTTATAAAAGAAACTGGCAATAGCACTTCATTGTTTTCATTGTCTCCAAGATACAGGCCAACTGAAGTTTCTCTTAAAATTGTTAGTGTGTTTATTTTACCAATTTCTATCATTCATTATAATTTTCACGAAGATACATTTAATGAAGCTAAAAAAAGGATGAATAATCCAAAAGGTGAGATATATTTCGATAATTTAAATATAAATTTGTGCCGTGCAAAACAAAAAACTAGCGTGGTCGCTGCTCATTATTTTATCAATTGTTTGGGGGAGTTCTTTCATTTTAATGAAAAGAGGGTTGGATGCATTTACCAGCGACGAGGTGGCAGCTCTCAGAATATCAATTGCATTTCTGTTTTTAGCGCCTTTGGCTGTAAAATATCGTATTGTAGAAATTAAAAAATATTTACCGGGACTAATATTAATGGGAGTTTTTGGAAATTTGCTCCCTGCTTTTTTATTTACTAAGGCAGAAACTCAAATAAGTAGCAGTTTAACAGGAATGTTAAACGCCTTAACGCCCTTATTTACTGTTTTAGTAGGATTAATATGGTTAAAAGTTAAACCTAAGCCTATGCAAGTTGCCGGTATTGTGATTGGTTTTGTTGGAGCAGCATGCTTGATGTATTTTGATTCTGATGCTGGTAATTCGGGCAATCTTATTTATGGTTTATTGGTGCTGACAGCTACATTTTTTTATGCTATAAGTATAAGTGGTATTAAAAAATATTTGAGCGATTTAAATTCAATTACTGCAACAGTTTGGTCTTTTTGCATAACAGGTCCTATGGCGTTAGCTTATCTTTTTGTTTTCTCAGAATTTAAATCCCATTTTTCTGCGTCTCCTTTAGCTTTTCAATCATTTGGATTTATATGTATATTGGCTGTTATTGGCAGCGCTTTATCAGTAATAGCTTATAACATTTTAATTAAAAATTCGGGAACGGTATTTGCCAGTAGCTGTACCTATTTAATTCCTATTGTTGCAATAGGTTGGGGCACTTTTGATGGCGAAAATGTTAATTTTTATCAGATTTTGAGCATAGTAGTCATAATTTTGAGTGTATATTTAATAAATAGGGATTAAATTTTGCATATTAATTTGAATTAAGTATATTTGCCTCCCTTTTTAAAGGATTTATTAACAATTAAATTTAAAAAAATGTACGCAATTGTAGAAATAGCCGGGCAACAATTTAAAGTGGAACGTGGAAATAAAGTATACGTTCACCGCCTAGAGGCTAATGAGGGCGAAAAAATTGAATTTGACAAAATTTTCTTATTAGATAATGGAGGAAAAATTTCAGTTGGAAACCCAATCGTGGAAGGCGCTAAAGTAGTTGCCACCGTAATTAGTCACCTAAGAGGAGACAAAGTGATTGTTTTCAAAAAGAAACGCAGAAAAGGCTATCAAAAATGGAATAATCATCGTCAATCTTTAACTCAAATTCTTGTTCAGGGAGTTTTGGCTAAAGGGGATAAATTAGAATCAGAGTTAACTGCGACCAGAGTAGTTCGGACTCAGGGAGCAGCAAAAAAGGCTGAAAGCGCACCTGCTGAAATTAAAGTTGTTGCTGAGAAAAAGGCTCCTGCAAAAAAAGCAGCGGCAAAAAAAGCACCAGCCAAAAAAGTGGCAAAAAAGAAAGAAGATTAAAAATGATTTCTTGAGTTGGAATAATTATAATAAAACAACATTAAAATAAATTAAACATGGCACACAAAAAAGGCGCGGGTTCATCAGATAATGGTCGCGATTCGCATAGTAAACGTTTAGGTGTTAAAATTTTCGGTGGACAAGCTTGTATCGCTGGAAACATTATTGTTCGTCAACGTGGTACAAAACATAATCCGGGCGAAGGTGTAGGCATTGGTAAAGATCACACCTTATACGCTTTAATTGACGGAAAAGTGGTTTTTAAGAAAAAAAGAGACGATAGATCTTATGTATCTGTTGTTCCTGTTGAAGGGTAATAAATAAATTATTAAGAATTAAAGCCCTCCGTTAAATCGGTGGGCTTTTTCTGTTTTAAAAAAACTATATAACTAACAATTCTAATTTCTTGCCTTAATAAATTAAATTTGTACTTCTAAAATCAAATCTAAATGTTGCAGTTAAATTATATCAGAGAAAATAAAGAGGATGTTTTGAAACGTCTGGCAATAAAAAATTTTAAAGATGCCGAAAACATAATAAATTCTGTTTTGAACAAAGATTCGCAACGCCGTGCTTTACAAAATGAAGGAGATAATATAAAGGCTGAATCAAACCAAATTGCAAAAAAAATTGGTGAGTTAATGAAAGCAGGTTTAAAAGATGAAGTTGAAAAAATAAAATTAAGAACCATTGAATTAAAACAAAAAGAAAAAGAACTTGATGACCAATTAAAATTAATTGAAGAAGAAATTTATCAGTTATTGGTTACGGTGCCTAATACACCAAATTTAACTGTTCCTGCAGGTAAAACACCCGAAGACAATGCTGTAGTTTTTGAACATGGTCAAAAACCTCAGTTGGCCCCGGGTTTTATACCACACTGGGAACTAACAACAAAATATAATCTAATTGATTTTGAATTAGGTGTTAAAATTGCCGGCGCGGGTTTTCCTGTTTACAAAGGAAAGTGTGCTCGTTTGCAACGCGCTTTAATTAATTTCTTCTTAGATCGCGCTACCGCAAATGGTTATTTGGAAGTACAGCCACCAATAGTTGTTAATGAAGATAGTGGTTACGGCACAGGACAATTACCAGATAAAGAAGGTCAGATGTATCACGCCACCGTAGATAATTTATATTTAATACCAACAGCTGAGGTTCCTGTTACAAATATTTACCGAGATGTAATTTTAAAGGAAAGTGATTTACCTGTAAAAAACACGGCATATACTCCTTGTTTCAGGAGAGAAGCGGGTAGTTACGGAAAAGATGTTCGAGGATTAAATCGTTTGCATCAGTTTGATAAGGTAGAAATTGTTCAAATTACCCATCCTGATAAAAGTTATGAAACGCTGGAAGAAATGCGCCAGTACGTTGCCGAATTATTAAAAGAATTAGAACTTCCATTCAGAACTTTAAAATTATGTGGCGGTGATATGAGCTTTGCCAGCGCCTTAACCTACGATATGGAAGTTTGGAGTGCAGCTCAAGAAAGATGGTTAGAAGTGAGTAGTGTAAGTAATTTTGAAACGTTTCAAACAAACAGATTAAAATGCAGGTTTAAAGATTCAACTGGTAAAACTCAATTAGCGCATAGTTTAAATGGCAGTGCGCTTGCGTTGCCAAGAATTGTTGCAGCGCTTCTCGAAAACAACCAAACTGAAAAAGGAATAACAATTCCGAAAGTGCTAGTGCCATATTGTGGTTTTGATATAATAAATTAAGGATGTTGTTAACTGCTAAACATAGTATTTTGTTTTTGTTTTTGGCAGGTTTACTAATACAATCTTGTCATAACAAGGACATTTATTCAACTGAAATTACATCGCTAGATAGCTTGAGTGGAGTATTAAATCTTTTAAAAAAAGAGTCTAATGCCATAGATACCATTGCTTTAGAAAAAGCTATTTCACGATATAATTTGTACAAACAATTTATACAACAAAACATTAACGATACCATTTTAAAACACGAAGCTGATTTTTTAAATCGGTTTTACACAAGTGGAAAAAATTTAGAGAATTTCAAATTTAATCGCGAACAATTTAGCTACAGGTTAGATGTTATTAATTCTCAATTAGAAAAATTAAAGCACGACACAAAAAATAAATTAATTTCGGAAGAAAATGTAATTCTTTATTCCAATAATGAAAAAAAAGAAACCGGATTACTATTTGAAGTTAGCCAGAATCAATTAAAATTGTTTTATACGGCAATGCCAGATTTTAAGTTGAGTTTAAGAGGTGTTGAAGAGCTTATTAGATTAAGAAATAACGGACAGCTTCCGGTTATTGTAAAAGATACACTTTCGCTGTAATATGGCAATTCTATTTCAAAACCAAAATACTGAATTTAAATTATGCCACAAGCAAAGCATAAAGTTGTGGATTAAGAGTATTATTGAAGCTGAAAAAAAGAAATTAGGGCATTTAAATTTTGTTTTTACTAACGACGAAACTATCTTAAAAACAAATATTCAATTCTTAAATCATAATACATATACAGATATTATTACATTTGACTATTGCGCGAATAATTTAATTAGCGGTGACATTATTATAAGCATAGAGCGTGTTCTCGAAAATGCCAAAAAATTTAATGCCGATTTTGATACAGAATTAAAACGTGTTATAATTCATGGTGTCTTACATTTATGCGGATATAAAGATAAAACTGCAAAAGATTCACAAGTCATGCGAAAAAAAGAGAATCAGGCCTTATCGTTATTGACGATTACAAATTTGTATTAATGCCAATTGTAAATCCCGAACTGATTTTTTTATTAATGCCATATCCTAAAACATAATCTAATCTTATGGCATTAAAAATATTTTCTATACCAAAATTTATTTCATAATACTGTTCTAGTTTGTTACTCATTAATAAATGAAATCCTGCAACTTCCTGAATTGGTAACTTTTTAACAAGTGGAATTTTATTTACAATGAAACCATTAAAATGATGTTCGGCGTGTGATTCCACAAACCATTTGTCTGCACTGTAAGTATAATAAGGCAATAACCTAAAACTGCTTAAATAGTCGTTTGTATTAAATAATGTTTGGTTACCTAAAAAATATTTAAAATCCATAAACAGTAATTTTTTTGTATTTAAAAACATTCCGCCTTTTAAGCGAAAACCAAGTCGGCCTAACAATCCTAAATTTAAATCGTCGTAAATCATGGCGCTTGCTAAATCATAGTTTGCCGTAGCATTTAATATTGGAATTGCTTTTTTATAACCCAAACTTAGCCTAGGGTATTTACTTCCTGTTATTATTTTTTGATTAGGTGTGCTTACATATTTTTGTTTAAATCTGATAGAGAAAACTATTTCTGCAGTAAGGGCATTGTTTGATTTAAACATTGAATCATGAGTCAATTCATTTCTTGGGTCGTTACTACTAAATAATTTTGATTTATCGTCAATTAATAAAATATCGCTTGTGTTTTTTAACGGGTCACGTTTTACATATTTTATATTTGAAGTAAGAAACAATCCGTTGCTTAATTCACTGAAATAGCTGCTTTCAATTCCCGATTCTTTAAATACTTTCATGTAATTTTCATTTTTTAAAAGAGAATAAATCGAATTTGCCAACGGTGAAATAGGATCAGCTTGATTATATTGCTCGGTAATAGATTTTACTTTAATGCCTATACGAGAAAACTTTTTAGGGTTAAAAAAATAATTGTATCCAACTTCACCTCCCCATAAATAATTGGATGTTCCATATCTTAATTTTCCGTTAAATCGATGCGCTTTTAAATTCTCGTATTCTTTGTTTACAGAAAAGTTATAACTCAAGTTTAATCCTTCTACTGTATTGTATTGTATGCCGTTGGTTAAAATGCCTGGTATGCTTACAGTTAAACTTTTTTTTGTTTTTTTATAATTGTAACCTAGTAACAAATTTGATATGTTTAATTTGTTTCTTTTTTTATCTATAGAATCTTTGTATCTGTCTGTATTTTTTACTTTTTCGCTGCTGTCTTTTTTTCGGTAATCTTTGTTTTCTTCCAAGGTTAATGGGGCCGGACGATTATTATTCCAGTAATTGGAATCTTTTTTATTTGCACCATCTTCAACTAGTATGATCTCGTTATTAAAAAATTTATCGTTTAATTCAGGTTTTAAATTGTAATTTTTCACTACTGCATTAAAATAACCGTCTCCTGAAATGCCAAAAAACTTAAAATAAAAACCAAAGTTATAATTTACCGGCATCCAAATACTGTCGCCTAATACTGGTGCATACAATTGTTTGATGGCAAGTGTATCTACAAATTTTATTTTATTGCTCTTAAATAATTTTAAATCAATACCGGTTATTCGCCAAGAATTTTCTTGAATATAAATTATACCGGTAAAGCAAGGGTCTGTTTGGCGTTTGGGTTTAACTTCAATTTTATTGAAAGTTTTTCCATCCTCATTTATAGTTCCAAGAAGTTTAAATTTATAATACAAAAACGCACTGCCGTTTAATGGTGAAATAAATGGTCTATCGCTTAAACCTTTTATTGAAATTAAATTCTCGTAAAAATTAAATTTCATTTGGCTTAGGTTATTAAAACTAAAACTTTTACTCTCGCCACTAACTCTGCTGCTAAACATAATTTCTTTTTCTTTATTTGGTGCTTTGAAATAATAATTGCTTTCGCTTTCGCTTAAATAAACTACACCGTATAGGGTAGAATCTAATTTTTGTCCACTCGTAATTTTAATTAATTTTTTAAATTTTTCGGGTATGTTAATTAAACGCTGAAGCCCTTTAATGTATGATTGACAAGAGTATTCTGTAACCTGACCTGAATATTTTTTTCTTTTTTTAATGGCCTTTCTTATAATAGGGTAGGCTCGGTCTTCGCCGGCCTTAACCACAATTTCGTTTAATGAAATGCCATCTGGTTTGAGGTTTACATTTAAGATTTTATTATTATCCAATTCAATTTCAAATTCTTGTTTTGAGAAACCAATGTGTTGAACAACTAACGTGTAATATCCTTTATCGAGTTTTATTAAATAGTTTCCTTCATCATTACTGTTTACTCCTTTAGTGGTGCCTCTAAGGTATACTGAAGCAAAAGGAAGGCTTTCGTTATTACCAGTTATTTTTCCTGAAATAGTATATTGTTGCGCAGAAACAAATTGACTAAGAAAAAGCAATATTATTAATGGCAAATAATTTTTTAACGAAATCATGAATTATTTTTTATCAAATCCCATCAGCGCATAGGAGATTAAATTTGCTCCCATTTTAAGTGCCTTGCTTCTGGCATCTTCGCTGTCGTTATGAATTTCTGAACTTTCCCATCCATCTCCCAAATCGCATTCGTAATCATAAAAACAAACTAAGCGGCCTTGATATATTAAACCATATCCTTTTGGTGAGGAATTATCGTGTTCGTGAATTTTCGGCAAACCATTTGCGAAATCAAATTTTTGGTGGTAGACAGGATGATTAAAAGGCAATTCAATTAAGTCCAATTCGGGAAAAACTTTTTTTAATTGAGTCCTAACAAACTTATCCATGCCATAATTGTCACTCACGTGCAAAAAACCACCTGCAATTAAATAATTTCTCAAATTCTCAGCTTCTTGTGATGAGAATATAACATTGCCATGGCCGGTCATATGTATAAACGGATAATTGTATAGCTCAATACTACCAACCTCTACTACAGCTTGTTCGGGGTTAATACTTGTTTTTAAATTGTTGTTACAAAATTTAATCAAATTAGGCAATGATGTTTCCAAATTGGCATACCAATCACCACCTCCATTATATTTTAAAACGGCAATTTGAAAATTGTAAGGAGGAAATGTATAATGATATTTTGAGCTAATTACACATTTCCCTTCAAAAACTATAAAAGTGAAGCAAAGGAAAATTATTTTTTTTACGTAGAAACTGAACATTAAAATTATAAGATTAACAAAAATAAATTTAATTAATTTAATTGAACAATTATGAATTATAGTGTTAAAGCTGATTGTAATAATTAACCAGTTCAATAGCTTGTTTAGCTTCGCTCACATCATGCACCCTTAAAATAGATGCACCGTTTAATAGTGCAATTGTATTTAATACGGTGGTGCCATTTAAAGAAGTCACTGGATTAGTTCCGATTACCTTGTTTATCATGCTTTTTCGCGAAAGTCCTGCTAGTATCGGGTATGTGTTAAATTCGTTTAGGTATTTGAGTAATAGATAATTATGCTCAGTTGTTTTACCAAAACCAAAACCAACATCCAAAATAATTTTTTCAAAGTTTAAATTTTTCAAACTGGTTATTTTTTCTGAAAGTTCATTTTTTATGTCGTTTACAACATCGTTATAGAGCGGATTTTTTTGCATGGTTTGAGGAGTACCTTGAATATGCATCAAAATGTATGGCAAATTTAATTCTGCAACCGTTTTAAACATGTTTACATCAAAATTGCCGCCACTTATATCGTTAATAATATCAGCGCCAGAGTCTGCACTTTTTTTGGCAACAGAGCTGTTAAATGTATCAATGCTAATAAATATATCTTGAAAATTTTTGCGTATTTCCGGAAGGTATTCGTTTAAGCGATTCCATTCTTCCGTTTCGCTAATTACTTTGGCTTCAGGTCTTGAGGAGGCAGCACCAATATCAATTATATCAGCTCCTTGATTTATTTTTTCTTCAATGTCTCTTAATATATCATTAACATTACTGTATTTTCCGCCATCATAAAAACTATCGGGTGTAATGTTTACAATTGCCATTAACAAAGGTTTATTAAATGTTAATGATTTGCTGTTGCAACTATATTCTATTGATTTAATTTCGCTACTTTTAGTTTTCATATTTTTATATGCATTCAACATCTCAACAATACGATTCGGCCATTTCTAAATGCAAAGATATCTTTTTAAAGAAAATGAAGGATTATGGAACTGCCTGGCGAAACTTAAGACCAACCTCATTAACCGATCAAATTTTTATTAAAGCACAACGGGTAAAAAGTATAGAGGAAAAAGGAACCCAAAAAGTGCAGGATGACATTAGAGGCGAATATATCGGTATCATTAATTATTGCATTATTGCTTTAATACAATTAGAACTAGCTAATGATACACGTATTGATTTGCCATTTGACGAGGTTGCAGATTTATATTCCAAATACGCTTTGCAAACAAAACAACTAATGGAAGATAAAAATCACGATTATGGCGAAGCATGGCGTGATATGCGATTAAGCTCTTTAACCGATTTAATTTTAATGAAAGTGTTTAGGGTAAAGCAAATAGAAGACAATAACGGGCAAACTATAATAAGCGAGGGGGTTGACGCAAATTATATGGATATGATAAACTATTCTGTGTTTGCATTAATTAAACTTGCTGATTAAATTTAGTAACAAAAATATATAATTTAATATCTATGAAAAAGTTTTTAGCATCAAAGATTTTTCGTTTCATCTGGTCTGCGGGCTTAGCGGTTTTAATTTATTTCATTTGCCCGCCTTGTTTTAGTAAAACAACCATAGTTTTATTATTGGCTATTGAGTTAATTTTAATAAACGCAACAGAATATATTGCCAGGTTTCATATGGTTACACATATTTCTAGATTTTTGGTAGGCGCCTTATTTATTTTTTCAGGTTTTATTAAAGCAAATGATCCGTTAGGTTTTTCATACAAACTAAAAGAGTATTTTGAAGTTTTTCAGAACGATACCGGATTGGTTTTATTTGAATGGATTGCACACATTGCTTTGCCATTGGCAATAATTATTTGCGCAAGCGAAATTATATTAGGTTTTATGCTGCTGGTTGGTTTCAGAACTAACTTAACCTTATGGTTATTATTCGCTCAAATAGCTTTCTTTACCTTTTTAACTTTCTATTCGGCGTGTTATAACAAAGTTACACATTGCGGATGCTTTGGCGATTTTTTAAAGTTAAAACCTTGGGAAAGCTTTTGGAAGGATATAGCTTTACTTATTTTAATAACAGTTTTATTTGCTGGAAAAAATAATATCACAGAGTTATTTGCCCCAATGATAACAGGTACATTGTTTATGTTGGCGGTTGTTTTTTCAATTGGTTTTCCAATTTATGCATTCAGAAATTTACCACCATTAGATTTCAGGCCATATGCTCCTGGTATGAGTATTAAAGAAAACATGAAGGCGGGAACCGACTACCAGGCCGCGGTTTATGAAACGCGATTTAAATATGAAAACTTAAAAGATCATACCATAACTGAATTTGATATTAAAAATTATCCATGGGAAGATACGTTAACATGGAAATGGGTAGCTACAGAAAATGTTGTGGTGAAAGATGCGGTTAATCCGCCTAAAATTACCGACTTTAATGTGAATACTTTAGACGGCGTTGCTATAACAGATTCTGTATTAAATGATAAAAATTATAGCTTTTGGTTAGTTGCCTATGATTTAAGAGAAACAACCGATGACGAAACACTTATAGCCAAAATAAATGATTTTTATAAGTTGGCATCCATTAATAAAAATAAATTTATGGCATTTACAGCCAGTGGTCCAAATGATATTGACGGTTTTAAGCATAAACATAATGCTTTATATGATTTTGCCATGGTAGATGGAATTGTGTTAAAAACTATGATTCGCAGTAACCCTGGATTAATGTTAATAAAAGACGGAACGGTTATTATGAACTGGCATCATAATAATTTCCCAACGTTTAGCGATGTTAAGCAAAAATACATGAAGTAATAAATTAATTAATAAAAAAAACCCTTCTGTATTCGAGAAGGGTTTTTTTTATTAAAATTATAACTAATGAAAACGGCAACCTTAAGCGAAATAAAAAAAGAATTAGATCATCTTAAGCCTCAAGAGTTGCTTAATTTATGCATTGCATTAGCAAAATATAAAAAAGAAACCAAGGAATATTTGGGGTATTTATTGTTTGAAGCTCATAACAAGCGCGATTTCTTGAACGACGTAAAAAAAGAAATAGATGAGCATTTTATGAATTTAAGTCCTCAGTTAAATTTATATTATGTAAAAAAAAGTTTACGTAAATTATTAAGAATTTTATTAAAATATACAAAATATGCTGATGATAAAGCGCTTACTGCAGAAGTATATATTTATTTTTGTTTAAAATTAAAAAAATCTGGAATTCCATATCAAAGTAGCCAACTGTTAGTGAATTTAATGGCGCAGCAAATAAAAAAAATAAATGGTATTATAAATACTTTGCATTCTGATTTGCAAAATGATTTCGTAAAGGATTTAGAAGTTTTAATTAATTAAACATGTCGGTTCAGCCTAATTCTCAATTATTAATTGATTTAATTCAAATTAAGATGCCTTTTGGGAAATATAAAGGAGTATTACTATATAAATTACCTGTTTCTTATTTAGAGTGGTTTGTGAGGCAGGGTGGTTTTCCTGAAGGGAAATTAGGAATGCTTTTATCTACAGTTTATGAAATTAAATTAAACGGGCTTGATTATTTACTTGATGAAATAATTCGCAAACAGAAATTGAATTAATTATAGTTAAAAAAAAATTCAGTAAAATTTATTTTTTTCAAAAGTAATTTTTGCATAAATAAATTTTTGTCATTTGTTTTTTGCAGAAATCGCAAAGTGTTTTTTATTTCGAGTTCCAAATCCACATTTTTTAAGATTTCATAAGGGCAATTATAAATTCTAAGTTGTTTTTCCGTAGTTTTTTGAGTTTTGTCAATATTAGTTTTGTCAAAAAATTAAACATGAAAAATAATTTAAAAACCAGTTTGCTATTAGTGCTCCTAGTATTTACAAGTAAAATTATAAAAAGTCAAATTTGGCATAATTATGATGTGTCAAATGGTTTGGGTAATAATTATGTGCAAGCAATTTTAATTGATAAAAACGGAACTAAATGGTTTGGAACCTACGGTGGCGGATTAACAAAATATGATGGTGTTAATTGGATAACCTATACAGTAAACGATGGTTTAGTTTGCGATTATGTTCGTTCAATTAAGGCGGATACTATCGGTAATTTATGGATAGGAACAGATGGTGGTGTCTCAAAATTTGACGGAGTTAATTGGTTAAATTACACAACGTTTGACGGATTATCAAACAACCTCGTTTATGCTATTGAAATTGATAAAGAAGGTAATAAATGGTTTGCAACGAATAAAGGCGTTTCAATGTTTAATGATTCAAATTGGACAATCTATACAACTGATAACGGATTAGTTAATAATATTGTTACTGCTATAGAAATAGATGCATTAAACAATAAATGGTTTGGCACATGGGGTGGAGGCATTTCAAAATTTTGGGGTAATAATTGGGTAAGTTACAATCAGGTAAATTACGTAAATACTATTAAGGCGGAGAACAATGGTGATATTTGGATAGGCACCGCCACAGGTTTAAAAAAATTTGATGGTAATGATTGGACTAATTATTATACAATTAATGGCTCTGATCCTAACGGTGTATACGCTATTGCGATTGATTTTTCAGGAAATAAATGGTTTGGTACAATTGCCGGTGGTATTTTTAAGTTCAATGGCCAAGCGTTTGTTAATTATGGTATGAATGATGGTTTAATAAGTGATTTGGTAAATACATTAGCTATTGATAAGGATGGAAATGTTTGGGTAGGAACAGATTCTGGTGTTTCGTGTTTAAACCATGATTTTGTTAATTTGTTAGAGTCTGTTGCTCTCGATAGATTTTCAATTTATCCAAATCCGGTAAAAAACGTATTGTCTTTAAAAAGCCCAGTTCACAATACAGCGTTTGAAATTTATAATCAATTGGGAGTTTCTGTATTCAGCGGAAATCTGTTATTAGGAGAGAATAAAATAAATCTTGAAAATTTAATGCCTGGAGTTTATATGTTGCAAGTTTCAGACAATAAAATAAAAGGCAGATTATTGATTAAAGAATAAGTTTTTGAAAAAATAAAAAACCCAACTGCAAGGTTGGGTTTTAAAATAAAATAAATAATTTTTAATGATTATTGTTATTAATTGAATCCTGATGCATTGCTTCGGCGGCTTTCTCTGAAATAGTATAATCTCTGCCACTACCAAGTAGTAAATGAATAGGATTATTAGGAAACAGACCTAACACTAAAATAAAAAATAATAAAAATGAAAAGAAGAATTGTTTTGAAATTTTAAAATCAGTTTTATCAACTAAAATAATACCCGGTAATACAATCATCAAAATATATCCTACAATGCCAAGTGCAGAAGCTCCCGGCCAATGAAAAATTTTGAAGGTAGCACCAATTACACAAATAACACTAATGCCAATTAAAATAAAGTTTAATCTATCATTCATGCCGGCTTCTTTATTGTCTTTTAGAGCAGGCAATACAAGACTAAGTATAATACTCAATACTGATAATAAAATTAGAATGCTAGCGCCCGGTAAATGATTGGCTTTAAAAATCAAACCTCCTAGTACAAATAAAAGTCCTGAAACGTTTAAAATTTTTTTCATAATGATTTTTTTAAGTTCTTACTCTTAAGGATTTTCAGAAAACTCCCCGTTTTTTATAGTGGGTTCTGAGCTCCACTTGTAACTAAATTAAAAAATTTATATAAAAAAACAAATTTTGCATTTTGATTAGAGTTACTAGAGGATTGTTGAGATATTTTTAATATCCTTTATTAATAAATGTGCTAGAACTTTCAATTAAATATTTTTGGATTTGTAACAAGACAAAGGTTAAAATTTAAGCCATGATTAGAATAGCAAAATAGAATAAAGTTTTTTCTCATTCTGGTTTTAAAATCTTAACGATGTATGTAGAACTTTAGAACTAAAGTATTAAAGAATCTTAAATTACTATTAAAATAGAATTTTGAATGCTTTTGCTAAATAGTTAAACAAAAAAAAGTCTTCAGAACAAAATAAATAGAATTAGGTGGTGTAAATATCTACCTGTAAAAATTATAAAATTATTTGCTTAGGCTACCAGATGTAAACTTTTATTCTATTGACCTAAAAAATATCTTTTATACTAAGTTATAAAAGCAAAAATCCCTGAAGAATTCTTCAGGGATTTTTTTGTGGGAACTACTGGGTTCGAACCAGTGACCCCCTGCTTGTAAGGCAGGTGCTTTAATAAAATATATTAGTTTATTCTTTGTCTAATATTTCTTAAAAAATTAAATAAAGTAATGATAATTAAACATTTATGATTTTAATTCATGATCTACTATACAAGATTTATTAAATTGAATTTCTCAATTTTATTACATTTGTGTACACAAAAATGTACACTATTATGACCATTAATGCACTGCTCAAAAAAGACAGAATATTAGCCGATGGAACCCATCCAGTTTATTTATGTGTTTTTATAAATAATAAGCGATATTACATTTCACTCCAGAGGATGGACCAACATTTATTTGGTGTAAAAGACTCCTGGGATAATCAAATGGGTTGTTTTAATAAACTAAAAAAAAATCATAAAAAGCATAATGCAACTATAGATGATTGCATTCACAAAGCAAAAAAAATTTTAAAAGAACAAAATCAAGATAACGGAATTGATTTTAACACATTTAGAGTTGCATTTTTTGGTATTACAAGCCAATCAAAAAAATTAAAAGATTTGTTAATCCTTTATAATCATAAATATATTAATCAAAAAAAATTCAAAACAGCTGAAGTATATTCAACCGCAGTTAATTCTTTTTTGAAGACTATCAAAAAAGAAAACATCGACGTAAAGGATATAGATAAAAAACGATTAAAATATTTTGAAAATGTTTTATTTGATAATAACAATAAAGATAGCACAGTACATAATTATATAAGAACTATCAAGGCATTACTAAATAAATCTGTCGAAGAAAATCTTATAAAACCAGAGGATAATAAAATTAAAGATTATAGTTTAGCCCATATTAAACCACAAGCGTACAAAAGATCTTTAAGTCAAACAGACTTAAATAAAATTATTAATTCGAAATTTTCAGAGAAAAGTTTAGAGCTTGCCAGATTATCTTTTTTATTTTCAATTTATACCTGTGGAATGAACTTTGCCGATTTATGTTTATTAAAAACAGATAATATTTATGACAATGAAATAAAATATATGAGATTAAAAACCGGGAAAAATCTTATTATTCCATTTATAAGTCAAGCAAAAATCATTTTAGAGGAAATTGAACGAAATTATGAGTGGAAAAATAAGCCTTACATTTTCCCATACATTAATGATTTAGTACATAATACCCCAAAAAAAATTAGGACTAGGTTGGATACTTCAAGATCAAAATTTAACTCTGATTTAAAAAAAATAGCTAGTAATCTTAATATTAATTTCAATTTAACATCTTATGTTGGCAGACATACATTTTCAGTTACTGCTTACCACAATAAAGAATCTATGACAAATATTTCTTCCTTATTAGGTCATTCTACCGAGAGAACTACTATAACCTACCTAGAAAGTTTAACCTCCAATCATTTGTCTGGAATTGAATCTTTTCTGCCTCCAATATCAATAAAAAACCTTTGAATGTTTATTTCAAATTAAGAATTTAAGCACTCGTTTGATAGTGTAGATATAGCAAGACTTGCGCCTAACATCTCAAGTAAAGCAAAGACTGAAGATGAGGAAAAAAAAGCTAGGGAACAAGATGATGATAACTCTTATTGGGATAATTACTACGATGATGACGATGATTAGTATTAATTAATTAAGCCACTTTTTTATCGTATAAATATTTCTGAAATTCATTAAATAACTTTTTAATGTTGTCTACTTCACCCAAAATTTCTTTAGCATCCTCTAACGATTGATATTTGTTTATTAGCAATGTTGGTAGTTTTTCCTGATCTAATTCTTCAACACCTGTTTCTACATACTTTTGCAAAACAAAATCTATAAACTCTTTTTGCTTTTCGTTTAAAAGAGCGAAAATTGTTGCTTGTGATGCAGCAACCCTTTGTTCTCTTGTTAAGGCGTTATAACTTGAATTAAACACATATTCAAGAACATCAAACAAGTCGCTTTTCTCTAAATTTACCAACTGCTGAACAATTAATAAATCTGATTTTGGAAAACCTGCCAATTCAAGTTTTTCTAACAAATTTCTACGAGTTAATGGATTGCTCCACATATTTCAAAATTCTTCCTCATCTTTGAAAAGCTCTGGTAATTCCCCAAAAAGGTTATTCAAAAACTCCTCGGCCGAAATAGGTTTACCTTCTGCACTCCAAAAAGAAGTAGACATCATAGACTGTATTTCTCTTTCTTTACCATCGCGGAGTTTAACTTTTATTTTCACCCGTTTTTCGCATTCACAAGGTAATTTACCACAAACACCGCAAGGCTCTGGTGGAATTGTTTCGCATATGCAAGGCTTTTGACCGCAAATAGAGCATGGCTTTGGTTTTGGCTTTTGCGGACATTCGCATATTAATTTACCACACACATCGCAAGGCAAAGCATCGCCATCCCATTCTGGATCAGAAAAATTTGCAGAAGCATTTACAAAATCATAGATTGTAAAAAACTCCTTGCCATCAAATAATCTTGTGCCACGACCAATAATTTGTTTAAACTCAATTATGGAACTAATTGGCCTTAATAATATAATATTTCTTACGTTTCTTGCATCTACACCGGTTGATAATTTTTGTGAGGTAGTTAATATTGTTGGTATAGTTTTTTCGTTGTCTTGAAATTCTTTTAAAAATCTTTCGCCCTCATCTCCATCGTTTGCAGTTACACGTACACAATAATTTGCATTGGTAGATTGTTTGTATTGATTGATTAAATCTCTTATATAAGCGGCATTTTCTTGATTTCGGCAGAAAGCTATGGATTTTTCTTTTTGATTTATTTCATCCATAAATAACTCTACTCTCTTTTTATCACGCTCATTTATTACAATTACTTTATTAAAGTCTTTTTCAATGTATTTTTTACCTTGTTCAATTTCACCCTCTAGCACTGTATCATCGCTAGTATAAATATATTCATCAAGTGTTGTTTGAATTCGTTTAACTTTAAAAGGTGTAAGAAAGCCATCATTAATACCTTCTTTAAGGGAATAAATATAAACCGGCTCACCAAAATAACGGTATGTATTAGCGTTTTGCTCTCGTTTAGGTGTGGCTGTTAATCCTAATTGCACTGCGGGCGAAAAATATTCCATTATATCTCTCCAATTACTTTCGTCATTTGCACCACCTCTGTGACACTCATCTATAATTATAAAATCAAAATAGTCTGGTGGATAATCGCCGAAATAAGGTGCAGGTTTGCCTTCTGCATCTGTACCACTCATAAAGGTTTGAAATATGGTAAAGAAAATACTACCATTTGTTGGCACATAACCTTTCTTTTTTATCTCGCTTGGTTTTATACGAACCAATGCATCTTCTGGAAAAGCAGAAAATGAGTTATAGGCTTGATTTGCCAATATGTTTCTATCGGCTAAAAATAAAATGCGAGGTCTGCGACTACCGTCTCGTTTTAAATTCCAACGGGTTTGATATAGTTTCCAAGCAATTTGAAAGGCAATAGCCGTTTTACCGGTGCCTGTGGCAAGCGTTAGTAAAATGCGTTGCTTATTATTTGCAATAGCCTCAATAGTATTACGTACAGCTATTTCTTGATAATAGCGTAATTGCCATGATCCACTTTTATCCTCAAAAGGTACATTGGCAAACTTTAAGCGCCATTCATTAATAGGCTTATAAACGGTAATTTCTTGAGTTTGAGAAGTTGACGGATAGGTTTTTTCCCACAACTCATCGGGAGTAAGGTAGTTTGCAACTAAACCTTCTTTACCTGTTTTTAAACAAATGCTATAAATATCTTTACCGTTAGTAGAATAAGTTGTTTCTAATTTCAATTTATCGGCATATTGCTTGGCCTGCATAACACCTTCTCCAACTTCCAACTCATCACTTTTGGCCTCAATTACAGCTAGTTTAATTCCTTTAAAAACCAATACATAATCTGCAATTACTTTTTTGGAACGGCCACCACCTACCTGAATTTTACCGGCAGTAATGTTATACTCTCGAAGGATTTTTGAACCTTCTATAATACCCCAACCACACGCTTTTAGCTTGGGATCTATGAGTTCTGCTCTTGTTTCTGCTTCGTTCATTTGATTTAATTTTCTTCGTAGTAATATTAGTAATCAATTCCTTTCATAAACAGCTCTTTTTCTTTTCTATTTAGTTCTTTAGTTTCAGGTTTTAATCTTGTATCTGTTTTTGTTGGTTTTTATATTTTAAATTCTTCCGCTATCATCCATTTTTCGCGTAGGCGGAAGGCAGGTATGGTTTGCCGTTTTGCTTTATTTGCTGCCACGTTTGGTTTTATTTCATTTTTAGAAGCCCATGCTGAAAGGGGTATAATTTTTTTTGCAGTAAGCATTGCAATGCGTTTATGTAATGATTCTTGTAACAAAAAGGCAAACAATTGCGTGAAGCCTCCAAACTTCATTGTTGTAGGATAATTGTTAAATAAAGGATAGTATTCGGTGTGTTTACTTTTGTTTTGAATAATAATGGGAGGCAAACCTACATTCATTAATTGTAAATTTATAAGAATTCTACCAATACGCCCATTACCATCAACAAAAGGGTGAATGGTTTCAAACTCTGCATGAAAACGAGCAACGCTATCTAAAAAATAACGATTTTTAGTTGTATGGTATTCATCAATTAACTCTTGTATTAATGCATTAACAAATTGCGGATTTGCACCTAAATGATTTCCTACACGCACCCATTCTTTACCCGTGCGAAAACGCCCTGCAATGTTATCGTTAATGTTTGATAGTAAGGTTTTGTGCAATTTTAAAATAAGTTTACCATCCAGTTTATGGGTGTTTTTTTGAAGTAAAGTTTCGGTAATTTTAGCCAGATTTTTGGCCTCGTAAACCTCGCGCACATTTACTTTACGATTTAGATTATCACCGGCTAATATTTTTTCGGTGTCTTCAAGCGTAAGTGTTGAATTTTCTATGGCGTTTGAGTTGTAAACCATTTCAGGAATTTCGGCAAGGGCTATTTCA
Source organism: Bacteroidia bacterium (assembly GCA_044344665.1). Taxonomy (GTDB): domain Bacteria; phylum Bacteroidota; class Bacteroidia; order B-17B0; family Aurantibacillaceae; genus Aurantibacillus. Next base: position 10,844 of record JBIJCO010000027.1, on the reverse strand, counting down.
TTGAGCAAAGTTTGGTTGCCTTTTGCCAAATGCAGGTATTGTTGCCGCAATGCCTCAATTTTATCTTTTGTGGTTTGGTTTATCATTTTAGTTGGGCTGATTTACCGTGAAAATATTTATAAATATATAACTTTTCACGACAAATCACCACTAAACGCCTTTTGTAAAACGGATTTTCTCAACTCTTCCAAGTCATTTATTTTGGTTTGATAAATGGATTCTAATTTTTTTGTCTCGTTGGAGAAATTATTTAGTTTTTCAACTATTTTATTTTGTTCTTTTTTTGATTTCGGAAATGAAATTTCTACTTCTCTTATTTCTTCTAAATGTAAATTAGGTACGCCAGAACCTTTTAGTCGTTTGTTAAATTGTTTTTTCGCAATCGGTGAATTGATAAAATACAGCATAAAATCGGGTGTAACTTCATCCAAAACTCTAATATGAGCGAGACTTACATAGATATCAAAAACCAAATCCCTATCTACCATTGCCGCTACTCCAGTTGTGCCATTTTTGGCTAATAGGATATCGCCAACTTTTGGGGCAACTCGCTTGTGCATTTCAAGATGTTGCTTTTCGTCAATATATTTTACGTTATCCCAATCTATTTTGCCGCTTGTTACATTTTTTGAAGAAAGAAAGATTACACCTTCATCAAAGTATTTTGGAGTTTGATGTGTTCCGTCAGTTATTTTCGCACATACTTCTTTCAAAGTTTTCTCTTCCCAACTATCACCTTTATTCTCAAAAATCTCTTTTAAATAACTTTCAAATAATTCTTTAGCGTTTTTGAGGTTTTGCTCGGCATTGGCTTTTGCTTTGTCAATAGCGGCAAATGCTTCATCTAAAATGGCAACAATGCGTTTTTGTTCAGGGAGGGGAATTGGGTAACTTAATTCAATATTTTTAAATGCTGGTACATCAAGATTTTTTTGAGCAGTTCCTCTTGCCAGCGAATAAATGTGGTCGTTTAGAAAAAGCATTTGTAAGTTTAAAAAATCTTGCAAAATTTCCTTTTCATTTATGGGCTTAACGCTCAGGCCACTATCATTTAGAAAAAATTTACCTTCTACAAATCTTGTGCATTGCTGTGACATTGCAAATCGTGAAACAATTAAACAATCTTCTCGGTTAAATGTGTCCATGAAAAAAGTTGCACCACCTCCTCCATAGACCGGATAGATAGTTCCACCATCTCTTTTGTTCACTACTCTCGTTCCGTATTCAACTTCACAAACATCATCAAGCCTTTTTATCTCCCAACCTTGCTTCATATCAATGCTTTAATTGAGTTTAAAATTTCAGCACTTTCATTATCTAATGCTTTCATTTCTTTTAAAATGTCTTTTGGTTGGCGTAGTGTTACTTCGTCTTTTTTATTGGGGTTTTTTACGCTTAAATCAAAGGTAGTTTGGTCAACATCTTTTATATTAACCGACCAAGAGTTATCGCTATTGGCAAACTTTTTTTGAAGTTTAACAAAGTCAGCCAAATCGTTTTCGTTTAAGGGGTTTGTTTTACCTAAATTTCTATCCAAATTCAATTGGTAAAACCACACTTTTTTGGTGGGTTCACCTTTAGTAAAAAACAACACCACAGTTTTTACACCGGCTCCGGTAAAAGTGCCTCCCGGTAAATCTAAAACGGTATGTAGGTTGCAACTTTCAAGCAACATTTTTCTAATAGTTGCATCTGCACTTCCTGCACCTCCATTACTTAAAAAAGTGTTTTTAATTACCACAGCCGCTTTACCACCTGCTTTTAAAATTTTTACAAAATGCTGTAAAAACAACGATGCCGTTTCGCCGGTTTTAATTGGGAAGTTTTGTTGCACCTCGGCACGCTCTTTGCCTCCAAACGGAGGATTAGCCAAGATAATATCGTAACGATCTTTCTCTTGTATATCTTCCAAATTTTCGGCAAGTGTATTGGCATGCACAATGTTTGGGGCTTCTACACCATGCAAAATCATATTCATGGTTCCAATAATATAGGCTAATGAGGCTTTCTCTTTCCCGTAAAAGGTTTTCTTTTGCAGTATTTCAGTTTCTTTGGAAGAGAGAGATTTGCTTGATTTTAAATAGTTATATGCCTCGCACAAGAAACCCGCAGAACCACAAGCGCCATCGTAAATTTTATCGCCTATTTTTGGCTCAATTACCTTTACAATGGAAGTAATTAATGGGCGTGGTGTATAATACTCGCCACCATTACGCCCTGCATTGCCCATGTTTTTAATTTTATCTTCATACAAATGGCTCATTTCATGTTTTTCAGCATAAGTTCTAAACTTTAACCGACCAATTAATTCAATAACTTCTCGCAGTGAATAGCCACTTTGAACCTTATTTCTTAATTCGCTAAATATTTCGCCAATTTTATATTCAATAGTATCGGCACTTTCTGCATCTAACTTGAACTTTTTTAGATATGGGAATAGTTTTAGATTTACAAAATCGTTTAAATCATCCCCAGTAAGCGCTTTATGATGGTCAACTTTACCATCTTTGTTTAAAGGCATAGCCCATACATCCCATCTAAATTCTTTGGCAATAATTGGTTTGTATACTTTTCCACTTAATTCAGCAGCAGTTACCTTGTCTTTTTCTAAATCATCTAAATATTTTAAAAATAATATCCAACTTGTTTGTTCAACATAATCAAGTTCGGTTTGTGAGCCACCGGCTTTACGAAGAATATCATCAATATTTTTAAAGGTTTGTTCGAACATATTATTTAAATAAGATTAATTGCTAATTTAAGAAATTAAGGCAATTTAGAATGGATTTTAAATGAAAATAGATATATTAGTTTAGTAAAATAAAATAGAAGTTTTGGTGATTTAGAAAATGCTAGAAATTAAATTACTAAAAATTTAACAAAATTTTTTTAAGTTTAAATAATGGATGAAATTGAAAAATTAAAATTTGAATTAGAAAAAGAAAAACTAGAATTAGAAAAAGAGAAATTCAATTTTGAAAAACAAAAGGTAGAATATTCACAACCTAATTCTCAAAATATAAACGGGACAGGTAAGTTAAAAATATAAATAAATCCTAAATAATCTCATTATTTATTATTGTATTTAAGTTCTTATAGCTCATAATTCTAAATTATTAAAGAAGAAAATAAACATGAAATTTATTAAGAGCTTAATTATCATTTACATCTTATTGTTGGGTAAAAACACAATTGCTCAAAATCAGGATTGGGATAAAATTAGAACAGAAGCTTTTTATGAATTTATACAAAACGGAGGAACAACTCAACAATGGCAATCCTACTCGGATGAAATTACCAAAGATTATTATAACCGAAAATATCAAACCAATAAATATGGAGGTAATGAAAGGAAAAAGAATTATGTGGCTGGTACCTTTATTTCAGGTGCTGGTGTTGAAGGTTATTTTTATAATAATTATGTAATGAACTCTGCACAACAAACTCTTGGTTATTTTAAAAATGGTTACTTTTTAAATGCTTCAGGTTTATGTGTAGGTTTAGTTAATGGTAGCAGAATTTGTAACTGTCAGGGGAGTACTATTGCATACATAAATGGTGATGGTTTTTATAACTCACAAAATTTTCGTTTATGGAGGATTCAAGGAGAAACATTATACTCCAACAATCAGCCAGTTTTACAAATTGTCGGCTTGAACATATATTCACTTGCGGCATTTTACCTGTTTATTGCAAATTAAGAATTAAAAAAATGAAGAGAATAACTGAAAAGGAATTTAGAGATGCTATCAATTTGATACATAAATATCTTGAACAAGTTCAGGAAGAAACAAAAATTATTAGCCCTGAATCTGTTTTATCATTAACCCCTCAACAAATAGGAAATTCAAAAGAAAAGTGGCAGAAGTATTTCCCAAATATTTCTGTAAGACTTTTTAAAGCTCTGATTAATAACTTCCCAAATACTCCAATACGAGAAATAGATATTGATGAATTTATTAGGCATAATAATGTTGGGGTTAAAACATATAAAGAATTTCGCAATTTAATTTAGAAATAAAACGAATTAAGTAAATCAATTATTTTTAAGTCTAAATGAAAAAGTGGTTTAAAATATTTAACTCTTTACTTACTATAGTAGGATTAATAAGCTTTGGGAGATGTATAAATATGTATTCAAATATCATATTTCCTGTTACGTTTTTATCATCTGCAATTATAATAGGTTTATTTTTAGGCGCATTTTTAATTCCTGGTATATTATGGATAGTTTATTATGTCGTATCAGTTAAAAAGAATAAGAAAGATTTACCTTTAAATAGTTTGGCTGATGTAAAAACTGCAAAATTAAAAGAAGTTTATAAGAATGAGAATGATTTGACTTATGATTTAGAAAATAGGGAATCAGATACAAATGAATTAAAAGAATCAGAAAAACAAAAAGAAGTCATTCTTGATTTAATTAATAGTGGAGTATATTCTCAAGATGAAGGTAATATTAAAATTAAACAGCTTGAGGCCAGAGAGCTTGAAATAAAAGAATTAAAGGAAAAGAAAATGAATTATGATAAAGTCTTAAAAAATTTGGTATATCTATTAAGTACAAAACTCATAAATGATGATGAATTCAATCAAAAATTGAAACAAATTAAACAAGACTATTTAAATGAAAATACTGACACTAACATTATAAATAAAGTTCCGCAAGATGAAAATAATTTTAATGAAATTAAAAAACCCGATGAAATTGAAAATAAACCTAAAATATTATTTGGCATGAACTATGTTGATTTTATTGCTTTGCTTTGCTTAACATTTTTAATGATTGTTTTAATGTTTTTTGGAAACTAAAATAATATTTTTATAACTAACTATTTAGAGGGTATAGCTCATTTATTTTAGTGTTACAAATATGAAAATGCTAAAGACATTTACCAATTTGTAATTAATTTGTGAAAAATTGATTAAAAAAAACCGATCATAATGGCAAGTTTATAAAAAAAACTCTGTGTTTACAGGCAAATGATATTATTGAGGTCAATAACTTTTTTTATTTTTTTGTGCTGAAAAATTGGGTTTAAATTATTTACATTAATAATTCAGTTTCTCAACTAACCTCCAATAAACAAGAATATTCCAGATAAACTTTTTTCTTGTAAGCATTAGCACAAAAATGTGTTTAATCTGCTTTAATGCATGTTAAGTTAAAACAAAGTTAAAAATTCCTATTCTTCCTTCGAGCAAACAGTATTACTTTAGCTGTGTAAGATTAAGAATAGAAAAAATGTATCGAAAGTAAAGTAATGTAAAGTTTCTTTCTGTTATCTGATTTACTTTAAAATAATTAAACAATATAAAAGATGAATCAAGAAAACAAACAAATCGAAGAAATTTTGCAAGTGCAAAATCAAATTCTTCAAATTTTAAGTCAACAACAAGTTAGCCATTCATTCATTAACAAAGAAGCTGCATGTAGGTTTCTTGGTTATGGATCAAGTCAGCTATCTAAACTTTTAAAAAAAGGTGAAATTGAGCACAGCAAGATTGGACGCCGCATTTTTATTGATAAAGTTTCATTAAATGAGTATCTGCAAAAACAAAAATGCAATTAATTTATTTAAACACGCATTACAAGAATGAACGTGCGGAAATGATTAATGACATTTTTAAACTTGTTGACTTTAAGGAGATTTCAATACACATTGAAAAAGTTAATACAGATAATGAAGAATCCGTAACGGTAAAACAAATAAAAAGGATGGTCAGAAAAGGTAAATTAAAAACTTTGGTTGTTTACCGGCTCGACCATCTTTTTAAAAACCGAAAACCATTAAGGGAATTTTTACTAATGTGTAAAAGAGAAAATGTTTCAGTTAGGAGTTACTTTGATTATTGGCTTTACGATTTAGATAAACTAAATGGTGTGTCGTTTGACTCTGTATTAAAAAAGCAATTAATGTGTCAAGATTATTTGCAAGGTGAAATTCCAAAAAACCCCAGAACAAGAACCGGTATATCAATAATAGGGTATACAAAAAAATGTGAGCAAACAAACTCGCAGGTACTATAGATTTAATTATTAAAACCTTTAGTTTATCACAAATATAGAGTTAAGGAGCCTCTATCTTAAAACAATGAAAATTTTATATGTTCGGGTAAGCACAATTGAACAAAATTCCGATCGTCAAAAAATTAATGAAACAAATTTCAATTTGGTACTTGAAGATAAATGCAGTGGTGCGATTCCTTTTTTTCAAAGACCGATGGGTCAAGAAATTAAAAACTATACAGATAAAGGAATTGTAAGCGAACTTCATGTTTTTTCAATTGATAGACTTGGTAGAGATTTACGAGATATTGTAAATACGATTTATTTTTTTTCGCAAAGAAAAATACCCATTCTATTCATTAACCAAGGTTTAAGAACTTTAGATGAAAGCGGAGAGGAAAATAGCATTGCAAAAATGGTCATCGGAATGTTAGCAACTCTTTCCGAAATGCAACGTAAACAAATTAAAGAAAATCAAAAGCAAGGAATTTTATTAGCAAAAGCCAGAGGCGTTTACAAAGGTCGCAAACCAAAAAGCAAAGAGGGGGTAGTTCAATTTTTATCAAAGAAAAAAAACAAGACAGTCATAGAATACTTAAAGAGAGGATTAAAATGCAAAGAGGCGGCTAAACTTGCGGGTATTTCAATTAATACCGTTACAAAAATCAAAAAAATGTCATCACCATCTTAAAGTTATTTTCCAAAATAGTTAAATTCGTTATTATGCAAATTCAAGAACTCCTTGGCGGACTTGCCGAAATAAGATACGATGATAAAGCACAATTATTTGATCAAGAGACTGGAAATACAATTTTAGAATTTATTATCTCACAGGGTAAGGATATTATAGATTTCAATCATAAAACTTTTGAAATTTATGCCTGCCTGGAAGGGCATCATGCTATCATATACCTTGCTAAAGATAATTTAAAAAATAACCTGATTATTAAAATTCAAAACAAGACTGTGTTGTTTTACGAGTATGGCAAGGAAGTTGATAAAGGAACATTTGATAAACTATTAAGCAGTTAGATAAGTCAAGTTATCAATTAAACTCTGATACCAATTGCACAAACGTCATCAATCTGCTCTAAATTACCTTTCCATTCTTCAAATGTTTTTTTTAATTCCGTTTGTTGTTTACTTAATGGTTGTGCGTGTAAAGAAAGCAATAACTCATTTAATTGTTTGTATTTAAATTTTTTTCCCTTTGGTCCTCCAAATTGATCAGCATAACCATCAGTATAGAGATAAAAAATATCATTTGGTTTTGCATCAATTGAAAATAATTTAAATTTCTCCTTTCTTTCTCCAATACCTACTGGCATTCGATCTGAAGGTAATTCAATTAGTTGATTATTTTGAATTAGTAATGGAGAATTATTAGCCGCAGCATAGGTTATAGTTTTATTTTTCTTTTCAAAACAAACTAGTATTCCGTCAAAACCATCTCTTTGTCCTTGTTTTGAAATAGTTTCTGTTAACTTTTCCCGTACATAATCAAATACCTCATTCGGTTTCTCAATACCTTTTTCATTGATGGCTTCGGCTAAAAAGCCAATATTTAGAAGTGACATAAATGCTCCAGGTACACCATGACCAGTGCTATCACATACTGCCAAATAAAATTTATCATTTTGTTTTGTTGCCCAATAAAAATCTCCCGAAACAATGTCTTTGGGATTAAAAAAGGTAAAATGCTCACGTAAATTTTCTTTCAAAAATGCCTCGTGCGCCAATAAAGTGTATTGAATGCGTTTAGCATAGTTTATAGAATCAAGTATTTCTTTCTGTTTTTCTTCGATTATTTGTTTTTGGATAAGTGTTTCTTTTTCTTTATTCTCGATTATCAGTTTTTGATGTTTTGTTGTTTTAAAACGATTGAATAAAATAATTGAAAAAGTAATAATAGTTATAAGAATAAAATATAAAAAAATCTTTTGATTTTGCTGACGATTCAGTTCAATTTTATTTTCAAAAACTATTTTATTTTTTTCCTCGTTTGAACGTAGGCTATCAGATAGGTTCTTTTTTTCATATTCCATTTGCATTTTATTCTTAATAACAGCTTTTTCATTTTCAATATTATTAATTTGATTTTTAAGAGTTATACACCTTTCTATAAATTTAATTTCATTCTTGCAATCACCTTTCTTTTTAAATATTTTTCGCAAGATATCTGCTGCCTTAAAAGCCAATTTTGGTTGATTATACCTCGCAATTAACTCAAATGATCTTCTACCTAAACTTTCAGCGATAATAAATTGGTTTTTTCGGAGGTGTAAATTTGCCAACTCATTTAAAATCGATACCATATTAGAAGTATCGCTTACCGACTCGGCGTATTTTAATGTTTTATAGAAATAATATAATGCACTATCGGTTTTTTGTAACTTATCATAAACCATAGCCATTACACTATGCCAACCAGAAACTATATAAGGATTATCGCATTTATCGATAAAATTCTTGGCTGACGAATAAAAACTTAATGCATTTTTATAATTACCCTTTTTAAATTGAAGATTTCCTATATCACACAGACTGCTAAAGATATTTAAGTCATTTCCTGATTTTAAAGCAATTTGATAAGCCTTTTTTATATAATATTCTTCCAATATATTTTCGCCTCTTTCACCATAACAATATGCTAATGTTCTTAAACTTTGTCTTAATCCATCCAAATCATTTATATCTTCTTGTATCTTCAAAGCGGTCCTTAAAATGTTATACATTTTATTTGGATCTTGAAAGGTTCTTGATAATGAGACTGCCAAATTATTTAGTGCTCGCGCCTTAATTTTCAAATAAAATTTCTTTTCATTATTATTTATTTCTTTAACTAATAATTGTTTATCTGCTATCTTAATTATTTCTTTGTTGTATTCATCACATAATTTATAATTTGGCTCTAATTCAATCAATTTATATAATAGATTGCATTTAACAGTATCATTTTTTTGTTTTTTTAAAATCAATTTAAGTGAATCTATTGTATTTATACTGTTTGCAATTTTCGAAATTGTCAAAAGTAAAATAATACATATTATTTTGTTTTTATTCATATTAGCTAAATCATTTAGCACTATATTATTTGAAAAAACTTTCTAATTCGCCAGAATGGATTGAGATTTGCGCTTATAATCATGTTTTTGTCTAGAACAATATATATTTGAATAAAACAAAAAGAAAAACGTGTTTTATTGAGCAAATATTGTTACTGCACGAAAACATTAAAATTGCTGCTATTTATTTTATTTTTGTTTTGATTCAATACTTTAATTTTTCTTACTAACTTTTCAATAATAAATTACTATTCTGCCAGGTGCGCCATTACCACCAGTGGTTCCATTCCAACAATTTCCTCCTCCTCCTCCCGGTGCAACACCATTTCTTCCATTACCACTATTGTCAGAAACACCAATTGGCGTTCTTCCACCTTGGCCCCCATTTCCTCCATTTCCTCCATTAATACCATAAGCATAATTAGTTGAAAAACAATCTCCACCACTAATATTAAATGGAGCAGTAGATGTTCCGCCTAATCCAAATCCTGAACTACCGCTCCCACCATTAGCGCTTATTAAAGAACCTAAAGAACTTGAACCTCCATTGGTGCCAAGTGTTCCACCTATACCACCTGCACCTACAATTACAACATAATTTGAAGATGGAGTTACTGTATAAATTCCTTTTCCATAACCGCCACCGCCACCTGCATAATTATTACTACAACTTCCGCCTGCCCCTGCACCCCATACTTCTACCATTATTTTTGTAACACCTACAGGAATAGTAAATGTGAAGGTGCCAGCAGTTGCGTATACTTGCATATTACTGAATACTACACCTGTGGCAGAGGCGTTTTGCCATGTAGCATTTCCAGATGCATCTGATGTTAATACTTTGCCCACACCTTGCGAACCATCAGAAATTTTAACTGAACCTATTACATCAAGTTTTGCTGTAGGCGCGGTTGTTCCTATACCTACATTTCCTGTTTGAGGATTCACAATCATTTTGGTATTACCTAATAAATCCATCATATTAATTGTAGAACCTGATTGAAGTTGAATTGGTGTTACTTGAGATCTAATGTAAATATCATACCCTCTAATCATTACACCATCTGTTGAAGTTGGTCTATAAATTGAACATATAGAATCTGAAATAGCCGATCCATCACCGAATATAAGTTTATCTCCACGCTTATTAAGGATCATATTCCCATTTACATGAAGTGGAAATAAAGGATTGGAAGTTCTTATTCCTATATAACCACCATTATGAAATAGATTGTTGCTATTTACTACCCATGATGAGCCGTTCCAATAGGGTGTGTTTCCTATTGCAGTTCCTGGAGTTAATAAACCAGTTGCACCCGTTAAACCTATTGGTCCTTGTGGGCCTGTCGCACCAGTAGCGCCAGTTAAACCTGTTGCACCTTGAGGACCTGTTGCGCCAGTAGCCCCAGTTAAACCGTTACAAACATATTTAGTTAGTGTAGTATTTGTTTCTGCAACATCCAATAAACCGTTATTATTAGCATCTAAACCATATTCTAATTTTACGCCACCTGTTGTGCAATTAACACCTGCCGCTACAGTGCTTGTTTTCACCAAGGTATTTTGACCATTAGTTCCATTAGTGCCGTTTATACCATTAGTTCCGTTTGTTCCTGCAACACCTTGAGGACCTGTTGCTCCCGTAGCCCCAGTTAAACCGTTACAAACATATTTAGTTAGTGTAGTATTTGTTTCTGCAACATCCAATAAACCGTTATTATTAGCATCTAAACCATATTCTAATTTTACGCCACCTGTTGTGCAATTAA
>JBIJCO010000056.1:0-12781 GCA_044344665.1 Bacteroidia bacterium | reverse complement strand
AAGGCCCTATAACAGCACCTACCCAAAAGGCGGGGTTTCGTGCTTCGCAGACACATTTGCGCAAGCCGAAAGTTCAGTTCTCCGAATGAAATTTAGTGCTAAAAATCCCGCCCTTCGGGTAGCTGCAGAACGTTATGTGTCAGCGCTAGACGAGAACCGACAATCTAAACGCAGACAAGTTTCTTCACTAATTCTGTGGCGACAATTTCAAAATAAAATTAACATACATCGTTTCGACCTCACTAAACTCATTAGACCTTTATGTAAATGACTTGCAATAAAACTAACCAAATATCGTTATGTGACAGTTACACTTATTCATTCGGACTTAGCTTTACGATAAATGAAATCCATATTGTTAATCATAATATTACATTTACCTATTATCACATATAGCCAAGCTGTTATTGAGGGTAAATGGACTGGTGAATATGGAGCGAGTACAATGAGTAAATTCAAAAAATCTTCTGCAATTAATTTAAGGTATATATCGCCAAAATTTAGATGGTCAGAAGATGATTTAACTGAAGAACAAGAAAAGCAACCTGAAAAATATAATAAAACTCGAATAATGTTTGAGTTAATTTATACTCCTCCATTAAACAACTTATGTATTGGCATAAACGTCCAACATCGAGTTATTAGATACAAAATTGTAAGCTTAGAAGGATATGGAGGAATAAAATTCTTTTTTGCTAGAGGTCCTGACTTTGCTGTAAAACGCCCATTTATAGAAGGTTCGAGTAAAGGTATATGGTACTTAAATGCCGGTTTAATTCTACAGCTCAATCTTGGTATGTTATCACCATTTGCAGACATAGGTTATGACGGAATATTTACTGTTGGAACAGAACTTAACCTAAGAAAAATATATAGAAAACCAAAAGGACGTTATAAACTACATACTGTAAAAAAAGCGCCGAACACATAACACACGGTTTGCCTTATTTGGGCGGAAGTACAAGCATTTGCAAAATCGGCAGACAATTTTTCTATTTTTTCTTTGCAAATGCCTAGCAACATAGTATCTTTAAACTAACATTTCGGTAGACATTGTTTCAAACTCCAAACAAGGCAAACCGCGAAAACGTTAGCTGCAATTACATGAGGACACTAATCATAATTCTATTCTTACTTCCTTCTTTGACAAAGGGGCAAAACAACTATTACTTTCTATGGCTTTTGACAGACCAAATTTTAGACGACAGTAAGCCCGCAAAAATATTGCAGTATCATAATGGTTTCTTATTGACAACTATGAACGACAGCATTAAAGGCGAAATAAAAATGACAGCCAAGGTCTCTGACGCGGTGACAATAAAACGAAATCAAAAACCAGACACAGTAATAAAATTTTCAAACATTAATCAAGTTAGGCTCTTTGACCGAGACTCTACATTGATTAACACTGCCTTTACTGATTATATTAAAATCCCCGACAACCCTAATAGATTATTCAGACAAATTTATAACGGTAAATTTCAAATGCTCGACGAGCTTCGTTCTTCAAATGAAAACATTGGTGCAGTTGGTAATGAAATTATAATCAGGGACAACCAACAGTTTAAGGAAATCACTGGCTTCTGGACAATTGATTCTAAAAAAAGCATTTTAGAATATATTAATGTACGTTACTCTAAAAGTTTCACGAAAACCGACTTTAAGCGAAAATCGGACATAATAAAGTGGTTACAAAACAATGAGTAATGTAATAGCAGCTAACACAACCTAAATCCCATTTGGGCATTCGGCTTCGGCTTTTGCAAAAGCGGTAGACAATTATTTAATTTTCGCTTTGCAAAAGTCCATTAAACATTTATCTTTAAACTAACATTTCGGTAGAAAAAGTTTCAAAATCCAAACGGGAATTTAGCTTGAAACCGTTACAAGCAATTGTAAAGAACAGACCATAAAATATTGTATTTAAACCAACGTCTATTGAAAATATTTGAAGATCAATATATGTATAAATTACTTAACAAAATAAGAGATATAAAAAGTCTCCAAATTTTCACAGTCTATTTGAGGTATCTCATTGGTGGAGCATTTGTAATTTCCACTTTTACAATGAATAAATTTGGTCAATATGGTGATATCAATAAACTAACTAACAAAATTCCTATTAATGAACTTCCGCCGGCAGGAGTATTGTTTCGGGTTTTGGCAGAGTCGGGCACATACTGGCATTTCATTGGCATAAGTCAGTTAATCAGTGGTGTCCTGCTGATGACGCAGCGATTTTCACGCTTGGGTGCTATCTTTTATTTTATTATAATCCTTAATATCTTCATTATAACCATTGCCTTTGATTTTCAGGGAACACCTATTATTACTGGTTTGATGTTGTTAGCTGGATTATTTTTACTATTGTGGGACATAGAAGCTTTATTGCCACTAATATTCAACCGATACAAATTTGAAAAACAATCCCTGCAAATTGCTGATCAAACATATTGGATTTATCTCGGTTTCGTAATGTTGATATCCATTTTTTTAATGGGAATATTTTATCCCAGTTTTTATCTGTTTTTAATAGTACCTTTTTTAGAGGGTTTAGTTGGATTTATAATTTTCGCCATCTTTTTTTGGAATAAAAAATGAAACATAAATATGGAACTTACTTTTTCTATCAAAAAAATTCCGACTTCAGATCAAATTATTGAACTTTTTGATAAAACTTAAAACTTCAACACAAGAACACTTTAAAACATTAAAAGTAATTTAAGAATAAGAAGCGTGAATGAATCGGCACCAAAAGACAGAACACCAGCTTGTAACAACGTGCAAGCGTCATTTTTGCTGAGTTGCAGGCTAAGCTTCGCTATGCGCCAAGAAAGAGCAAAAACGAGCGCCTGCACGCGGCCCGTTAGTGGCAACCTATTGAAATGAATGGACCGATTAAAATACATTTATTAAGAATGAAATTATATTTTTATTTAACTCTAGTTTTTTTTAGCATTAATGCCGTTGTTTTTTCTCAAAATGTAGCTTATTCAGTTAAAGTAATTGAAAAACCATTTCGTTTTGAAGTTTATAAGGAAGGGCAAGCCAAGCCTTTATTGGTCATTGATAACCAAATTACCCTGGAACATTTTACCAATAGTAAAATTACAGAAAGAAGCCCGTATACGGTATGGATAGATGGTAAATCGGATACGAAAAGAACTGTCTGCAGAGCGGTGGAAATTCTGAAAACAGATTCTCTTCATGTTTTAGTTTTGTTAGATGATAAGAACGATAGCTTATTTAACCTACAATATAAATTAATTGGTAATAAACTTGAATTTAAATTGTCCGAAATTAATCCGCCAAAAGAGGATGACAAACATCATTCACGAATTGCAGCCAGTTTCATATCAAAATCCGATGACAGCTATTTAGGAATGGGTATGCGTTTTAATCAGGTAAATCACAAAGGAACTATTGTCACGAACTGGTGTAAAGAAGTTGGGGTTAATTTGCCAAAGGTTTCTCAAAATGGTTCTTCAGAAGGTCAAGACATCACATATTATCCGGTTCCTTTTTTTCTAAATTTAAAGGGGCATGGGTTCTTGCTAAACAGCTTTTATTTTAGTGAATTCGATTTTGCCAAAACAAATCCAGAAGCACTTAAAATCACGAATTATAGCCACACATTTGATGCCACAGTTTTTCTCTCAGAAAATCCACTTGAAATCATAGGTAATTATCAAAAAGCCACTGGGAGTTACAAGAAACCCAAACCGTGGGTTTTTGGTGTCTGGGCAGCAGCCACAAGTGATTGGCAATCAAAAGAAACTGGTCAGGCTGTTAATGAAAAAGTATTAAAAATACACAGAGAAAATAAAATACCATTAAGTGCTATTATGGCTGAAGACTGGTATTGGAATAAGAATATATTCAAGCCTTCTGATGTATGGACTCTAAATAAAAATAGTTATCCTGACTATCAAGGTATGATATCCCATCAGCACCAAAATGGAGTTAACCACATTGGATATTTTTTACCATATTTTCCCAAAAACATGTTATTTAAAAAAAGTCCAATCTACGAAGAAGGCAAAAAGCTGGGATATTTCACTAAAAACATAAAAGGAAAACCTTATGTTTTTAAGTTCTTCGTGTGGAATGAATCTCAGTTGGATGTTACTAATCCTGATGCTATAAAATGGTATGGTCAAAAATTCTATGATTTTGCTATTAAATCGGGTTTAGATGGCTGGATGAATGACTTTGGTGAATACACACCGTATAATTCCATATCCTACAATGGAGAGTATGGCTTAACAATGCACAATAAATTTCCGCTACTTTGGGCAGAAAATGCAAATTCATTCTGGAAAATAACTTATCCCGATAGAGATTTTGTAATTTTTCCCAGAAGCGGATTTATCGGACAGCAATCAAATGCTGCATTCCATTTTACGGGTGACCGGAACGCTAATTATGACAATCTTTCCGGTTTCGGTGGACAAATCGTGGGGTTAAATACGGCAGGCATATCCTCTCATCCAAACACTTCCATTGATATTGGTGCATATAACTGTGAGAAAACAAAACCCATGGACAAACTTATGATGTTTCGTTGGATTGAAATGGGTGCTCTTGTTCCAGTTATGAGGTTACATAGAGGTTTGCCTTTGTGTGACCATTGGCGATTTGATGATGATAAAGAAACGCTGGAACATTGGAAAAAATATGCAAAGCTCCATGCAAAGCTTTTCCCATACATCTATACACTTGCTCAACAAGCAGAGGAGCATGGTTGGCCATTAATCAGAAGTTTGGCCATTCTATACCCAAAGGATACCGAAGCAATAAAGCAAGATTATCAATTTATATTGGGCGATAGAATACTTAGTGCACCAGTAACAAATGAAATTGAGGGCGGAAAAAGAGATGATATTTCAAAAGGTAGATTATCATGGAAAGTATATTTACCAGACGGGAACTGGTACCACTATTGGTCAAATAAAAAATATACAGGTAATTCATATTATGAAGTTCCAGCATCACCGGGTTTTTTACCAATGTTTGTTCAGGAAGGCAAAATCATACCAACCTTCAATAAGGAAGTAGATACTTTTGTTGAAGGTGTGGAGGATGTTTTAATTAAAGATTTTGAATATGTAAATGAGTCCATTGAAGTTTATTTCTACGGCTATGGTGAAGATAGACTGACATTATGGGACGGGACTGAAATTCATTGTTCAAGAGAAGCAGGGAAAAACGGAGTTTATGAAGTTAATAATGGACATGATAGAAAATATAATTGTGTATTTATAGATTAATAATTGAAAAAGAAAATGAGTGGTAAAAATCAATTCATAAAATATTTCGTACTTTTTTTTATGTGCCTAGGGATGAAACATTTAAGTGCGCAGTACTACTTCGACAGCACTTATATAAAAAAATATTACAATTCATCTGTATGGTCACTTTATCAAAATTACAACAATCATTCGCTCTATATTTCACAAAGCTTTCAAAAGGACACCGCCTTAAACACAAAACTTAATCCTATTGCTGAAAGCTTAATAGATGTAGGTTTTATTTATTCCGATGAAAAGCGATTCTTTGCTTTTAATTTATATAGTGTCCCCAATCAACCCTCAAAGCGCAAGCCAACACCTAAAGCTGTTAATTTCATTATTGGAATAAATGATAACAATAAAGTATTTGAAATAGGCGCAAACTGGTTTACTGGATATTATGAAAAAAACTCAAGAAATTTTGTCCCTAATTTTAATGATAGTACTCCTTATTATCACTATGATAATATGAAAACGACAAATGCTTTTATTAACTATATAAACTTTACTAACAAGCGTAAATTTTCATACGGGGCAGTTTACAGAGGAAGTGCATTGCAAAAAAAATCGGCAACATCTTTTGTATATTATGCTAGTGCTAACTACAATAGTTTAAAATCTGATAGCGCCTTTATCCCAATTTACGTAAGAAATAGTTACGATAAATATGGGCAAATGAATAAATTAAATAACGCTTATCTTTTGGTTGGTGTAGGATATTCAGCTACTCTTGTCATTAAAAAAGTGTTTTTTACGAATCTTACTTTAATGATAGGGCCTGGTTTACAATACCAAAATTATTCGTATGTTAATTTTACAAAATCAATCAATGCAATTAATACTCTTTTACAAGGAGATATTAGGTATTCGATAGGATTAAACTTCAATCACTTCTATGTTATTTCAAGTAGTATGATTTCTCTTAAGTCTTACAACTTGACGAAAATGGGCATTACAAGTGGGCATTTGATGAACCAGTTTACATTAGGATTAAGATTAGACAGAAAAGGGAGAATATTTTAATAATAAAAAAATAAGCGTTAAGATAACCAATATTTGAGAATCTAAGAGACGATTGTTGAATTATTTAATCATGGATTTAAAACTAATAAAAACAAAATAGGCAGCCACTAACACGGGTTTGGCAAAAGTGGCGGTTCAGTGCTCAGCAGACATATTTGTGGTAAATCAAATTTTGGTTCTCCGCATCAACATTTGTGGTAAAAATCGCCACCTTCGCCAAGCCCGAAACCGTTAGCGGTCATTGTAAAGCAAACGTCCAATCATAAATTGCAGATATTAGGTTTTTTATACAAAGTTTTGTAAAATTTAAATAATTAAAAGTGAAATTAAATTCAAATTTTTTAGATAATGCCAACTTAGGAAAAAATAGTTGGTTGCGTATTACTCTTTCTATTTTAACAGTAGTTGTGTTTTATCTTTTAGGGGCTTTTATAGCTGGTTTGGTCGCAATTTATCTAAATAACGGAACGAAACCCAAAGAAATTTCTTCATTCATCGTCAAAAATTCAGATGTTTTTGTTAGTACTATAGTTACTAATTTAGAATTTATTACAGGACTTATAGGACTACTATTGTCCGTAAAACTTATTCACAAAAGAAATCCAATAACACTAATTACAACAATTTCTAAAATAAATTTCAAAACTATACTTTCAGGAGCAATTGTCTATTTTGGTCTTCTTTTAGTTGTCGAAATAACTTATTCATTTTATAATGGTAGCGATTTTCAATTTGTATTTGATGCTAACAAATTTTTTGCTCTATCATTTATTTCTTTTTTAATAATCCCAATACAAACTAGTTTTGAAGAACTTTTTCACAGAGGTTATTTATTACAAATATTGACTTATTATTTAAGATATCCTATTATTACATTATTTATTACATCTCTTCTCTTTGCTTCTTTACACGTTGAACATCTAAATTATTTTATATTTTACTTCATAGTGGGCTTGTTGCTTGGTATAATAGTAATTGTATCCAACAGTTTAGAATTGGTATTAGGTATTCATATAATTCATAATTTATTTGGTATTTTTGTGACTGAAAACTCAACAGATACTGCACTTTTTTACCATAAAGAAAATCCTGAAAACATATTTATTTGGTTAATCCCAAATATATTAATTTTTATTTTTGTACTATATAAATATGGAAGTAGCAACTTGAAATTACTAGTTACTAAATCAACTTTAAAAAGAGAATGAATTTAAAACAACGAACCGCTAACATGGGTTTGCCAAAATGGGGGCTGAAGTGCAAAATTGAGCATTTGGTATTCTATTGAACTTTTGTACATTTATCAATTGAAGTGCAAGTAAATCCCCCACTTCGGCAAGCCCCAAAACGTTAGCTGCAACCTTAAACGATAAAATAGAAAATGTAAAAATTAATGAGAAAAAGAACTGAATTTAAACAGACAAGAAATCTATTTTTCTTACTAGTTTTTACATTTTCTAATTTAACTGGTAATGCCCAAGCCTTTTGGGACAATACTTCATTTGTTCACAGGCAAAATCAACAAATTCTAAGCGGACAAAACAACGTAATCAAATTAGATGGCGTTAACTTGGGGGCTTGGTTAAACTGGGAAGGCTGGATGTGGGGCGGTGGTTTTATTCCTGAAAAGGAACTGGCAAATAATATGCAATCATTAACTGGTACTGATGTTTTTAATTCTTTCAGAGATTCTGTTTACAAAAACTTCATCACAAAAGCAGACATAAAAAAAATTAGCTTATTGGGATTTAATGTTGTTCGTATTCCTTTTAATCATACAATATTGGAAGAAGACACTACCCCATTTGTATATAAAGAGTCGGGTTGGAAAATTCTTGATAGCGTTTTAAAATGGTGTGAAGATTATAATGTTTATGCTGTAGTCGATTTACACTCAGCTCCAGGAGGGGCATCTAAATTGTACACAGCTGATGCTGATCCTATTAATTTATGGGAATCTACTACAAATAAAAACAGAACCATTCAGCTCTGGAAAGCAATAGCAAGTAGATATAAAAACAGAGGAATTATTGCGGCTTATGATTTGTTAAATGAACCAAACGTAACGAATGCTGATGATTTAACTAATTTATATAAGGTTTTGATAGACTCAATTCGATCCGTAGACAGCAACCATATGATTATGCTTGAAGGGAATAATTTCGCTCAAGACTTCTCGATGTTTAAAGCTTTACCAGATAAGAATATTTGTTTTCAGTTTCATATCTATTCTTGGTTTAACAGTACTAATATTGCTAAGAATTTGCATGAATATACAAAACTATCTAATTCATTAGATGTTCCCTTATGGTGTGGCGAGTGGGGAGAAAATGATTTAAATCTGTTAAATGCAACCGTTAAAATTTTAAAAAGCAATGAATATAAATTTTCCGGAAATTGCTTTTGGACATGGAAGAAAATGATAACAACTTTGCAATTACCTAAACAAATTAATTTCCCTTTTTTAATTGGCATAAACAATACACTCGAATGGGATAAGGTTAGTTCATACCTTAACGATACATTATTAAATAAGCCTAGCGCAGAGGAAACGCAAAAAGGTATTAACAGTTTTATTAAAAGTATTCAATTAAAGAATTGCACGCTAAACAAAACGTTGTTAGAATTATTAATCCAAAACAAAGACACGATTTATCCAATCAAATCCGAATCTATAAAAATGAAATTTCCAAGTTTTCTTTCTATTAATGGTTCCTCCTATCCGGGAATGGTTAGTATAAAAGAAAATAATAAATATGGTTTTTCAAATGGAGGATTAGCAGTAACTATTCCAATTTTTGCAAAATTACAACTTGGCACTTTAACTCAACCAATAAGATTAAAAAGCTTATTATTTTCGGCCTCCTCTAATGTTGGAATATTATCCCCATCTTCTGGCATACCATCCAATGCTTTATATTCTAGTTTCTTGGGATTTACATATCTCAACGTTTCAATAAAAAACAGCTACATAGCAGGCTTATATGCTTTTGAGAATGCTGATGGAAAAAGATTTCTAAATGACATTCCAAACGTTGCTGGTTTATTTTTATATTCTCGTCAAAATAGCAAAGGAAATACTTTTATAGCCGGTGCTGGCTTATTAGCTTTTAATGGAATTACATACGGTTTACCGGTGTTAGGGTATATTGCTAAATTTAATCCTAAATGGTCGTTGCTTATGATCTTACCTGTAGTAACATCAATTAATTATCAACCTAATAGTAACAACCGTTTTAGTTTTATTTTATCCCCACAAGGTAATTATTATAAAATTAGTGCAGGTGCGATTACCATTGCGGACACTTCATTAATTGCAAAAAAAATTAATCTACAAACGGGATCATTAAAAAGCGGTCTTTCTTGGAGTAAAAAAATAAATACCCGATTTGAGTTGTATATAGAAACGGGTACACTTATAGGAAATAGTATTACAGTTGCGAATAAAGATTTTACAATTACCGAAAACATTAATCCATCAGGCTATTTTCAAATAGGATTAAATATTACGCTTAACCCAAATCGTTTAGACATGGGCATAAAGCGTTCTAATAATAATGGAAACAGTAGTAAAAAAGGATTCAATCCTTCTTTGTATAATATTGAAAGGCTTTATTTGGATTAAATAGTGAATATTTATTAAGAAATAAAAAATGACGGAAAGAAATGGCAGCAGCTAACAGCAAGCAAGCGACCATTTTTTGCGCGTTAACAATCAAATGTTTAACTTGAGAAAGCAAAAAGCGGACGCGTAGTCGCAAAACGTTAGCGGAAACCCTAAAAGGACAAACATTACAGACAACAATCCTTAAGAAATGGATAGACGACATTTTATAAAACAATCGACATTACTCTCAATTGGTGGACTTTTAATTCCTTCAACCTTTCTTTCTGCTTGCAGAAAAGAAACCTTATTTGAAGACATAAATTATGACGGAAAAGTTATAATTATTGGTGCGGGGGCAGCGGGGCTATATGCAGCATATATTTTAAAATCAAAAGGAATAGATTTTCAGATTTTAGAAGCTTCTGCAAATTATGGTGGACGTCTTGGTAAGCTAACAGGTTTTGCCAATTTCCCTATTGATATAGGTGCTCAATGGTTGCATGGTAAAAACAGTATTTTGGGCGACTTGATTATTAAGTCAAACACTAAAATCACGTTAGACGATAGTGAAACAAAATATTGGTTCAATAATCAATTAGTGAATTCTTTACCCCAAAACACCGATATTTTTGAAGGCGATGATTTGCCAGATATTTCATATAATGATTACGCTTTGCAAAAAGGATTAGGTAATGAATATAAATACATTGTAGAAAATATGGCAGGTGACCAAGGAGCAGCAGCGTCTCGTCTTTCTGTATTTGGCAATAATCAAGATGAAGAAAATTGGAACTCTGGGGACGATGATTTTAAATTTCAAGAGACTTACTTCGACTTAATTGATACCCAATTTGCGAGTCAAGTAAAAAATAAAATTTTATTTAACACTATTGTTACTAAAATTGATTATTCTCAATCAATAATTCAAATAACAGACAGTAATAACAATACATACAACGCAGATAAAGTAATTATTACTGTCCCAATACCAATTCTAAAATCGGCAGATATTCAATTTATTCCGACACTACCAAATGAAAAAACAACTGCATTTTCAAAAATAGGAATGGATGCAGGAATGAAAGTTTTTTTAAAATTTAGCAATAAATTCTTTGACCAAAATATAATCGGTGGACCAATTTGTGCGGCTTATGCAGATGATAGCATAGGCAAAGCACAAAATGACAATGTATTGCTTGCTTTTATTATGGGCGTTCAAGCCGAATACTTAACTTCATTAGGAAGTGACACGGCTATTACAACTGCATTACTTCAAGAGTTAGACACAATGTATAACGGACAGGCAACAGCGTCATTTGTTGCATCGCATGTTCAAAACTGGACAATTAATCCATTCGTTAAAGGAGCATACTCTTATAGCACAATTCGCATGGGAGATGCAAGAAAAGTTGCAACAAAACCGATAAACAAAAAACTATATTTTGCCGGTGAAGCAATGAATACAAATGGACACCATCAAACTGTTCATGGTGCAGTAGAAACTGGCTATAGAGAAGTTATAAATATTTTAAACGACATAAAAAAATGAGAGCAGTATTATTTGGAATGTTGTTTTTTACATTTAATAGCATAATAGCCCAAGAGTTTAGAACTGATATTTCTAACAAATATATTTTTGCTAATAAGTGGGATAAAGCTATTCAAACCTACAATTTTAGCAGACCATTTCTTGAAGAAAAACAACCATTGCTCATGCACGGACTAAATGCTTCAGTATCTTACATTTTTAAATCTTCTAGCAGTTTGAAACACGGAATAAATATTTCGTATACCTATTTTAAAAGCTCGGCTGAGAATGAAAACTTGAACAACATCTTAAATTTGCATTTTTTAAACTTGGGTTACATAATTCATTATGAAAACAATGAAAAAACTAAAGGACTTTACACTGACCTAATTATCTCGGCAGTATCAAGCGGACTTTTTAGAAATGTGAATGATGAACCTTTTGAATATGACGAAGCAAGAACAAAAGCATTTGGTATTGGGGGCGACCTAAGCATCAGAGCAGGTTATTACCTAAACCTCAAAAACAAAATTAATCTATCTCCTTTCGTTCTTGTTGGTTACACACCTTATATTTATTCACCCAATAGTGAAGCGGTAATTAATCAAACCAAAGGGCTTGTAAGTAATAATTGGACTGGAATATTTACTACACAAGTTGGTTTGACCTTTCATATTAGACAACAACAAAATGACTAACACTATTACGACTAACCGAAGAAGGGCATCCGCTAACATCACCTACAAGAAATTGGTGGTTCAGTGCTTAAATGAAGTTTTGTGCTTCGTATCAAATTCATTGGTGGCAGACAGTTTTCGCCTCCGAAATCGCTACCTTCGCGAAGCCCGAAAACGTTATGCACCATTTTGACAACATCAAAACATCACATACAATGAGTAAAATAAAATCACCATTAAATCGAACCAGATTAATTATTTTAACTAACCTCATCCTTCTTGGTTTTTTAACTTCCGCCAACGCTCAAGACACTTTAAGGATTTTATTCATTGGTAATTCAATGACCTATGTGCAAGATTTGCCCGGTTTATTAACCAATCTTGCAAGTTCAAACGGAAAGACGATAATCACAGCTCAAAATACTCCGGGAGGGTATTTTTTATCTGACCATGTAGCAGATCCTGTATCTCTAAGTTTGATGGCGCAAGGTTTTGATTATATAGTTGTTCAAGAGCAAAGTGGAGGGAATATACAACCTGCAAGCCCTTGTTGCCCATGGCGACCGATAGGAATCATTGACTCAATTGCGAAAGCGAATTGCAGTAAAATACTGTTGTATGCAACCCCTGGTTATCCTGAAACATATTCTGGGAG
>JBIJCO010000026.1:0-41101 GCA_044344665.1 Bacteroidia bacterium | reverse complement strand
TAAAAAAGAGATATCAAGGTATTTGTCAGTAACTAAAGTTGATGTAATGAGAGTTTACAACACCTATATAAAAAATAAACCTGCAGTAATTTTAAGTTGTTTACCTAAAGGCAAATCAGCCTTGTCTGCAAAATCAGATAACTGGAAAATGTATGAAAGGACTGTTGAACCTGAAAGTGCAGAGTATAAGAATTTAAAATTTACAGAGCCTAAAGACAATTTTAACCGTTCAGTTATGCCTTCAGCTTCAGCTGCAGTTGCTGTGCCAGTGCCTAATTTTTATATTGCAAACTTAAATGGAAATATACCTTTAATCGGTGTTACAGAAAATGAATTACCAAAGGTTAATATTTTATTAAGTTATAAGGCAGGTCATCGTTTCGAACCGATTGAAAAATCTGGTCTATCTGAATTAACAGCATCTATGCTCTCTCAAAGTTCCCTTAAAACTTCAGCAGAAGAAATAGAAAATAAACTTGATCGTTTAGGTTCGTCGGTAAATGTATATTCAGGTGATGAAGATTTATCAGTAAGCATTCAATGCACTAAAACTAATTTAAAAGCGACGTTAAAAATAGTTCAAGAAGCAATGCTCGAGCCTAAATTCGATAATAAGGAATTTGAAATAGAAAAGAAAAAACAATTAGACGGTATAACCCAAAGGCAGACTAATGCCAGTAATATGGCAGATCAGACATTTAAAAAAATATTATATGGTGCAAATCATGTAATGAGTTTGTCTGCCGATGGAACAATTGAAACTGTTAGTAAATTGACTATTGATGATGTTAGAGCTTATTATAAAACAATTTTTTACAGACCTTTAATTGTGTCCGTTACTGGCGATGTATCTAAAGATGAAATTATTAAAGAACTTTCTTTTATACCCGTAAATAAAACAGAGGAATTAAAAACTACAAACGAAAATGTAGTTATTCCAGTAATTGAAAAAACTAAAATTTATTTTTTAGATAAAAAAGCTGCAGCTCAGAGCGAAATAAGAATTGGTTACTTGGCACTTCCTTTTGATTTTGATGGTGAATATTACAGAAGTCAAATTATGAACTATAGCTTTGGAGGTGCTTTTAACAGCAGAATAAATTATTTGTTACGCGAAGTTAAAGGATGGACATATGGCACCCGCTCAGCTTTTTCAGGCTCTAAATTTTCAGGTCCGTTTACAATTAGCGGAGGATTTAAAGCTAATACTACTGATAGTACAATGGTAGAATTATTTAATGAGCTTAAAAAATATAATGAGAACGGTATAACCGAAGAAGAATTAAGTTTTACAAAAAATGCGATTGCACAGAGTGATGCTTTAAAATATGAATCACCTGTACAAAAATTGAATTTTATAAAACGAGTTTTAGAATATAATTTGCCCAAAGATTATGTAGCTGTTCAAACAAAAATATTAAATCAAATTACTAAAGAAGAAGTTGATAAATATGCCAAAAAGTTTTTGCCAAATAATAATATGGTTGTTGTCATTGTTGGAGATAAGGAATCAAATTTGGAGAAAATTAAGAAACTTGGGTTTGAAGTTATAGAAATTGACGTAAACGCTAATCAAATTAATAAGAAATAAAAATTTATACATAATTAAAAAATAAAAATATGAACTACGATATCATTGTAATAGGAAGCGGACCTGGAGGATATGTAACTGCCATAAGAGCTTCGCAGTTGGGATTTAAAACAGCTATTATAGAAAAAGAAAGTCTTGGTGGTATATGCTTAAATTGGGGATGTATTCCTACCAAAGCGTTGTTAAAGAGTGCTCAAGTTTATGAATATCTTAATCATGCAAAAGATTATGGTATTAGTGCCGAAAATATTAAAGCAGATTTTAATGGCGTAGTAAAACGAAGTAGGGATGTTGCAGATGGTATGAGTAAAGGCATTCAGTTTTTAATGAAAAAAAATAAAATTGATGTAATAATGGGTACGGCAAAAATTAAAGCCGGTAAAAAAGTTGAAGTTCTTACAGATGGAAAAACTACAACTTTTGAGGGAAAGCATATTATTATAGCAACAGGTGCGCGTTCTCGTCAACTTCCAAATTTGCCTCAAGATGGAAAAAAAATTATTGGTTATAGAGAAGCAATGACTTTACCAAAACAACCTAAATCACTCGTAGTAGTTGGAAGCGGTGCCATTGGTGTTGAGTTTGCATATTTTTATGCTACAATGGGAACCAAGGTTACTATTGTAGAGTTTTTGCCAAATATAGTTCCGGTTGAGGATGAG
Organism: Bacteroidia bacterium; assembly: GCA_044344665.1. GTDB lineage: Bacteria > Bacteroidota > Bacteroidia > B-17B0 > Aurantibacillaceae > Aurantibacillus. The sequence continues at coordinate 38,848 of JBIJCO010000026.1, read as the reverse complement.
GAAGTAAGTAAGCAATTGGAAAAATCATTTAAAAAAATAGGCATCGAAATAATGACGGAAGCTTCCGTTGAAAATGTTGATACTAAAGGCGAAGGATGTAAAGTTAATGTTAAAACAAAAACTGGTAATATTAATTTAGATGCTGAAATTGTTTTATCTGCGGTTGGTATTGAATCAAATATTACAGGTTTAGGATTAGAAGAGGTTGGCATTAAAACCGATAAAGGAAAAATTATAGTTGACAACTATTACGCAACCAATATTGCAGGTTATTACGCTATCGGTGACTGTGTTCCTGGCCAAGCTTTAGCCCATGTTGCCAGCGCAGAAGGAATTACTTGTGTCGAAAAAATAAAAGGATTGCATACAGATATAATTGATTATAATAATATACCTGGATGTACTTATTGTCAGCCTGAAGTAGCAAGCGTAGGCTATACCGAGAAAAAAGCTAAAGATGCCGGCTATCAGATAAAAGTTGGTAAATTTCCATTCACAGCAAGTGGTAAAGCAAAAGCGGCAGGCGCATCAGATGGTTTTATAAAACTTATTTTTGATGCTAAATATGGAGAAATTTTAGGAGCACACATGATTGGCGCTAATGTTACTGAAATGATTGCAGAAATTGTAGCCTTAAGAAAACTTGAATCTACCGGTCATGAATTAATAAAAACGATTCATCCGCACCCAACTATGAGCGAAGCTATTATGGAGGCAGCAGCAGCAGCATACGGCGAAGTAATTCATTTATAAAAATTTCATTGTTTTTTGTAAAAGCAGTTTTTATAAAAAACATCATGAATATATATGCTTTCTGTCACGGCGTTTGTTTTAAAACTGATATAATTTTGTTATGTCTTAATTAATAAAGTAGTTCTTTAACATAGGTTAGGTCAGATAATAAGTATTTTAAAAAATATTAAAACTGACAGACTCAAAAACAGCATAGGCTGATACTGTAATTGGTGTAAGTCCAAAAGCAGTTTGTTTTTTGTAATGTAAATTACTAAGCTAAAGGATGGTTCACTACCATTTGTTATTGACTAACTAAAGAATAGGTATACACAAAGGTAATTTCATTGAAAAATGTATTAGCTTTTTGTGCAAAGGCAAAATTGTTTGCTACATGTAAGGAAAACCTACATGTCTGGTTGAAGCAGAAATAATCATTTTAAAAAATGTGTAAGCTGTAAAACCCGAAGAAGGCTCAAAACCAATTGCTTATTTTTTAATTTTAATTAGGAAAGATTTTGTTGAGAAATTATGTTTTTTGGAAACATAAAGGTCACAACTAACTCGGAAAGCAGGTTCGAAAGAATCTGCTTTTTTATTATTAAAGAAAAAGAAGGTGAATGTTTTTTAAGATTTTTTACGTTGATTTAATTCATCACGAATTCTAGAAGCTAATTCGTATTGTTCGTCTTCAATTGCTCCTTGAAGCATATTTTTTAACTCTTCAGAACTTTTATTTTTAAAATCATTTGAATTATCAGATTTAGTTAAATCAGAATAATCAGCACCTTGATCTATTTCCGGATTTTCGGAGATTGAATTAGTATCAGTTACATTTCGATCGCTTTTCAGAACAAATTCATAAGTAGAAATTGGGCATTTGAACCTTACGGCAATAGCAATAGCATCGCTTGTTCTCGAATCTATTTCAAAATCTTCATTACCATTGTTGCAAATTATTTTCGAATAAAAAACACCTTCTGTAAGATTATAAATAATTACTTCTGTAATATTTATTTTAAATGTTTCGGCAAATGTTATAAATAAATCGTGAGTGAGAGGTCTGGAGGGAGTCATTTTTTCCAAACCGATTGCAATTGCCTGTGCCTCGAAACCACCAATAACTATTGGTAACCTTCTTGTTCCTTCTGTTTCTCCAAGAACCAATACATAAGCACCACTTTGTGTTTGACTGTATGATAAACCAACTATTTCTAAATTAATTTTGTTCACTAAATGCGCTTATTTTTTTGTAATTAAATTAAAGATAAGTTACGATTTTTAACGTTAACAAAATCAAATTTTAAGTTTAACATTTTATAAACTTGTTAGACTGGCAGTTTAGTTTTGATTCGCTTTAAATTTTTTGACAGCTTCAATAAATTTAGGGAGTATAGTAAATGCATCTCCAACTATACCGTAATCCGCAGATTTAAAGAATGGCGCCTCTTTGTCGTTATTAATTACTACAATCGTTTTACTACCATTTACTCCAGCTAAATGCTGTATTGCCCCTGAAATCCCTACTGCAATATATAAATTTGGACGTATAGCTACACCTGTTTGTCCAACATGCTCATGGTGTGGTCTCCAATGCATATCAGCTACTGGTCTAGAACAAGCAGTGGTTGCACCTATTGCATTTGCTAAGTCTTCAACAATTTTCCAATTTTCAGGACCTTTTAATCCTCTGCCTGCGCTCACAACTAATTCTGCTTCAGGAAGAGGAATCATACCACCCACATCGTTAGATTTTATTTCTTTAACAATAACTTTAGAAATTACACCTGATAAGTCTAAAGCAAAATCAACTACTTCAGCCTGGTTGTCCGTTAATGAAATTGGAAAACTATTTGGTAATAACGCAATAATTTTTATGTCGCTGATGATGTTATAAACAGCCGTGGCTTTTCCTGAAAAAACATTTTTCTTAACGTCAAAACTATTACCATTTATTGTTGGAAAATCAACAGCGCCTGCTACTAGTCCTGCTTTTAATCTGGCTGATAATCTTGGAGCAACAGATTTCCCCAAAATATCAAATGCAAATACAATTACTTTAGCGTTTTCAAGTTTCGCAATTTGTTCAACCGCGCTGCCAACATATATGGCATCTGATGCTAATTTATCGTTTTTTATGGATAATATTTTGTTAGCACCCGCTTTTCCAATTTCTTCTAAGTGTTCCGGTAAAGCATTGTTAACAGTAGCAATTACGCTACTTCCTGTTAATTGAGCAATTTTAGAAGCGTAATTCACACATTCTAATGATGATTTTTTTACGCGACCTTTATTAATTTCGGTATAAACAATAACTGACATAATTAAATAAGTTTGTTTTTTTTTAAGTATTAATGCTTTAATTAAATAACTTTCGCCTCTGTATGAAGTAAATTTACCAATTCATCTAAATTATCCTCGCTAAGCATTTTACAGGTTGTCCTTCCTGGATTTAACGAAAATGCTTTTATAGATGTTAAGGCTCCATCTGCAGAACCGGCTATTATGGTTAAAGGCTTGGTTCTGGCAGCCATAATACCTCTCATATTTGGAATACGTTGTTCGGCCATACCTTTTGCACAACTGACAACCAAAGGTAGTTCACACTCTACAATTTGCGTTCCTCCATCAATATCTTGTTCAATTGTAGCAATATTGCCATTTAAATTGAATTTAGATGCCATTGAAACAAAAGGTAGGTCTAACAATCCTGCAATCATCCCTCCAACCGAAGCACCATTATAATTGATGGTTTCTTTGCCTGCCATAATTAACTCATAATTATTTGTTTTGGCATATTCTGCGATTTGTTCAGCAACGTATAAAGCATCTGGTCCTTCTGAGTCTATTCTTACTGCATCATCAGCTCCTAAAGCCAAACCTTTTCTTATTGTAGCATCGCTATCCGCTAAACCTACATGAATAAGTGTAACTTTTTCTGCTAAGTTGGCTTCTTTAAGTTCTAGAGCTCTAACGAGCGCATACCACTCGTCGTATGGATTTATTACATAGGTTACACCAGCGTTGTTAAACTTTGTATCACCGTCTGTAAATTGAATTTTTGAAGTTGTATCGGGAACATTACTAATGGCTACTAAAATTTTCATATAATTTTGTTTTGTATTTATTTTAACAACTTTATTCTTAAATAAGTTCAAAATTAATATTAATTAATCTTGATTTAAAAATTAGTATTATAAAAGAACCTTGTCTTTAAAGCGTTGCAAAAATATAAAATTATATTTCTAAATACAATTCAATTTATCTCAAAATATTGGCTGTTTAAGTCGTTTTTATGTTTTTTAATAGCTTATACATGATTTATTTTTATAAGTGTTTAATAGAATAGTAAAATAGAAATTAAAAAAGAATACATGAGGAAAATTAGATTAAAAGGATAATAAATCTTTTTAAATTCGAATGATTATATTTGTCTTATATTAAATATGACGTTTGATCTTTTTATTACTCTGCTACTAATTTTAATTAATGGTTTTTTTGTTGCAGCAGAATTTGCTTTAGTTAAGGTTAGAGCTTCTCAATTGGATGTTGTTATTCAAAAAGGAAGTTCTAGAGCTAAGTTAGCGAAGGAACTTATTTCGAAATTAGATGCTTATTTATCTGCCACCCAATTAGGAATTACATTAGCTTCGCTTGCTCTTGGGGCTGTTGGCGAAGAGGTAATTTCAAATCTAATCGAGCATTTATTTCTAAATACAGGTTGGGTAAAAAATCCCTTAAATGTACATAGTATTTCACTTCCGGTGGCTTTAACTTTGTTAACTTTTTTTCATGTAACGTTGGGAGAGCAAATACCTAAAATGCTCGGAATAAAACATAGCTTAAATGCTATTTTAATTTTTGCATGGCCATTACGTTTCTTTTATTTTATTTGTTCGCCTTTTATTTGGTTATTAAATAAAACATCAAATGTTGTATTAAGGGTTTTTGGAGTTAAAAAGGTTGGGGAAGACGATGTACATACCGAAGAAGAACTAAGATTGATTTTAACAGAAAGTGAAGAAGGGGGAGCAATTAAACCGAGCGAGAATGAATTAATACAGAATGTTTTTGATTTTGACGATCGTTTGGTGAAACAAATAATGGTGCCGCAAAACAGAGTTGTAGCCTTGGATGTTGAATTAGGTAAGGGAGAAATAACGAAACGCATTATTGAGGAAGGATTTTCGAGAATACCAATTTATTTAGGAGACATTGACAATGTTATAGGTATTGTTCACAGCAAAGACCTTTTAAAAGCACTAATTGAAAATAAGTTCAGATCTTTGAAAGATATTATGCGACCTGCTCATTTTATCCCGGAGAGTATGAAAATTAATGAGTTGTTGCGCGATTTTCAAAAGCATCACATTCAAATGGCAATAGTAACAAATGAGTTTGGCTCAACTGCAGGAATTATTACTATGGAGGACATTATAGAAGAATTGGTAGGAGAGATTCAAGATGAACATGATGAGGAAAAACCGAACGTTGAGAAAAAAAGTGATACTGAGTTTATAGTTAATGCACAAGCAACAATTGCAGACGTTAATGATGCTTTGCCAATTGCTCTTCCTGAAAATGCCCATTATGAAACGGTATCTGGTTACATTAATTATATTTTTGGCAGAATTCCGGCCGTAAATGATAAACGAAAAAAAGATGGCTATGAATTAACTATCTTAAAAAGAACTCGCCAAAGTGTTGATACAATTAAAATGAAAGTTTTGGAAGAATAATGGCACATCAATTAACCTCAAACTATTGGAACCAAAGATATTTAAATAACAATTTCGCATGGGATTTAGGTCAAGTCTCACCTCCTTTACAACATTATTTTAATCAATTAACTAATAAAAATTTAAGTATTTTAATTCCTGGAGCAGGTAATTCATATGAGGCAGAATATCTTGTAAAAAGAGGGTTTAATAACGTTTTTGTTTGCGATATTGCCGAAACGCCTCTTAAAAATTTAGTAAAAAGGTGTCCCGAAATTAAAAAATCAAATATACTTCAAATTGATTTTTTTGAAATTAATAATACTTCATCAACAAAATCTTTAAAATTCGATCTTATTATCGAACAAACTTTTTTTTGCGCCATAACTAAATCATTAAGAAATAATTATTTCAAAAAGGTTCACCAATTATTAAATCCAAACGGGAAACTTGTAGGCTTATTATTTAATGATAAATTAAACGAAGATCAACCTCCGTTTGGTGGAACCAAAGAAGAGTATGAAATTTATTTTAAGTCTTTGTTTAAACCAAAAATTTACGAAACTGCTACTAATTCTGTTAAACCAAGGTACGGTAGAGAATTATTTATAAATTTAGAAAAGATATAATCCTTTATTTTTTTAGTAAGTTAACACTCAGTAAGCATAATAATTTTAATGAATCAACGCGAATTATTTTTAAGGCATGTGGCTCAAACTTCTGATTTGCCTTTATTGGGAGTTGATGTAAATATAAAAAGCGCAAAAGGTGTTAAATTATTTGATGTAAACGGTAAGGAATATATCGATTTAATAAGTGGAATTTCGGTAAGTAATATTGGCCATTGCCATCCAAAGGTAATATCTGCCATTAATGCTCAAACTCAAAAATTCATGCATTTAATGGTGTATGGAGAGTTTAATCAAGGTCCACAGGTTGATTATGCAAAATTTTTAACAGGCTTTCTTCCGCAAAATTTAAATTCAGTTTATTTTACAACTAGCGGAAGTGAAGCAACAGAAGGCGCCTTAAAACTTGCAAAACGGGTAACAAACAGAAGCGAAATTATTTGTTTTAAAAACGCTTATCATGGCAGCACTCATGGAGCATTGAGCGTTATGGGCGATGAGTTTTTTAAGAATAGTTTTCGTCCTTTATTACCTGATATCAAAATTTTAGATTTCAACAATTTAGCTGAATTAGAAAAAATAACTTCTAAAACTGCGGCAGTAATAATTGAACCGATTCAAGGTGAGGCTGGAGTTAGAAAAGCAGAAAAAGAATTTATAGAAAAGCTACGTATTAAATGCAATGAACATTGTTCATTATTAATTTTCGACGAAATTCAAACTGGCTTTGGCCGAACGGGATCCTTGTTTGCTTTTAATGAATTTAATATTATCCCTGATATTCTATTAATAGCAAAAGGAATGGGCGGTGGATTACCAATTGGGGCATTTATAGCATCAAATGCTTTAATGAGTACTTTAACTAATAATCCAATATTGGGTCATATGAATACATTTGGAGGTAACGCAGTTTGTGTAGCATCCGCCCAGGCATGCTTAGAGGTTATTATTGAAGAAAATCTATCAAATAGAGCATTTCAAATTGAAAAAAAAATAAAACAAAAACTCAATCACCCACTAATTAAAGAACTCAGAATACATGGAGCACTTGGCGCAATTGATTTTGGAGACGAAACATTGAATATGAAGGTTATAAAAAATTGTTTACTTAACGGCATAATTACTGATTGGTTTTTGTTTTGTTCAACAGCCATGAGAATTTCACCCCCTTTAACAATTAGTGATGAAGAATTGGATTTAGCCTTAACTAAAATTATTTTTGTTTTAAATGAAGTTTACAAATAAAATTCAACGGACAACTATATTTTATTTCTCGCCTAAAAGATATTAATTTTGAACTTATGAACTTTTTAAAAAGACTTAAATTTTACGGCTTCGGTTTTGGTTTGGGATTGCTTGTTGTTTTTTCAATGTTTGGAACTAGAAGCTGTGTTTCGCCAAACGAACAAAAAATGCAGGAGCTGGTTTTTCAAAATTTTAGACTGTCCGACAAAGCTAAATGCAAATTAAGATGCTTACATATTAGTGAATACATTTTAAAAATTGAATTAAGACATTTTGAAGTTAATTATGATTTAAGTGATGTCCATAAAGTACCTTATGGTTTCTATTATATCCAGGCTAAAAAAGAATTTGAAAATAGGTATAATTACAAACTGATTATTAACGATTGCGATACTATTTCTGAGATTAATGATATAAGTGTTTCTGAAAATATAACTTGTAATTGCAAATAGCCCCCCTATATACTCACGAATTTTTCATGAAAGAAGCCTTGAAGGAAGCTCAAAAAGCCTACGAAAAGGATGAAATACCTATTGGCGCAGTTGTTGTTGCAAATAATAAAATAATAGCGAGGGCACATAATTTAACTCAAACTTTAAATGATGTTACTGCACATGCTGAAATGCAAGCAATTACATCGGCAGCAAATTATATTGGCGGCAAATATTTATTAGATTGCACACTATATGTAACCCTTGAGCCCTGCATAATGTGTGCTGGTGCATTGGCATGGAGCCAAATTAGCAAACTTGTATATGGCGCAACAGAGACAAAAAAAGGATTTTCATTAATAGATTACGGTATTTTGCATCCTAAAACAAAAGTTTTAAAAGGAATATTAAATGAAGATTGCGAAAAAATTATAAAGGATTTTTTTGCAAAGAAGCGTAAATAATTGTTTTTCGCTTTATTTTTAATAAATTTGAATTAAATAATTACTAAATATGAAAACACTTAAAACATTATCTGTTTCATTGCTTTTAGCTACAGCTCTTTTAAGTCCTGTAGTTGTTTCTGCAAAAAACACACACGTTGTTAACTTTAATGAAACTCCTGTAAAAACAATTTTTTTGAAACATCCGGCTGCAGCCGATGTAAATAAGTTTTTTTCAGAAATTACCATGTTAACATTTGAAGTATTTAAACCTGGTACAAAACAAGATGTAGCAAATATTATTTCTTCACTAAAGAATACTGCAGGCATTGAATCTGTTACTGAAGGCAACCTAACAGGCGATTATCAAGCAATTACTATTTCATTAAAATCTGCTAAAAACAAGGCCTGGTTTACCGCACAATTTAAAAAAGCTGGTTTAAATACAATTCGCATTAATAACAATCCAATTGTAGAGGTTGATAAAATGTAATTTATAAAACAATATTAATTTTAAAAGCCAAACATGTGTTTGGCTTTTTTATTTTATACTTAATTTTAAACTATGATAAACGCACAAAATAATTTAAGTAATACCATACACTTAGCATTAAATCAACTATATGGATTAAACAATCAAGTTGTAAGTTTCCAAAAAACAAGAAAAGAATTTGAAGGAGATTTTACTTTGGTAACTTTTCCTTACACAAAATTAACACAAAAAAGTCCTGAACAAATAGGGCAAGAATTAGGAGAATTTCTTCAAAATAATAATCATGATGTTGCAGTTTTTAATGTTGTAAAAGGTTTTTTAAATATTTCATTATCAAGTCAATTTTGGTTAACCTATTTTAATTCAGTAAAAAATAAATTAAATATTGGTTATAAAGCAGTAAATAGTTCGGGGAAAACGATAATGCTTGAGTACTCTTCGCCAAATACAAATAAACCGCTTCATTTAGGTCACGTTAGGAATAATTTGTTAGGCTATTCGGTTGCTGAAATTTTGAAAGCCAATGGTCATCATGTTATAAAGGCTAATTTAATTAATGATCGCGGTATACATATTTGCAAAAGTATGCTGGCTTGGCAAAAATTTGGCAATAACGAAACTCCAAAATCTAGCGGTTTAAAAGGTGATTTTTTTGTGGGGAAGTATTATGTGACATTTGATAAAGTATATAAACATCAAATAGAACAATTAATATTATCAGGTTTATCTAAAGAAGAAGCAGAAAAAAAAGCTCCTTTAATTATTGAAGCTCAGGAAATGCTTCGCAAATGGGAAGCAAATGATGTTGAAGTAGTAAATTTATGGAAAACAATGAATTCATGGGTTTATGAGGGGTTTGAAACCACTTATAAAACCTTAGGTGTAGATTTTGATAAATTATATTACGAAAGCAATACGTATTTATTAGGTAAAAAAATAATCCAAGAAGGTTTAGAAAAAAATGTTTTTTATAAAAAAGATAATGGAAGTATTGCTATTGATCTAACAAGCGAGGGCTTAGATGAAAAAATAGTTTTACGAAGCGATGGCACAAGTGTTTATATTACCCAAGATTTGGGGACAGCCATAGAGCGCTTTAATGAGTTTTCGCAATTAAACCAACTTATTTATACAGTTGGCAACGAACAAGATTACCATTTTAAAGTGTTATTTAAAATACTTGATAAATTAGGTTATAATTGGGCAAAAGAATGCTATCATTTAAGCTATGGCATGGTTGAACTTCCTGAGGGGAAAATGAAGAGTAGGGAAGGAACAGTTGTTGATGCAGATGAATTGCTTAACGAGATGTTTGAAACCGCATCTGCTACAACCAAAGAACTAGGTAAAGTAGATGATTTTAATGAGACAGAATTAGCTGAATTAAACAGAATAATAGGTTTAGGTGCTTTGAAATATTTTATTTTGAAAGTCGACCCTAAAAAGAAAATGTTATTTGATCCTAAAGAGAGCATTGATTTTAATGGTCATACCGGACCATTTATACAATACACCCATGCAAGAATTAAATCTGTTATAGCTAAGGCAAATTATAATTTTGAAATTGAGGATACAATTGTAAATATGAATTCTGTTGAGAGGGAATTGATAAAATTTGTTTATGATTTTGACCAGGTAATAGAAGAGGCTGGCGGTTCATACAATCCTGCTTTGGTTGCCAATTATATTTATGAATTCGCAAAATTGTATAATCGTTTTTATCACGATTGTAATATATTAAAAGAGTCGGATTTGAAAATTAAAACGTTTAGATTACAACTGTCTAAATTATGCGCCCAAGTTGTAGCAAATGGTATGAGTTTGTTAGGGTTAAAAGTTCCGGAACGAATGTAACTTACAAATAAAATAAGTTATAAATTATAAATGAATGCTTAACTTTAAATTAAATTTGTTTTTACATATGTATAAATGTCTGAGATTTTTCAATTTTTTTTCTTCTGCTAACAAGTTCTTTATTATTTCCTTTTGTTTATTAGGGAAAATTTATGGACAAGATGAAATAAAACGTACTCAATTTAATTTATTTGGTCATATTGAATATGATTTTGATAAAATGCCTACATCTAATAATTCTTATTTTAGTCTTGGTGAGCAGGATTTTTTTATTACATCTAAATTAACCGATAGAATATCTTTTCTAGGTGAAAATGTAATACGGTATGAAAGTAAATCTCCTTCTTATTTTATTCCAAGTATTGAGAGGGTTCAGTTAAAATTTGATTATTTTAAAAATCACAGCTTTGTTGTAGGTAAAATGCATACACCTGTTAACTATTGGAATGATGTATATCATCATGGCAGGTTGTTTTTTCCAACTATAGATCGCCCACTTGCTTTTTCTTATTTAGTGCCTGTTCATACATTAGGGATACGTTTTCAAGGGCAAAATTTAGGAAACATCAAATTTGGTTATGATTTAGTTACAGGAAATGGAATTTCATCAACTGACTTTTCAGACGCTGGTTTAAACAATTCTTTAATGGCCGGGATTCATATTAAACCATTTGATAATTTTCGTTTAGGGATTTCATATTATTACGATTATATACAAGGGAATTTTTCTGGAATACACAGCGGTCACGCTACATCAACCCATCAAGCGGCAGCTTTAATTTATAAGGGTGGAATTAATTATGAGTTATTTTCGTTATCAGTTTCCTATTTATCAAATAAATTAGAATTTCTAAATGAAAGCTCGGTAAACAAATCAGGAAGCGATACTTTGGGTATTGCTATCAATTATAGTTCTTTTACCTATTTGGGCTATAAAATAAATTCAAAATTTACACCGTTTATTTCTTATGATTTTGTAGACATATCTAATAAAGACATGCATATTGGCCATTTAAGCAGAAATAAATTAACTGCTGGTTGTCGATATGATGTAAATTATTTAATGAATATTAAATTACATGTTGGTGTTTTATCTCCAAATCACTCTTTTATGAGCAGCCATAGTCATTCTAATGGACCAAATAGTTATGAATTTAAAGTACAGTTAGCGTATGGCTTTTAGAAAAAAATATTTTTCATTAATACTTGTATTTTTCTTTTTCGGGTCAAATTTGCTAGTCGGTCAAATTTCCTCAGAAATTATTGTGATAGGAAACGATATAGGTTTTACAACATTGAATAAAAAACAATTAATTACTTACGCCAAAGGAGAAAAAAATTTTTGGTTAAATGGAAAAAAAGTAGTCATATCATTACCTTCAACAAAAACAGATATGGCAGCTATTATTTCTGAAATAATTTACAAAACCAATCCTGTAGGTATGCAAAAGTACTGGTTATCGTTGGTTTTTCAGGGTAGGGCAGATCCACCTGTATTTTTTTCATCTGATGAAGAAACCATAAAATTTATCCAAAATAATAAAGGATCAATTGGTTTTATAAATTCTAAAAATAAATCGCTAGCAACAAATTTTTTAATTGAAATTAAAACTGACTGATATCGTTAATGAAATTTTTTTACAGCATATCATTTAAAATTTGGATTTATTTTTCTTTAATTCTTTTTCTGGCTTCTGGTATCGTAATTTATTATTTTCCGGCACAGCAAAAAAAATCAATAATTAAATACAGAGGAAAAGAGTTAGATGAACTTTGCAGGTCACTTGCTCTTGGTGTAGAATTATCATTGGATGCTAGTGATTTTCAAAAATTAAATAAATCCTTAAACCATTACAGGAATAAAAAAAATGAGTTTGATTTTTTGGTTTTGCTTCAAAAAGATTCAATTTCCGGAAAAGAAATAGTTTTTTCTGAAATAAATGATAATTCTGAATTCGACTATTGGAAAATTGATACAGCAAAATTTTTAATCAAATCAGCTGAATTTAAAACCAATGTTATGAACGGTAAAGTGATTATTGGTCTCAGTAAATTTAGAGTAAATAAAGAAGTTCAAAATACAAATCTTCCAATTTATGTTACATTAATAGTTATATTTTTGGTTGCATTAATATTATTTTATGTTGTTGCGAGAAACATTTCGGCGCCAATTAATAAAGCAATATTAAATGCCAAACTTTTGCAGGAGGAAAGGTTTAACGAATTTAACATTGAACCAAAAAAATCTAAAGACGAAATCACACAATTGCAAAACGCCCTAATAAGTTTAAAACAAAGTTTGTTTAAGCAAAAATTAGATAACATAAATTTATTAGAAACTCTTGAGAGTAAAATTGTTGAACGAACAGAAAGTTTAAATAGTACCCTAATTAAATTGAAAGAAGCACAAGATATCGCTCTTCTAGGATATTTTAGATATTATTTTACATCAAATAAATTTATTTGTTCTGAAAATCTCTCGAATTTATTATCAATAAGTTTAGATTCAGAAGTTGATTTTACTGAAATAAAAAATTTAATAGATAAAGAATATGTTGATGATTTTGAAAAGTGCTTTAAAGATGATTCAGTTCAATCATTTAACATTGAAGTTAAAACTAATTTACCTGATAAGTCAGGTGGATTTAAGTGGATAGAAATTAATGCTAAATGCATTATGAGTAATAATAATAAAGATTTTCATTTATCAGGTACTATTCAAGATATTACTTCTAGAAAAATTTCTGAGGTGGAATTACGTCGTTTATCTCAAGCAGTAAAAAACTCTTTCAATGGAATCATAATTACAGATTTAAATCAAAATATCTTATGGATAAATGATAGCGTTGTTAGGCTTACAGGATACGGTAAAGATGAAATTCTTGGTAAAAAACCAAAGATGTTTCAATTTGAAGGAACTGACAATGAAACAAAAAAACATATTCGAGAGAATTTAAATTCTTTAAAATCGTTTAAAACACAAATTCAAAATATAGGTAAAAATGGTAATATATACTGGTTGGAACTTTATATTCAGCCAATTTTAGATGATAGAGGAATTCCGGAAGGTTTTATGGCTATTGAAATTGATATTACAGACAGGATAGAAAAAGAAAATCTAATTAAACGATATATTTCTGAAATTGAAACCAAGCAACAAGAAATTTCTGCAATTAACGAAAGTTTAGAAGTTAAAGTTGCTGAAAAAACTAAGGATTTAGAACTTAGTATCCTCCAAATTCAAAAGTCGCAAGAAGAAATAGTTAGAAAAGAAAAAATGGCTACTCTAGGTGTTTTAGTAGCTGGTATTGCCCATGAGGTAAATACGCCTCTAGGCGCAATAAAAGCATCTGCAGATAATTTGGAATATTTATTTTATTCAGAATTTGTAAAAATTATAAATTCTATTTCTATAGATAGTTTAAAGCGTTCTATTGATTTATACTTAAAACTTCAACTTAGAAATACACCAGGAACTATTGTTCAAAGACAAAACGCCAAGAATATATTTAATTCATTAATGATTCTTAATCATGATTATAATAAGTCGCTAATGCTATCTAAGGAATTAGCTACAATTGGATTTGAAAATATAAACGATGATGTCATAAGTTTATTGGAAGATGACAGTTTTGAAGCTATTATAGGTGCAGTAAAATTATTATTAAATATCCAGAGATCTTTAAATACAGTAAATGAAGCTGCTATTAAAAGCAGTAAAATTATTAAAGCATTGAACATCTACTCACATGGCAATGCTCTGTTACAACAAACTAATTTTAACCTAAAAGAAAATATTGATACTATCATTACTTTGCTGTGGAATAAAATTAAAAATAATGCTATTGTTATAAACAATATTCCTGAAAATATATTTTTAACTGGTTTTGAAGATGAATTATCTCAAGTATGGACTAACATTATCAATAATGCGCTGCAGGCTAGCAAAAATAAATGTGTTATTACAATTAATTATCAACTACTAAATAATTTTCATGATATTTCTATAAGTAATAATGGACCAAAAATACCTGATGAATTTATAGATAAAATATTTGATGAATTTTTTACTACTAAAAAGAGAGGAGAAGGAACAGGTTTAGGGCTTAATATTGTAAAAAACATTATCGAAAAACATAACGGAAATATTAAATGTATTAGTAACGATTTACTTACCACATTTGAAATATCTTTACCAATTGCTTAAAGATTTATTCATTATTAAATAAAACTATAATTTTCAAATAATTTTGTAATTAATAAAGTAATTAGTAATTAGTTGGGTTAATTAATCAATATTTTTTCATGATTAACCTGGTATATTAAAATTACATTATTGGTCTATCTATTAAGAATTACATGACCAGTTTTTGTGGTTTTTATACCATCTAAACCTTTATAAGAAACTTTATATATATACATGCCGTCTTGGCAAATCTTATTTTTGTAAGTACCTTTCCAACCATTTGAAATGTCTTTTGAATTGAAAATAAATTCTCCCCATCTGTCAAAAATTTCAATATAAAATTCAGAAATATTATAGCCAAAAACTAAAAATTCATCGTTTATACCATCTCCATTTGGTGAAAATACATTGGGTATATAAATTCCAAAATCTCTTGTTACGTCAATGCACATTTGATCTTTTGCCTTACATCCATATTCATTAACTGTCTCAATTACATAACAGCTATTTCGTGTGGGAAATACTTGTGAATTTGGACAAACTCTACATGCAATTTCTTCACCATCAATCCATGTCATGGTTCCTGTTCCACTAGCACTCAAAAACATGGGTTCATTAACATTAATTGAAGTATCTCGTCCGGCTTGTACTTTTGGATTAGGATTTACTTGAACATAAATTGTTTTTGATGCGCCGCAAAATCCATTATTTGAAATATTTACATAATATAGAGTTGAGACAGTTGGATTAGCAACTACCGCAGAGCCTATGCTATTATTAAGTCCGACAGTAGGCGTCCAAATAATTGTATTTCCACCAAATGCCGATAATGTCGTTTTTTCACCTTGACAGAGAGAAATACTATTTGAAACAATTGGATTTGCAATCGGGATGACAATTACGGAGTAACTAACTTGTTGCGAACAAATAACAGTTCCACTTTGATTCATACCAAAAATAGTATAGTTGATTGTACTTAAAGGAGCAGCAATTACGCTGGCACTATTAACGTTTGATAAACCCGTTGAAGGAGTCCAAGTATAATTTTGTGCTCCTGAAACTTCTATTTTTGTAGATTGTCCTCTGCAGATTTCGTAGTTTGGCGAAGTTAAAGACATGCTCGGATAAGGAACGACCTCAATCATTAAATTAACTGAACCCGAACATCCTCCATTAAAACCCGTAAGTGTATACTCTGTAGTTACACTTGGTGATGCAACCACAAAAGACGAGTTTGTTGAATTCAAACCAAATGATGGACTCCAACTGTATGATGTTGCACCATTAGCTGTTAAATTACTTGTCTCTCCTCCACAAATTACTGAATTAGATATACTTGTAATAATGTTTGGATAAGGAATTACTGAAACTTGAAAAACTGCGCTAGAGGTACAAGTGTTTTGTGTCCCAAAAACAGTGTATTGTGTTGTGGAATTTGGTCCTGCATTAACGGTTGGCCCATTGGTTAAATTTAAGCCTATGTTTGGCGACCAAATGTAATCGGTTGCACCGTTTGCAGTTAAATTTAAATTATTACCAATGCAAATTGTATTTGTTGGTGAGGTAATATTAATATTAGGCATAGGATTTATAAAAACGGTAGAACTAGACGTAGCGCTACAACCATTTGCTGCCAGGTAATGATATACTGTATAAGTACCGGGTGAAGTAAAACTAACAGGACCATAATTTGCCGAATTACCAATATTTGGAGCGCCTGCAGCTGGGCTAAAAGTATATATATGAGTTCCCGGAATTGAGGATGCATTAAAAATAAAACTATTACCTAATAAACACTGAGTAGGTGTAGGGGTTGAAAATGTTGGATCAAGTGCAGGAGGCGTACTAATAACCGCTTGAACAGTTGCGGTACAACCATTATCAACTATGTGAATTACAGTATATGTTCCAACTACCGGAAAAATTACTGTGGTGTTTGTTGCCGTTGTTGTAAAACCGGCAGGTGCAGAATTACCAATGAATGAATAGGTTTGAACTGCTGGTGGTGCTTGTGTTCCTGTATTATTAAATGTAAAAACATTACAATTGTTACTATTAGTAAAATTGGCGCTTACAGCAGGTGGAAATTGAACAGTAATAAATTTTACAATTGGTGCACAAGAGCCGGGCGGATTCATTGTTAATGTGTAAGTACCTGCTAAAGATGTTTGAATGGTTTGGCTGTTGTTATTTGAAATACCTGAACCTGCCGGACCCACCCAACTATAAGGTCCTAAACCGGCAGGTGCAGTCATTGTAGCGGTTGATATACCACATGAAACAACTGTTGATGCTGCTGTTCCCGCTGGAAACAAATTATTGTTTACCATTAATGTTAGAGGTTTACATATAGCATCAAAATAAGCATAACCCCAATGACCACTAAATGCACAATCGGTTACAGACACTTCGACTGTGATACATGAATTTATGTACTGTGTTAAGTCGATAGATTTTATTTGCCAATTAGTCCAAGACACACTACCTGGTGAAGTAGAATACCCAGGGGTTCCATTTAAACATGATTGGGTTAATGGTGTGATTGTAACTATAGGACAAGGAAGTGGATTTCCAGAACAATCTTTTAGTCTCAGTTTTAATCCTCCATTGTCACAACAACCATGAATACCCTCAAAAGCTCCTGCATAAACAAATTGGAAAAGCGCATTACCAGATGTGACTGGAAAAGTTTGTGTTAACTTTGTGATATTTCCGTTAGCAGAATTGTTATTTAATTTTGCAACTTTAGTTCCACCAAGAGGAGAATTAGGGATAATTCCAATAATTGGGTCGTTTATGGGTGTAGATTGAATCCAAAGTTTAGGTGAACCACTATTGTTTGTTACTAAATTACTACAAGAGTTGTTGTTGCTAGCGCTACCACTAGTTACAGTCCATCCCGTTAAAGTATTTCCAATTACTTGCCCTACCGGACTAGCCTCAAAATCTTCATTAACGCATGGCGCGGCATTAACTGAATTAGTTCCGCTTGGAGGTCTTAAATTACTATTTGGTAATAAATTAAAGTTATCAAATAATTTGAAGTTTTTTTTGGTTAAATTAAATTTAAAATTAATAAACTCTCTTTTTGCCTTATTTAAGGCTAATCTTTTTTCGAAGCTGTTTAGATTGTTAGCTTCAAAAGTTTTAATTTGCTCTAGGTCATTAAATCCTATTAATGAATCAGGAGAAAATTTATAAGCTAAAATATCAAAGTGTTTCTCGAATTGAGCCATTGAGCAGTAATTGTTCAAGATTAAACCAAGAAAAATTACAAACGTTTTTTTGTTAAATGTTCCCATAAAACTTGTTAATTAATAATTTAAATTTAACAATAGTTTTGCTAGAACTAAAATAATTTACTCATTAAGAAGTTAGTTTTAATAGATAAAAAGGTAAATTTCTTTTAAAATAAATGTAAGTGTAAAAATAAATTAAACTTATTTTTGAAAATGATTAAATTAAAAACAGCAAAGCGAACTGTTGATATATTTAGTTGTTTAAACCTTAAATAATTAAAATTAAATTATAATCTCCAAACAAAAATTATGTTGGTTTTAAAAAAGAACGCAATAATAAAATAGTTTATAATGGTATAGATACCATGAATAATTTATTTAATTTTTTAATAAGATTAAAAAATAGAACCGATAACCTGCATTAATTTTTCAATTTGACTATTCCATAAAAGTGATGAGGATTCTTTTTCAGATGGTGTGTCTGCAAAGTCTGTAATAATTAAAGAAATGTCATTAGTTAACTCATCACGTTGAATCTTAAATTCAAAATAACTACCATCATGTTTGTCAACCCATTGAAAACGAACTAATAACAAATCTATAGTTTTCAAAAGTCTAGCTTGTTGCATTTGACCCTCCCAAATAAAAGTGTAAATTCCATTTCTTATATTAACATCATCACAAAACCATTCTGATAAACCACTGGCAGTAGACAAGAATTCGAAAAGTAAGTCTGCAGAAGAATGCACTACGAATTCTAATTCAAATTTACCATTAGGTTCTTTTTCTGGTTTTATGGCATAAGCATCTATTTTTTTTACTGGATTTGTTATCGATTTTGAAATGGATTCAATTTTAGAAAGAGGAATCTCAACTATTTCTTTTTTTGGAATAGTATTATTAATAGCTAAAACATCTGAATTAATTTTTTTATCAGAATTAGCTTTGTTTGCTTTAGAAACTATCCCTTTAATTTCTGATTTAATTAGAAGATTTTTTTTAGGTAAAATCTCTTTAGGTTTAATTGAATCAATTTTTTTTGTTTTTGTAATTTTGGTTTTTATCGCTTTTGGTATTATCTTTTTTGCGGTGGATTTCGGGAGAATCTTTTTTGTTATCGTTTTAAGTGTCGGTTTTTTATCTGATTTTTTTGAAACAATTTTTTTAACGCTAACTTTTTTCGCATTTACTTTCTTAATTGCCGCTTTAACAATATTTTTAGATTTTGTTTTGCTAACTTTTTGAAGTTTAACTACATTTTTTTTAACGTTACTTTTCTTAGCGACAGGCTTAGTTATTTTTTTAGTGTTTTGCTTGTTTTTTTTAGCAGACGAAACTTTACTTTTATTCGACATATTTTCAAAAATTTCTTGAAATATAAATAATTTTAACAAGAAAGCAAATTAAATTATGATAAAAAATGGTTTGCCAGTTTAAATCAAAGTTTTATATTTGCGCTTTTAAATAACACGGCGGGATAGCTCAGATGGTTAGAGCGCAGGATTCATAACCCTGAGGTCTCGAGTTCAACTCTCGATTCCGCTACAAAGTGCTAATAATCAGTGAAATAAAAAAGGCTTCTCGAATATTGATGAAGCCTTTTTTATATAAAAAAATCAAATTTATAAACTAAGAGTTTTAAGAGTATTGATGGTTTCTAGAGGATTATTGCTCGAAAAAACAGTATTTCCAGCTACAAGCACATTAGCGCCGGTTTCGATTAGTTTTTTATAATTAGTTAAATCTACTCCACCATCAATTTCGATTAAACAATTCGATTTTTTCTGAATAATTAAATCCCTTAGTTTTGATATCTTTTGATAAGTGTTTTCGATGAATTTTTGCCCTCCAAAGCCAGGATTAACACTCATTAAACACACAACATCGATTTCACAAATGATGTCTTCGAGCAAATTTACAGAGGTATGAGGATTAATAGCAACACCTGCTTTCATTCCCAACATCTTTATTGTATTTATAGTGCGATTTAAATGATTACATGTTTCTAGATGAACGGTTAGAACATTCGCTCCAATTTCTTTAAATGCTTCAATATATAAATCTGGATTTACAATCATTAAGTGAACATCTAAAGGCTTTTCGGTAATTTTTTTAATTGCTTTAATGACAGGAAATCCAAAAGAAATATTAGGAACAAAAACGCCATCCATAACATCCAAATGAAACCAATCGGCAGCACTATTGTTTAGCATTTTAATATCCGCAGTAAGGTTTGCGAAATTTGCAGATAAAATTGAAGGGGCAATTAAATGAGACATTTAAAGTTGAATAGTAAAAGTTATAAAAATCTATTATTTAGTGTAAATAAAGTCTTTTTGTTAAAATTATGTATGCCATATAGTTATATTGTTCTTGAGAAAAATGGCATCTGCAAGGGTATAAAGACATAATGTTATCGACTGGAGGAACATAATATTCATTATTACCATCTTTAATTCCTGATATATAGTCACATAAAGGTAAGGAATTAAAACCTAAGGGATAAGGATCTGCTTCGGTGTCACAAAATCCATCGCCGTTGGTGTAACAATTGGTTCGGTTAAAATATTCATTGCTAATAGCTCCTGGAGGAGGTCCTGGTAATGTTGGAGTGCCAATTTCATCAAATGTATGTGGAAGTCCAAAAAAGTGCCCCATTTCATGAATTGGCGTATGACTTTGAAAATTGGCTGCATTTGTAGATACTAAGCTTGATTTTTCTACGACAATAATGTCTCTTGGGGTTGAAGTAGGGGTTAAAGGGGGAGGATAGGCATAACCGTTTGGGTCATTGATTGTTCCACTAACTTGATCTGGTATGTAAAAATTAATTGTTTTATCAGTATACCAATTAGAAGTTACAATAGTATCAATACTATTTTTAGACCATTGATTATATGGATAATGAGGAATATATACGGTACTACAATTTAAAAACTCTACACAAATTCTTTTGAATGCATTGTTTAAATTAGTTATAACTAAATTTAAATTTGCTTGAGTTGCAGCACCAGGAGATGAATTACTATCTAAAACAACATAAAAAACAATTGAAAATTTTTTATTCAAGCAAGTGTCGTGTTGTAGAGAGTTTACCATATTTTGAATGTTTGGTAAACTTCCTGTTCCTCCGTTTTTATTTTGAGATACTTGAGAGCTCAAAACAAAAAAAAGAAATAAATTAAATATTGTAAGTGCTTTTTTCAAAGATGAAGTAGTTTGATTTAACAATAATGAAACTTAAAATTAGACATTATCACAAATTTAGAGTTTTTATTGTAACGTACAAATTCAGTTTTTTATTTCAAAATAGTTTTTGGTAAGTTTTAATTACATATATTTGAATTTAAAATTTAGATTTTGATTAAAGTGATACAAAAACAAAAAATAAGTCTTTTTATTTTTTTACTTTCATTCATTGTAATTGTTAAAATAAGGGCACAAATTGTCGTTTCTCCCACAGTTGGTTGTGCTCCATTAATCGGAGTTAATTTTTCTGGTCCTGTTGGCGCAAGTGGTATAACTTGGAATTTTGGGGATGCAGTAACTTCAACGCAAGCTTCACCTTTGCATAATTATTCATCAGTAGGCAATTACACAGTAACCTATAATGCAATCTTAGGAGGAAATCCTGTTACATATACCTCCCTAGTGGTTGTTAATGGCGTTCCAACCGCAAATTTTACCTATACGGTTCCAACAATCGGTTGTAAACCGCTGAATGTTCAATTTACCAATACAAGCAACGGTCCCGCCGCTATTACAAGTTATACATGGAATTTTGGGGATGGAGGACAAAGTTCAACTCAAAACACTTCTTGGTCTTATCAATTAGCCGGGAGTTTTTTTCCTACTTTGCTTGTTAAAGATGTAAATGGATGCGTTAGTAGTTTATCTCCCCAGCAAGGTCCTATAATTGTCTCAAACACTCCAACAGTTGTAATAAGTTCAAATCCTGTTTCACTTTCTGCTTGTAGTGTGCCATTTACTCCTTCGTTTAGTGGAAGTAATTGCGTTTCAGGTTCTCCTGTATCAGGACCATTAACCTATACTTGGAACTTCGGAAATTCTCAAACTTCAAATCTTCAAAACCCTGGAAATATTACCTACAATACTTTAGGTGTTTATACTGTAAGTTTAACAGTAAAAGACAACAATAATTGTTCTGCCGCTACTGTAACTTCGGTTTCAATAACTCAACCTTCAATTGTGGCTACAGTTCCAAATACTGTATGTGTTAATGCACCTTTTACTTTTTCATTTCAAACAAATCAACAGTTTTCCATTTGGAATTTCGGATCAACAGCACCGCTTGCAATAAGCACAACTTCTAACAATCCTAATACCGGTGTTTTTATATACAACACTCCAGGTTTGTATACTGTTAATATTTCAGCCGGCTCATTTCCTTGCACTGCTGTTCAAACTAAAACTATATTTGCCGAGCAAGTTGTCGCAAATTTTACACATACCCCTCCATCATATACCTGTAGTCCTGTATTTGTTGCTTCCTACATAAACCAATCTTCCTCTAATGCAAATTCATTTACCTGGACGGCAACAAATTATAATGGGAATTCCATTTCAATAAGTAATTTAACTAATCCTACCTTTACATTAGTTCAAGGAAGCTTAAATCCGTATACAATTTATAATACATTTTCATCTTTAGTAACACTAGTAGCCCAATCGCAAAATGGCTGTGTATCTTCATTCACTACGCATGTTTATGATTCAATTAAAAGACCTACAGCCTGGTTTTATAAAGATAAAAAAGAAGGATGCGCACCATTGGTTGTTAAATTCAGAGATTCTAGCTTTACGAATACTAATTTGTATCCAATAACTAGTTACACTTGGAATAATGGTGCCACACCGCCTACACTAGTTACTGGTAATGTGCCGCCTTTAATTGTTAATCCTACTTTTACCTATTCTTCTCCTGGTACCTATACACCTTATTTAATAATAAAAACTGCTACTGGATGTGTTGACACATCTTTTGTTGATACAATTCATGTTGTAAATCCTCCGTTAATTAATTTTTCGGTCTCACCCAATAATGTTTGTTGGAATCAACCAGTATTAATTACAAATATGTCGCCAACAACTACGCCCGCTATACAACATTGGCATGTAGAAAGTGATAATGGATTTTTTTCAAGTTGTATTAATAATCCAAATCCACAATGGAATTTTACGCATATAGGCGTTCATACATTTACAATGAGTGGATACCTTTATGGTTGTAAAGGATCCGCAGTAGGAACTCAATCAATAAATGTTTTTGGTCCTATTGTTAAAAGTAGGTATCAAACAAATTGCAATCCATTAACTCGAAAAACGGTTAACTTCTATAATCACATGCAAGATGTTCAAAGTGCAACTATTAATTTTGGAGATGCTAGTCCTTCATTTACTTTTGCAGGAATTACAGGAGGGGTAGCTACCAGTAGTGTTGCCCATACCTATTCGGCTAGTGGTAATTATACAGCTATAGTAACCGCAAGCAATACCATAAACGGATGCCTACCTTATACCTATACGATGCTTGTAACCGTGAGAGATATTCAAGCAAATTTTACTTATTCAGCTGTTGGTTGCGCTAATATTCCTCAAACATTTAATGCATCACCTTCAATAGATGTTTACACGGGATGT
Organism: Bacteroidia bacterium; assembly: GCA_044344665.1. Taxonomy (GTDB): domain Bacteria; phylum Bacteroidota; class Bacteroidia; order B-17B0; family Aurantibacillaceae; genus Aurantibacillus. The sequence goes on along the minus strand of JBIJCO010000026.1, from coordinate 15,217 downwards.
AATAAGCGTGGTTATATTTGGTATTTCGATAACCTACCGCCACGAGATACATTATCACCGATTATTTCGCAAGTGTTCACAACAGCAGGATTTCACAACATTACGTTGATGGTAAAAGATGAAAATAGTTGCATAGATACAACTAAACACACTATAAGAATAAGTAGTGCAAGTCCTAACTTTACATTTAGCTCTAATCCTATTTGTTTGTCTAGTGGAACAGTTCAAATGATTAATAATACACCGCAACTTCCTGACGCTGTAAATAATTATTATTGGGATTTTGGTGATGCCAGTTCATTAACAACAACAACTACCACATCACCTACACATACATATACAAGCGCACTAAGTCCTAGTCAAAATTTTACAGTTTTACTAGTAGCAACTAACGTTTTAGGATGCACTGATTCGATAAGACATTCAATTAACGTTATTAATCCTGCTACAAATCTTGTTCCTAGTCAATCATTAATATGTGTGCCAAATAATACTGCTAACCTAGGTACAAATACGATTTCTTTTACAGCTCCATCTGCTTACACTAGTTATACATTTTATTATGGTGATGGAAGTTCTGCGTATTCATCTACAAACAACGTTTCACCTTTACATACCTATACATCATCTGGAACATATACGGTTGGTGTTTCTGTAAATTTGACAGGATGTGTTAATTCCGGTTCCATAATTGTTAGTGCTCAAAACTTTCCTATACCAAATTTTACATTAAATACAGGAAGTGTAATTTGCAGAGATTCACAAGTTGAGTTTACGAATACCTCAACTGTTTCTACAGCATACACATTAAATTGGAATTTAAGTAATGGAGGGGCTATTTTACCCCTTGAGACAGTTGCATGGACATACACAAATTCTGGAACAGCAATTATTACCTTAACAGTTACTTCAACACCTAACCAATGCGCTGCAGTAGTGACCAAAACTCTAGGTATTTTGGGAGCAAAAGCAAATCTTAATTTAGATAGGCAAACGATTTGCTATGGTGGCCAAATTAATTTTAATATTAAAACAGATTCAAATAATGTTTATATGTGGAATTATGATTTTGGAGATGGTTCCACCTCAAGTTATACTGCAAACGCTTTACCAACTCAAACAGTAAACCATACGTATAATTTTTATCCTTTACCAAGCGGTAATACAACTGTTTCCTTAACTTATTATCCAACTTCAGACCCGCTTAAATGTCCAAAAATTAGTAATCTGCCAATTCAAATTATTAAGATTCCGGCAGATTTCAAGCGCAATAATGAATTATCAAAAACTGACAGCATTCACTGTATAAATGTGCTTGATCAATTTACAAATTTGACTCCAAATTCTGGTTCATATATTTTTAATTGGGGATTTGGTGATGGCAATACCTCAACTATTCAAAATCCAAGTTATACTTATCCTACTGCAGGTGTATATCAAGTAACATTAACCACAACTAACCCTGTTAATACATGTAGTGCCACCTCAATAAAAAATATGACTATAAACCCATTGCCGGAAGCAAGTATTTTTGCAAGAGATACCTGCCAAGGAAGCGTGTTTAATATTGTTTCAACAACTAGTTTAGGTACAGCTCCTTTTTCTTATACTTGGTCTCCTTCGTTTGGTTTAAGTAATCCTTTCGGTGCCAATACAATTGCCACGGCTACAAATTCTACAACCTATTCTTTAACAATTAAAGATGCTAATAATTGCATAAACGGCGTAACAAAAAGTGTTTATATACAGCTACCGGCAATTAGTTTTAATTGGGATACTACCGTGATTGTGGGGCAACTAATTAATTTAAATAATAATTCAGGTTCAAATTTTTCTTATACATGGACTCCTGAAAAAGATTTAAGTTGTATAAATTGTCCTAATCCAGTTTCAACAACCACTATTAATACAACTTATAGCTTAACTGTTATAGATTATTTGCGTTGTTTTACAACAATAAGTACTTATTCAATAATAGTAGAACAAAAAGGCACTTTTGATTTACCAACAGCATTTACGCCTAATGGGGATGGTGTCAATGATATCATCTTTATTAAAGGCTGGGGTATAAAAAAATTAAATTATTATAGAATTTATAATCGTTGGGGGCAATTGCTTTTTGAAACCAATGACATTGATGTAGGTTGGGATGGTACTTATAATGGTATAATTCAAAATATTGAAACATATATCTATCAAGTTTCTGGTTATAATTACATAGATGACCAACCGATATTAAAAACAGGCACATTTAAATTGATTAAATAAATTGTTTTGAGAAAACTAACTTTAAATATTTTCTTTATAATTTTTATTACTAAAATGTTTTCGCAAGACATACATTTTAGTCAATATTATTTCTCTCCACTTTCTTTAAACCCTGCAAATACTGGTAATTATAAAGGACCATTCCGTGTATTCGGAAATTATAGAAGCCAATGGCGTGATATTTCAAGCGCTTATAATACATTTAGTGCCGGTGGTGATTTCAATATTTATCCTAGCGGTCAACAAATTAGTGGTGGATTAATTTTTATTAATGATAAGTCTGGAGGTAATTTACAAGTAATGAAAATAATGCCTTCAGCTGCTATTCACAAAAAGATTTCTGGTTACAATGTTAGTTTCGGAATTCAACCGGGGTTTGTAGTTAAATCTATTGATTTTTATTCACACTCATTTCCAAATCAATTTAATATCGGAACAGGAACATTTGACAATTCTTTACCAAACATTGAGAATAGTGTTGTACAAAAATTTTCTTACTTAGATTTAAATTCAGGATTTAATATCTCAAAAAAGATTGGAAATTTTGAACCCGAGCTTTCACTGGCTTTTTTTCATTTAAATAAACCAAAAGAAAGTTTTTTAAGTAATACAAATAAGTTGAAAATCAGACAGGCCTATAATGTAAATCTTAATTATTATTTAAATGACAAAATCATTTTAAAGGGATATACTATGTATGGTTTAACAACTAAAGTTAGTGATTGGGTAAGTGGTTTTAATATGGAATATATTCTATTAAAAAATAATTTTTTTACAAACTCTGTTTTTGGAGGATTTATGTGGCGTGCAGGCATTAACAGAAATTCGGATGCAGGAATTTTAACTGCTGGAATAAATTACTCAAACTATACAATTGGGTTTAGCTATGACATTACTATGTCAAAATTAAAAACTGCGGTAGACAATAAAGGAGCTTTTGAAATAGCAATTATTTATAAGGCAAAAAACACACGTTTAAATAAAATTGAAATACCTTGTGAGAGATATTAAATACATAATTTATTTTGTTCTATTAGGATTCACCTTAAAATCTCAAACAGATACTTTATTAATTAAAAGTTCATCTGCCAAGGTTTTAAAAAAATTAGGTAAAAGTGCTATAAGCCAAAATGATCCTGCTACCGCTATTTCTTTTTTCGAAGCTTATTTAAAGAAAAATAGTTCCGATGCAAAAGTGATGGATTTACTTGCGCATGCTTATATGCAAATAAGAGATTACGATAAGGCTCAGCATATGTTTTTAAATGCATATAAGTCTAATTCAAAAGATGCGCCTTCAGCACTTTATTATCATGCGCAAATGCAAAAATCTAATGGTCTGTATGATAGTGCCAAGACAAATTTTCAAAAATTTAAGAAAGATTACACTGGTTCAGACAAACTACTTAAAAAATTTGCAACTAAAGAAATTGTATTTTGCGATTCTGTTCAAAAAATTGCTAAAACCGAGAAAAAAATTGTAGTTAATCATTTAGATTCATCCATAAATAAAGTTAATACAGAGGGTGCGCCTTTCTTTATTGATGAAAATACAATCGTTTTTACATCTCTTAGAACAAATAAAAAAGAGTATATATATCTAGATGATACTATTAAAAGCGTAAAAAGAAAGTTATATATAGCTAAGCGAAAAGATAATGAATGGAAATATTTTGGTGAGTACGGCAATAATTTAAATTCTTCAGATTTTAATACAGGTAACGCTTGTTTCAGTCCTGATAAAAAGAGAATATATTTTACTCGGTGTAATCTCAATTCAAAACAAGAAATGGTATGCGCTATATATGTTTCAGAAAAAAATGGAGAAGAATGGAGTGAGCCAATTAAACTGCCTAAAAATATTAATAATCCGAAATATACATCCACTATGCCTGCAGTGATTACTGATCCGGCGAAAGGTAATGAAGTAATTTATTTTGTAAGTAATAATGACGAAGGTAGGGGGGGATTGGATATTTGGTTTACTATTTATGATAAAAAAAATAAAACATATAAAAATCCAAAGAACGCAGGAAATAAAATAAATACCCCGCAAAATGAAATTACGCCTTTTTTTGATAACGAAACTAGGTCATTGTATTTTAGTTCTGATGGTTTAGGTGGTTTAGGAGGATATGATGTATTTAAAGCAGTTGGTGACGGAAAAAAATGGATGAGCGTTCAAAATGTTGGGCAGCCAATAAATACTGGTTCTGATGATATTTATTTTACAATTTCTCCAAATAGAGAAGAAGGTTTTGTTGTGAGTAATAGAAAAGGTAGTAACTCTCTAAAAAACAATGCTTGTTGTGATGATATTTATTCTTATAAACATACTGAGTATATCAAGATTAATTTAAAAGGAAATATCAGTCAAATGATAGATCCCGATTTAGCAATACCTCAAGCTACAATAGAGGTATATTTAACAGATAAAAAAACAAAGGAGAAGTTTTTAATTAAAACGTTACAATCTGATAATGATGGCAATTATAAAACTAGGGTAGAAGCAAATCAAGATTATTTTTTAGTTGTTAAGAAGACTGATTTTCTTGGAAATTCAACTGATGTAACAACTATAGGTATAAACACATCGCAAGATATTACTAAAAATTTATTAATGGCAAAAAAGCCAAAAGAGCCTATCCGAATTCCTAACATACAATATGAATTTGATAAATCTAATATTGTTGAAGCAAGCAAGGTTGCAATTGACACGACTGTGCTATCTTTAATGATAGCAAATCCGGAATTGATAATTGAAATTCAGTCGCATACAGATAGTAAAGGAAGCGATAAGTATAACGAAAAATTATCTCAGCAACGTGCAGAAAGTTTAATGGCTTATTTAGTTAGCAAAGGAATACTATCAGAAAGGTTAAAAGCAAAAGGATATGGAGAGAGTAAGCCTATTGCTCCAAATGAAAATGCTGACGGTAGCGATAACCCTGAAGGTCGTGCACAAAACAGAAGAACTGATATTAAAATTATTGGTATTATTGATACTGAAGTAATTAATGCAGCTGAGTATGATAAAGATTAACTAATTGCATAATTACATTAACGTTTTAATGTTTTTAATCCTTTAATGTTTTATAAGAGTCCTCTTCCTCAAAGTAATCAATTATTATTCCGTCTATAGGGTTTACTTCAATTTCTCTTAATTCATCTTCAAAATCTAATCTAATTGAGTTAGATAGATATGATTCCCCATCACGCGAAATTCTTACTGCGTTGAGTTTTTTACCTATTACGTCTTTCCACATTTTTGTAGCGGAGGCATCAATGGCATATACCTTTATTTTTCCTTCAAATTCATTTTCTAAGGCTATTGCAGCTGTTTTATAATTATAATCTATAGCATCCAATCCATCGCCAATTTCATTACATCCAATGGTAAGCTTATTTTTGTCGGTAAATAGTAAATCAACGTTATCAATAATTTCAAATACTTCGTTCGGATTTAATTTGTTTTGCCACAAATGACAAATTACTTTTTCAATTGTTTTTCCTTGTGCACTTACAAATTTTGCTAAGGCTTCATTACTAAAATAAGTGTTGCTATTTTCGTTTTTCATTTTTTAATTTATTATAGTTCTGTTTCCTAATTCAATGATTGCCAAGTTTTTTATTTCGCCTTTTTCAATTTCAAATCTAACTGCAGTTTTTGTTTTATGAAAACCTTGAATGCCGGCAGCACCGGGATTAATGTGTAGTAAATTTAAATCCTTATCAAATATTATTTTTAAAATATGCGAATGTCCACAAATGAAGAGTTTTGGTTTATATTTTAATAATTCATATTTTATTTTAGCTGGATATTTTCCAGGATAGCCTCCGATGTGTGTTATAAATACAGAAAGATCTTCGCAAGTAAAAAATAAATTTTCGGGATAGTTACTTCTTACTTCATTATCATCAATATTTCCAAATACAGCTCTAAAAGGTTTTATTTTTTGAAGTTCTAAACATAATTTATTCGATCCGATATCTCCGGCATGCCATACTTCATCGGAATAATTAATATGTTTAATAAGTAAAGGGTCTAAATAATTATGAGTATCAGATATTAGTAAGATTTTTTTCAAAATAAATTAATTCAAAAAACCTGAAGGAAATAAAATTAGTATAAAAAAGATTTAGTATTGTCGTTATTCTATTCCGAAATAAGAAATAATGGACTGCAAATCTTTATCGTTACTAAATTTTAAAGTAATGCTACCTCCACCTTTAGAGTTCCTCTTAAATGTACATGAATTATTGAAAATTTTCTCTAATTTTTTTGTTATAGTCTTATCTTCAATTGTTAGAGGTTTTTCTAATCTGCTTATTTTTGGTGTAACTTTTATTTTTTCACCTCTAGCTAAATCCTCAATTTGTCTAACTGACAAATCTTGTTCAATTGCCATTGCAAAAATGGCTAATTGTCTGTCTTCATTATCTATGTTAATTAAAGCTTTAGCGTGACCCATAGTAATATCTCTATCACGCAATGCTTTCTGAATTGGTGCAGGAAGTTTTAGTAAACGCAAAAAATTTGTAACCGTACTGCGTTGCTTTCCAACTTTTTCGCTTAATTTTTCTTGTGTTAAATCACATTCATCAATCAATCTTTTGTAGGATAAGGAAACTTCAATAGGATCTAAATCTTCTCTTTGAATATTTTCGACTAAAGCCATTTCTAACATGGCTTGATCATCTGCAACTCTTATGTATGCTGGTACCTCAGTTAAACCTGCTAATTGAGACGCCCTGAATCTTCTTTCGCCGGAAATTAATTGGTATCTATCATAACCTAATTTTCTTACGGTTAATGGTTGAATGATACCATGAAGTTTAATACTATCACTTAATTCCTGTAATGCATTTTCTTCAAAATTAGTTCGCGGCTGAAATGGATTAACCTCTATATTGTTTATTTTAATTACAGATACAGAATTCACAACAGGCGCACCTTCCCCCATTTGTCTTGATGTAATGTCTGTTTTGGCGTTTTCTAACAATGCACTTAATCCTCTGCCCAATGCCGGTTTTTTGTTATTACTCATTTTGTTTATAATGAAAATTAAAAATTTATAATTGATTTAAGAACGTTTATTTAAAAGGTTTTAAATGTCCTCCCTAAGTTCTTCTTCTGATTCTGGTAAATCAATCATTCTGTCACTATCACTTATCTTTGTTAAACCATTTCTTTGTAGGATTTCACGCGCCAGGTTTAAATAACTAGTGGAACCCTTTCCTATGGCATCATGCATAATAATTGTTTTACCAAAACTTGGCGCCTCGGCTAATTTTGTGTTTCGCTGAATAAGGGTGTCAAAAACCATGTCTTGAAAATGAGTTTTTACTTCTTCAACAACTTGGTTAGCTAGGCGCAAACGCCCATCAAACATTGTCAATAATACCCCTTCAATATCTAAATTTGTGTTTAAATGCGATTGAACTATTTTAATAGTTTGTAATAATTTACCCATACCCTCCAAAGCAAAATATTCGCATTGAACAGGAATTATAACGCTATCAGCAGCAGATAAAGCATTAATTACCGTTAAGCCTAATGATGGACAACAATCTAAAATAATAAAATCATACTTGTCTTTTATCTTATCTAAAGCTTTTTTCATCATGTACTCTCGATTGGTAAGATTTACCAATTCTAATTCAACTCCAACCAAGTCAGCATTTGTAGGTAATATAAATAAATTTGGCGTGTCTGTATTTAGTATAACATCTTTTGGGTTTACACTGTCAATTATGCATTCGTATAATCCAGCTTTTACATTTGCAGGATCTATTCCTACTCCTGATGTAGCATTCGACTGAGGATCAGCATCTACCAATAATGTTTTATATTCTAAAACAGCCAAGCTTGCTGCTAAATTAATTGCGCTTGTTGTTTTACCTACGCCACCTTTTTGGTTTGCTATTGCTATTATTTTTCCCATTTTTTGGTATTAAGTTGTGTTTATTTATTTTGAAATTGTGTCACCTATTTTTAATAAGGTTAAATTTTTACCAGCTTGTTCAAATTTTAACTGCGCTTCATTTTTATCAATGGTTATATGCCCAAAAGTATCGTAATGCATGCCAATAATTTGTTTGCAATTAATAAAATCGCAAGCAATTATGGCATTATCAACTCCCATAGTGAAATTATCGCCAATTGGTAAAAATGCAAAATCTATACTTCTGTAATTTCCAATTAATTTCATGTCGTAAGTTAATGCAGTATCACCAGCATAATAAAAGTTGCCTTCTGAACTTTCTATTACAAATCCCATTGGATTTCCTCCATATGTTCCATCAGGTAAACTGCTACTATGTTTTGCATCTACACATTTTATACTTCCAAAATTTAGCTTTATTTTACCACCAATGTTCATTGGATGAATATCAGTTACTCCTTTTTTTTCTAGCCAAAGATTTATTTCCCAATTACAAACCACTTTTGCTTGGGTGTGTTTTGCAATAAATTCTGCATCTGCTATATGGTCTTCATGTCCATGAGAAATTAAAATATAATCTGCTTTAATTTCGGATAAATTAATGTTTTTTGCTAAAACATTATTGGATATAAAAGGGTCAAATAATAAATTACTTCCGTTAATTTCTACTCCAAAACATGAATGTCCGTAATATGTAATTTTCATTAGTTAAAGCAAAAAGTAAATGACTTGTTTTGTTGATTGTAAATTTAAACTAATTAGGCATTTTTATTGGGCATAGTTTTTAACAAAAGCAAAAAAGAATGTTGTATAGTGTTGATAATTTATTTTATAAAATAAATGTTGAACTCCCTTTAAATGAATTTGACTTAAAAAAAATAGATTATGTTTTTGGATTTAAACTAAATATTTTTTAAGCCAAGTTGAATTTAATTTTTCTTCCCAATTATCTAATTCTTTTTGATTGCTTGCGGAAGTATTATATACGATTGTGTTTTCAGTAAGTATATTTTGAGAAATTAGTTCTTTTACTTTTGATGCGTTTACAATCTCAATTTGATCTTCTTTTTTTAAGGCAACAAGCATTCTGTTTAGTAATTCTAAGCTAAATTGTTTCTCTAAATTTTTTATAAATCTTGTTAGCTTGTCAATGCTGCAACCGCTTGCGCTTGTATTTTCTTCATCTACTTTAACAATTATTATCCTTTCTTTAAAAAGCTCAAAGCTCGAAGTTAATTTTTGTTCATGCGCAGTCCATTCCGAAATAAAATTATTTCCTTGTTGGATTAATAAATTAATTTCTTCAGTAGATAGTTTTTTGCTTACTATAAAAGTCCAAACTTTGTTCATGTATTAAAAAATTGGATGTATACCGGTGTAATTATGAGGTGTGATTTTTTTTAATTCGTTCTTAATTTTTTCATCAACATTTAATCCATTTATAAATTCTATTAATGAATTTTGTGTGATATGTTTATTTGTTCTGGTAAGTTCTTTTAGTGCTTCATAAGGTTTTGGATAACCCTCTCGACGTAAAATAGTTTGAATGGCTTCGGCTACAACAGCCCAATTTTTTTCCAAATCGTGAGCCAATGCACTTTCATTTAAAATTAATTTATTTAAACCTTTTAAAATACTTGAGAAAGCGATTAAGGAATGTGCAATTGGGTTTCCTAAATTTCTTAAAACAGTGCTGTCTGTTAAATCTCTTTGTAATCTTGAAATTGGCAATTTTGCTGAGAGGTGCTCAAGTAAAGCATTTGCAATACCTAAATTTCCTTCGGCGTTTTCAAAATCTATTGGGTTTACTTTGTGCGGCATGGCAGATGAGCCAATTTCTCCGGCTTTTAATTTTTGTTTAAAATATTCCATGCTTACATAGGTCCAAATATCTCTGCAAAAATCAATTAAAATTGTATTAATGCGTTTTAATGCGTCACAATAAGAAGCTATATTATCATAATGTTCAATTTGGGTAGTAAATTGCGACCTATTTAATTCTAAAATTTTATTTACAAAGTGGTTTCCAAATTCTATCCAGTTTTTAGAAGAATATGCTATTTGATGAGCGTTAAAATTTCCGGTAGCCCCACCAAATTTAGCCGAAAAAGGTACTCCTTTTAATTGATTTAATTGTGCTTGCAGTCTTTCTACAAAAACATAAAACTCTTTTCCTAATTTAGTAGGTGAGGCAGGCTGACCATGGGTTTTGGCTAGCAGAGGAACTTCTATCCATTCTTTGCTGAGTTCGGTAATTTTGTCTATTATATTATTTAGAGTTGGAATTAATTCTTGAATAGTAGCGTGCTTAAGTAATAAAGGAATGCTGGTGTTATTAATATCTTGAGATGTTAAGCCAAAATGAACAAATTCTGCATGTTTTTCTAAACCGATTTCTTGTAGCTTTTCTTTTAAAAAATATTCAACCGCTTTTACATCATGGTTTGTGATTTTTTCTGTTTCTTTTATTTTTGAAGCATCACCTAGCGTGAAATTGGTATAAATATTTTTTAAGGCAATTTTATCTGAAATTGCTAATTCTGGAAGTTGTGGTAAACCAAATTCAGACAAGGTTATGAAATATTCAATTTCTACTAATACCCGGTATTTTATTAAACCAAATTCAGAAAAATACTTAGATATTGACTCTGTTGTTTTTCTGTAACGTCCGTCAATTGGAGTAATTGCTGTTAATACATTTAATTCCATATATAAAATTCAAATGGCAAATTTACTACAAAAAGATGAGTTTACGCTTATGTATACAACTGATTTATTAGATATGTTTTTAATTAAAACCTTTATTCTAATTCAATGCTGTAAAGCGATTATTTGTTACTTTTGCACATATGTCTTTTTTGAATAAAACAGTTGCATTTCATACATTAGGTTGCAAGTTAAATTTTTCAGAATCATCAACCATTGCCAGGATGTTTCAAGAGAAAGGATTTATAAAAAAAGATTTCTCGGAAGCAGCGGATGTATATGTAATTAACACGTGTTCTGTTACTGAAAATGCGGATAAAGAATGTAAAACAATTGTAAAAAATGCTTTGTCTAAAAATCCGGATGCGTTCATTGCTGTGGTAGGTTGTTACGCTCAACTTAAACCTGAAGAAATTTCATCTATACAAGGCGTTGATGTTGTTTTAGGAGCTACTGAAAAGTTTAAATTATTAAATTATATAAATCTATCAGGAAAGCAAACACATGCCCAAATTTATAATTGTGAAATCTCAAATGCTGATTTTTTTGTTGATTCATATAGCGTTGGAGATAGAACGCGTTCTTTTTTAAAAGTTCAGGATGGTTGCGATTATTCTTGTACATTCTGCACCATACCATTAGCAAGAGGGAAGAGTAGAAGTGACACTATTGAAAATGCTGTTAGTAATGCCGTAAAAATTGGGTTGTCGGGTATTAAAGAAATTGTTTTAACCGGTGTAAATATCGGGGACTTTGGATATGGGAAAGTTATTGATGCCGCCACAAAAAAAACAAAACACTTTAACTTTCTTGATTTAATTTCTGAGTTGGATAATGTTAACGAAATTGAGCGTTTTAGAATTTCTTCTATAGAACCTAATTTGTTGAAAGATGAGATTATTGATTTTGTTTCTCGTTCAAAAAAATTTGTACCGCATTTTCATATTCCTCTTCAAAGTGGAAGTAATGGAGTTTTAAAACGAATGAAAAGGCGCTATCAAAAAGAATTGTATGCCGACAGAGTTTCAAAAATAAAAAGTGTAATGCCTAACTGCTGTATTGGAGTTGATGTAATAGTTGGGTTTCCAGGAGAAACTGAGGAAGAGTTTTTAGAAACCTATAATTTTTTAAATGCTTTGGATATTTCTTATTTACATGTTTTTACGTATAGTGAACGAGATAACACTGAGGCAATTATGATGACAGCTTCAGTTCCAATGCAAGAGCGTAAACGACGTAATAAAATGTTGCGCATATTGTCAGCAAAAAAATTGCGTACCTTCTATGAAAAACAAAAAGGTAAGGAACTAAGTGTGATATTTGAGCATGAAAATAAAAACGGATTTATGTATGGTTTTACAGAAAATTATATTAAAGTAAAGTATCCGTTTGATTTAAAATTATGTAATACACCTATAGATATTACGATAACTGGTTTTGATGATGATGGTAATATGGCATGTTATATTTTTCAGAAAACTGTAAATTAATTTGTTTATTTTCTTACTGAGGTTTGTAATATTTTTTTGCTTCAGGCATAAAAGCTTTTAAATCTGAAATTCTTCTTTCATCACTTGGATGTGTGCTTAATAATTCAGGTGGTTTTTGTCCACCCCCTGATTCAGACATTCTTTGCCAAAAAGAAACAGCAGCTTCGGGGTTGTAACCTGCCATAGCTGCAAAAATAATTCCCATTTTGTCGGCTTCTGTTTCGTGAGATCTGCTATATTTCAAAGATCCTAACGTGGTAGTAATACCGTATGCTTGAGCAAATATTTGTTGTGTTAATGTGGGTTTTTGAGATAGTGCTACAGATAATGCTGCACCTCCAAATTGAACAAGTAATTGTTCACTCATACGCTGATTTCCGTGACGAGCAATAGCATGTGCAATTTCGTGCCCCATAACAATGGCTAATGATTCTTCGTTTTGAGTTACCGGTAAAATGCCAGTATAAACAACAACCTTGCCACCGGGCATACACCAAGCGTTTACAGTATTATCGTCAACAACATTAAATTCCCAGTTATATCCTTGTAAATCTTTACTTAATCCCTTTTCGGCATAAAATTTTTCTACAGCTTTTTGAATCCTTAATCCGCTGCGTTTTACCATTTTTACGCGTTCATCGGTATCGGGTAGAGGTTTATTTTCAGTTAAAAATTTATCATATTCAGTATAACTCATGGCCATCATTTCACTTTCCGGAATTAGTGTAAACGCCCTTTTTCCGGTAATAGCATTTTTATGACAGGAGAAAAAAAACGCTGAAAGTAGAGCAATTGATAGTATTGTTTTTTTCATTTTAATTTATTTTTGAAATGAGTTAATATCCGTTTAGTTTTCAATTTTTGCAGTTAAACCTCTTTCTAACAGGGCCTCGCAAAGCGGTTTTAATTTTTTATAAGTTCCGTTTTTTACAACGCACTTGCCGGTGTAATGAACCAAATAGGTACACTGTTCGGCCTGTAAGAGGTCATGCTCACATACCTCAATTAGAGAATCAGTCACAAAGTCAAAGGTATTTACATCATCATTATAAAGAATCAAAGCTTTTAAAGCCTCAGCTTTTTTGGAGGCATTAATAATTTCTATTTCAAGAAACTCGGTAGAGTTAAAAATTGACATCTAAGTTTTTTTCCGTTTAATATCGATAACCAAATTACAGAATTTGTAATTTTTTTCAATAAATTATTAATAACAATTTTTTGAGTAAATATACAGTTATATTGAGTGAATTTTTTTCGTTAAAAAAAAAAAAAAATTAATTTCAACGAAATTCGTTTTAACGATTATTAAATTCTTATTTATGAAAAAAATTTTGTCGTTAATTATTTCTACTATTTTAACAACTGCTACTTATTCTCAAATTATCTTAAACTCTAATTTAGGAAATGTTCCTAACCCTTGTGGCCAATTATTCTATGATTCTGGCGGACCTGGCGGAAATTATACAAATAACCAAAATTTTACTGCAACTTTTTGTGCACCTCCAGGTCAAGTTTTAACCATTAATTTTACAGCTTTCTTTTTAGAGAATGGATGGGATTATCTCTATATTTACAATGGAAACAGTACTGCTTCGCCCTTGGTAGGGCAGTATTCCGGCTCTGCTCTTCCTCCAAGTTTTAGTACCCCAGCTGGTGGATGTGTTACAATTAGATTTACTTCTGATGGCTCTGTTGTTTATTCAGGCTGGACAGCCTCTATTTCTTGCATTACTCCCGGTCCGCCACCACCAGGAGTTACATTTAATTTTACCGGAGCACTACAAACATTTACTGTACCACCTTGTGTAAACATTGTAACAGTAACAGCCAAAGGGGCAAAAGGCGGAGGTGTTAATGGTGGTTTAGGCGCAAGTATTACAGGCACTTTAGCGGTAACTCCTGGGCAAATTTTACAAGTTAGAGTTGGAGGAATGGGAACTCAGGGTGCAGCTTCTGGTGGATTCAATGGAGGTGGAAATGGGCAAGCATCAACTGGAAGCGCAATTTATTCATCTTGGGGAGGTGGAGGTGCATCTGATGTGAGAATTGCGCCATATGCTTTACCAAATAGAGTGATTGTAGCCGGTGGCGGCGGTGGCAGAGGAGGTGGTTCTAGCCAGGTTGGTGGAGGTAATGCAAATTGTAATAATGGCGCAGCTGGTATAAACTCCTTTGGTGCTGGCGGCGGCGGCGGTACACAATTGGCAGGTGGTAATGGTGGTGCACCATGGGCTGGTGTTCCTACTGGAGGATTTCCCGGATCTTTAGGACAAGGTGGTAATGGTGGTATGTGGCAAACTGCACCTGGTGGTGGTGGTGGTGGTGGTTATTATGGTGGTGGCGGAGGTGGAAATGATGGCTGTTGTACTGGAGGAAATGGTGGAGGCGGAGGTGGAGGTGGCTCTAGTTTAGTGCCTCCAGGAGGAACATGTCTTGGTGGAAACAACCCCGGAAACGGCTTAGTAATAATTTCATATACAGCCGGAGCAAGTGGAACTATTTCAGCAGTATCAAATCCAACAACTATTTGTTCGGGCAATTTATCAACCATTGCCTTGTCAGGTGGTTTAACATATACGACAAACCCTGGTAATATTGTAGGATCAAGTTTTACGGTATCACCATTTGTTACCACTACGTATTCAGTTACAGCATCTTTGTCAGGAGGTTGCAATACAGCAACAGCAACGGTTACAGTTGCAGTAAATCCTTTACCGGTTGTTCTTCCTGGCAGCAATAGTCCAGTTTGTCCAGGTAGCACCTTAAATTTAACTTCACCGGCAGCAACGTCTTATACTTGGACGGGGC
>JBIJCO010000074.1:0-3687 GCA_044344665.1 Bacteroidia bacterium | reverse complement strand
TAGAATTTTTCGTTAATGTCTCTTTGCTTTTTAAAGCGTAAGCCGGTGAGAAAGCTGATTTTTGTATCTCGCAAAGCGCTTAAATCAGCAGGCTTAAAAGCAAATTAGATGTTAGAAAAATTCTATGAAGACTTGATTTTTGCTCCACTTTTTATCAAGAAAAAGTGGAATAAACTATTTTATCTTATTGTAATTGATTACTGCGTAAAAATGAAATATTGAAACTGGTCTCGACTTCGCTCGACTTAACATTTTAAATAGACACTTCGACAGGCTGAGTGTCCAAAATTTTATTATTGATTGGCGCACTGTAAGCCAGGCTACAAAACAAAAAAGGGAGGCCATTAAGACCTCCCAATTTTTTATTAAAAACAAAACTTAAAATTACTCAATCATAATGATTACGGTATTTTTAATACCTTCAAAAATTAATGAACAAGCGTATCTTCCTGTAGGGATTTTAGTTGGAGGATTTACATCTACTTTATTAGACTCAACTGAATTTGAATAGAAAGAAGTAGTATAAATCTCACGACCATCATTCATATCGCTTAATACTAATTGCACTTCATGATTATTTTCAATACCAGAGAAATCGATGGTAAATTGTCCGCTATTAGGATTAGGATAAACAGTAAACGTTACTTTTTTATCGTTAATTTTTATAAAATCAACTGACACTACTTTTGATGTAATAACAGTTGCGTTTGAATTTGTTTGTTTTATACGGTAGTAATTAACACCTTCATGAGCATTAGCATCCGTGTATGTGTATGATAGTTTACCAACTACATCTTTTTTAGCATTACTCTTAATCTTGCTTATTGGGCTGTAATTTATACCATCTTTAGATCCTTCGATAATGATATCTTTTGCTGGATATTTTTCTGTATAAGTTGTGAAATAAATACTCGGTTCGTTTTTTTCAATCACAGCTTTAACATCAATCACATCAATTTTATTGTTATTTACTACCTCTGTTGGGTTAACACTAGAAGCTTTTTTCTCACCAGAATTTCTAAATTCTACTGAAGCCACTTTTGAATAAATTGATTTACCATCAGCATTAGTTTGCTTTACACGGTAATAATTTACACCTTCTTTAGCTTTGTAATCAACAAATGTGTAAGATAACTTTGATGCTACAGTACCTTGTGCAATACTTTTTACATCGGTTAATTTTGTAAAGTTTTTACCATCAACAGAATTTTCAATAACTAATTCTCTGGTAGGGTTTACTTCTGTAGTGGTTGTAAAATAAATAACTGGTTCTGTTTTTTCAACTGCAGCCTTAACCGTAATTAAATCGCCCTTTGTAATTTCAGTATTATCTTTTTTGGCAGTTTTAGCAGTTGGATCTCCGCCAGGATTACTTGGTGGTACGTAAGAAGAACCTGAAATAGCAATGTTATCTATAGCTATCGAATTAGCTTCAGTATTACCTGCAATTGAATTAGCATTTTTCCAACTGAAAGCAATTTTTATATTAGCGTTGTTATCAGCCGAAGCAGGTAATTGATGAGAGTCTGAAGTTCTCCAAAAAGACTTACTCATGTCTCCACAAGCTTGGGTATTTTCGCTTGGTCCAAAATTCGTTAACAAAGACCAGGTTTCTCCATCAAAATAATACAATGATAGAAAATCAGTTCCGGCAATACCGCCGCAAAAATAATCAAAATTAATTAAGACATTTGACTTACCGCTGCAATCAATGGTCGGACTTTCCACTCTTAAATCTGTGTAAGAGGATTCGTTTTTCCAGTATTTTGCACCATTTTCTTCTTTGCCATTTTCATCTTTATGACCAATGTGCAAGGTATTATTCAAATAAGTGTTATTCTCAGCAAAAAGTTGAGAACAACTTCCAGAACCCATACCACCTTCCATAGCGCTTACATACCATGCATTAGCTTTTTGACCGGGAGTGCTTAAATTGCTCACTGACCATGAGCCAGATTCTAATCTAGCCTTGTCTGCAAGAATTCCTTGATTCCCTGTTTTATCTGCGGTACCAAAATTCTCTGTCCAAAAAGGTTGTATATCCAATACTACAGGATTATTGTTATTATTATTTGCAGCTCTTAAATTTGAAGCTTTGAAATTATTTTTCTTGATATTATTAATTTTAGCAATTCTCTCACTAGGTGCACCAGATCCTCCACCAGATGTAGAAGTACTAGAAACAACCACATTATCAATTGCTACCGAAAACCCCTCGGAATTGCCAGCAACTGATGATTCATTTGTCCATCTAAAACCTATTTTTACACTTGGATTATTATTTGCTGAAGCCGGTAAAAAATAAGTATCCGATGTTTTCCAAAGCGCCTTTGATATATTATTACATTCTGTACTTATAGGGCTCGGACCAAATGTTGTCAATAAAGACCATTCTTCACCGTCAAAATAATAAAGAGATAAAAAATCAGTCCCTGCAATTCCACCACCAAAATATTCAAAGTTTACGGTGATATCAGATTTACCGCTACAATCAATACTAGGACTTTCAATTCTAGAATCTGTAAAAGACGATTCGTTTTTCCAATATTTAGCGCCATTTTCTTCCTTTCCGTTTTCATCTTTATGACCAATATGCAACGTACTATTTAGTTGAGTGTTATCATCGGAAAAAAGCTGCGAACAACTACCTGAACCCAAACCAACCTCCATTGCGCTAACGTACCATGAATTTGCTTTTTGACCAGGAGTGCTTAAATTGCTTGCTGACCATAAGCCAGATACTAATCTAGCCTTTTCAGCTAAAACACCTTGATTACCAGTTTTATCTGAAGTACCAAAATCCTCTGCCCAAAAAGGTACTGGTAACACTTCAGCAACAACGTTAGTTGAAGATAACTGTCTGTTGCTTTGGGTTTTTGTTACAACTTTATTTTTGGAGCTCTGAGAACTTACACTAAAGGAAAGCAGCACAGCTGTTGCCATTAGGATTTTTTTTGTGTGAGTAAAATTTTTCATAGGCTTTGTTTTTTAATTTAATATAAAATTACAGAAGTGATTTTTACTGAGCCAACAATTTTCAATTTATTAACAGATAATGGATTGGTAAAATTTGTTAATGACTTTAATCCGTTGGTTTTATTGACAAACATCAGCTTTTGCTATAGTAAAATTAAGATTTTTTTTATTATATCAAATTAACTTTATGAATAAAATACCAAGATACTGAATTGCACTTAGCATAATAGATTGTATTATGTGTTGTCATTCTGAGTTTGCTAAGGAATCTAAGTACTTAAAAATAAAACAGCCATTTCATACTTGATTTGAAATCTCAGCACTCTTGTTTATAATTTTATTCTATGGTTTTATTACTGAGATGCTGAATCGAGTTCAGCATGACAAGATATGTTTTGTTTTGGCTTGACACGGAATCTAAGCTCTCAGTTACACTGTTCTTTTTATCAGAGTGCAGAGATCCTGAATCAAGTTCAGCATGACGTAGTAATAAGATATCAAGTTCAGCATGACGCATGGATGCGAAAAACAACTTTGGTGGCTGAGACTCTTGAAGCCATATGGGTTTTACTAAAACGGCCTAATAGAATTTTTCGTTAATGTCTCTTTGCTTTTTAAAGCGTAAGCCGGTGAGAAAGCTGATTTTTGTATCTCGCAAAGCGCTTAAATCAGCAGGCTTAAAAGCAAATTAGATGTTAGAAAAATTCTATG
>JBIJCO010000047.1:0-19376 GCA_044344665.1 Bacteroidia bacterium | reverse complement strand
CAGGAAAACAAAATATCAAGCCAAATAAAATAAATTCGCCAAGCGTCAAAGAAAATAGAAATATACTGCCTATTGATTCTTTAAATAATGCAAGTACTGAATCTAAAAAAAATAAAACAGTAATTCCTTCTTTACAAATTAATAGTATTGCCCCAATTACGAATTCGGCAAAAGATACAGTAACAAATAATGAAATTAAAAATAAAGCTGAGGCGACACTACTGAGCAAAGTTGATGTGAACGAAACAGATTTGCAAGCAAAGATAGAAACAGCTTCAAGATATTGGAGGTCTGTTAATGATACGTTAATGGTAGATACAATTTTTAACGGCGTAAAGTATCTAGTTTTTAAAGGAGACAAAAGTGATTTATCTATTCGCGGAGCTAAGCGTTCAGATATATCCATGAAATACAATTATCAACTGAGAGCAAAAGGAGTTTTCTCTAAAAAAAAGGAAGGAAATTGTGAGTTGAGCTATGAGCTGAAGGATTCTGTTCTTACGATTCATGTTAAACAGAAAGATCAGAAATTTAAAGGGGTTAGCGTCTTGTCTGAAAACAGCAAACTGGAATTCAATGTTCCTGAAAATGTTGATGTAAGAATCAATTCCGATTTAGGTGATATAGATGTCATTGGCTTAAAAGCAAATACAATAAAAATTTACACAGCACTTGGAGATATAACTGCTAAAAGTGTTTCCGGTTACATTGATCTGCATACAGACCTTGGAGACATTTCAATGATTGAATTGGCGGGAAAAATAAATTCCGTTACTTCTTTAGGAGATATCGAGGGAGAAAATATTCTGATTTCAGAAGGTAGTAACTTGGAGACCAGTTTAGGTGACATTAAAATTCAATTAAACAATCCACTATCAGAATGTAACCTTAAATTAAGTACAAGTTTAGGGCATATTAAAGTAGATCGAGCTGATCTGAAGAAAAAATCTCGAAATCAATTAACCATCGGTAATGGAAAACTAATGGGTACAATGACTACATCATTAGGTAAAATAATTGTCCGATAAATTACACGAATCATATAACGACTAACCATAAAAAAATAAAATGAAAAAACAAGTAATCCTCCTGTTCGCAGTATTCATAAGTGCTCAACAATTCATTGCGCAAACTTCTCCATCACAAAAAATGGATGAATTTATAAATCAAAAAGCTGATGGCTTTAATACATCTTACGATAATAGAGATGTAAAAACATTCAATGCCTTACTCTCTGACTATCTATTGATATATGAAAAATTATCTGCTGATGAAAAAAAGGAACGTTCCTATGAGCTAAGTAATATTTATTACAATTTAACCTGTATTTATTCACTTTTAGATAATAAGTCTTCAGCTATCAATTGTTTTAAAAAATCAATTGACGCAGGTTATAATAATTATGGTCACGTACAACTTGATACAGACTTAGACAATATCCGAAAAGAGAAAGAATTTATTGCACTTAATAAAAAACTCAAGCAAACTGGAGATTATCTTAGTATCCTAAAAAGGGCAGGCAAATACAACCTCTCAGACAGCAGACCGTTACCTACTTTTAGCTATCAATCAAGCGATAATGCTAATCTAATGGCATTGCGAAAAGGATTCAAGCTGGACAGTATTGCCGGAAAAGGAACAGATGTGTTGAAAATTTTAAACCTATTGCATTGGGTGCATAATTTAGTTCCTCATGATGGAATGAATGGAAATCCGGAGGTGAAAAATGCGATGAGTATGGTGGAGGTTTGTAAAAAAGATAACAGAGGATTAAATTGCAGAGGACTCGCGCTGGTTTTGAATGAATGTTATTTATCCATGGGAATTAAATCGAGAATTGTTACATGCTATCCCAAAGACAGTTTAAAAATTGATCAGGATTGCCACGTCATAAATTCCGTTTATTCGGAATCACTAAAAAAATGGTTATGGATTGATCCGACTTTCGATGCCTATGTGATGAATGAAAAAGGAGAACTATTGAGCATCGAAGAAGTTCGTGAACGACTAATCGATGATAAAACACTCATCTTAAATCCGGATGCCAACTGGAACAATCAGAGTGCGCAAACAAAAGAAGATTATCTTGGAAATTATATGTCAAAAAATCTGTATATGCTTGAATGCCCTGCATCGAGCGAGTATAATATGGAGACCAGTTCTGATGGTAAAACCTACAACTATATCCGACTTCTTCCACTTGATTATTATGCACAAGAACCTCATAAAGCAGAAGAAAAAGGAGAAAAAAGTAATTCTATTTGGATTCACTATAAAACCAATAATCCAAAAGTTTTTTGGGAGCGATAAATTATCTAGGAATACTTACAGTTCTTAATGCCAATTTTGGGCGGCATCAAGGCGTTTTTAAATTCATAACGAGTTTGTTTACAAATTTTAGCAATTGTGTGATCTAAAACATAAACAATTACGGTTTAAAAAGGATATTATTACTTTTTAATCAAAAATTTTTCCGGGATTTAAAATATAATTTTGGTCGAAAACTTTTTTTATGTTTTTCATTAATTCCAAATGAAACGGAGAAAAAACGATTGGTAAATATTTTTTTTGTACAAGTCCAATCCCATGCTCTCCGCTTATTGTACCTCCAAGAGCTTTACACAATTCAAAAATTTCGGTAATACCATTTGGTAAATCATGTTCCCATGCTTCATCGCTTAAATCTCCTTTAATAATATTTACATGTAAATTACCATCGCCTGCATGCCCATAGCAAACAGACTGAAAACCGTATTTTTTTCCAATATCTTTAACTCCTTTTAAGAGCCTAGGCAACTCGGCGCGAGGTACTATGGTATCTTCCTCCTTGTATATACTATTACTCTTAACTGCCTCTCCTACTTTGCGCCTAATTTTCCAAAGCGAATTTTTTTGTTCTGCACTGTCAGCAAATAAAATTTCGTCGCAATTGTTTTTTTGCATGACTTCATTAATAATTTCACAGTCATTCATTAAAACATCCATATTATTTCCGTCAACCTCAACTAATAATAAAGCTTGCCATTGCGGCTTAATTTCGAAATTAACCTCACCAGAATATTTAATACTCCAATCAATTGCATCACGCTCCATAAACTCCATAGCGCTGGGTATTATTCCTTCTTTAAAGACCTCGCCTACAGCTTTACATGCGTCTTCTGCGCTGGTAAACGGAATTAGCATCAACAAATCGTTTTTGGGAAATGGGATCAGTTTAAACACTATTTTGGTAACAATGCCCAAAGTTCCTTCACTCCCAATAATTAAATGAGTAAGGTTATAACCTGTTGAATATTTCAGGGTATTAGCACCTGTCCATATAATCTCACCATTGGGCAATACTATTTCTAAATTCAATACATAATCGCGAGTAGTTCCATATTTAACTGCTTTAGGGCCTCCGCTGCTATGTGCAATATTTCCACCTAAACTGCAGCTTCCCCAGCTGGCAGGGTCCGGCGGATAAAACAAACCTACTTTTTTTACCTCTTCTTGAAAAACATAATTAATAACACCTGGCTCAACAATAGCTTGCAAATTTCGCTCATCAATTTCTAAAATCTTATTAAATTTTTCCATGCTGAGCAAAACACCGCCTTTAATAGGCAATGCTCCGCCACTTAGTCCGGTTCCTGCACCACGCGTAGTTATGGGTATTTTATATAAATTACAAATTTTTACAACATCGGCTATCTGTTCAACGGTTTGGGGCTTTATAACAACTTCGGCATAATAAATTAAATCTTCAGTTTCGTCTTGCCCATATTTTTCTAATTGTTCTGCATCTGAGCTAATAAAGTCTTTTCCTACAATATTTTCAAGTTGCAAAAAGGTTATTGACGATACTTTGTTATAATTATCTAAACTCATACTTAAATTTTGATTTTTAAAGTTACTAAGTTTGAAATACGATATTAAAGTCCTACTAAAAAAATTTAATTGTGTTTATTAACACGCACACACATCAACAACTTTACGATGCCAAAATTGAATTGGTTAATCTTGGCATTAACACCACTGAAAGATCTAATTTCTATACTTACGGCCTACACCCTTGCTTTTTAGACAAAAGCACTTGTAATGAGCAGATAAAGGAATTAGAAGTAATCGTAAATGAAAAACGTTGCCTAGCTATTGGAGAATGTGGTTTAGATAAACTATGCAACATAGATTTTGAGTTACAAGAAAAAGTATTTGTTGAACACATAAAAATTGCAAATAAGATTAAAAAACCTTTGATAATTCATTGCGTAAAAGCATTTAACGAATTAATTAATTGTTTGAATTTAAACGACAATAATGTGCCGGTGATTATTCACGGGTTTAATAACAACGAAAATATTGCTCGCGTTTTAGTAGATCAAGGTTGTTATTTTTCATTTGGGAAAGCGTTGCTAGGGTATGAGTCAAATGCTGCAAAAGCGCTTAAAAATGTTGGTAGAAAAAATTTCTTTCTAGAAACTGATGATGCCGACATTTCTATAAAATACATTTATAAAAAAGCATCCGAACTATTAGGAATTGATGAAGAAATAATACAACAACAACTACAAAATAATTTTGAAACTGTTTTTAAAATAAAAATATGATGGACACAAGCTGGATGGAGCGAACCTCTCTTTTGGTTGGAAAAAAAGGTATTGAAAAATTAAATAGCGCACATATATTAATTGTTGGATTAGGCGGTGTGGGCTCTTATGCCGCTGAAGCTATTGCCAGAAGCGGTGTTGGCAAAATGACAATTATTGATGGTGATACTGTCGATCCTACAAATAGAAACCGTCAACTACAAGCACTTACATCTACTCATGGTTTAAATAAAGCAATATTAATGGGAGAAAGAATAAAGTTGATTAATCCGGAAATTGAATTACATATTATTGAAGCTTTCAAAAACCCTGACGACATGAAAGAGTTTATGAAACAGAAATTTACCTATGTAATAGACGCCATAGACAGCATTTCTCCTAAATTATATTTACTTCAAACAGCTTATTACAATAATCAACGAATAATTTCAAGTATGGGTGCCGGCGGAAAAATGGACCCTACAAAAATTAACATTGTAGATATTGCTCAAACCTTTAACTGTCCAATGGCGCAGTATGTTCGTAAACGCTTGCGCTACATGAATATTTATAAAGGTATTAAATGCGTATTTAGTACAGAATTACCGGCAAAACACTCTATAATGAAAACAGACGGTAGCAAATATAAAAAGTCTGCTTATGGCACAATATCTTATTTACCTGCTGCATTTGGTTTAACTTGTGCCTCTGTTGTTATTAGAGATATAGTTGGGTGGAAGGAAGTTAAAACACAAAAAAAATCTTAATCCGATTTACTTTTATTTTATAATTTCTTTTTTTAGAGTTTATTTAAGAGTTCACAAAGTTCTTTCGTTAAATTTTTGCGACTGTATCTATTTATTTCTTTAACATCAGCCTCTATACATTTGCCAAAAAACAACTCTAAAATATGATGTTCTAAATTAATTTCATCATCAAAACCGCTGATTAATCCTGTTCGTGTTTCTTGAATTATTTTTGCTAAATCGCCATCTGTTGGCCCTATTGCTAGTATCGGGACTCTTGCAGACATATACTCAAAAATCTTCCCTGTAAGAATGCCCTTGGCGTTTTTAGTGTTATTTACTAATAATAATAGTACCCTGGAACGTTGTTGCTCTTCTATTACTTTATCATGGGGCAGATATTCTATTTTTTTCACATAGGGATTTAACCCATACTTTTCGATGGCTTCTTTTACAAAAACATCAATTTTACCAACTAATTTTACTTCCAGTTTTGTCTTAAAATTTTCATTTTCACGGCATATTTTTTGCAAAACTTTCCATAACACATCAGGATTTCTATCCTTTACTAATGTCCCAATGTGCGCAATACTAAATTTTTCGTCTTTGCTTATTTCATCTGATTTCAAATCTTCATCATCAAAACCATTTGTTATAACCTTAAATTTTTCAAAATTAGTCCCTCCATTTTTTTTATAAATTTCTTGAAATTCCTTATTCATTGTTTCGCCTACACTTAAAACAATGTTGGCATTTTGTAAAACTTTTAATTCCAAGTTATGATGTTTCTTATCTGCTAATTTTGTTAAACTCAATTTTTCATAAAAATCAATATTGGTCCAAGAATCCCTAAAATCTGCAATCCACTTTAACTTTATATTTTGTTTTTTTAATCCAAGGGCAATCATATGCATACTATGGGGTGGACCACTACTTATGATGTAATCAACTTCGTTATTTTTTAAATAAGCATTTAAATAGTTTATACTTGGCTTTATCCAGAATTTTCTGGCATCAGGTATAAAAAAATTTCCTCGAATCCATATACTTATTTTTTCAGTTAAACCCGGTTTTTTATTCTCGCTTAAAAACGAAGCATTTATTTTATCGTTTTTTTTTCTACCAATAAATTTTTTATAAAATCCGTAAGGCTCCCATATTTTGCTTTTTAAAACCTCAACACCATTGGGTATATCCTTTTGTAAACTATTATCTATAACCGGAATCTCTCCGCCTTCGGCTGTGTAAACAACCGGTTCAAAACCAAAAAAACGCATGTATTTTACAAACTTTAGCCAGCGCTGAACGCCAGCTCCACCACTTGGAGGCCAATAATAAGTAAGTATGAGTACTTTTCGCATTAGGATTATACTTATTTGTAATTACTATTTTCGTTTAGATATAAAAAAAAAGCTACTTTTCAGTAGCTCTAATTCTTAATGATGCGCGTTTTCATGTTCCTGATGAGTTGCTGCTCCTCCGCCATGATGAGATTGCTTTAAATTTTGTTGTTGGTCAATGAATATTTTATCAACCCTTGTAAATTTGCCTGATTGACCTGAATAAGTACCTTCAGTTAGTATGATAAATATTGTGTAAACAATAAAAATTATATATGGTAATAATATAACATACTTAAAAAACTTTACCTCATGCCCTAAATGCATAAACCACACCACAATTGCTGCGGCTTTAACAACAGTTAAACCTATAAACAATACTTTGAGACCTAACGTTCCGCTCCATCCTTTACTTGGAGCTAATGAACCTACAATCAACTCAAAAATTGTGATAAACAACATTACCCAAAACACATTCCATAAGACTTTTCTGGCTTTTTTACCTTCCTCTTCACTGTGGTTTGCCATTGTTTCGTATGAAGGATAATCATCGTGAAATTCCATAGTTTTAATTTTTTAGTAATTAATAATTTTAATGATAAAATTGTTTTATAGTAAATAAAAGAAAGTGAAAACAAAAACCCAAACTAAATCAACAAAATGCCAATACAAACCCACTTTTTCGATCATTTCATAATGCCCGCGTTTTTCGTAAGTGCCTTTTAAAACATTTAAAAATATTATTAAGTTAATAATAACACCAGAAAACACGTGAAAACCATGAAAACCCGTAATAAAGAAAAAGTAATTAGCAAACTGCGGAACACCATATTCATTTACAACCATAGTAGCTCCATGATAAGTTTGTTGAACATATTTTCCTGTAGCCATATCCCAAACATTTCTTAATGCTCCTTCTTCAGTACCTACAATAAAATGGTACCATTCCCAAGCTTGTGAACCAACGAATAATGCACCTCCAACAATTGTCCAAAACATCCAAACTGTTACACCTCTTCTGTCTAATCTATGCCCTGCCTCTACGGCCAAAACCATAGTTACAGAAGACATGATTAAAATGAAAGTCATTAAACCCACATAAGCCAATGGCAAATGTTGCTCAACAAATGGAAAATGGGTAAATACATTCTCTGCTTTTGGCCAAACCTCTGCATATTTATGACGAATAAAACCATATGAAATTAACAAACCGCCAAAAGTTAATGCGTCTGAAACTAGGAAAAACCACATCATCATTTTTCCATAACTTACTCTAAATGGTGATTGTCCGCCATCCCAGGCCGACTTAGAGTCAATTTCTGCTGTGTGAGCCATAAATTTATTAAATTACTTGTTAAAAATAGTTTTGCAATATTAACGATAAAAATATAAAAACAAAAACAAATAGACCCATAAAATATCAAGAAAGTGCCAATAAATTGCAGTTAGTTCTATACCAAGGTAATCTGAGGAGGAATATTTTTTCAATATAGTCTTTGTTAATGATACGATAAGAGCAATCAACCCTCCTATCATATGCGCTAAATGCAAAAATGCGATAATAAATAAAAACGAGCCTGATGCATTACTATATTTACCAGCAAAATAGATTCCCTGAGCCGTTAATTGGTTCCATCCTTGATATTGCGTATAGAAAAACAACAATCCTAAAATTAAAGTTAAAAGCAAACTATACGTGGTTAATTTATAATTATTTTTTTTTATTGCTAATTGAGCAGAAAACATAGTTAAACTGCTGGTTATAATTAAACCCGTACTAATAATTAGTATTGAAGGAAGTTGAAAAACTAACCAATTACCATTTTGCGCCCTTACAACATAAGCACTGGTTAAGCCGGCAAACAACATAATAATGCTAACAATTCCAATCCACATTAAAGGTTTTGCTGCCTTACGCTTAGCTAAAATAAACTCTTCCTTATGAGGTTTTTCTTTTTTTATTGTTTTCACTTTTTTTAATTTTTATGATTTAGTCATTAATGCTAATTGAACAACAGGCAAATATACCAACGTAACTAAAAATAATTTTTTTGCATTTGCATCGGTTGGTATCCTGTAAAAATTATATGCTTGCAAAGATAAGGCCAAGCCGCATACAACACAAACTGAAACACTTATTAAACCCACAAATTGAAAAATAAAAGGAAAAATACTTGTAATCAATAAAAACAATGAATAAATCAAAATTTGAAATCGTGAAGCTAAATCTTTTCCTCCTTTTGATGGTAACAAATGAAACCCCGCCCTTGCATAGTCATCGTTGTTAAACCAAGCTAGCGACCAAAAATGGGGAAATTGCCAAACAAATTGAATCATAAATAACAAAAATGAAAAAAATGTAACATCTCCAAACCCACTGCTTGCAGCAACAGCTCCTATTAACGTGGGTATAGCTCCAGGAAATGCACCTACAAATACCGACAAAGGTGTGATTCTTTTTAAAGGTGTATAAACTAGAGCGTACAAAATAATTGATATAAAACCTAAAATTCCACATAAGGGATTAGTAAATACCCACAATAAAACTGTTCCAGCTAACCCTATAATAGAGCAAAAAACAAAAGCCTCCCTAATACTTAAAACCCCAGTAGGCATCGGACGATTTTTTGTCCGGTTCATTAGTTTGTCTAAATCCAATTCTATTATTTGATTAAATCCATTTGCGGCAGAAGTAACCATTAACCCACCAATTGCCAGTGCAAAAATTGTATTCACATCCACCACTTTTACCACAGTAAAATAGGTTACTATGGCTGAGAACACAACCAAAGAACCAAGCCTAAACTTTGTAAGTTTAAGAAAGCCCGAAATTTTTGAATAATTTAAGTCAGTTGATTTATTAAATGTTTGTTCCAAATCTAAGCGCAAATTTAAAAGTTTAATCAATACCTTATTTATGAATTAATTTAATGTTATTAAAACATTTAAAAATAAATTCTACAAAGGTTTTAAGCTTAATTAATATTTAAAACACTGTAATTAAAATATTTTTATATTTTTGTGAAGTTTATAAAATCAAAATTTTACAAGAATGGATTCAAAATTTTTACCAAAAATAGTTACTGTTTTATCGGTAACATTATTATTAACAGGCTGTAATGGTCTCGGAAAAATGCTTAAAAAGCAAAAAGATTTTAAGTATACTGTATCTCCAAACCCTCTAGAGATGCATGGAGACAGTATTCAATTTAGTGTTAATGGTAAGTTTAACCCAAAATTATTTGCAAAAAAAGTTACCTTAACGGTAACTCCGGTAATTAAGTCTGCTTCAGGTGAAAAAACGCTAAAACCAATTGAATTGGTTGGGGAAAAAGCTGTTGGCTCAGGTCAAAAAATCAACTATTCTTCTGGTGGAACATTTAATTATACCTCGGAAAAATTTGCCTACGAACCAAGCATGCGTAACGCTAAAGTTGAAGTAAGGGCAGTTGGAAAAGCAAAAAAGAAAGAAAAAAACTTTGACCCGGTTGAATTAGCTGACGCAACTATTACAACACCTCTATTGGTTCGTAATGATGAAAAAGGGATAATGGCTAAAGATGCGTTTGTTAAGGTTGTGTCTGATAATCAAACAACTCATATTTACTATACCATTAATCAATCTAATGTTCGCCCTTCAGAAATGAAAACCGATGAAATGAAGGCCATAAACGAATTTATTTCTAAAAATTTAAATTCTCCTTACTACGAATTTAAAGGTATTAGCGTTTCAGCTTACGCTTCACCAGATGGTGAAACAGACAAAAATGAAAACCTTGCTAAAGACCGTGCAAAAAGCGGATCTGCAGCTTTAATGAGCGAATTTTCAAAAAACAAAAACAAAGAAATAACATTTGGTAAAACCAAAGAACAATACCAAATAGGTACTACAAAAGAAGATTGGGAAGGTTTTAAATCTTCAATGGAAGCGTCAACTATTGCTGACAAAGAATTAATCTTAAGGGTTTTAACCATGTATCCTGACGCCGAACAACGTCGTAAAGAAATTAAGAATTTATCGAAAACATACGTAGAATTAGCTGACAAAATTTTACCAAAATTACGTCGCGCTGAAATAAGTATCAACGTTGATAAAAAATCTAGAACAGATGAAGAAATTTCTAAATTAGCCACCTCTTACCCTGATAGTTTATCTATCGAAGAATTACTTTATGCTGGTGCTAACTTAACTAATGACATTAACACTAAAGTACAGATTTACCAAGCTGCCGAAAAACAATATGGTTCAGATTGGAGAGGTTCAAACAATTTAGGTGTAGCTCTTTTAATGCAAAATAAAGTTGCTGAAGCAGGCGAAGCTTTTAAACGTGCTGAAAAAGCATCTGCTGGTCAAACTGCCGTTGCCAACAATCTTGGAATTATTGAAGCTAAAAACGGAAACCGTGTTGCTGCGATGGAACTCTATAATAAAGCAGGAGGCTCTCCTGAAACAAAATACAACATGGGTATTTTAGAAATCCGTAATGGTAAATACTCTGATGCTTTATCAAACTTCGGCGATTTTAAAGGTCATAACAAAGCCTTAGCTCAATTATTGTCAGGTTCTGCAACTGCAGTAAAAGAAACAATTGATGCTAGCAATGAAAAAGATATGGCTTATAGTTTTTATTTAAAAGCTGTTGCTTCTGCACGTTCAGGTAACAATGCTGAAGCAATATCTAACTTAAAAACAGCAGTTGAAAAAGACGGCGCATTAAAGTCATATGCAAAAGATGATGCAGAATTTATAAAATTACGCAGCGATGCAGGTTTTACAGAATTAACAAAATAACTACTTCAACTCATTATACAAAAACCTTCTCCAAAAGAGAAGGTTTTTTTGTTTGGTATTTCTCAACTTTTAATTTAAGCATTTGCTATATTTACATTCAACAAAAAATACCAAACAATGTCCCAATTTCCCGAAACCGAATTAATCTTAGGTAAAGACAACAGAGTTTACCATATCAATTTAAGAAATGAAGATATTGCCGATGACGTTATTGTTGTAGGAGACCAAAATCGCGTAGCTCAAATTTCAAGTTATTTTTCAAAAATAGATTTTAAAACCGAACACCGGGAATTCATAACCCACACAGGTACCTTTAACGGCAAAAGAATTACTGTTTTAAGCACAGGAATTGGTACTGATAATATTGATATTGTTTTAAACGAACTTGATGCCGCAGTTAATATTAATTTAGAAAAAAGAGAATTAAATCCTAACCACAGAAAATTAAACATCATTCGTTTGGGAACCAGCGGCGCCTTACAAGGTGAAATTCCCGTAAATGGTTTAGTGGCAAGCTCACATGGTATTGGGTTAGACGGATTATTAAATTTTTATGAAAACTGGAAAACAGTAAACGAAAACGAAATTAGCGAGGCTTTCATAAAACAAACCAACTGGCAAAAAAATTTAGCTTACCCTTACTGCGTTGCCGCAAGTAATGAACTATTAAATAAGTTTAAAGATTCTAATGTTTTTGTTGGAATTACTGCTACAGCTCCGGGTTTCTATGGTCCTCAAGGAAGACAAATACGATTAAAATCTTCAGCTCCCAATCTAAATGAGCTATTAACTGAATTTAAATATGGAGATTTAAAAATTACAAATTTTGAAATGGAAACATCAGCTTTGTATGGTTTAGGGAAACTACTAAACCATAATTGTTTAACCATTTGCGTAATTATTGCCAATCGTGTACGTAAAGAATTTACAAGCAATTACCACAAAAGTGTTGACATACTAATTGAAAATTGTTTAAATAAGTTATCTAATTAAATATGACCCGTTCCGAATTAATCAACCAAATAAAAAGCAAAAAAACGTTCTTATGCGTTGGCCTTGATCCCGATACTGAAAAAATACCTCGATTTTTACTCGATGAAGAAGACCCTATTTTTGAATTCAATAAAAAAATTATTGATGCAACCGCAGAGTATTGTGTAGCTTTTAAGCCTAACACTGCGTTTTATGAGGCTTATGGTTTAAGTGGCATTGAAAGTCTCGAAAAAACTTTAAAATATATAAAATTAAATTACCCTAACCATTTTTTAATTGCCGATGCTAAACGTGGCGATATAGGCAACACCAGCGCCATGTACGCAAAAGCATTTTACAACCGTTTAAACTGCGACGCTATTACTGTTGCTCCATATATGGGAAGCGATTCGGTAAAACCTTTTTTAAAACACGACAAAAAATGGGCCATTGTTTTGGGCTTAACCAGCAATGAAGGTTCGGCAGATTTTCAACAACAACAACTTAACGGTAAAGAGTTTTATTTAAATGTTATTGAAACATGCGCCTCCTGGGGAACCAATGAAAACATGATGTTTGTTGTTGGTGCAACAAAATCTCAAATGCTCGACGATATAAGAAAAATTATTCCAAATCATTTTTTATTAATACCGGGGGTAGGTGCTCAAGGTGGTAATTTACAAGAGGTTTGTAAACACGGCTTAACAAAAGATATCGGCCTGTTAATTAATTCAAGCCGCGGAATTATATACGCTTCGGCTGATACAGATTTTGCTGAAAAAGCCGGCAGCGAAGCAAAAAAAATAGCACAAGAAATGCAACAGTATTTTTAATTTATAAATTTATAAACATGGAAGAAAACAATAATCAAAACCAACCACATCTCGATATTGAACTTAGCGAAGAAATTGCAGAGGGTATTTATTCTAACCTGGCTATAATTACTCACTCGCAAAGCGAATTTGTAATTGATTTTATTAAAATAATGCCAGGCGTTCCTAAAGCCCGCGTTAAATCAAGAATTGTTTTAACACCTCAGCATGCCAAACGCTTACTAAAAGCAATGGCCGAAAATGTTCAAAAATTTGAACAGCTAAACGGTAAAATAAAAGATTTAGAAACACCTTTCCCCATGAATTTTGGCGGACCGGCAGCTCAAGCATAAAAATTAACATTAACTAAAAAATTTATAATTTGAAATAATAAAAACTCGAAAATATAATTAGCGTTTGCTAATCAACCTGTAAGTGAAAAGTCGAAAGTTCAAATGAAACAGGGAAGTTTAAGCACAACGCTCACGTAAAGCGTGGGCGTTGCTTTACTTTGTTTCAAGGGCTTCGACTCCCTCACTTACAAGTAAAAGCAACTGTCCCACGCTGATTTTTTTATATAATCACTGCTTGGGGACAAAGCAGAATAAAACAATAAAAAAATGAAAACAAAAAAATTACTTTTAACAAGTGTTGCAACAATATGTTTTGCAATATCAAATCAGGCACAAACATTACCAAATTATTTACCAATCAATGGTTTAGTTGCTTGGTATCCATTTAACGGAAACGCTAATGATGAAAGTGGGAATGGGCACAATGGTGTGGTCAACAATGGTGCCATATTGACTACTGATAGATTTAGTAATACTAACAAAGCCTATTATTTAGATGGTGTAAATGATTATATTTCATCAACCTTGGGTAATCTAACTAAAATGACTTTCTCATTCTGGTACAATAGTGTTTATCCCGTAAATTTCTATCCGATGTTTTTATATATTGATGGAATACAGTTTTGCGTTATGGCAGGAAATAATCCCGCCTATATACAAAACAATAATGTTGGACACTTAGGAGGCTACTCTAATTCAAATTCATCTAACTATATAAGCTCTTTACCTTGTATTCCAACATTCAATGCTTGGCATCATGTGGTAATTATTTATGATAGTTCTATAAATAAATACGCTATTTATATTGATGGTAACACATGCGGTAATGGAGGAACGGCAATAAATCAACTATCAATTACATCTGGTAATGCAACTTTCGGGAACACTACTAGCGGTACTATTGCAGATGGAAACGCCGGAGTACAAGGTAAACTTGATGATATTGGAATTTGGAATCGTGCGTTAACTCCTCTAGAGATTAATAACCTTTATTTAGGTGGAAACGTCGGAATTACAGAAAATAAAAGTAACTACTCTATTTCAGTTTTCCCAAATCCAACAAAAAATGAGCTAACATTAATAAACGATAATTTAATCGGAACAACTTACAAAATTATTGACTACACAGGTAAATTAATTTTAACTGGGATTATAAATTCTGAAACCATAAAAATAAATACCTCTCAATTACCATCAGGAATTTACATGTTACAAGCAGGAGAAGATAATTTTAAATCTCACAAATTTATTAAAGAATAAATAGTTTAACAGGCGAAGCAATCAAACAAAACTTCGCCTGTTTTTTTTCTTTAAAAAAGAAAAATTTAGTTATCAAACAAAGCCAATTATTTTGTTGAAAAAACAAAGCAATTAAGCAATTTATCGTAGTTACTTTTATGAAAAAACTAACTGCATGTCCGAAATAAAATTGCTCCTTAAAATTTCTGAACTTTTAAACATCGACCTTAAAAGTATTTCAGCTACTGTTGAACTATTAGATGAAGGTGGTACCGTTCCATTTATTTCAAGATACCGAAAAGAAGCCACCGGTAGCCTCGACGAGGTTCAAATTATGCAAATTCGCGATGAAATTGAACGCTTACGCCAACTTGAACAAAGACGCGAATCAATTTTAAAATCAATAGACTCTCAAAATAAATTAACGCCCGAATTAAAAGAAAAAATACTTGAGGCAGAAACACTTCATAAATTAGAAGACCTTTATTTACCCTATAAACCCAAAAGAAGAACTAAAGCAACCATTGCCAGAGAAAAAGGTCTTGAGCAACTCGCCCAATTTATTTTAGAACAAAACAACAACCTAGTTTTTGAAGAGGCCGAAAAATACATTTCCGAAGAAAAACAAGTTCCGTCTATTTTAGATGCTTTGCAAGGCGCACGCGACATTATCTCAGAAATAATCAGCGAAGATTCTGTTGTAAGAGAAAATATTCGCGAACTGTTTAAAAAAACAGGTATTGTTAAAAGCCGCGTAATTAAAGGCAAAGAAGACGAAGGCGAAAAATTTGAAGATTATTTTGAATGGGAAGAAAAATTAATGACCTGTCCTTCACACCGCATGTTAGCTATGCGCCGAGGCGAAAAGGAAGATGTTTTAATTTTGGATATTACCGTTGATACTGACGAAGCACTATCTCTTATCGAAAAAAAAATAATTACATCTCGTGGCGAAGCTGCAAACCAAATTAAGGAAGCTATTGAGGATGGTTATAAAAGATTGCTTCAACCAAGTATTGAAGCAGAAATGCGATTGCTTACAAAACATCAGGCAGATGAAAAAGCAATTGTGGTTTTTGCCGATAATTTAAAAGAACTATTGCTCGCAGCGCCTTTAGGACAAAAAGCTATTTTAGGCATTGATCCCGGTTTTAAATCGGGCTGTAAAGTGGTTGCACTTAACAAACAAGGAAAACTGCTCGAAGAAACCGTAATTTATCCGCACGAACCTCAACGTAAAATTACCGAAGCCGAAATGGTTATTTTAGCATTCTGTCAAAAACATAATATTGAAGCAATTGCTGTTGGAAATGGTACAGCATCAAGAGAAACTGAACAGTTTGTTAGAAATATAGATGTTTTACCAAAAACTATTCCGGTTATTGTTGTAAGTGAAGCGGGCGCTTCTGTATATTCTGCTAGCGAAGTGGCGCGGGAAGAGTTTGCTGCATATGACCTAACCGTTAGAGGTGCTGTTTCTATAGGACGAAGACTTGCCGACCCTTTGGCAGAGTTAGTTAAAATCGATCCGAAATCAATAGGAGTTGGTCAATATCAGCATGATGTAGATCAAACACAACTTAAAAATAAATTAGATGAAGTGGTAAGTGCTTGCGTTAATGCTGTAGGTGTAGAACTAAATACCTCATCAAAACAATTACTTTCATACGTATCAGGCATTGGTCCGGTTTTAGCTCAAAATATTGTAGATTATCGCAATGAAAACGGCGAGTTTACATCAAGAAAAGATTTAAAAAATGTACCTCGCATGGGCGAAAAAGTATTTGAATTATGTGCCGGATTTTTACGTGTTAAAAATGGTAAACATCCTTTAGATAAAAGCGCTGTGCATCCAGAAAGCTATCACATTGTTGAGAAAATGGCAACAGACCTCAACTGCAACATAGACGAATTAATTGATAAAAAAGATTTACGAAAACAAATTCAACTTCAAAATTACGTTACAGAAACTGTAGGATTGCCTACTTTAAAAGATATTTTAACAGAATTAGAAAAGCCGGGACGCGACCCTAGAAAAAGTTTTGAAATTTTTAGCTTTGATGAAAACGTTCACGAAATTTCAGATTTACGAGAAGGCATGAAATTGCCCGGCATTGTTACTAACGTTACCAATTTTGGTGCATTTGTAGATGTTGGCGTTCATCAAGACGGCTTGGTACATATTTCGCAACTAGCAGATGAATTTGTTGACGACCCTAATAAAATTGTTAAGGTAGGACAAAAAGTTTGGGTAAATGTTACAGAGGTAGATGTAAAAAGAAAACGCATTGCGCTTAGCATGAAAGGTGAAACTCAAAACATTAAAAGCACCAAACCAAAAGAAATAAAAACCGAAAACTATGACGCAAATGATATTAACAGTGCATTAGCCGCATTAAAAAATAAATTCAAAAAATAACCAACGAATCATAATACCATGCATAACTTCGGCTTAATAGGAAAATCGTTGGCGCACTCGTTTTCTAAATCATTTTTCGAGAAAAAATTTTTAGAAAAAAATCTTAAAGATTACTATTATCAAAATTTTGAAGTGGAAAACAGCGAACAAATAGAAGCTGTGCTTAATACGTCTAATTTTTCGGGCTTCAATATAACAAACCCCTACAAAGAAAACGTTATACAATTTTTAGACGAATTAAGTCCTGAAGCAGAAAGCATAGGCGCGGTAAATTGCGTAAAAATTGTAAACAATAAAAAAATTGGATTCAATACAGATGCCTATGGTTTTGGGCAAAGCATTAAACCTTTTTTAGACACAAATCACGAACGTGCTCTGATTCTTGGAACCGGCGGAGCTTCTAAAGCGGTTGCCTATGCCCTAAAAAACATAGGTGTAGAACTATTTTTTGTGTCTAGTTCCGAAAAAAAAAATACAAAAACATTTTACTACAATGAAATAAACGAACGGGTAATGGACGCTTTTAAATTAATAATAAATACTACGCCACTAGGTCTGTATCCAAATATTAATCAAGCGCCACGCCTGCCTTACCACTTATTTACCTCTAACCACATGGCTTACGACTTGATTTATAATCCTGAACTAACTTTATTTTTAAAACAGGCTAAAGAAAAAGGAGCAGCTACAATAAACGGTTTGAGCATGCTGCATCTTCAAGCCGAAAAAAGTTGGGAAATATGGAACACTAATTGAACGAAATAATTTTATCAGATTAATTTTGTTTGTTAGCGTGAGCCCTTTTCGTTTTTCCAACGCTTATAACATTCCATTATTTTTGAATATAACTCTACACCATCATGTGTTATTATGTAGTCGTTGCTAACATTATAACAATATTTTCTAAAAGCATAATAATCAATGCTATCATCGCCTGTTAATCGCCTTAATATTTCGGGACTTAATTTTTTCTGAACTCCTTCCTCAATAAATAACTCTTCAAAAATCTTGGCTAATTTCCTTACCTGTTTCCCTTCCTTGCTGTATTGCATGTACAAGGCAGAGATAGGATTGCTTATATAATTGAGCGTTTGAATTTTACTCCTGTCTATTATGGATTGCATGTAGTTTCGCTCGTAAGGTTTAATTTTAAAAGAAGTAACCGTAATAGTGTTTAAGTTAATATACTGCCTACCCATTACTATCTTAACCTCTCCGTTTTTATTGGCAATTAATTTATTAACCGGTAAATATAATTTTGCATAACCCACAAAAGAACAAATTAACGTATCGTTATTACTGGAAGATAAAACAAACCTCCCATCGTTGTCTGTCATAGTGCCATTGCCGTTACTTTTGTTTATTAAATAAACAAACGGCATACTAGTTAAACTATCTTTCTCAACAACAACTCCTTTTAATAATCGCTGCGCACACAAATTATTAAGAAAAATAATTGATAATACACTAACTATAACTCGTTTAAAATTCAATTGCCTAAAAGTAACTTTCTAAAATTTATTTATAAACACTTGGTTAATAATTTAACCATTTTTATGGAGAAAAAACTTTTTTCAAAAAACTTATTTAATGTAAATTTAAACCATATCAATGGAAAATTTTATTGTATCCGCCCGAAAGTACAGACCTCAACTATTTAATACTGTTGTTGGGCAAAGTCATATTACAAATACTTTAAAAAATGCCATAATAAATAAACAACTGGCTCAAGCATATTTATTTTGCGGGCCACGTGGCGTGGGTAAAACAACCTGTGCGCGAATTTTCGCAAAAACCATTAATTGCTTTAACATCAATGCTAATGGCGAAGCTTGCGACACTTGTGAATCTTGTACATCATTTAATTCGGGGGCTTCTTTAAACGTATATGAACTAGATGCCGCCAGCAACAACTCCGTTGAAGATATTCGTCATCTGGTAGATCAAGTTCGATTCGCCCCTCAGTTAGGAGAGTACAAAGTTTATATAATTGACGAAGTTCATATGCTTAGTTCAAATGCTTTTAACGCATTTTTAAAAACACTAGAAGAACCGCCAAAACATGCTAAGTTTATTTTAGCAACTACCGAAAAACATAAAATAATTCCCACCATTTTATCACGCTGTCAGGTTTT
>JBIJCO010000042.1:0-21812 GCA_044344665.1 Bacteroidia bacterium | reverse complement strand
CAATAGAATTAAAACCGAAGATATCAGTTCTCATTTGGCTTTTATGGCCGGAGAAGAAGGTGTAAGTTTTGAACCAGAGGCTCTACAAATAATTGCACAAAAGGCAGATGGTGGCTTACGCGATGCTTGTTCTATTTTTGACCAGATGGTGGCCTTTACCGGAAACCACCTAACATACAAACAGGTTGTAGATAACCTAAATGTTCTCGATTACGATTATTATTTTAAAATAACGGATTCTTTCATAAATCAAAATTTGTCTGAAATAATGGTAACTTTTGATGATATTTTAAGAAAAGGTTTTGACGGTCATAATTTTTTAATTGGCTTAGGAGAACATTTACGAAACATATTAGTTAGCAAAGATCCTCAAACTATATCATTAATTGAAGTAAGCGAAAATTTAAGGCAGCGCTATCTTGAACAATCGCAAAAATGTAACCTTAATTTTTTATTAAAATCGCTAGCACTAATTAGTAAAACTGATGTTAATTACAAAAGCGCAAAAAATCAACGGTTACTCGTTGAAATGACCTTGATGCAATTAACTTTTCTTACCGCCTCATTAGATGCGGAAAAAAAAAATGACGAACAAGAGCTAAATCGTCAGAACAATAAAGAATCATCCGTTTCAACTTCAAAAACTGACAAACCCACTTCCTTTGCATCTGAAGTGAAAATTGCCGACAAGCCGGTTATTCCATTCGATCAATTAAAAATAAAGGCTGAGTTTATTTTAAATGAATCAAAAATTCAACCTGTCATTAAAAACGAGGTTGCTAAGCAAGATCCCGCATCTTACAACGCTAATAGAATCGAAAATAAAGATGTAACCATAAGCGACGTTAAAAAAGTTATTACGGATTACGCCAAACTCAAACAAGAAAAAGGATCTCGGTTATTTGCATCTTCCTTATTATCTGCCGAAATATTTTTCGAAAACAATACTATCAAATTAAAAATCTACAACGAATCTCAAAAAGAAAACCTTTTAGAACATAAACAAATTTTTCTTGACGACATTAGAAAAGACCTTCAAAATAACTCAATCGGCCTTGAAATAGAAGTGTCAATAAATGAATTACAAACCAAAGCCTATAAACCTCACGATATTTACAACATAATGAGCGAAAAAAATCCTGTCTTACACGAATTAAAAAAACGTTTTGATTGTGAAATTGATTACTAAACAAATTCTTTAAACTAAAAACTATACATAAAATGATAAACAGACTTAACTTAATTTTAGCGGTAATAATATTATCAGTAACATCATTTTCGCAATCAATTCCAAGACCTAAAAAGCCTACCGAAAAACCAAATAAAATTGCAACGCCGGTTTCAATAGAATATTTATCGAGCCTAAACTACGAAGCTGCTGCAAATGACCCTTTAAAAGCGCGTATTTATACACTAAAAAACGGCCTAAAAGTATATTTATCTGTGTATAAAAATGCGCCGCGAATTCAAACATTCATTGCCGTAAGAGCTGGCAGTAAAAACGACCCTGCTAATGCCACAGGGTTAGCTCATTACCTCGAACATATGGTTTTTAAAGGAACAGACACCTATG
Source organism: Bacteroidia bacterium (assembly GCA_044344665.1). Taxonomy (GTDB): domain Bacteria; phylum Bacteroidota; class Bacteroidia; order B-17B0; family Aurantibacillaceae; genus Aurantibacillus. The sequence continues at coordinate 20,239 of JBIJCO010000042.1, read as the reverse complement.
GAACAAAAGATTACAAAAAGGAAGAGATTGAAATTAAAAAAATAGAAAATTTGTATGAAGTATATCGCAAAACAAAAGATCCTTTAAAACGAAAAGCAATTTACCATAACATTGATAGCATTAGCGGAGTAGCCGCAAAATATGCCATTGCCAATGAATACGATAAAATGTTGGCATCCATTGGTGCTAATGGCACAAATGCCTTTACCTCGTTTGATCAAACTGTTTATGTAAACGATATACCAAGCAATCAAATTGATACTTGGCTGAAAGTTGAAGCAGAGCGTTTCAGAAAACCCGTATTAAGGTTATTTCATACTGAATTAGAAGCTGTTTACGAAGAAAAAAATCGTGGACTTGATGACGATAACAATAAAGTTTACGAAGCTTTAATGGAAGGCTTATTTAAAAATCACACTTATGGTACTCAAACTACAATTGGAACAATTGAACATTTAAAAAACCCGTCTTTGGTTGAAATAACTAAATTTTATAATAAATACTATGTACCTAATAATATGGCAATTATTATGAGTGGCGATTTTGATCCAGAAAAAGTAATTGCTGATATAGAAAAACATTTCGGGAATTTTGAAACAAAACCGGTTACTCCATACGTTTTTAATCCTGAAAAACCGATTACAAAAAAAGTAATTAAAACAGTTATTGGACCTGATCCTGCAAACCTTACAATGGGCTGGCGCCTTGGCGGAGAAGGCACTAAAGACGCAGACATTGGTAATTTAATGGCAAGCATTTTATCTAACGGCACTGCCGGGTTAATGGACATTAATTTAAACCAAGCACAAAAAGTCCTCAGCAGTAGCGCTTTTCTCTATAGCTTAAATGATTACTCTGTTTTAGGGTTTGGTGCTGAACCAAAAGAAGGACAATCCCTTGAATCAATTGAAGAATTAATTCTAAATCAAATTGAATTAATTAAAAAAGGTGAATTCCCTGATTGGTTATTAGAAGCTGTGATAACTGATTACAGATTAAGAAAAACCAAAGAACTTGAACAAAATTACGACAGAGCATCAGAAATGCTTAATGCCTTTATTGCCGGCGTAAAATGGCAAAATGCAGTTGAGAGAATAGAACGCATTTCGAAAATCACAAAAAATGACATTATCGAATTTGCAAACAAAAATTTCAATAAATCAAATTACGTGGTTGTTTACAAAAAAACAGGAGAAAATACAACAACCCAAAAAGTTGTGAAACCAGAAATTACGCCTGTAGAAGTAGACAGAGACAATGTATCTCCTTTTGTGCAAAACATTGGCAAAATAACACCGGAAAATATTGAGCCAAAATTTTTAGATTATGAAAAAGACATAACTCATAGTATTCTGAAATCAAATATTCCATTGTTATATAATAAAAACACAGAAAATAATTTATTTGAGTTATACTATAAATTTGACATGGGTAAAAACAACGATAAACTCTTACCCTTTGCAGTAAAATACATTCCATTTCTTGCTACAGAAGGCATGGACGCTGCAAAAATTAAACAAGAATTTTATAAAATAGGTTGCTCGTTTAATGTGTTTTGCGACAATGAAAACACCTATGTAAGTCTAACAGGACTTAACACTAATTTTGAAAAAGCAGTAAAACTATTTGAAACCATGCTTGCAAAACCAATTGTTGATGAAAGTGTATTAAAAAATTTACTGGCAGACGTTATAAAGTCAAGAAACGATGAAAAACTTCAAAAACAAATTATTTTAAACCGCGCCATGTTAAGCTATGCCAGATATGGCAGCACAAGTCCATTCTCGTATGTTTTAACCGATGAAGAAGTAAATAAAATAACCGCCGAAGAAATAAATAACAAAATAAAATCGCTTTTAAATTTTGAACACAAAGTATTGTATTACGGACCAAAAGAAATAGACAATGTAAAATCTTTAGTTAATACAATGCATAATGTTCCGGATAAATTATTACCCGTGCCTCCTTCATATAATTTTACAGAAAAAAATTTAGACAATACAGTTTATTTAATTGACTTTGATATGACTCAGGTAGAAATTATGATGCTGTCAAACGGTAATAAGTATGATGTAAAAAATGTTCCTATAATTGCCTTATACAATAACTATTTTGGAGGTGGCATGAGCAGTATTGTATTTCAAGACCTAAGAGAATCAAAGGCTCTAGCCTATTCAACCTATTCGCGTTACATGCCACCGAATAAATTTTATAAAACATACTTTAACAGCTCTTACATAGGATCGCAGGCCGATAAATTGGCTGAAGCCTTAAAAGGTTTAAGCAGCTTACTTAATGATATGCCAAATTCAGAAAGCGGATTCAACTCATCTAAAGAAATGATTTTGCAGGAAATGAGAACTCAACGCATTACCAAAACAGAGATTTTATTTAATTACTTAAATGCCGAAAATCTCGGCAATAAAACAGATACCAGAAAAGATATTTATACTCAGGTACAAAATTATACTTTGGATGATGTGCAAAAATTCCAAAAAGAAAACATTAAAGGAAAACCAACTACAGTTTTAGTGTTAGGAAAAAAAGATGCTTTAGATTTAAAAGAACTAGAAAAATACGGCACAATTAAATTTTTAACCCTTAAAGATGTTTTTGGATTTTAAAAAATTCACCAAACTAAACTAAATTGTAATGATCTCTTTTGAAAATACTGAAAATGCTTTTAAAGCAAAATCAAATAGCGAGCTAAACCATTCTTACTGGCTGTTTAAATTAATTAGCCACCCGGCACTCGTAAATATGGGTGCTAAACTTAGTCCGTTTGCTTTAAATATTGGATTTAAAACCTTAATTAAAAACACCATATTTAAACAATTTGTTGGTGGCGAGACAATTCATGATTGTTCTGTTACAATAAATCAATTAGGTAAATACAATATTGGTACCATTTTAGACTATAGCGTTGAAGGCAAAGAAAGCGAAACAGATTTTGATAATTGTTTAAACGAAACTTTAGAAACTATTCATAAAGCAAAAAACGACGCTAACATACCTTTTTGCGTATTTAAAGTTACAGGTCTGGCACGTTTCAATTTATTAGAAAAAGTAAGTTCGGGAGCAACTTTAACACAAGACGAAAATCAGGAATGGGAACGCGTTAAAAATCGCGTTAGTAAAATTTGCAGTACAGCTTCCGAAAATAATCAAGCCACTTTTATAGATGCCGAAGAAAGTTGGATTCAACCCGCAATTGATCAGTTGGCCAACGAAAACATGGCAATTTTTAATAAATCAAACGTCATTATTTATAATACGTTTCAGTTGTATCGTCACGACAGACTTAATTATCTCAAAAAATCAATTCAAGATGGTAAAGATAACGGCTACCAAATTGGTGCAAAATTAGTTCGCGGAGCCTATATGGAAAAAGAAAGGAAACGTGCAACTGAAATGGGATACCTCTCACCAATACAACCTACAAAAGAAGCCAGCGATAATGACTATAACCAAGCTATAAAATTATGCGTGGAAAACATAAATATGGTTGCGCTTTGTGCCGGTACTCACAACGAAAAAAGTAGCTTATATCTGGTTGAACTCATGAATCAACATCAGATACCCGCCTCCGAAAAACGAATTTATTTTTCTCAGTTATTTGGCATGAGCGATCACATCAGCTATAATCTTTCTCTGAACAATTATAACGTATCCAAATACGTTCCATACGGCCCGGTAAAAGAAGTATTACCTTATTTAATAAGACGCGCACAAGAAAACACAAGCGTTAAAGGACAAACCGGAAGAGAATTAAATTTAATTCTTAAGGAAAAAAAACGTAGGGCAAGTTCAATTAAATAAATAGTTTACTTATTACTTTCTTTACTTCACTTAAAGCGTAAAAACGTAATTTTACACAGCAATGTATTCTTTTTTAGAACAGGATATTTTTAAGCTTATTAAAGCTTGTGCCGACGACTTAAATGTTGATGCATATGCTATTGGAGGATATGTGCGCGACATTTTTTTAAAACGCAGTAGTAAAGACATTGACATTGTTACGATAGGAAAAGGGATTGATCTTGCCACAAAATTTCACGAATCACTTAGCGAAGAAGCTCATCTGTCAACATTTAAAAATTTTGGAACCGCGCAAGTTAAATTCCGTGACACAGAAGTTGAGTTTGTTGGTGCTCGCAAAGAAAGTTATAATCGCAACTCCAGAAATCCTGTAGTTGAAGATGGAACACTGGAAGATGACCAAAACAGAAGAGACTTCACAATTAACGCATTAGCAATAGGTATTTCCAAACATAATTTTGGAAAATTACTAGACCCATTTAACGGTTTAAAAGATTTAGAAAATAAAATACTAAGAACACCTCTAGACCCTGACATCACCTACAGCGACGATCCCTTAAGAATGATGAGAGCCATTAGGTTTGCATCGCAATTAAATTTCACAATTCACCCCGAATCGCTCACTGCTATTACTCGCAACAAAGAACGTATAAAAATTGTATCTAAAGAACGTATATGCGACGAGCTAAATAAAATTATTTTATCCCCCGTTCCGTCAGTTGGTTTTAATTTATTATTTAATACCGGGCTTTTACACATTATCTTCCCCGAAATGGTAAAACTTCACGGTGTTGAAACTATTAAAGGTTTATCGCATAAAGATAATTTTTACCATACACTAGAAGTACTTGATAACACAGCAAAAAAAAGCGATAATTTATGGTTGCGCTGGGCTGCTATTTTACACGACATAGCAAAACCTGCCACAAAACGTTTTGAAGAGGGACACGGCTTTACATTTCATGGACACGAAGACAAGGGCGCTCGGATGGTTCCTAAAATTTTTACAAATTTAAAATTGCCGCTAAACGAAAAAATGAAGTATGTGCAAAAACTAGTTGCCCTTCATTTACGCCCAATTGTATTAGCCAAAACAGAAGTTACAGATAGTGCCGTTCGCAGATTATTGTTTGAAGCCGGCGAACAAATAGAAGATTTAATGATTTTGTGTGAAAGCGACATTACTACAAAAAATCCGAATAAAGTAAAACGCTATCTTTTAAATTTTGAAATTGTACGACAAAAATTAATTGAACTTGAAGAAAAAGATAAAATAAGAAACTGGCAACCACCAATTAGCGGCGAAGAAATAATGAAATTATATTCTCTTCCTCCCGGCAGAGAAATTGGCATATTAAAAAACTCATTAAAAGACGCTATTTTAGATGGAGAGGTAGAAAACAACTACAACAGTGCAAAACTGTTTCTCGATGAAAAATTTAATGAACTGAAAAAAAATAACAATTCCTGAATTTCAAAAAATTTACCCTTTGGTTTGCAATAAAATATCAAGATGCAGTTTCATTTAAATTACTTACCTCAAAAATTTAATTTTAATATTGAACACAATCAAGGTATTTTTTTAATAGGATCTTGTTTCTCAGAAAACATTAACCATATTTTAAGCTCCTATAAATTTAAAACAAGCGCCAATCCAAACGGAATTTTATTTAATCCAATAAGTATTGCCGACTGCCTCAGCAACATCATAAATCTAAATGTTGAATACGACAATTTTATATTAAACCGCAACGGAATATATTACAGTTATCTGCACCACTCATCAATTAACAGCACAAATAAATCTGAATTAATAACTCGAATAAAAAAACAAAATGCTGATGCAAATAGATTTCTTTCTAACTCAAATTATCTCATTATCACATTTGGCACAGCTTTTTTATACAATCATTTGAAATTAAATAAAGTTGTAGCTAATTGTCATAAACAACCTTCTAATATTTTCGATAAAAAACTATTAAGCGTAAATGAAATTTGCGACTCTTATACACAACTAATAAAAAGTCTTCGCACATTAAATCCCGAATTAAAAATAATCTTTACGGTATCGCCAGTAAAACATTTAAAAGACGGCTTAATAGAAAACAACATTAGTAAATCTACTTTAATTTTAGCCACCTCTAAATTGGTTAATGAAAATAAAAATTGTTATTATTTTCCTGCATACGAGCTGGTAACCGACGATTTACGTGATTACAGATTTTACAAGGAGGATTTGGCACACCCTAACGAATTAGCTATTAATTACATCTGGGAAAAATTTTCGAACACCTGTTTTAACGAAAAAACAATTGCAACAAACAAACTTATATACAAAATAAATTCAGCTTTAAATCACCGTAAAATGACTGAAGAAAATATAGAAGAAGAAAAATTAAATGAATTTATTTTAAAGCAAAAAGATGAACTAAAAAAATTAAATCCCGAAATTGAATTTTAACCAAAAAGACTTATTTTTAAAACTAAATTAAACAACATGTTACGAAGCAATACTTGCGGAGAATTAAGACTCTCAGATATAAATAAAGAAGTGAAATTGTGTGGATGGGTTCAAAAAAGCCGAGATTTAGGCGGTATGACTTTTATTGATCTGCGCGACAGATTTGGCATTACTCAATTAGCTTTTAATATGGACTGGGACAGTAAACTATGTTTGCAAGCCAGAACACTTGGCCGTGAATTTGTTTTACAAGTTAATGGGATTGTTATTGAACGCGAAAGTAAAAATAAAAATACACCCACCGGCGAAATTGAAATAAAGGTAACCGACTTTAAAATACTTAATGAATCTAAAACACCACCCTTTACAATTGAAGATGACACCGATGGCGGCGATGAATTAAGGATGAAATACCGTTATTTAGATTTAAGAAGAAATGCCGTTCGGAAAAATTTAGAATTACGCCACCGTATTGCAATAGAAACCAGAAACTATCTCGACAAACAACATTTTTTAGAAGTTGAAACGCCGGTTCTTATTAAATCTACTCCCGAGGGTGCGCGCGATTTTGTTGTGCCAAGCCGTATGAACTCAAATCAATTTTACGCATTGCCACAAAGTCCGCAAACATTTAAGCAGCTATTAATGGTTAGTGGATTTGACAGGTATTATCAAATAGTAAAATGCTTTAGAGATGAAGATTTAAGAGCAGATAGACAACCTGAGTTTACACAAATAGATTGCGAAATGAGTTTTGTTGAACAAGAAGACATTTTACAAACGTTTGAAGGCTTAATTAAACATTTATTTAAAACTGTAAAGGAGATAGATATTAATTCCATTCCGCGCATGAGTTACGCCGATGCCATGAAATATTATGGTAACGATAAGCCTGACACGCGCTTTGAAATGAAATTAAACAAACTCAATTCAGTGGTTAAAGGTCAAAATTTTAAAGTGTTTGATGATGCCGAATTAGTTATTGCCATTTGCGCCAAAGGTGCTGCGGGCTATACACGAAAAGAACTTGATGAATTGACAGAGTGGGTAAAACGTCCGCAAATAGGCGCAAGTGGATTGGTATATCTTAAAGTTAACGAAGATGGCAGTTTAAAATCAAGTGTAGATAAATTTTATAACGAAGACGAATTAAAAAAATGGGCACTTGCTTGTAATGCCGAAAAAGGCGATTTAATTTTAGTATTGGCCGGCGAAGAAGAAAAAACACGTAAAGCGGCAAGCGAATTACGTTTAGAAATGGGAAACAGATTAGGCCTAAGAGACAAAAGCAAATTTTCTTGCTTATGGGTAATTGATTTTCCATTGGTTGAATGGAATTTTGGAGATCCTAATTTGTTAGAATCGTTGCAGGGAAGATGGGTTGCCAAACATCACCCGTTTACTTCACCAAAGGCCGAAGACATTTATATAATTAACCAAATGATTTCAGAAGATAACGAAGAAATTATTTGCGACAGATCAATGAATTACAAACAACAAATTCCGAGAGCTAACGCTTACGACATTGTTATTAATGGCGTAGAAATTGGTGGTGGAAGTATAAGAATTCACACCAAAGAACTTCAGGCTAAACTATTTCAATTACTTGGTTTTACGGCTGAAGAAGCGCAAAAACAATTTGGGTTTTTAATGAATGCATTTGAATTTGGCGCACCTCCTCATGGTGGTATTGCGCTTGGTTTTGACAGGTTGTGCTCATTATTTGGTGAAGCTGATAGCATACGCGATTTTATCGCATTTCCAAAAAACAATTCGGGCAGAGATGTAATGATTGATGCCCCAAGCGAAATTTCTGAAGAACAATTAACCGAACTTAATATTAAAAATATAGTAAAACATTAATTATTTATTAAGATTATTAAAGCATATTAATTTGCTAATAATTCTATCTTAAAGAAGATTTTTATCAATTTACAAAAACATAAAAATTAATCATTTATGAAGTTTGATTTTAGACTTTTTTGTATCTCAACTGTTTTACTTTTTTTTGCTTGGATAGCAAAAATGCATTTTATATTTGGAGGAGATTATTTATTTAGAATTGGCTCTATTGGTATTATATTTTCTTTTATTCTACAGATTATTAGATTTTTAAAAGATTCCGAATTAAAATCAAATAATTTAACAAAGCAATTTATTTTAAATAGTATTTGCTTGTTGATCGTTTATTTGGGTATGATGATAAAAGTTTCCCATATAATGAACTCTCAAATTGAAAAAGACTTCGTTTTAGACTTTATTGGAATTCCTTCAATCATAATTTCCATTATTTATAGTTTTATTAATTTCGAAAAAATTGTTGATGCCTCAAAAAGGAACAAACTGCTATTTTACAAACAAATTTTACTGCCATGGATATTATTTGTTTTCTCTTTCTTATTTTATGCGATTTACTCGGTTATCTTAACAAAAATATAAAGCAAATGATTAAGTTATTTTTGATAATAAGTAGTTCAACGCATTTTGCTCTTTAAACTTCATCAATCATTTTAAATTTTTTAGTTGCATAAACATATCGTTAAAGCGTAAATATGTTTTTTCGATAAAGTTTTCGTCAATCAATTCTTTTAGTTTTTCAAGACCTCTAACCTCCTCTACCGAGAATTTAAAAACCTGCTCCATTGGCCCTGCTTCAAACTTAACAAGGTATTTATCGTTCATATGAAAAATACTAATGGTCATACTTTGATGTGGTATACTATCTATTATTCTCATTCTACTTCTTTTTTAAAATTCATTAAATTTTTTAATACTCCCCAGGGGCTTACGTTTCGGTCGCCATCTTCATGTATTCGCATTTGTATAGCATGAGCTAATAAAACAAAGTGTTCTTTCCCCGATTTTTTCAAGAAGGCCTCTGCCTTGTCGTCGCCATTAATTATATTAGCACAGGCGGCCCATTCAAAGGCTTTTACATCCATTAAAAACTTAAAGGCTTTTTCATCATCCCAAATAGCATTTACAAAAGCGGCCAGTTCAAAATATTTATTATCCATTAAAAATTTAAATGCTTTTTTATCATCTCTAATGGCATCAAAAGTTATTAATAATTCTTTGTAACCATTATTCATTAACCAATTAAACCCCGAAGTATCTTTCATAACATGACGGGTTAACTGGTCTATAGCATGTGTAGAATAAAATTTCATGATTTTAAAATTAAAAAAAAACCGCTTTTTAAAGCGGTTGTTAAGTTATTTTAGTAATTCGCGTGCTATTACCAATTTTTGAATTTCGCTGGTACCTTCGCCAATAGTGCATAACTTACTGTCGCGGTAAAATTTTTCAACCGGAAAATCTTTAGTATAACCATAACCTCCAAAAATTTGAACTGCTTCGGTACTGGCTTTCACACACACCTCGCTGGCGTAGTATTTTGCAATAGCACTTTCTTTGGTCATTTTTTTATGCTTGTTTTTTAAATCGGCTGCTTGAAAAGTCAACAATTCGGCTGCATCATACTCTGTAGCCATATCAGCTAACTTAAAAGCAATTCCTTGAAAATTTGCAATTGGTTTTCCAAACTGATGACGCTCTTTTGCATATTTAATACTTGCATTAATTGCACCTTTTGCAATTCCTAAACTTAATGCTGCAATACTAATACGCCCACCATCTAATACTTTCATGGCTTGTACAAAACCATCGCCAACATTTCCTAAAATTTGTGATTTATGTACACGGCAATTTTCAAACACTAATTCGGCTGTTTCGCTTGCGCGCATACCTAACTTGTTTTCTTTTTTTCCACCTCTAAAACCCGGCGTAGTTCTTTCAACTATAAAAGCAGTAATTCCATGGCTATCCAACAACTCACCAGTACGCGCTAAAACTACAGCTACATTGCCTGAAATGCCATGTGTAATCCAGTTTTTAGTTCCGTTTATTACCCAATAATCTCCATCTTGTTTAGCAACACACTGCATGCGCATGGCATCACTACCTGTGTTGGCCTCTGTTAATCCCCATGCACCAATCCATTCGGCTGTTGCCAACTTGGGTAAATATTTTTTCTTTTGCTCTTCGTTTCCAAACTGCAAAATATGTCCAGTGCACAAACTATTATGAGCCGCCATTGATAAGGCAATGGATCCGCAAATGCAGCCTAATTCTGTAATGGCTGTAACATATTCTTTATAACCAAAACCCGAACCGCCATATTCTGTAGGTACCAAAACACCCATTAGACCAAGCTCACCAAGTTTTTTAAAAACGTCTACAGGAAATTCTTGGGATTCATCCCATTCCATCATTTTTGGTAAAATATGTTCTTTACCAAACTTACGTATCATATCAGCTATCATTAACTGATTTTCGTTCATATGAAAATTCATATCAAACTCGTTTTCTAAAAGTGTACCAGACATGTTATATTTTTTGTATGATTAATTAATTTATTTTCTCCGTTTAGGAAATCTAAGCCTATAACAAAATTAAATCCTAAAACGTTTGCTCCTAATTTCTTTACTAAATTTGCTGCAGCATCTGCAGTCCCTCCAGTTGCCAGTAAATCGTCGTGTATAATGACATTCCAACCCTTTTTAAGGGCATCTTCATGCATTTCAATTTTGGATGTTCCGTATTCTAAATCGTATTCGACACTAACCGTTTTATAAGGGAGTTTACCTGCCTTTCTCACTAATACAAATGGAATACCTAGTTTATTTGCAACCAAAAAACCAAACAAAAATCCACGGCTTTCAATACCAACAATGGCATCGGGCTTATTATCAAATCTAGAAATAAACTCATCTACAATTCTGGAGCATAAATTTTGATTGTAAAAAACAGGAGTAATATCCTTAAAAACTATTCCCGGTTTTGGAAAATCGTGAATGTCTCTGATATTATCTGCTATATCTTTTTCTAAATTCATAAGCTTTACAAACTTAGTAATTTTTTAGAATTTTTTTGAATTATATATTAAGTGATTTTAAATAAAAACAAAGCAAAAAAAAACCTCGTTCAAACTAGTAAACGAGGCTTATAAATAACTATAAAACAAATTAATAATATACCGGTCTTCTTACTTCGCAAATATGTTTACTGAAGCGAATTACCTGACGTGTATAACCATATTCATTATCATACCAAACATAAAGCACAATACTTTTTTTATCGGGCGATACGATGGTTGCCTGACTATCAAATACACTTGGGCAAGAACTTCCGATAATGTCGGTGCTTACTAATTCGTTGCTAAACGCATATTGAATTTGTTCAACTAAAGCCCCTTGCAAAGCGTAACGTTTAATAATATCGTTAACCTCTTCTTTAGATACCTCTTTACTTATATTAAGATTTAAAATTGCCAAACTAACATTTGGAGTAGGTACACGTACCGAATTTGCAGTAAATTTCCCGCTTAAATGCGGTAATACTTTTTTTAAAGCACTTTCGGCACCAGTTTCGGTAATAACCATGTTTAAAGCAGCCGAACGTCCACGACGATACTTAGCATGATAATTATCTAATAAATTTTGATCGTTTGTATAGGAATGTACTGTTTCTATATGACCTTTTTGAATTCCTAATTCTTTATCAATAACTTGAAGTATTGGCATAATTGCGTTTGTTGTGCAACTGGCAGCCGAATAAACTGATTCATTTTTTAAATCAACAGTTTCATGATTTACACCGTGAACAACATTAGGAACATCGCCTTTTGCAGGTGCAGTCAATAATACTTTTGAAACTCCTTTTGATTTTAGGTGACGGCTCAAAGCATCTCTATCGCGAAACACTCCGGTATTATCTATAACCAATGCATCGTGAATGCCATAAACTGTATAATCAATAGTATCAGGCTTATCAGCATTTATCATATAAACAGTATGTCCGTTAATAATTAATGCTTTATTTTCTAAATCTTCAATAACTGTTCCTGGAAAAGGACCATGCACGGAATCTGTTCTCAATAAATCGGCACGTTTTACAATTTCCTCGTCACTATTGCCACGGGTAACAATTGCTTTTAATCTTAACTGTTCGCCTTTACCGGCCTGTGCAATTAATTCACGCGCTGCTAAACGGCCAATTCTACCGAAACCATATAAAATCACATCCTTTGGCACAACCGGATTTGGCACACCCAACATACCTTTTAATTTATCGTTAATAAAATCTGTTAGAGATTTATAATTTAACTTCTCCTGATCCCATTCAAAGGCTAGTTTACCCACATCTATGCGTCCTGCCCCAACTTTAGAATTTAAAATTTCATTTGAAATAGCAACCGTTTCGTAAACAGAAATTGGTTTTTTAACAATGTTTTTTGCATACAAATGAAGGTTCATAATTTCACTTGCGCTTTTATCAAATAATTGGTTTCGAAATAAAATTAGTTCTATGGATTTCTCAAACCATAGTTTTCCAACTGCATTAATTAAATCAATGGCGGCTTTTTCTTGTTTTATCCAGTCATTTAATTGAATTTGATAATCGATGTTGTTTTTCTCTTTAGACTCCATTTTGGTATTTTTTGGTGTCGCAAAAGTATTTAATTCATTATAAATTAGCCAATTTTGTTAATAAAGTAAGGCTTAAATGTTTATAAAAGCCGAAATAATTTTTACTCACTCTCTAAATTTCAAGGCGATAAAACTTAAAAGAAATTATTCGTCAATATTATTTAATTTTACCTGATATGAGAGATGTAATTTGGACTTTAATAATTATTTGGGTAGTATATAAAATAATTGATGTATTTAAAAACACCAAACAAAAATCGTTTTCAAATAACCAATCTTTTAAAAGCTATAAAACACCTCAACCGGAAAACTCAAATAATTACTCCACAAAAAAAGAACCAAAAGTGAACTTAAAAAAAAACATTGACAAAGAAGGAGACTATATAGATTTCGAGGAAATTAATTAAACACAAACAGCGATTGTTTATTTAGTTTTAATGTTAAATTTTTTACTAATTTATTTTTTAGTGTTTTTGTATTGAATAACATTCTCAACAAATTCATCAAAAAGATATCTTGCATCTAAGGGTCCTGGGCAAGCCTCGGGATGATACTGCACAGAAAAAGCGTTTTTATTTTTAACCCTTATGCCTTCTATGGTTTGATCATTTAAATTAACATGCGTTATTTCTATATTAGAGTTTTTTGAAATATCTTCAGGACTAACGGTAAAGCCATGGTTTTGAGATGTAATTTCAGAATTACCACTAATAACATTTTTCACAGGACTATTAATCCCGCGGTGTCCTGTATGCATTTTATAGGTTGATATTCCTTGAGATTGAGCTAATAGCTGATGCCCAAGACAAATTCCAAAAACAGGAATTGTGGTATCTACTAATTCTTTTACCAATTTTGTTTCGTTTACCATTGCGCCCGGATCGCCGGGACCATTGGATAACATGATTCCATCAGGTTCAAAAGCCAAAATTTCATTAATGGTTGATGATAATGGAAAGATTTGGAGATAACAATCCCGATCGCTTAATGATCTTAATATGTTTTTCTTAACTCCAAAATCTAATACAGCAATTTTATTTTTGGCGTTTTTATTACCAAAAAAATAACTCTTTGCCGATGATACTTTTGATGACAACTCTAAGCCTTCCATTTTTGGAACTTCGGCTAATTGTTTTTTTAATAACTCCACATCTAATATTTCTGATGAAATAATGCAATTCATGGCTCCTTTATCTCTTACATATCTTACAACAGCTCTGGTGTCCAACTCACAAATTGAAACAATATTTGATTCTTCAAAATACTGTTGTAAACTTTTTTTTGACCGGGGCCTTGAAAAACCATTGTTAAATTTTTTGCAAACTAAACCTGCTATTTTTAATCCATTACTTTCAACTTCAGAATCTTCAATACCATAGTTACCTATATGCGAACTTGTCATAACCACAATTTGGCCATAATAAGAAGGATCTGTAAAAACCTCCTGATAACCTGTCATTCCGGTATTAAAGCAAATTTCTCCTGTAGTGGTCCCTATTTTTCCTGCCGCCCTGCCTTCAAAAACCTTTCCATCCTCTAAAACCAATAAAGCCTTTGATTTTAACGCGTAATTTAAATGCATAAATTTCTATTTTAATACAAAAATGCGCTTTATTTATTACCTAAACTTTTAAATGTTAATTTATTTTTAAAACTTAAATTAATTTTTTTTAGGAGTTAGAAAAACTTAACCTAAATATTATCTTGTAAACAAAAAAATCAAATTTAATTTTTATAAAAAATCTAAATTAATCGTTAGAAAATTCCAATTTTTATTAAGTAAATAATTAGATTATTTAAAACATAAGTTCTATATTAGCTAATTAAATTCACATATATTATGAATAGAATAATTTATTCTTGTTTTTTATTTATTTCAATTTTTCTATCAGGGACTGTTTTTGCTCAATTAACATTTACAACGCCTCTTATTGCGTGTTCAGGACAAACCACAAATGCTATAATAACTAGCACTCCGGCAACTGCAACTTCTTATACATGGGGAACTTTATCTGCCGGACCAATCATATCGCCGGGTGCAGGAACCCAAGTATCTATTAGTTATCCAACACCTGGAAATTACACTATTGTGTGCGTAGCATTAAGTGGAATAAATCCAATAGCAACGGCGTCTCAGGTTGTGGTTGTTAATTCTAATCCCACATTAACGCTATCAGCAAGTTCGTCTACCGTTTGTTTTGGTCAACAAACAACGTTAAGTGCATTTGGAGCAACTAACTATACCTGGTTTCCTTCCTCTTCTTTAAGCACTGCAAGTGGTTCAATAACAAACGCAACGCCTACAACCCAAACTACTTACTCTGTTTTTGGAGATAATGGCAATGGTTGTATTGGTTCTGCTCAAATTACAATCAATGTTAGCTTAGGAGCATCTTTCATTGTTTCAGCAACATCGTCTGCAGTCTGCACAGGATTCACTTCAACATTAAGCGCTACCGGCGCGACGTCATATACATGGAGCGGAACAACTTTGTCTTCTCCAGTAAACCAATCTTCTATTTCCGTTGGCCCTGGCACATACTCTGTTATTGGTAGTATTGGCTTAGGTTGCAATAGTTTTTCATTGATAAATATTAGTTTGGCCCCGCCATTAAACGTGCAGGTTACACAATCAAGTTTCACAACATGCATGGCATCAAACTATCCTCAATTTTCTAAACCGATTATTCTAAATGCTAGCGGTGCTTCTATTTATAATTGGTCGCCTTGTAACCCAACTTACATGACTATTTGTATTGGCCCAACCATCACAGTGAGACCACCTACTTCAACTTGCTATACTGTTACTGGCTCTACAGCAGTTTGTTCTGGTTCAGCAATTACATGCGTAACAGTTATTCCGCAATTTACAATGGCAGTTTCTCCCGTTCAGCCCATTATTTGTTTAGGGGATTCTGTATCGCTTAAGACCACTAATATAGGCACATTAGCAGTTCTACCCATCCCATCTGCAACAAATACAAATGGTTATGTATGGACAGAACCAGTTAATTCTCCACCCCCTAGCTTAAACAATCCACTTGCAGGAACTGTAATAGCTACACCATTAAATACTTGTACCTATACTTTTGAAATTTATGACGCCAGAGCATGTGTTTCTATGCCTCGATTAGTAACAGTTACAGTCTTACCAAGACCCATAACTGCCATAGCAATCCCAACTATTAATAATGTCCCTACTAATACCGTTTGTTTTGTTGGATTAAGTCCAGGATCTACCCCTGACAACACAATTACTTTAGCGGGAAATAATCTAAATGCAGGTTTGCCATTTGGTATTGTTCCAACCTATACATGGATATCACCATATACTCAATCACCTTGTAATTCTCAATCAATTCTAACTCCTATAAACAATAATTCAGTTATCGTAAATGCTCCTTGCCGTCTTCCTAATTTGGTAACATACTCCTTAATATCAGGCTATAATGGAATTCCAGGCTGTCGCAGAGAAGATACCGTTACAATACGAGGAGTGGATTGTCGACCAGTTAGACAAGTTCAATTCACAACCGCTACTATTAATGATACAATTTGTTCTAGAACTTGTGTAACGTTTTTAAATATGACCGACACTATGGCAGGAGGTCCTCAAACCTACACTTGGACTTTTCCAGGCGGAGCGCCGGCGACTTCAAGCTTAACTAATCCAACAATATGTTATAATTTACCAGGATCTTTCAATGTGATTTTAACAGTTGCTAATCCCTATCCGATTCCGACTGGCAGCAAACTAACGGCATATAGAAATAAATTTATAAATACAGTTGATGTACCAAACGTTACAATAGTAGCTCCTGGTCAATATAGGAGTGATACTACAATTCGATTTGGCGGATGCGTGAAACTAGATGGTAGCGGCGCAAAATCATATATATGGAGACCAAATTATAAGCTATCAAACTCAGTAACTGTTCCTAATGTTACAGTGTGTCCTCAAAATACAACTCAATATATACTAGAAGGATTTAATAGTAGAGAATGTCATTCATCTGACACAATAAATGTAATAGTTATAGAAGACTGCGGAGAAATGTTTGTTCCAAATGCATTTTCACCAAATAATGATGGAGCAAACGATGTTTTATATGTTAAAGGGCAATGCTTAGAAACCCTTACTTTTATGGTTTTTAATCGCTGGGGAGAAAAAGTATTCGAAACAACAGACAAAAATATTGGATGGGATGGTACTTTTAAAGGTGATTTAATGAATACTGCTGTCTTTGTTTATAGGTTAGAAGGTAAAGACTACAATGGCAAAGCATATAGTATGAAAGGAAACGTAACTTTAATTAGATAAATTGATGAAAAAGAACCGTATTATATTTGTTATTTCCGCTTTATTATTAATTTTTTCTTGTTTTAAAGCGCAAGATATCCAGTTTTCACAATATACAGAAACACCTACAAATATTAACCCTGCACTAATTGGTGTTCAGTATAATACAAGAGTTATTTCCAATTTCAGAACGCAATGGGGAAGTGTTGGAAAAAGTTATCAAACAATTGGAATATCTTTAGAACAAGCTATCCTTGCTAAGAAAATAAAAGGAAGTTACTTTGCAGTTGCATTAAACCTTTTCAGAGATGCCGCTGGAGATGCAAAATTAAACATGTTAAATCCAAACCTTGGAATATCTTATATTCAAAAAATCAATAAGAAAATGAAAATTTCAGGCGGTTTGCAGAGTGGTTTAGTTTATAAAACAATAGATGTAAATAATCTAAAATGGGATAAACAATACAACGGCTTTGAATATAGTTCAAGCCTACCTAGTGGAGAAAACACTTCAACAAGAAGTTCAGTTACTTCTTATGACTTTGGGGGAGGAATTAATTTTAATTTTGCTCAAAGCGAAAAATTCTTTAGCTCAAAAGACGGAAATAAGTTTGATGTTGGTTTTTCTGCTTACCATTTCAACTATACTGTTAATTCATTTATCATTAACTCTGAAAAACTATATACTCGATATTGTTTCTACATGAATGGTGATTTTAATATACCAAACTCAAAAAACGCAATAATGCCAAGTTTATTATATATGAAACAAGGCCCTAACAGCCAAATTTTATTTGGCGCATTATTCAAGTTCATCCTAGTAGATCAATCTATGTACACTACAATTAAAAAACCAGCAGCATTTTCAATAGGAACTCAATACCGATATAAAGACGCTATTATTCCTGTTGGTCTCTTTCAATATGATAAATATGCAATTGGTTTATCTTATGACATAAATGTATCTCCACTAACACCTGCATCAAAAAGAAATGGTGGTTTTGAAATAATGTTAAGGTATAATATTACACCTGGTTATGGTCGTAATTTAGGCCGTAGCGACAGCAAAGCTTCTTACTAAATTTTATCTTTTCCTAATTTATTTTAGCATAATTAATAATTTAGTTTTATTTATGGCTAATAATATTTTTTATTTTAAAAAATTTAAAATAAAACAAAACAACTGTTCTATGAAAGTTGGAACAGATGCTGTTCTGTTAGGTGCTTGGGTGAAACCAAAAAAATCCACCAAAATATTGGATATTGGAACCGGTACAGGAATAATTGCCCTAATGCTAGCTCAAAAATCAATTGCAAAAATTACAGCGATTGAAATAAATAAAGAAAGTGCAGAACAGGCAAGAGATAACGTTGCAGAAAGCGATTACTATAATAAAATAGACATCAAACACATTTCTATTCAACAATATTCTTTACAATGCGAGGACAAATTTGATCTAATTATAACAAATCCACCTTATTTTATTAATGCTTATAAAAGTAAGGATAAAAATAGAGTAATTGCAAGACATACAGATACATTACCTTTTATAGATTTATTAAATTGTGTGAAAAAATTATTATACCCAAAAGGAAAATTTTGTCTTATTTTACCGCTAAATGAAGCATATATTTTTAAAGAAATGGCAGAAGTACATGGATTTTATTTAACAAAATTATTGCGGATTAAAACAAAAATAGAAAGCAACGAGGAAAAAAGGCATTTGATGCAGTTTGAATTCCAATACAAACAAATAAAAGACTCAATTTTAATCATAGAAGAAAAATTATCAAGAAATTACACAATTGATTACAAAAATTTCACTAAAGATTACTATATAAAATTTTAAAATAATTAAAAAAAAGTTTTAATAACAAAAAACCCTCAAAACTTTAGTAAAGAGGGTTTTAATTGTTTTATATAAAATTGGCATCGACATACTCTCCCGGGCTTTAGGCCAAGTACCATCTGCGCTGGTGGGCTTAACTTCTCTGTTCGGAATGGGAAGAGGTGATCCCCACCGCAATAGACGCCATAAAGGGATCTAAAGATTCATAAAAATCTTTAGTTATAACATAATTGAATAAAGACACGAGACATTTTTTTACAGAAAGCTTACGGACAATTAGTATTACTCGACTTTGACATTACTGCCTTTACATCTGTAACCTATCAACGTGGTAGTCTTCCACGATCCTTATAAAGAAAACTTATCTTGAGGTGAGTTTCGCACTTAGATGCTTTCAGCGCTTATCTCATCCAAACATAGCTACCCTGCGGTGCTCCTGGCGGAACAACAGGTACACTAGCGGTTTGTCCGACTCGGTCCTCTCGTACTAGAGTCAGCGCCCCTCAATTTTCTAACGCCCACAACAGATAGGGACCGAACTGTCTCACGACGTTCTGAACCCAGCTCGCGTGCCACTTTAATCGGCGAACAGCCGAACCCTTGGGACCTTCTCCAGCCCCAGGATGTGACGAGCCGACATCGAGGTGCCAAACCCTCCCGTCGATATGAGCTCTTGGGAAGGATCAGCCTGTTATCCCCAGCGTACCTTTTATCCTATGAGCGATGGCCCTTCCATGCGGAACCACCGGATCACTATATCCTACTTTCGTACCTGCTTGGCTTGTCGGCCTCACAGTCAAGCTCGCTTATGCTATTGCACTCTACGTACGGTTACCAAGCGTACTGAGCGAACCTTTGAAAGCCTCCGATACCCTTTCGGAGGCGACCACCCCAGTCAAACTACCCACCAAACAATGTCCTCCTTTCGGAGTTAGACGCCAAATAATTAAAGGGTGGTATTTCAACGTTGACTCCATGATGGCTGGCGCCACCACTTCATAGTCTCCCACCTATCCTACACATCAATTATCCAGAGTCAATGTTAAGCTATAGTAAAGGTGCATGGGGTCTTTCCGTCCCGTTGCGGGTAATCAGCGTCTTCACTGATACCACAATTTCACCGAGCTCGTGGCTGAGACAGAGCGGAGATCGTTACACCATTCGTGCAGGTCGGAACTTACCCGACAAGGAATTTCGCTACCTTAGGACCGTTATAGTTACGGCCGCCGTTTACTGGGGCTTCGATTCAATGCTTCTCTTGCGATGACATCTCCTCTTAACCTTCCAGCACCGGGCAGGTGTCAGGCCTTATACTTCA
>JBIJCO010000004.1:0-129419 GCA_044344665.1 Bacteroidia bacterium | reverse complement strand
CTTAACATTCCTCTTGGCGCTAACAGTAAAGGAGCGGTTATTAGTTTTTTGTTTTTTAATCGAACAATATTGATAGAGAAGTTGAAAGACCAGAAGCTGTTTAAATAAATTAAATCAGGTTTTATTTCATTTAAAACTATCAGCATATGATTACTACTTGTTTTTTTTTTATCGAAGTAGTAATAATGGATGCTATCTTTAATAAACAAGTTGTTGGGCCTTATTTCAGAGTATGGTTTGGCGCAACCAATATCTCGGTTAGTTGTTAGAATGTAAAAATCAAAAAATGAACTTAATAATGTTACAATTGAATATATTGATTTTACAGGACCACCTGCTTTATTGCCCGGCAAATACCAATCAGTCAAAATAACTATTTTACTTTTCTTCAAGAGATTAAACGGAAATTTTAGTTTCTTTTATCCAGTAATTTAAAACAACTAAGTGCCAAATACGGCTCCATGTAATGGTTTCATCCCCATTTAAAAATCGTTGCCATAAGCTTTCTATTTCTGTTTTATTGCAAAAATCGTATTCACAAAACTCAGTAATGTTTTTTTCGCAAAAACTTCTTAATTCGTTTTTTAACCAGAGTTTCCAGGGCAACACAAATCCCATTTTCTTCCTATTAATAATGGATTCAGGTAACAAGTCTCCTAAGCTATCCACTAATAATTTTTTTGGTGTGTGCGGATATTTTTTCTCGTCGTCAACACTTAAAACAAAATCAATTAATTTATAATCCAAAAAAGGTTCCCTTACTTCTAAAGCAACGGCCATACTCATTTGGTCGGTATCTCTAAGCAATACGTTTTGCAAATAGGTGTTTATTTCACTTAAAGAAACCGCGCTTAATAAATGATTTTTAATTTGCGGAACTTCTGAAATTATTTGATTGATTTCCCTAAAAGCATTTTCTGATTTTATAATTTTTGATAATTCTTTTTGAGTAAAAACGCTTCTGCTTAGTGGATAGGCAGAATTAAAATTGATGATGGGCAGATTAAGCAACTCTTCAATTTTATTTCCTTTAACTGATTTATTTTTTTTTCTCACTATATAGCCCGCTGCTTTTCTCGAAATTAAAGGAACTGTATTTAGCCACGATTTTTTTTGTAAGTCCGACAGGCGTTTAAAAACATCATAACCTGCAAAAATTTCATCGCCACCAATCCCGCTTAATGCCATTGTTATACCGGCATTTTTTGTAGCTTTTGAAACAATGTAAGTGTTAATGCCGTCTCCTGTTGGATAGTCCATAGCGCAAAGAGCATCAGGTAGTTGTTTTAAAAAATCGTTCGGAGTTAGTTTTATTTCATGGTGCTGGGTGTTAAATTTGGTGGCTATTTGTTTAGCGTAAATAGATTCAGAAAATTCGCTTTCATCAAAACTTATATTAAATGTTTGAATTTTATCAGAGCTTATTTTACTCATTATAGCTATAAGTGCGCTTGAGTCAATTCCGCCTGATAGAAATGCTCCAAAAGGAACATCGGATACTAGTCTTTGTTGAACAGAAAGGGTTAATAATTCGTTTATTTTATTGCAGCTTTCTTTATAACTCAAATTGTTTTGATCAGTAGAAATTTTATTTACAGAATAGTATTGAAACAAGTTGGCTTGGTTATCTTTGTATTCAAGGTAATGGCCCGGCATTAACATTTTTATCCCTTTTACAATTGTGTTAGGAGCATAAACCGTTTGGTACATGATGTATTCTGCCAAAACATCTTTGTTTAAACAAAATGTATTAATTTTTGATTTTATAATAGGTTTTATTTCACTTGAAAACATAAAACCTTTGTCACCATAATGGTAATAAAGGGGTTTAACACCAAGTCGGTCGCGTGCAATAAATAATTTTTTTTCAAGCGTATCATATATAGCAAACGCATACATGCCGTTAAACAAGTTTAAACATTTGGAGCCGTACCTTATAAATGCGGCAAGAATTACTTCGGTGTCGGAATTTGTATTAAAAAAATAGGGAGCATAATTTGAACCAAAAGGCGCTCGCTGAAGTTCTAGTTTTAATTCTTTATAATTATAAAGCTCGCCGTTATAAATAATAACGTAGCGCTTGTCGTTTGAAAAAAAAGGTTGGTTGGCTGATTCGCTTAAGTCTAATATTTTTAATCTTCTGTGGCCAAGAGTAATTAAATTATCCTCCCAAACACCATCATTATCTGGCCCTCTATGTGCCAGATCATAATTCATTTTTTGAACAATTTCCTTTTTTTGTTCTTTAGAATAATTTGAGGACAAAAAGCCATTAATGCCACACATAAAATTATAGTCCAATGGCTTTTAAATAACGCTCATCCTTAATCATAAGTTTAATTCCGTCTGCAATTGGAATTAATTTTCTATTCAGAATGTCGCGCATTTTTTTATTATCGGGTTGGCGCCGCGTCATATCGCCCTCCTTGAGAGGAGGAAGATAAATTATTTTTGATTTTGAATCCGTTATTTTAATAACCTGTTCGGCTAAATTTTTAATTGTAATTAATTCGTCGTTTCCAATATTTATAACATCATTAGCTAATAACTGGTCTTCAAATATTTTAACACATACATCTACTGTATCGTCTACATAAGTAAACGTGCGCGTTTGAGAACCATCGCCATAAATTGTAATATCATTATTTTTTAATGCAGCAGCTAAAAATCTTGAAACAACAAAATCTGTACTTTGGTTAGGACCGTAAGTATTAAAGAATCTAAAAATGGTATAAGGTAAATGAAATGATTGCCAATAACTTCTAAAATAACATTCTCCTAAGTTTTTAACTACAGCGTAAGGAACCCTTGAATTTAAAGGCGTACGAAGTTCGTTTTGAGGAAGTTCAACTGGTTCGCCATAAACCTCTGAGCTAGAGGAAAAATAAACATGTTTAACTGTGGTGTTTTTAGAAAGGTTTAATACATTTTTAATACCTTCAATATCATTTAATACATCAATTGGGTTTTCTTGTGTTCTTATTACTCCAACAACTGCAGCAAAATGGAAAACATAATCAAAATTATAAGATAACATTACAGACGATAAATCACTGAGTAAATTAACATCACCTTTAATAAATTTCCAGTTTTTGTATTCTGGAGATGGTAATTTTGATAATAATCCGGTAGATAAATTATCTATTATTACGACAAAATTTTTTGGGTTACGAATTAATTTTTCGATAAGGGCGCTGCCTACATTGCCTGCTCCACCTGTAACTAGTATTTTAACACTATCCATTTTGTAACAAATTAAAAAAGTTAGAAGCCCAAATTTCTGGTGTAATACTAGATGAAATTTTGGCGCTGTTTTCAGACATTAAGTTAAGTTCTTCATCTGACATTTCAATTATTTTCAATAATTTATTTTTCAAATCTTTTTTATCATTCGCTTTAAATGAAAAACCATTTACAGCTTCTTTTAAAAATGTATCGTTTGCACCAACTTTATCTGAACATATTAAAGGAAAACCCGCGGTTGTGTATTCGTGCACAACAACTCCCCATGGCTCAAAAACACTAGGTAAAACAAAAACACCTGTGTTTTTAATAATGGTATTTAATTCGTCTTGTTGCATGAAACCAAAATGTTTAATTTTTGGATGCTGAAATGGCGCAACGTTTCCCTTTCCTAAACACCACAACTCCCAATCTGTTTTTGTTTCTTCTAACAGCTCAGTAAAGGCGCTCCAAAGTATTTCAATCCCTTTTACAGTTTCATATCTCCCCACAAATAAAAAACGTTTAGGAAAAGAATTTTTTTTTAAGGATTGGTTTTGTGTGTAGAATTTATGGAACAGCGAATAGTCGCAACAATAAGCACCCTTTAAGATAAACGAGTCTTTAAACCCGAGTTTTTTTGCAAAATGATATTGTAAGCTTCCGGGAACAAAAGCTTTTTTAATGTATTTTTTTAAACTAATTCTAAAATAAACACTTCCAAAAATTTGTTTTAAAGAGCCAGACCACAAATTATCTAATCCCAAAACACAGTTTTTAATTCCTGCTTTTTTAAGCAGACTGATGTATGGTTTGTGGGTCCAGCCACAAATAAAAATGGCATCAGGACAAATTAATTTCGTTTTTTCAATTAGTTGAATTGCCGAATACTCGTCTCTGTTTATAAATTTAATTTTTGGATGAATATAATTAAATTGAAAAGGCGCGTTGGGATTTGTTTTTTTACAAAAAACCGTAATAGCACAATCATGATTTTTGGCAAGGACATTAAGGCAGTTTACAAAATACCAGGCCAACTCTTCGTATAAAACAATGATTTTCAAAGCTATTGTTATATTTGCAAATATAATATAATTAAAATGGAAATTGTAATTACCCGCTATAATGATACAATGCGCGAGCAGGTAATTAGCATGTTTGAGAAAGAGTATAGTATTGAAAAACAAAATTTCAACAAGCTTTTTGAAGATTTTTATCTACAACCTTTTCAAGAAGGCAAGTGTATTTTAATTGTAGCTCTCGATGGATCAATAGTTGCAGGATTTCAATCTTTTTTTTTCTGGCCATATACGTTTTGCGGAAAATCATTTATGACGTTTCAATCCGGAAATTCTTTGGTAAACCCTATCTATAGAGGAAAAGGAATTTTTCAAAAAATGTTGGCTTTTTTGGAGCAAGATCAAACAACAAATAAAATAGATTGTTTAGTTGGTTTTCCTGTCGAGGCTTCGATAAAAAATTTTATTAAAGATAAATGGCACAATATATTTAATTTAAATTGGTATATAAAAATCACCAACCCTTTCGCTTTCTTTTCTAAAGAAATAAAAAACAAGCCGGGTTTTGAAAAAGGACTAATAAACCTTCCTGATTTTATTTGTGATAAAATAAGACTTAGTCAGGGTGATGAATTTGTTAATTGGCGAGATAATTATTTACAATCAAAAAATTATTTTTCTTTTGTGTTTAAAAAAAATAATGAGACAATTATCTTTCAATTGAAAAAGAACAAAAGAAAAAAAATAATTAACGAATTAATAATAGGCAAAATTATTCGTAGTTCAGGAAAAACCGATGAATTTTTTTTGGAAGCAATCAATAGCTTAATTAAAAATATTGGAAATTATTTTCATTTTATTTCAATTGCATTAAACGAGAATTCTGATAATAAATTATTGAAGAATATTACACTGCTTAATTTTAAAAAAACAAAAAAGACTATATACTTTATTGTAAAACCTTTTTCAAATCATGATGTTTTTTTAAATAAAAAAAATTGGATTGTTTACAGATCTGATATTGACACGTGGTAGATATGAAGTATAACCCAAAAATACACAACCTAATTCATGTTTTTAAAGCAGCAATTGGTTATTTCGAGAAGTTTATTTGGGGCATAAACTATTCAAATAATGAGTTAATAATATTAAATTATCATAGTACACCTAAAAAATTTAATGGCAATTTTGAGAGACAAGTTCTTTATTTAAGCAGCAGATTTAATATCATTTCTCCTGCCGATTTGGATAAATATTATTTTGGTAATTCTTGGAAAAGTGATAAACCTTCTATATTATTTACTTTTGATGATGGTTTAAAAAACAATTTAAATGCAGTAAGTGTATTAGAAAAGTATAATATAAAGGCTTTATTTTTTTTAGTCCCTAATTTTATTAATTCTGAAAAAAACAATCAAAAAGAGTTTTACATAAAAAATATACGTCCTGTAATAAACAAAGAAATAGATTCAGAATCAGATGATTTTACAGCATTGAGTTGGCAGGACATAAAACTACTAATTACTAAAGGCCATATAGTTGGCTCACACACATTGTCTCACAATTTAATAGCTCAAAATTCTACTTTACAAAACTCCAAAATTGAAATTGTAAATTGTAAAGGTGTTATAGAAAAAGCGTTAGATATAAAAATTAATTCTTTTTGCAGTATTAATAACACAATACTAAGTGTTGCAAAAAAAGAGAAATTGTTAATTGAACAAAACTATAAGTTTCATTTTACAACATTTCCGGGATTTAATGAAAAAAGAAAAGATTCAATGTTGATAAAAAGACGCAATGTTGAATCTTATTGGTTGATGGGTGTTTTTTATTTTGCTTTAGGAAAAATTGACCTATATAGATGGAACAAATCAATAAATACTTATAATGATTTATAAAGTTGAGTCGTTTTTTAATGTCTCGTTTTCAACATAATTATT
The DNA here is from genome assembly GCA_044344665.1 of Bacteroidia bacterium. Classification (GTDB taxonomy): domain Bacteria; phylum Bacteroidota; class Bacteroidia; order B-17B0; family Aurantibacillaceae; genus Aurantibacillus. The sequence goes on along the minus strand of JBIJCO010000004.1, from coordinate 123,235 downwards.
ATATGCTACACGATTATAATAATACATCCAGCAATAAAGAAAGAAACCATTATATGTGTAATTTCCTTGGCGTAGATAAGTTAGTAAAATTAAAACTAATAACGCATTGCTAATTAGCCAAAAATCATTGTCTTCTTCTCCTTTTAAATCTTGCGCTACAAAATATTTAATTACAAAAAGAATTAAAAAAATTGCGCCAAATAAACCTACTTCTGAAATTGTTCTTAAAAAAAACGAATTAGCATCACTAACATTAAAGTTATAGATGCCACCAATTAATTTGTTTAGGTTGTACTTATCATAAGCAAACTCATGAGACCCAATTCCGGTTCCAAAAACAGGGTTTTTAATAAAGTTCTGTTTGGCAATAAAATAGTTATTATAAAATACAAAAGAAGAACCGTGAACTTTGCTTAAGAATTCTCGCACTCGTTTTATTTTACCTCTAGATGATTCTGTTTTGTTGGCTTCGTTTAGAATGTCGTTAACAAACAGCTCTTGTATACCATCAACCCTAACTTTAAACTCTTTAGCGTTATTATATGCAACAAAAAAAAGAAATACAGAAACTGGAATTGCAATAACGAAATACCTTAATGCACCATAGTTGATGGTAATTAATATGATAGATAAAAACACACCAAAAAAAGCTAAACTTGAAAAAGATAAACAATAACAAATAACTATTATTAAACACTTTTTTAAAGAAAGCATAAAATTGGTACGCGTTATTAATTGATAAGCGCTGATAAAAAAAGCAGGAGATATAGCAATTCCTAAAGCCGAGGGCTCACTAAAAACACTATTTATTCGTAATCCAAGACCCCCAAAGTTTAATCCCCATTTATTTAACGGAATAAAATTTCTGAGATTGTAACCAAAAGTAAAACCAACTAAATAAGAGCTTAATTGAAACAAACCAATTGCACAAACTATATAGGAAACATTAAGATATTTTTTAAAAATTAATTTTACATCATAATTGTAATATTGAAGAACGTATTGATAAAAAATAAGACTAACGCTAATATTTAAATATATTTTAAAAAAATTTAAAAATGTATTGTTTTCAATAAATATATTAAACAAACCTGTTATTAGTAAAGGAATTAAAATATATAAGTTTGGAAAGTGAAACTTATATTTTATAAAAAAAATTGGCAGTAAAATTAATATAGGTATGTAGGAAAAATAGAATTCAAAAGGTTCCTGAAAAAAAATGAAGCCTGTGTAAAACAAATTGGAAAAAATACCGACATCAATTAAAAACCCAATCATTAGATAATATTTACTTCCCGTTCAAGGCTTACACCAAATTTATCAAATACTTTTTGTATTACATAGTTTGATAATTCATAAATGGCCTGGCCACTACACTTATTTTTGTTAATTAAAACTAAAGCCTGTTTTGTATGAATTGCTGCACCTTCTTTTTCATATCCCTTTAAACCACAAGCTTCAATTAACCAACCTGCTGCCAATTTATAATTACCATTTGCAAGTGGGTATGAAACCAGATTTTCGAATTTATATTCCAACTCATCATGTTTTTCTTTGGAAACTTCAGGGTTTTTAAAAAAACTACCAGCGTTTCCAATTTCTTTAGGGTTTGGTAGTTTGCTTTCGCGAATGGCAATTACAGCGTTTGAAATATCTTTTACAGAAGGATTGGTTATTTTCATGGCCTCTAATTCCGAATTTATTGCGCCATAAGAAGTATTTAGTTTTTGACTTTTGCTTAAAATAAATGACACAGAAGTAATAAAAAATTCCCCTTTGCGTTTTGTTTTAAAAACACTTTCTCTATAACCAAATTCACAACTTTCATTGTTAAAAATCTCAACATTTCCGTTTGTCATGTTAATAGCTTCAAGTTCATAAAATACATTTTTTATTTCTACGCCGTAAGCGCCAATGTTTTGCATGGGCGATGCGCCAACGCAACCGGGTATTAATGAAAGATTTTCGAGCCCACAATAACCTTTGTTTATACACCACATTACAAACTCATGCCAATTTTCACCTGCGTTTGCTTTAACAATTACCATTTCAGAATTTTCAGATACAACATTTATCCCTTTAATGTTGTTTTTAATGACTAAGCCATTAAAATTTTTAGTAAATAAAATATTGCTTCCGCCACCAATAATTAATTTAGGGTTAGAATTGTAAACGTCAGTTTTCAAAAGCAACATAAAATCTTCAACTGTATTTATTTCTATAAAAAACAAACAAAACGCCTCTATACCAAATGTGTTGTATGGTTTAAGACTTATATTTTCTTTAAAATTCAGCATGGTAAACAAAAATAACCAATAAATTAGGGGATATATTTCTATCTTTAAACCAATATCAACAAAGTATTTGTTTACAACAAAAAAAATAGCTTTAGTAAGTGTAATAAATGATTTGGTAACCGACAATCGTGTAAAAAAAACATGTCTAACACTTCAAGAATGTGGTTATGATGTGGTATTAATTGGCAGACAACTACCATCCTCTTTGCCTTTAAATAATTTCTCATTTAAAACCCAACGAATGAAATTGGTTTTTTTAAAAGGGCCATTATTTTATTTGTTTTTTAACCTTCGTTTGTTTTTAAAACTCTTATTTAGCAGAGCTCATTTATTATATGCAAATGATTTAGACACACTAATTCCTAACTATCTTGTTTCAAAAATAAAATCCATTCCATTAATTTACGATAGTCACGAATTGTTTTGTGAGGTGCCTGAGTTAATTCAAAGCCCATTAAAAAAAAGAATTTGGCTTTTTTTTGAAAGCAAAATTGTGCCAAGGTTGAGCCACTGCATTACCGTAAACGATAGTATTGCAAACATTTTCGAAAAAAAATATAAAATAAAATTTAATGTTATTAGAAATATTTCTGATGCGGAAAATAATTTTCAACCAAAAACAAAAATGGAGTTAAACTTGCCACTTGATAAAAAAATAATTTTACTTCAAGGAGCGGGTATTAATATAGATAGAGGAGCTGAGGAACTGGTTGATGCAATGCATTTTGTTGAAGGTGCTTTATTATTAATTATCGGTAGCGGAGATGTTTGGACTACTTTAGAAAATATAGTAAAAACAAATGATTTAAAAGGCAAGGTAATGCTTATTCATAAAATTCCTAAAAATGAATTAATGCATTATACTTTTAACGCAGACCTTGGGTTAAGCATCGACAAAAACACGAACCTTAATTATTATTATAGTTTGCCAAATAAAATTTTTGATTATCTACAGGCAGGTGTTCCAATTCTGGCCAGTCGTTTACCGGAAATAGAAAAAATCATTACGAAATACGGTGTTGGCGATTTTATTGATAGTCATGAACCAAAGGCAATAGCATCAAAAATTAATGAGCTGTTGTTTTCCGACAAATTAGTTAACTATAAATCAAATATTGCATATGTTAATTCTCAAATTAACTGGCATCACGAAAAGAAAAAACTCGCAGCAATTATTAAAGAAGCAACTGAATTGGTGTAGTCAAAATTGCCAAAAGTTACACGTGGTTTTCACATTAATATTTAGCTCACGTTTAATAAAAGGTATATTAAAAAATTACTTAATTTTAAATAATAAATTGTATGGAATTTTCAGCAAAACAAATAGCGCAACTTTTAAACGGACATGTGGAAGGTGATGAAAACGTTACCGTTAACAACGTATCAAAAATCGAAGAAGGAACGGAAAAAACACTCTCTTTTTTGGCAAACCCTATTTATACTAACTTTATTTATACAACAAACGCAAGTATAGTAATTGTAAACAATACACTTGTTCTCGAAAAGCCTGTTAAACAAGGTTGTACATTAATTCGCGTAGATAACGCCTACGAATCTTTTGCAAAATTATTAGAATTATACACACAAACCAAAGGACAAAAAGTGGGTGTCGAGCAACCTTCTTTTATATCAGAGAGCGCCAAAACGGGTAAAGATTGTTATTTTGGAGCTTTTGTTTATGTTGGTCAAAATGCCGTTATAGGCAACAACGTGAAACTTTACCCACATGTTTATATTGGTGATAACTGCGAAATTGGTGAAAATACTATATTACACTCAGGTGTTAAATTATACCACGAGTGTAAAATTGGCGCTAATTGTACAATTCATGCAGGAACTGTTATAGGTAGCGATGGATTTGGTTTCGCGCCAAACACAGAGGGAAACGCTTTTGCAAAGGTTCCGCAAATTGGTAATGTGATTATTGAAGATAATGTTGAAATTGGTTCTAATGCATCCATTGACAGGGCAACACTAGGCTCTACTATAATTAGAAACGGAGTTAAACTTGATAATTTGGTGCAAATTGCTCATAATGTTGAAATCGGCGAAAATACCGTAATTGCAGGACTTTCTGGGGTAGCTGGCTCTACAAAAGTTGGTAAAAATTGTATGATTGGTGCTCAGGTTGGAATTGCCGGACACATGAAAATTGCAAACGGCGTAAAAATAGCCGGACAGTCTGGAATTGGTTCAAGTATAGAAAAAGAAGGAGAAATTGTTCAAGGCTCTCCGGCTTTTAACATTGGGGAATATAAACGGAGTTATGTTTTATTCAGAAGTTTGCCTAAACTAAACGACAAACTAAACAATTTAATAAAAAAGGCTAACTAGAGTAAAATTATGAAGATTGATATTTTAGCAATTGGTGTTCATCCGGACGATGTGGAGTTAGGCTGTAGCGGAACTATTGCAAAACACATTGCATTAGGCAAAAAAGTAGGTATTTTGGATTTAACACTCGGAGAGCTTGGAACAAGAGGTAATGCAGAGTTAAGAACAAAAGAGGCTAATGCTTCTGCTCAAATATTAGGTGTGTCTTTTCGAACTCAATTAAAATTTAAAGATGCTTTTTTTGTTAATGATGAAATTCACATAAAACAAATTATAGAGATAATTAGAAAACATAAGCCTGAATTAATTTTATGTAATGCTGTTAATGACAGGCATCCCGACCACGGAAAAGCGGCCAAGCTAACTTCTGACGCCTGTTTTTACAGTGGATTAATAAAAATTGAAACAATGCATGAAGGCAATAAGCAAGAAGCCTGGCGCCCAAAAGCAGTTTATCATTACATTCAAGATTATTATATTCATCCCGATTTTGTAATTGATATTACAAATTTTATAGATATAAAGCATAATTCTATTATGGCTTTTGCATCTCAGTTTTATAATCCTAATTCTGAAGAACCTGAAACGCCAATTTCGAGCAAACATTTTTTAGAAAATGTAAACAGTAAAATGGCCATTTGGGGTAGAGCCATTGGCGCACGTTATGCTGAAGGGTTTACGGTTAATCGCTATCCCGGAGTAAATAATTTATTTGATTTACTTTAAAATTATTAAAGATAATTCAAACTAATTTTTTCTTTTGATATTTCTAACCTAGTTTTTTTTCCAAAGTAAAGGGCCATATTGTTTTCTATATGTCCGGCCGGAAAATTAAAACAAACCGGATAATTGTAATCCTTTACAACATCATAAATAATTTCTTCGGCAGTTTTTCCATACGGAATAGTGTTATCTTTCATGTCTGACATGCCGCCAACAATTAACGCTTTTAAATTTTTTAATTTACCACTGCGCTTTAGTTGAAGCATCATTCTGTCGATATGGTAAAGTTGCTCATCCAAATCTTCAATAAACAATATTTTATTTTTACCTAAAAAATCATCAGCGCTGCCGCTTAAAGCGTACAATAAAGAAAGATTTCCGCCAATGATATCTCCCGTAGCTGAGCCTTCTTTATTTAATTTGTGTTTTTTAACAATGTAATTTATTGTATAACCGAATAATAAATTTTTTATTGACTGGGTTGCTTTTTTATTTTTTAAAAATTGAAAAGCCATAGTCCCATGCATAGAAGCAATATTTAAATTCATTAAACGGCTGTGAATTACTGTTGTGTCGCTATAACCAATAAACCATTTCGGGTTTTTAAAAAGCGGTTTAAAGTTTACACAATCAATAATTCTTAAAGTGCCGTAACCTCCGCTGGTTATCAAAACAGCTTTTGCGGTTTTGTGATTTATGGCCCATTGCAAATCTTCAGCTCTTTCTTTATCAGTACCTGCAAATTGATGGTGGCTTTTGAAAATATTTGCTCCCAATTCAATTATTAATCCCCAACTCTCAAGTATTTTAATAGCAGGGTCAATAAACTCTTTATTTTTTGCACGTGCTGTGGCAATTATTAAGATGGTATCACCTTTTTGCAAATAAGGAGGAATCATGTCAAAAATTATTTTTTCTTCTTTTTTGCCGTAACCATTGTTTTTTTCTTTAGAGCTGATTTTAAATTTTTTGCAGCTGTTTTTTGTTTTTTTATTTTTTCTAATTCAATTTTCTTTTCTTGAAATGCAATATTGCTGAGGTTTTGTTTATACTTTGGATGCAAAGGTTCGTTTTCAACCCTAATATGATACCAAAACTGACCATTTTTAATTCTGTAAATCTGCATTTCTGAAACACCAAACTTTTCAGCAATTTTTTTATACGATAATTTTCTGTCAGGCGACCAAATTAGTTTTTTAAGTGCGGTAACGCTTTTTTCGTTTAAAACGATGGAATGAACACTTTTAACGATAGCTTTTTTCTTTCTTGATGAAATAGCGTTTGGACTAAAAGTTACATGAGCTCTGTGTTCTTTTGGTGTAGCCCATTTTAAATTTTCTACATGGTCATTTAAATAATCATGGTCTTTATGAATAATTAATGTGTGTTTTGGCGATGGTTTTTTTAAAAAGGCTTTTGCAACCTCTTTGTAAAGAAAAATAGCAACAGATTTTCCTTTTTGTCTAATGTTATATCTGTATGTTCCTGCCGTTGGCTTAAAGTTTCTTTTTTCAACATTGCCTTTTTTATCTAACAAAACACCGAAATGCCCATGGTTAGAAATCATATAAGGCACTGAAGGTTTTTGACCGTTAACGGTAATGCTTTTCCAAATTTCTTTTTTATTGCTCATACTTATTTTATTTTAATAGTTATGGTTACTTTTGTATAAATATAAAAAATAATATTTACACACCGTTTATAATTTATGTATTATAACGGATGGCAGTTTAGGACAATTAAAATGAAATCAAAATTTAATAGAACATTAGTTACAGCCGCTTTGCCATATGCTAATGGTCCGGTTCATATTGGCCATTTAGCTGGATGTTATTTACCAGCCGACATTTATGTTCGTTACCTCAGGAGCATTGGAAATGATGTTAAATTCATTTGCGGTAGCGACGAACACGGAGTACCTATCACCATAAAGGCAAAAAAAGAAAACACAACGCCTCAGGCAATAGTGGATAAATACCACCACATAATGGGAAACTCTTTTAAAGATTTTGGAATATCATTTGATATTTATTCCAGAACATCTTCTAAAACACACCATCAAACAGCTTCTGATTTTTTTAAAGTGTTGTACGATAAAAATGTTTTTACCGAGGAAATTACCCAACAATATTATGATGAAACCGCTAAACAGTTTTTAGCAGACCGTTATATAGTAGGTACTTGCCCTAAATGCGCAAACACGAATGCTTACGGCGACCAATGCGAAAAATGCGGATCAACACTTAACGCAACTGATTTAATCGATCCTAAGTCTGCACTTTCCGGTAGCAAGCCAGTTTTAAAGGAAACTAAAAATTGGTTTTTACCTTTAGATAAATTACAGCCCAAAATTAAAGCATACATTGAAAAACATGCCGACTGGAAAACCAACGTATTTGGACAATGTAAAAGCTGGATGGATAGTGGTGACGGTTTGCAACCAAGAGCAATGACGCGTGATTTAGATTGGGGAGTTAAAGTCCCGGTAAAAGATGCTGAAGGAAAAGTTCTTTATGTTTGGTTTGATGCACCAATAGGTTATATATCAGCAACAAAAGAATTACTTCCTGATTCATGGGAAAACTATTGGAAAAAAGAAGACTCTCGGTTAATTCATTTTATTGGGAAAGATAATATTGTTTTTCATTGTATTATTTTTCCTGCTATGTTAATGGAACATGGCGATTTTATTTTACCTGACAATGTTCCGGCGAATGAATTTTTAAATTTGGAAGGAGATAAAATTTCTACCTCACGAAATTGGGCAGTTTGGTTACATGAGTATTTAAGCGATTTTGAAGGCAAGCAGGATGTATTAAGATATACAATTTGTTCGAACGCGCCAGAAACAAAAGATAATGATTTTACATGGAAAGATTTTCAGACTAAAAATAATAGCGAGTTAGTGGCCATTTTTGGGAATTTTATAAATAGAACTTTGGTTTTAACGCATAAATTTTATGAAGGTAAAGTGCCTGAAGCAACTATTTATGCAAAAGAAGATTTATTGGTTCTTGAGGAATTAAAGAATGCTTCAATAAAAGTGGCAAAGGCAATAGAACTTTTTAAGTTTAGAGAGGCAATTAATGAATGGATGAATGTGGCAAGAATTGGTAATAAATATCTTGCAGAAACTGAACCTTGGAAACTTATTAAATTAGATGAGAGTAGAGTAAAAACAATAATGAATATTTCGTTGCAGATTTCTTGCAACTTAGCTATAATGGCTGAGCCGTTTTTGCCGTTTACTTCAAAAAAATTGTTTGAGTTATTAAACATTAAACCTTTAAACTGGCCCGCAGCCAATAAAACGGACAACATTGTAAACGGACATGTTATAAACAAAGATGAATTATTGTTTTCTAAAATTGAAGACGCGGAAATACAAAAACAGTTAGATAAACTCCAAAAGAATAAATCAGAGAATTTAGCAAATACAAAACCTCTTGAAATAAAAACAGAGACAACCTTTGATGACTTTTCGAAAATGGATATTAGAACAGCCACAATTATTGAAGCTGAAGCAGTTCCTAAAACAGATAAATTATTAAAGTTGCTTATTGATACAGGTGCTGACAAAAGAGTTGTGGTTAGTGGCATTGCGCAATTTTTTAAACCTGAAAATATTATTGGTCAAAAGGTTTGTTTATTGGCTAATCTTGCCCCCAGAAAAATAAAAGGTATTGAAAGTCAAGGGATGATTTTAATGGCCGAAAATAATAAAGGCGAACTAACTTTTGTTTCGCCTATTAATAATGATATCGAAAATGGGTCTATTGTTAAGTAATAAATTAAGTTGCCTTCTTTCTTTTCTTTTTGTTTTTGGTGTAATGTTTCCCCAGGAGGGTAATGACCTTAATAATTTTAAAGATTATAAGGATCCCGAGCAATTTACAAAATTCAGAAAACGAAGATTAGTTATTGCTTCTTGGCAAATAAATCAATTAAAAAAGGGAGCCTTAGTTGTAAGACTAAAGACAAATAAAAAGTTGATTGAAGCTTTAAAAAAACAAGGCAAAGAAGAACTTGCAATTCAAAAGGAAGCCGAACAATTGGCAATTACAAAAAACACAATATTAGCTTACATAAGTAAGTTAACTTTTTGTAAGGTTTATTTTATCTACAGTGATTTTGCTGATTCTTTGTTACATGGTGCGAGGAAAGGAATTTTTTTAGACTCAAGCTTAACAATAAATTCTTCCATTGAAATGACAGAGAAGTTTTATTTAATTGCTGAAAGAGATTATGCGTATAATTCGTCTGTAGGATTTGTAAAACAAGATTCTGCAAAGTATGTTTTTGAAGCAGGAAATCCTGTAAAGGAAATGGCTGTTGTAGTTAAAAACAAATATGGCCATCAACTAAAAGGACCCTTTCCTTATTATGTAAAAGATAAAACATACGCTGGAATTAATGCTTCGGTAAGGCAAGCCGTGGTATTAGACGGTAAAACATATTTGGCAAACATTGGAAAACAATTTAGCAAAGAGAAACTATCCATATATATAGGAATACTAGACGATAATTTAAAACAATTTTATCAATCTACACCAAACTTGGAAACTGAAAAAATTGATTCTGAAATTTTACCATTTTTGTACTAAACTATATAAAAACAAAAAAGCTAACTGTTTTTTACAGTTAGCTTTTAAAAAGAAAAAATGAAACATTAATTTTTTACAAGTAATAGCTCGTCAATTAAATTTTTTGCACCACCTAATTTATCGACAACGAATAATAGGTAGCGAACATCTAAACATATCGTTCTGTTTAAATCACCGTCAAACGCTATTTTATGGCTTAGTGCCTCATAGTTACCGTCAAACGCTAAACCTATTAGTTCACCTTTAGCATTTAAAACCGGTGAACCAGAATTGCCTCCGGTAATATCATTTGTAGTAATAAACGTTACCACAACATCATTAGCTTTTTTATCAATATATTGACCATAATCTTTCGCGTTTATAAGCTCAATTAATTTTGCAGGCGCATCAAATTCATAATTACCGGGAATATATTTTTCCATAACACCTTTTAATGTGCAAACTTCTTTAAATTTTACGCCGTCTTTAGGAGAGTATGATTTTACATTTCCATAAGAAATTCTCATGGTTTGATTGGCGTCAGGATAAAGAGTTGAACCTTTTTTCATTTCAAGCACTCCTTTTAAGTATTTATTATTTAATGCATAATTATTAGCAACAAATTCAGTATAAAATTTCGAATAGTTGTTGTTAAAATTAGTTACAAAAGCTAATGCAGTTTTATAAGCTAAATCTTTTTGAAGAGCCGCCAAATCTGGATTAGAAATAAACGCGTTCCACTTGTCTGCATTTAATAACATGGTGTTTTCAAAAACATCTTTTGCAAATTTTTGATAAGTTTCATCTTTTTCCAAATCGCCGTAAGAAGCATTTAGCTGAGTATAAAATTCTGTTGGTTGTTGCGCAGGGTTAACGTCGTTATGAAACATTTTAGTAACAATAGCTAAAATATTTTTATCAGAAGCAATATTTTCTCCTTTAATAAATCTATCATAACTTGATTTTGCATTTGCAATAGCTTTGTTTTTATCTTCAGCGCTTGCTGTTGTATTTGATAGGCTTGCATCGAGAGCTTTAAGACTTGCCGCAAAAGCCATTAAGGGAGAACCTAGAATACCTTCGTTTAAATAAACACGTCCTTTGGCGTAAGGTGTCCAGGTGTCATAGGCAGTTTTAATATTTGAAAATAAATTATCGTATTCTGTTTTGCCTTTTGCCCACGTTTCAAAAGCAGTTTCTTCTTTTTGTTTTTGAGCCATTACATTATGTTTTAGCAGTTGCTTGGTTTCGCCATCAAAAAACTTCCAATAGTTTGCAATGCCAGCATACGAACTTGCTAATTTTATTTTTACAGCTGGGTCTTTAACCATTTCCGCCAACATGCATTTTAATCTTGCATCGCGTAAATTTACCAAGCTTGGATTATCAATTTCCGTTTTTAATTTTATGCCGTAAGAGGTCTCGTAGCGGTTGGTACTGCCCGGATAACCATATATCATGGCATAATCGCCGTCATTTAAACCTTTTATTGAAACTGGTAAAAAGTGTTTTGGTTGGTATGGCACATTTGTAGATTTATATTCAGTAGAGGCTTTGCCGTCGGCAGACATATATACTCTGAAAATTGAAAAATCTCCGGTGTGGCGAGGCCATTCCCAGTTATCAGTATCTCCTCCAAATTTACCGATGCTTTCTGGCGGAGTTCCAACCAAACGAATGTCTTTATAACGTTGATAAGTAAATTGTAAAAACTGGTTACCTTTAAAAAAACTACTCACTCTAACCTCAAACTCTGTTCCCTCAGAGGCTTTTGCTGACATTTCCATTAATATACCCGGAAGTTTTGATGTTATTTCATTAGGTTTTACTTCTTTCAGTTTTTCTAAAACTTTTTCGGTTACATCTTCAATTTTAACCAGAAATTGTACACTTAATCCCGGGCATGCAATTTCTTCTTGTTTTGATTTTGCCCAAAAACCATCTCTTAAATAATTATGCTCTACGCTGCTAGCTGAGGCAATGTTATCGTAACCACAATGGTGATTCGTAAACAACAATCCTTCTTTACTAACAACTTCGGCAGTACAACCACCACCAAATAAAATTATTGCATCTTTAATGCTGTTTTTATTCATGCTGTAAAGTTGTTCTTTACTTAATTTGAGACCGCGTTTTACCATGTCGGAATAAGTTTTTTCACCGATAAGGTGCACAAGAAACATACCCTCATCTGCTTTTGATGATAAAAAGCAAATTGTAATAAATAATACCGTTATTAGTTTTTTCATAGTGTTTTTAAAATTTTAATCACAAAAATAACATTGAAAGTGATACGGCAATGTTATTTGTGGCAAATAATAGTGTTGTTAATAAAACAAACAACTTGAATATAAAACTCAAAATTACCTGATAGAAGATGTATACAAAAATAAAAATTGAATAAACATATATTTCACAGGTAATTATGAAGTTTTGTGACTCCGAAGGGATTCGAACCCCCAACCAACAGAACCGGAATCTGTCATTCTATCCAGTTGAACTACGGAGCCATTTAGAACGCAAATATAACATCATATTTTATGGTTTTTAAAATAATAATGTTGTAATTTTAGCGTTATATGGCTATGGCTGAAATAACCAAACAAATACGAAGAGGTTTATTATTACTATTTTGCTTTTATTTTATTTCAATTTCCTCTCAGGTTGGTCCACGGTCATGGCAAGATCATTTAGGTTTGAGTAATTGTAATTCTATTACAAAATATAACGGAAATATTTATGCTTCGAACTACAATAGCATTTTTAAAATTAGCGAATGGGATTTTAGTTATGAAAAAATTAGTAAGATAAATGGTCTTAACGATGTTGGCATTAAGTTATTAAGAGCAAACCCGTTTAACAATAAATTACTCGTAATATATGATAATTGTAACATTGATATAATAAATTCTGATGACGAGATTTTTAATTATTCTGATATTAAATCAAAAATTTTGAATGGCAAAAAGATTATTAATGAAGTTGTTTTTAAAAATCAATTTGCATACTTATCCTGCGGTTTTGGTATAGTTGTTTTTGATACCGAAAAGCTGGAGGTGAAAGAAACATTAATAATTGGTCCAAACGGCGCAAACCTTGAGGTTTATCAGCTGGCATTTAACGATTCTTTGATCTTTGCTGCTACACCAAATGGGCTCTTACAATCGAATTACAAAACAAAAATATTAAACAATTATAATAATTGGAAATTAGTTTTAACTTCAGATATTCCGAGCGGACCTGTATGTGGCGTTGTTAATGTTTCAAATAAAATAATAGCTGCATACTCACCCTCTAAAACTAACCCGTCAATTTCTTTGCAGGATACTCTTTATGCTTTAACAAACAATGTGTGGGCTAGACTATTCCCTAATCAAACGCCTTTAACTATAAGAAAATTAGGATATGTTTATGCTAACTACTTTACAGTCTTTAATCAATTCGGTGTATTGGTGTTAGATAAGGATATTCTTAATACGGTGGCCTTTTTTACGGGCGTAAATAACGAGACAGATTATTATCCATTAGATAATTATATTGATTTTCGTTACGGTAATTATACATATTGGGTTGCCGATAGGTTTAATGGGGCCTTTCAAACCTATGGTAGTAATCCATTCTATTCGCAAAACATTATAAAATCAAATGGTACAAAAAGTAATTTAGTAAGCAATATAGATATTTTTAATAGCGAGGTTGTGGTTTCGCCATCTTACCCTGATCAAGGAGGCGGAACGTCATTTATTAGGGAAGGGATAAATTTATATAAGGATAACGAATGGTTATATATAAAAGCTCCGGAAACACCAACTAATCCGGTATTTGATATTAATTGCGCATTTATTGACAGAAAAGATCCGAGTAGGGTTTATGCAAGTTCATGGAGTGCAGGTTTGTTGGAGTATAAAAACAACGAGTTAGTAGCTGTTTATAATCCCTCTAACTCTGTATTGCCTGAGGTTTATTCCGGTTCAGCAAGATGCAGTGGTTTAAGTATGGATAAAAATGGAAATTTATGGATTGCCAGCAGTGATGTTAAAAATTATCTGACCGTGAAAAAGACGAATGGTGTTTTTCAGAATTTTAATTTTGATGCGCCTCGTTTTGTTAGAAAAGTATTTATTGACAAAAATAATTATGTTTGGGTTTTGCATGAAAGACAAGGAGGAATTACAGTGTTTAATCATTCAAATTTTTCATCTCCCATTCAAAATATAAATTATAAAATTCTTACAAAAGATGTGGGTAAAGGTAATTTAGAATCTAACTCACCTTATTCAATAGCAGAAGATAAAGATGGTAAAATTTGGGTTGGCACTGATGCGGGAATAAGAGTATTTTATAACCCTTCAAATATTTTTACTGACGTTAATTTCGATGCTCAGCCAATAAAAATTGTTCAAGATGGTAATGTAGAATTGTTGTTGGAAAAAGAGACAGTTACAGCTATTCTAGTTGATGGCGCTAATAATAAGTGGGTTGGAACTAAAGAAGGTGGTTTATATTGTTTTAGTTCGGATGGACTAACGCAACTATATCATTTTACAAAAGAAACAAGCCCATTAATTTCAAATACAATAATTGATGTTAATTACGACAAAATAACTGGCGATATTTTTATTGGAACTGATTTGGGCGTACAATCTTTCAGGAGTGTAATAATTGAAGGCGATGAAAAGTATAACGACGTGTATGCTTTCCCTAATCCGGTTAGGTCTAATTTTCCGGGAACCGTTTTTGTAAGAGGTCTTATTGATAATTCGGTGGTTAAAATAGTAGATCAAAACGGTAATTTGGTTTGGGAAACAAAATCTCAAGGTGGGCAAATCGAATGGCCGGTAAAAACACTTTCAGGAAACAGAGTTTCGTCTGGTGTTTATATTGTATATGCATCTAGTGCCGACGGCGAACAAAAAGCAGTTTCAAAAATTCTTGTTATAAATTAATGCGCGTTTCTGATAAAGCCATTGTTTTGCAGTCAATTAAACATGGAGACAAGAAATATATTTTAAAATTATATACCTATAAAAACGGACTAATTACTACTTCTGTTGTATTGAACAAAAACATTAGGGCAAGCCAAATTTTTCCATTAAACTTAATTAATGTTGAACTTATTTTAAAACAAAACAAAACAGTACATCAAATAACAGAAGCCTCGAGTTATTATATTTTATCAGGGATTCACGAATCTTTTTCAAAGATAAGCATAGCGCAGTTTTTAAATGAAATCCTAATTAAAGCATTAAAAGAAAGCCAAACAAATTCTAATTTATACGATTTTTTGGAATCGTGTTTGTTTTATCTAAACGATTCAGAAACTGATTTTATTAATTTGCATTTGTATTTTTTAATAGAGCTTACAAAATATTTTGGTGTTGAGCCACAAAATAATTATTCTGCACAAACCCCTTATTTTGACTGCAGAGAAGGAGGGTTTTGTTCCAGAAGTTTAGTTTTTCCGCTAGGGTTTAGCAAAGAGGATTCAATTCTGTTTTCGGAGTTTCTAAAGGTGAATGCATTAAAAACAAAAATATCAAACGCACACCGACAAATTGTTTTAGATTCGCTATTAGCCTATTATCGTTTTCATTTTCCCGGGTTTAATACCATAAAAAGCCTTGAGGTTTTAAAAGAAATAAGCAATAATTAGAAGTCTCTGTAATTATTCCAAAAACTAGTTTTAAAACCTAGGTAAAAAAAAGGGTTTTCTAAAATATAACCTTGCGTATTAGATTCTGATCGCTGAATATAACCTGCCTCTAAGCGCATATTCATGTTGGGAATTATGTAGTAGGTGAATTTTAGATTACTTTGCAAGATGTTTGTTTTTATCCCCTGTGCAGTTTTATGACCATATTCATATGGGCGAGTGTTATAACTTAAAAAAATATTTTGGCCTAAATTAGATTTCCCGTTTAAAGAGTCTTTACCAACAATTGCATACATACCCTGCCACGATATTTCAATGTTATTTTTTCTATAATTTAAAAAACCTAAAAACTCTTTAAAGTTGGCGCCTAATGGGTGAGCCAAAGGCATGCCATAATGTGAATAGTTTTGTTCTATAACACCATGCGAATAGGTGTAAGGTCTTACTTCATTATATTCGGCTTGTACACTTAAACCTTTAATCCGGAAAGCATTAATATATTTTACACCTAATTGCCATGCTTGCTTATTTGCCCACCAACCGCTTTTGGCTTTAATTTCCTGCAAGTAGAACTCGTCCAACCCCAATTGTCCATATAATTTTAAACAACCTAATAATTTATAGTTAATGTTCAATCCAATTAACGCATTGTCAGGAGAACCTATTGAGTATTCTTGTGGTCTAAAAAAAACAATAGGGTTTAAGTAATTTACTTCAAACCCTCTATTTTGGGTAGTATCTGTCCCTCTAAAAATTATATTTTCAAATAAGCCAATGTTTAATTCGTTGGTAATGTTATAGCTTAAATAATGAAATGCACCATATTTATTAGTATACTTATTTTGAAATCCGTTTGCTTTTGATACATCAAACATCCACGTATACCAAACATTATATTGTATTTTCCATATATTAGTGTTGATTCTGAAGAAAGGATATGCTGGTGCAAAATCACTAAGTAATATACTTCTGTAACCGTCCCCAACAAAATGTTTATCTCGCCCAGCCTGAAAATTAAAGACTTTATTGTTGTTTGGTGAATAAGAAATATAGCCAGTGTAATCCATAAATGAATAACCGCTTTTGTTATCACCATAACTTTGCCCATATGTGGGAATAATTTTTTGGTTGTACAAAAGGGTGTCAATATAAAACGGTAAATTGCTTTTCCCTCCAATAATAGTTCCTGAAAAAGTAAAATCATTATTGATGTTTAATTTTAAGTTTGATCCGCCAATTAAATTATTCTGTGGTAAACTTTTTAAGGCGTCGTAGCCAATTTCTGCATCAATAATTGGGTGAAATTGTAAATTAAACCAATTTCTTCTTTCAGGTTTTTCATTTAATGTTTTGCTTAAAAAGAAATTTTTAAATGCATAATGTTTAAAAGGAATAAATGAATCGTTGGCATTTAAAAAAGTACTGCTTAAATAGGGTTTAAATGATGAATGGAAAACAGAATTCGGTTTAGTGATATTCCAATATTCAAAAGCTGCATCAGTATTATTTGAAATAAGTGAATTTCTGGCAGCTTGGTTATATTGACCAACTGAAATTATGGAAAACAATAATAAAACAGATGTAAATGCGTTTTTCATTTTATGAGGTAAAAATAAGCAAAAACAAATTGTATGGAGGGTTTTAAATAAAAAACCGCTCCAGAGATTCTGAAGCGGTTCTCATCTTAATTTGATTACTTAAAATTAAGCGGTTTTCATATCATCAATAACTTGATTCATTGCTCTAACAGCGTCAGCACTTTTATTAAATAGTGCCTGCTCTTCGTCATTTAATTTTAAATCTACAATTTTCTCCCAACCATTTTTTCCGATTATTACAGGAACGCCCAAACAAATATCTTTTTGTCCATATTCACCATTTAAAGCAACGCAACAAGGAAACAATTTTTTCTGGTCGTTGATTATACTGTTTACTAAAGCAGCAACAGCAGCTCCTGGCGCGTACCATGCACTCGTACCTAACATTCCGGTTAATGTGGCGCCTCCAACCATTGTATCAGCTGCAACTTTTTTAAGAGAAGCATCATCTAAAAATTGAGAAACTGGAGAGCCTGTATAAGAGGCCAATCGGGTTAAAGGAATCATAGTTGTGTCGCCGTGACCACCTATAACTGTTCCGCTTATATCACTTGCAGGAGCGTTTAGCGCCATTGATAAATAACATTTGAAACGGGCACTATCTAAAATACCACCCATACCAATAATTCTGTTTTTTGGTAATTTACTTTCTTTTAGAGCCAGGTAAGTCATTGTATCCATTGGGTTACTAACCACAATAATAATAGCTTCGGGCGAATGTTTTAAAACGTTTTCTGTTACGGTTTTAACTATTCCAGCATTAATGCCGATTAATTCTTCGCGAGTCATTCCGGGTTTACGAGGAATACCACTAGTTATTACAACAACTTTACTGTTGGCTGTTTTTGTATAATCGTTTGTGCTACCTGTTATTCGGGTATTAAAGCCATTTAATGAAGCTGTTTGCATTAAATCTAACGCTTTTCCTTCAGCAAAATTTTCTTTAATGTCTAAAATAACTACTTCGCTTGCAATTCTGTTAATCGCAATGTATTCTGCACATGTTGCGCCTACATTTCCTGCACCAATAACGGATACTTTCATGATTTTTCTTTTTTTAGTTTGGTAAATTTATATTTTTTAAGAATCTATTTTAAGGGTGTTAATAATTTTAGTTTTGAATTTGAGATGCAAGAGTTAACAGTTTAGCTTCTTCAAAATAGTTTGTCATAAGTTGTAAACCAACTGGCAAACCGTTACTATGTGTGCCGCAAGGAACGGAAATAGCAGGAATACCAGCAATATTTGCTTGAACTGTAAAAATGTCCTCCAAGTACATTTTAATAGGGTCTGCGCTGTTCTTGCCAAATTCAAATGCTGTGCCAGGTGTAGACGGCGTTAAAATAAAGTCGTAGTTTTTAAAAATATCATTGGTTTTTTCATGAATTATTTTTCGAACTTTCTGCCCTTTACTGTAATAAGCATCGTAATAACCCGCACTTAAAACAAAAGTTCCTAGCATAATTCTACGCTTTACTTCTTTTCCAAACCCTTCGCTTCGCGATTTTTTATAAGTACTTTCAAGGTCAAATGCGTTTTTACTTCTATGACCAAAGTGAATTCCGTCAAAACGCGCAAGGTTAGAAGACGCTTCAGCCGTTGTTAAAACATAATAAGTTGGAACCAAATAATCTAGGTAAGGAAAGCTAACAGGTTCAACAATATGCCCTTGTTTTTTTAACCATTCAATTTTATTAAAAATGCTTGTTTTAACCTCTGGGTCTATTCCTTCAGCTTCAACACATTCTTTTAAATAAGCAATTTTATATTTTTTATCGCTTTGTAATTCTTTACTGTAATGGTCTACTTTTTCTGATGATGAGGTGTTATCATATTTATCTATGCCACTAATAACCTCTAATATTAAAGCAGCGTCGTTTACACTTTTTGTAATAGGTCCAATTTGATCGAACGACGATGCATATGCGATTAAGCCATAGCGCGAAACTCTACCATAGGTTGGTTTTAATCCAACGGTGCCGGTAAAAGAAGCGGGTTGACGAATTGAGCCACCGGTATCTGAACCTAGTGCAACATGGCATAAATTAGCGGCAACCGCTGCAGCTGAACCACCTGAAGAACCACCCGGAACGCATTTTTCATTTAAAGGGTTTAATACATTCCCAAAGGCAGAGTTTTCATTACTGCTGCCCATGGCAAATTCATCACAATTTAACCGACCAATAATAATGGCACCTTCTGATAATAATTTTTCAACAACGGTGGCAGAATATAAAGACTCAAAGTCATCAAGTATTTTTGAAGAAGCAGAAACTTTATGATTTTTATAACAAATATTGTCTTTTAAGCCAACAACAACTCCGGCTAATTTTCCGGCTGTTCCGAGTTTAATTTTTTCGTCTATTTTTTTTGCTAGATCTCTTGAAGAATCTTCAAAAACTTCTAAAAAGGTATTTAAATGTTTTTTTTCTTTAATTAAAGAAATTAGTTCTTCAATAATTAAAGCACAAGTAATTTTTCCTGACTTTAAGTCGGATTGAAGATTATTAATATTGGAAAAAGAATACACGTTAATTAATTTTTAAAAACAAGAAAAGCGCTATTCTAAAAAGGAATAACGCTTTAAATCTACAAATAATAAAACTATTTTTTTTCTATTTCAGAGTTATTGCCTTCGCCTTTGCTGGCATCTTTAAAATCTTTAATCCCTCTGCCCAAGCCCTTCATTAATTCCGGAATTTTTTTTCCTCCAAACATTAATAAAACAATTACTAAAATAATAATAATTTCCGGAGCCCCTAAGCCCCCTAAAATACCCGAAATAAAAATTGTTGTCATGTTTAAGTTATTGACTTCAAAAGTATTAAATATTGCTTAAAAATCAAAAATTAAAACATAATTAGTTTAAATTAAACAATGCACCCAATGTATTGGTTTAATAGTTAATTTAGCTATGATTTAAAACAAAATAGTTATATAACACATGAGAAAAAAACTGTTATTTTTTTTTAGCGCTATTATTTTAGGCTGTAATATTTACGGTCAAAAGTGGACCGAAATGTTACAAGACACAACAGCAAACTATTATGATATCGTTAATGAGTTTGAAAATTATTGGAAAGACAAACCCTACGAGAGAGGTAAAGGATTTAAGACTTTTAGACGTTGGCAGTGGTTTGTTGAGCCAAGAGTTTACCCTACCGGTAACATGAAATTTGCAGATCGCGGATATGCTTATGAACAATATATAAAAAGTATTAACGAGGAGAGCCAATTAAAAACGAGTAACAATTCTGTTTTAAGCGCAACTTTAGCTAATTGGGTACCTATTGGTCCTTTTGGTTCGCCTGCCGGTGGCGATGCGGGTAGGTTACAAGTTGTTAAAACAAAACCTAATGACCCAAATTTTATTTATGTAGGAGCTTCTGCCGGAGGTTTCTGGATGAGCCGTGATGGTGGGATTACTTATACTACTACAACTGATAATTTTGTTTCGTGTGGCGTTTCAGACATCGCTATTAATCCATTAAATACTGATATTATTTATATTTCAACCGGAGACAAGGATGCAGGAGACACTCATTCAACAGGAATATTAAAGTCTATTGATGGTGGAAATACATGGTCTCAAACGGGTATGCAATGGCAAACGTCTCAGCAAAGAAGAATTTTCAGATTATTAATAAACCCGATAAATCCAAATACGTTAATTGCCGCAACTTCAATAGGTGCATTTCGTTCATTAAACGCAGGGGTTACATGGAGTCTTGTTTCCAGTGGCTATTACGTTGATGCAGAATATAAACCAAATGATACAACTACCATATACCTTGTTACAAATGGTGGTTTTTCAAGGTCTCTAAATGGGGGAAGTTCGTTTACAAACATTTCTGTGTCTGGTATGCAAAACACAAGTCGCTTATCATTAGCTGTTACTCCTGCCAACAATAGTTATGTTTATATTATGGCTGGTTCGAGTAATAATGGTTTTGGTGGCTTGTACCGATCAACTAACAATGGAAATTCATGGACATTAATGAGCTCTACCCCAAATATAATGGGTTGGAGCACCGATGGCTCTGATGTTGGCGGGCAAGCTTGGTACGATATAGCAATTGATGCTTCGCCTGTTAATGCTAATGAAATAATTGTTGGCGGGGTAAATACCTGGAAGTCAACAAATGGTGGCGTAAATTGGACATTAAACTCTCATTGGTATGGTGGAGGCGGAAAACCATATGTGCATGCTGATTTACACTGTGTATATTATGTTACTGGCTCATTGTGTTTTTTAGGAACAGATGGTGGAGTTGCTAGAACCACTGACGGTGGTTCGACATGGACAACTATTAATGGCAACATGAATATTGCCCAAATTTACAAGATGGGTCAGTCTACTACAAACCCAGGTAAAATTGTTAGCGGACATCAAGACAACGGAACAAATTTATCTAATGGTAGCAATAACTGGAGTGAAATTTTTGGAGGTGATGGCATGGATTGTTTTATTTCGTGGAGTAACGATAATGTAATAATAGCCTCTTCACAAAACGGAAATTTTGGAAGATCTACAAACGGCGGATTATCTTTTACCGGAATTACCAATGGCTTAACAGGAAATGCTCCCTGGGTATCGCCTATTGTTCAAGATCCGGTATCGCCTAATACTTTTTATTGTGGATATCAAAGCGTATTTAAATCAACAAATCAGGGAACAACTTGGACACAATTAGGAAATATTGGTTCATCAATGGATGAAATAAAAGTGTCTTCTTCAAACCCATCGATTATTTATGCAACTTCGCCTGGAGGTATCTGGAGAACTAATAACGGTGGGAATACCTGGTCAAATATTACAGGAAATATTCCAACAAGTGGTGCCCAAATAACCGATTTGGCAATAGATAATTTAAACCCAAATCAAATTTACGTGACTTTATCAGGGTATAGTTCAGGAAACAAAGTTTTTTCTTCAAATAACGGCGGTGCTACGTGGATAAATTATTCTAACGGACTTCCAAATATCCCAACCAATTGCATTATTTATAAAAACAATTCGCCACAAGCCTTATATGTTGGAACAGATGTTGGTGTTTATTATCGTGAAGCAAGCATGTCTGCCTGGATACCTTATAAGAATGGTTTACCAAATGTTATAGTAAATGATTTGGAAATATTTTATCAATCGGGCAAATTAAGGGCTGCAACATATGCCCGAGGAGTTTGGGAAACTGATTTGTATAGTAATCCAAGTGCAGCACCAGTTGGAGCATTTAATACTTTTTATTCTGCTGGATGTATAAATACTCCTTTACAATTTAATGACTTATCTGCCAATAGTCCAACAACATGGAACTGGACTTTCTCCGGTGGAAATCCTAGTTTTTCATCACAACAAAATCCCTTAATTACCTATTCTGCAACAGGAATATATACGGTTACATTGACTACTTCTAATTCAAACGGAAACAGCGTACCATACACCAAAACGGTTTCAATCATTAATACACCTACCTATAACCCTGTTTCAGCATCAGTTTGTATAGGTCAAACCGGCAACATAAGCGTAAACACGAATGCGAACCTTGTAAACTGGGATACGGGCCAACAAGGTTTTTCTATTGGTGTTTCTGGGCCTTTTGATGCAGTTTATAATTTTACAGCTTCATCAGGAGCGTGCAGCGTTACAGGTAGTTCTACACTTTTTGTTTTTTCGGCGCCCCAAACACCAACAGTAACTATGATGCCAGGGGGTTCTTTAGCCAGCGGTTCAAGCGGAACAAGCTATCAGTGGTATTTAAATGGAGATCCAATTCTAGGGGCTAATTCTCATACGTATTTACCAACATCAAATGGTTATTATAGTGTTTGGGTTTCAAACGGAGGCTGCCAAGTATCATCAAATTCAATTTTGGTAAGCGATGTTGGAGTTAGCAGTTTTAATTCAGTGTTTAAAAACTTGTTGATAGGACCAAACCCAGTTAAAGACGAAATAAAGATAGTAATGGAGGAATTTAGTGACGCAGAGATAAAATTTGAAATCCAGAATAGTTTAGGACAAATTTTAATCGAATCAATTTACGTTACTTCAGGAAATAAAGAAGCTTTAATTAACGTTCAAAATTTAGTACCTGGAGTTTATTTTATAAAATTAAGTTGTTCGGATACAATGGTTAATTATAAATTTATTAAACAGTAATTATTACATAAATTAAATTTTAATTTTTAACAGGAATGTTTGAGATTTATTCAAAAAATCGCTAATCTTACATTCTTAAATACTACAAAATGAATAGTCAAACAACACCAATAGCATACCTACCTATCCTGCTTATGTTCATAGTTGCGTTAGGGTTTGTATTAACTACCATAGTTGCGTCGCATTTATTAGGGCCAAAACGAAAAACAAAAATAAAATTAGACTCCTTTGAGTGTGGTGTTGAATCTCAAGGTAACGCGCGTTTGCCATTCTCGATAAAATATTTTTTAGTTGCTATTTTATTTGTACTGTTCGATATTGAGGTGATATTTATGTATCCTTGGGCAGTTAATTTTAAAGAATTAGGAATGTTGGGTGTTATTGAGGTTTTTAGTTTTGTTGCCTTACTTCTTGTTGGGTTTTATTATATGCTTTCAAAAAAAGCGCTGAAGTGGGAAGAATAAAATTTGTTATAAAGTTTAAAAACTATTGATTTAAATAATGGCAAAAGAAATAAAAAAACGAACTAAGCTTGAAATTGCAAAAAGCCCAGAAGGACTTGAGGGACCTGGTTTTTTTGCTTCAAAGCTTGAAGATGTAATTGGGCTTGCAAGAGCTAACTCGCTCTGGCCTTTACCATTTGCGACTTCATGTTGCGGAATAGAGTTTATGGCAACCATGGCTTCTAACTACGATTTAGGTAGGTTTGGGGCTGAGCGCTTGAGTTTTTCTCCTCGCCAAGCAGATTTATTAATGGTTATGGGTACCATCGCAAAAAAAATGGGACCAACCTTAAGACAAATTTATGATCAAATGGCAGAGCCTAAGTGGGTGATTTCTGTTGGTGCATGTGCAAGTAGTGGAGGTATTTTTGACACTTATAGTGTTTTGCAAGGTATAGATAGAATAATTCCTGTTGATGTTTATGTTCCTGGGTGCCCTCCAAGACCAGAACAGATTATTGACGGTATTTTAAAAATACAAGAGTTGGCAAAAAACGAGTCGCTAAGAAGACGAAATTCAGATGAATACAAGCGTTTATTAAATAGTTACGGTTTAGAATAAAAAACATGAATGAAAATCAGTTTAATAAATTAAAAGAAACATTATTGGCCAACTTTCCTGAAGCGGTTTTAGCTTCAGACTTCACGTATCAATTTCAGGCTTTTACAATAAAAACAGATAACGTATATGACGTGCTGGCTTTTTTGAAGAATGATGAGGAATTAAACTTTCATTTCTTAACTGATTTAACAGGTTTTCAAACCGCTGACGAAAAGCAGTTAGGCGTAATTTATCATTTACATAATATGCCTAAAAACATTAGAGTAAGAATTAGAACCTATTTTGATATCAATAAACCTGAAATACCTTCGGTAACCAGTCTTTGGCCTGGGGCAAATTGGATGGAAAGAGAAACATTCGATTTTTATGGAGTTAAGTTTAATGGACATCCTGATTTAAGAAGGATTTTGAATGTAGATGAAATGGATATTTTCCCGTTGAGAAAAGAATACCCCTTAGAAGATCAAACACGCGATGACAAAAATGATAAAATGTTTGGACGTTAAAAATTAAACGCTAAAAAAATGAGTAAAAAACCAAATCATATTACACCTCCCGTTGATACAATAGAAAAGGAGTATTCAATATTAAATCTAGGACCAACGCATCCTGCTACTCATGGAATTTTTCAAAACATTTTAAAAATGGACGGCGAAATTATTCATGAAGCTGAACCAACGGTTGGGTATATTCATCGCGCATTTGAAAAATTAGCAGAGCGTAGGCCTTATAACCAGATCACACCCATTACAGATCGATTAAATTATTGTTCATCGCCAATTAACAATATGGGTTGGCATATGACGGTTGAAAAATTGATTGGATGCACGGTTCCAAAACGTGTGGATTATATGCGTGTAATAATTATGGAGTTGGCTCGAATTGCAGATCATTTGGTTTGTAATTCAGTGGTAGGTGTAGACACTGGAGCAATGACAGGTTTTTTATATATTTTTCAGTGGAGAGAAAAAATTTATGATATTTATGAGGGTATTTGTGGTTCTCGATTAACAACTAATATAGGACGTATTGGTGGATTTGAAAGAGAGTGGAGCGGTGATGTTTGGGATAAAATCAACAATTTTATAAAAGAATATCCTAAAGCATTAAAAGAATTTGCTAATCTTTTAGAACGAAATAAAATCTTCATGGACCGCACTGTTAATTGCGGGCCAATAAGTGCTAAAATGGCATTAGATTATAGTTTTACAGGGCCAAATCTTCGTGCTACAGGCGTAGATTATGATGTTCGGGTTGCTACGCCATATTCATCCTATCAGGATTTTGATTTTATTATTCCTATAGGTCAAAGTGGCGATACTTATGATCGTTTTATGGTGCGCCAAGAAGAAATGATGCAAAGCCTAAAAATCATAGAACAGGCAGTAAAAAATATGCCAAAAGACCAACCATTTCATGCAGATGTTCCTGAATTTTATTTACCACCTAAAGAGGAGGTTTATAATAATATGGAGGCTTTAATTTATCATTTTAAAATCGTGATGGGAGAAACAGAAGTTCCTAAAGGAGAGGTTTACCATAGCGTTGAGGGAGGAAATGGCGAACTAGGTTTTTATTTAGTAAGTGATGGTGGAAGAACGCCTTATCGTTTGCATTTTAGAAGACCTTGCTTTATTTATTACCAAGCTTATCCCGAAATGGTAAAGGGAATAATGCTGTCCGATGCAATTATTACAATGAGTAGCATGAATGTTATTGCCGGCGAATTGGATGCATAAATAATGTTGAATAAAAAAATATAGTCGTTAAATGGGATCACAAATACACGGTACGCAAGATTTTGATAAAACTAAACGAGCAGAAATTAAGTTTAGTGATGTAGCAATGCAGATTGTTCAAAAGATAATTTCTCGCTATCCTGAAGGGAAACAAAAATCTGCTTTATTGCCTGTTTTACACGTTGCGCAGGCTGAATTTGGAGGGTGGCTCAGTCCAGAGACTATGGATTATGTAGCTTCTGTTTTAAAAATAAAACCAATAGAAGTTTTTGAAGTTGCTTCATTTTACACAATGTTTAATCTAAAACCTGTTGGAAAATGTGTTCTTGAGGTATGTCAAACAAGTTCTTGCTGGTTAAATGGTGCAGAAGACATAGTGAATTACATTGAAAAAAAATTAGACATAAGAGTTGGAGAGACATCAAAAGATGGCATGTTTACTTTAAAAGTAGCTGAGTGTTTAGGTTCTTGTGGAACCGCACCTATGTTGCAATGCGGAGCTAGTTACCACGAAAATCTAACGTATGAAAAAGTAGATGCTATTTTGGAAAATTATAAAACCGAAGGAAAATTAAGAAGTTATACAGATTTAGATTATAAAAACACACTATAAAAAACAAATCCAATATTTCTTTATAAAAATCAAAGGAGTTGAGGTGAGAGGCTTATGGGCAGAAAATTATTAATACATAACGATAAAGTTCCTAATATTCATACATTAGATGTTTATCGTGCGCATGGGGGTTATGCTTCAGTAGAAAAAGCATTAAAAACAATGACTCCTGATCAAGTTACAGATGAAGTAAAAAAGTCTGGTTTGCGTGGAAGGGGGGGAGCTGGTTTTCCAACAGGAATGAAATGGAGTTTTTTAGCCAAACCAGAAGGAGTTCCTCGTTATTTGGTTTGCAATGCAGACGAATCGGAGCCAGGAACATTTAAGGATCGTTATTTGATGGAAAAAATCCCTCACGCATTAATAGAGGGAATGATTACATCTTCTTACGCATTAGGAGCAAAAACCTCTTACATCTATATAAGAGGAGAGTATTTTTATGTAGCAAGAATTTTAGAAGCAGCTATTGCAGAGGCATACGCTGCAGGTTGGTTGGGTCAAAACATTTTAGGTTCTGGCTTTTCTCATGATTGTTACGTTCAGGTTGGTGGTGGCGCATATATTTGCGGAGAAGAAACAGCGCTTTTAGAATCGTTAGAAGGTAAACGAGGCAATCCTCGAATTAAACCGCCTTTTCCAGCGGTTGCAGGTTTATGGGGTTGTCCAACAGTGGTCAATAATGTGGAAACTATTGCGGCTGTTTGCCCTATTGTAAATATGGGAGGCGAGGAATATGCAAAAATAGGTATTGGAAAATCAACCGGAACAAAATTAATTTCGGCTTCCGGACACATTAACAAGCCTGGAGTTTATGAAATAGAATTAGGAATAACAGTTGAAGATTTTATCTATAGTGATGAATATTGCGGGGGGATCCGCAATGGTAAAAAGCTAAAAGCTGTAGTTGCCGGAGGATCATCCGTTCCGATATTACCAACAGATTTAATTTTGAAGACTGCTAAAGGCGAACCGCGATTAATGACTTATGAAAGTCTTTCAGATGGCGGTTTTCAAACCGGAACGATGTTAGGTTCAGGAGGTTTTATTGTGATGGACGAAGATACAAGTATTGTAAAAAACCTGTTCACTTTTTCTCGCTTTTATCATCATGAGTCATGTGGACAATGCTCACCATGTAGAGAGGGGACTGGTTGGATAGAGAAAATACTAAAGAAGTTTTTGAATGGCACAGCAAATGAAAGTGATGTTGATTTACTTTGGGATATTCAAAGTAAAATAGAAGGAAAAACAATATGTCCTCTAGGCGAAGCTGCCGCATGGCCTGTTGCAGCTGCAATAAGACATTTTAAGGATGAATTTATTGAGATAGCAAGAAAGAAAAAATTTGTGGACATAAGCCATTATAATCGATTAAATAAACTTGTTTCTTAACGAAAACATTAAACAATGAAAGTAACAATAGATGGAATAGAAATTGATGTGCCAAAAGGTACAACTATTCTTCAAGCAGCACGTATGATTGGTCCGGAGGTAGCACCCCCGGCTATGTGTTATTACTCAAAATTAAAAACTAGCGGGGGATATTGCCGTACCTGTATTGTTAAAGTTACTCAAGGTAGTTCCGCCAATCCAACCCCAATGCCAAAGCCTGTGGCTTCATGTAGAACAGAGGTTATGGATGGAATGGTAGTTGAAAATTTCATTAACCCTGATATTTTAGAAGCAAGAAAAGGAGTTGTTGAATTTTTATTAATTAATCATCCTTTAGATTGCCCTGTTTGCGACCAAGCTGGAGAATGCAAATTACAAGATTTAGGCTATGAAAATGGTTCTTCGAAAACGCGATATGAATTTAAACGTCGCGAATACGAAATGATTGATATTGGTGATAAAATAAAGTTGCACATGAATCGTTGTATTTTATGTTATCGCTGTGTAAAAACGGCCGATCAGATTACAAACAACCGTGTTCATGGTGTTATTTCCCGAGGTGATGCTGCTGAAATATCTACATATATTGAAAACGTTATTGATAATGATTTTTCAGGTAATGTGATTGATGTTTGTCCTGTAGGTGCATTAACTGATAAAACCTTCAGATTTAAACAGCGAGTTTGGTTTACTAAACCTGTCGATGCGAATCGTAGTTGTGATAAATGTTCGGGTAAAACCAGAGTTTGGTTAAAAGGCGAAGAAGTTGTTAGGGTTACGGCACGTAAAGATCAGTGGGATGAGGTAGAAGAATTTATCTGTAATTCTTGTCGTTACGACCATAAGAAAAAAAGTGATTGGGTAATAGAAGGCCCATCTCCTATTAATAGAAACTCGGTTATTTCTCAAAATCACTACCAGCATTTAAACGAATTAAAAGTGCAAATAATGAAGCAACAAAAAGCTTTAGGATTTATGCCAATTGATAAAAAACCTTGATAAAGAAAACAAAACATGTTAACGTTTATTATTTATAAATTTATTTTGTGCGCAATTGTATTCGTAATATCGCTTGCCGTTGCTGCATATTCCACACTTTGGGAACGAAAATTTTCGGCATTGTTGCAAGATCGTGTAGGCCCAGATAGGGCAGGCCCTTTTGGTTTACTTCAACCATTAGCAGATGGCGGAAAAATGTTTTTTAAAGAAGAGATAATACCAAATGTTTCCAATCGGTTTTTGTTTGTTCTTGGTCCAAGTTTATTTATGTTAACAGCATTAATGACAGGGGTTGTTATCCCTTGGTGTAAAGATATTTCTATTGGAGGAAAACTATATTCCGTACAAATTACTGACATAAATATAGGTGTGTTATACCTTTTTGGTGTTGTTTCTATTGGTGTTTATGGCATAATGATAGGTGGTTGGGCATCAAACAACAAATATGCTCTTTTAGGAGCAATCCGTGCATCAAGTCAAATGATAAGTTATGAAATAGCAATGGGAATAGCTGTAATTGCATTAATTATTTCATCCGGTGGAAGTTTAAGTTTACGAGAAATAGTTGAACAACAAGATGCCGGATTTGCTAACATAGTATGGCAGCCATTAGGATTCATAATATTTTTTGTTTGCGCTTTAGCAGAAACAAACAGAGCTCCTTTTGACTTACCTGAATGTGAAGCTGAATTGGTTGGCGGATATCATACGGAATATTCATCAATGAAATTAGGGTTGTTTTTATTTGCAGAATACATTAATATGTTTGTTTCTTCTGCAATCATGAGCGCTTTTTATTTTGGAGGATATAATTTCCCTTGGTCTCATGAATTGTATTCAGCACTTGGTTTTCAAGACGGTTCAGTCTGGATTGGTCTTATTGGGTTTTTAGCTTTCTTTATGAAAATTGTCATATTTATTTCAGTATTCATGTGGATCAGATGGACACTCCCTCGTTTTCGTTACGATCAATTAATGAATTTGGGCTGGAAGATTTTATTACCGCTTTCTCTTTTAAATTTGGGAATTACAGTGGTTGTTGAATTTTTAAGAGGACATATTACTTTTTAAATTATTATAATAATGCAATTAACTAATAGAAGTAAGGTAGTTTCAAATAAAGAGCAAACCTCAATGGAAAAGCTTTATTTGCCAGGAATAATAAAGGGAATGCTAATTACAGGAAGTCATTTATTTAAACGTAGAGCAACTGTAAAATACCCGGAAGAGACAAGGCCAAGAGCCGCTGTTTATAGAGGTTGGCATGTTTTAAAACGTGATGAGAATGGAGCCGAAAGATGCACTGCCTGTGGTTTGTGCGCTGTAGCTTGTCCTGCAGAGGCAATAACAATGGAAAGTGCTGAAAGGAAAAAAGGAGAAGAAAATTTATATAGAGAGGAAAAGTATGCGAAAACTTACGAAATAAATATGTTACGTTGTATTTTTTGTGGTTTATGCGAAGAAGCTTGTCCTAAAGAAGCTATTTTTTTAACTGATAGATTAGTTGAAACGGAGTATGAAAGAGAAGATTTTATATATGGTAAAAACAAACTTGTTGAAAAAATTGACAAACGAATAGATGTTTCAAAACGTCAAACGATTGCCGTAGGAGATTTTAAAAAGTTACCAAGGCTAAAACACAATAATGTTTGGGAAGGAAAAAAAATAAACAATCATTAAAATTTTTAGAAAGATTATGTTAGGATATACAATTACACAATGGATTTTTGGGGTTTTATCATTCCTGTCTATTATGTTTGCCTTAATGGTTGTTTTTAGCCGAAATCCGGTTAACAGTGTTTTATATTTAGTGCTTACTTTTTTTTGTATAGCAGGCCATTATTTGCTATTGAATGCTCAATTTTTAGCTGTGGTTCATATTGTTGTTTACGCCGGCGCTATTATGGTTCTTTTCTTATTTGTAATTATGCTTATGAATTTGAATCAAGATAGCGAACCACAAAAAACTTGGTTAACAAAAATAATAGCTGGTGTTGCAGGGGGCATGATGTTGTTTGTATTGGTTGGTTCTTTAAAAGGAAGTGAGCACTTAGGTTTGAATTCTTATGGTTCTTCACAAATAGGTTTAGTAAAAAATTTAGGAAAAGTATTATTCACTGAGTTTTTGTTTCCATTTGAAATAGCCAGTATATTATTGCTTGCCGCTTTAGTTGGCTCAATTATGATAGGAAAGAAAGAAATTAAGTAATTAAAACAAAAAAAATGATAAACGGAATTTCAATAAATTATTATTTACTCTTAAGCACGGTTTTATTTATTATTGGTGCAGTTGGAGTTATGGCTCGTCGTAATTCGATAATTATTTTTATGTGTATTGAATTAATGTTAAACGCAGCTAACTTATTATTAGTTGCCTTTAGTACATTGCATAGCGATGCTAATGGCCAGGTTTTTGTTTTTTTTATTATGGCGGTTGCAGCAGCAGAGGTAGCTGTTGGTTTAGCAATATTAAGTATGATTTACAGAAATGTAAAAAGTATCGATACGGATTTATTAAGTAATTTAAAAAATTAAATTTTGTTTATGATTAAGTTAGTAGGTTTAGTCCCTTTATTCCCTTTAATAGGCTTTTTAATAAATGGATTTTTTGGCAAAAAGTTAAACAAAAATTTAAGTGGAGTTATTGCGTCTTCTGCTTTATTTGTATCTTTTATTTTAGCAGCATTAATTTTTAATGAGTTAAATTCTTCAAATGTAAAATCTCAGATTGTAGTATTATTTTCATGGATTAATTCCGGAACACTTCAAATTCCATTTGAGTTTTTAGTTGACCCTTTATCGTCTTTATTTTTATTAATAATTACCGGTATAGGATTTTTAATCCACGTGTATTCTATTGGCTACATGTCTCATGATGAAGGCTTATCAAGATTTTTTACTTATCTAAATTTGTTTGTGTTTTTCATGTTGTTGCTTGTTTTAGGTAATAACTACTTAATTATGTTTGTAGGTTGGGAAGGGGTTGGTTTATGTTCATATTTGTTGATAGGTTTTTGGTTTAAAAATAACGCATACAATAATGCAGCCAGAAAAGCTTTTGTAATGAATCGTATAGGCGATTTGGGGTTTTTGTTAGGGATAATTTTAGTTTTTCTTACGTTTGGCAGCGTTTCATATAACGAAATATTTCAGAAAGCTGGAACTGTTCATCCGAGTATAATTACAACTATAGCTTTATTGTTATTTATTGGGGCTATGGGGAAAAGTGCTCAAATTCCGTTGTACACATGGCTGCCTGATGCCATGGCCGGACCAACACCAGTATCAGCATTAATACATGCTGCTACAATGGTAACTGCAGGTATTTATATGGTGGTTCGTTCTAATGTTTTTTATTCAATTAGTGAAATAGCCAGTGAAACTGTTGCTGTAGTTGGTGTTGTTACAGCTTTGTTCGCTGCTACAATAGGGTTATTCCAAAACGACATCAAGAAGATCTTGGCCTATTCTACTGTTTCTCAATTAGGTTTAATGTTTTTGGGTTTAGGTGTTGGAGCATATAGCTCTGCGGTTTTTCATGTAACAACACATGCCTTTTTTAAAGCTTTATTGTTTTTAGGTGCAGGGTCTGTGATACATGCTATGGGTGGAGAACAGGATATCAGAAAAATGGGAGGCTTAAGTGGTAAAATAAAAATTACATATGTTACCATGTTACTGGGAACAATTGCAATAAGCGGTTTACCTCCTTTTAGTGGGTTTTTTAGTAAGGACGAAATTTTAGCACATACATACGAACACAGTAAAACATTATGGCTTTTGGGAATTATAGCTTCAATGCTAACTGCTTTTTATATGTTCAGATTAATATTTCTCACTTTTTTTGGTAAGTTTAGAGGCACACATGAACAAGAGCATCATTTGCATGAATCGCCTGCATCAATGACTTTTCCTTTAATCGTTTTAGCAGTTTTTTCTGTATTTGGAGGTTTGCTTGGTTTGCCCGAGTTTTGGCATTTACCTAATTGGATGAGTCATAATTTAGACAGCGTGATTGTTCGGAAAAATCCAAGCACATTAAGTCACGATAAAGAGTGGATTTTAATGGGTCTTGCTGCAGCGGCTGCAATAACAGTAATTTATTTTACATATTTATTATTTGTTAAAAACAGAGTATTGCCTGCAGAAAAAGAAGATCAGATGAAGCCATGGCAAAAACTTATTTATAATAAATATTTTATTGATGAGTTTTACGATGTGGTTATCAGAAAACCGCTAGATATTTTATCTTTGGTTTTTCACAAATTTATTGATATTCAAATAATAGATGGAATTGTTAATGGCGTTGGTAGTTCTGTAAAATTTATAGGGTCAGGTGTAAGACTCATACAGAGAGGTAATATTGGGTTTTATGTGATAAGCATGGTATTAGGTATTGTGCTTGTTTTATTATTAACGTTTATAATTTAATTCGATTTTAGAAATTTATGTTAACAGTTTTATTAATTTTATTCCCGTTACTTTCAGGCCTTTTGGTTTTTTTCTTGAAAGGAAGTTTTGCAAGAAACATAGCACTTACACTTTCTGTTATTGAATTTTGTATTGCCTTTGGATCATTTTTTATGTTTAAGCATAATCCAGGGCACCAAGCCTTGTCTTTTAATCATTTCTGGGTAAAATCGCTTGGTATAAATTTTTCATTTGCTATTGATGGCATGGGTTTATTAATGGTTTTACTAACCACCTTTTTAGTGCCTTTAATTATTTTATCGTCGTTTAAAAACCAATATAATAATCCCAATAGTTTTTATGGCTTGATCTTATTGATGCAAATGGCGCTAATAGGAGTATTTACAGCAAATGATGGTTTCCTCTTTTATGTGTTTTGGGAATTAGCATTAATTCCAATTTATTTTATTTGTTTGTTTTGGGGAGGTGAAAACAGAGGAGCAATTACGTTCAAGTTTTTTGTTTATACCTTGTTTGGTTCTCTATTTATGCTGATAGGTTTAATATATCTATATAATCACACAGATGTTAATGGATTTAAATCTTGGGCAATACAGGATTTATATAATGCAGGAAGAAGTTTAACAGAGCCGCAACAAGGTGCTGTATTTTGGATGATTTTTATAGCTTTTGCAATAAAAATGCCAATTTTTCCTTTCCATACTTGGCAGCCCGATACTTATGTAAATGCTCCGGTTCAAGGAACTATGTTACTTTCAGGTATTATGTTAAAAATGGGAACTTTTGGCGTTATTAAATGGCTTTTGCCTATTGTACCTTTGGGTCTGGAAAAATGGGGGGGGACGGCAATCGTTTTATCTGCAGTAGGTATTGTTTATGCATCCATTATTGCGATTGAACAAAAAGATTTTAAAAGGTTAATTGCTTTTTCTTCGATAGCTCACGTTGGTTTAATTAGTGCCGGAATATTATCATGTAATCAGCAAGGAATACAAGGAGCCGTTATGCAGATGTTGGCTCATGGAGTAAATGTAGTTGGTTTGTTTTTCATTTCAGATATTTTGTTGCGTCATACTGGTACCCGTGATATGGATAAGCAAGGTGGAATTCGCAGCATGAATGGAAATTTTTCTGTTTTGTTTTTGATAATTTTATTAGGGGCTGTTGCTTTACCACTAACAAATGGTTTTGTGGGCGAATTTTTACTCATTAGTGGCGTTTATCAATATAGTCCAATAATTTCTACGTTTGCAGGCTTAACAGTTATACTTGGTGCGGTTTATATGCTTAGAGCGTATCAAAAAATAATGCTTGGCGAAAGAGCAGACTCTAATGTTACTTTTGGAACAATAGCTGCCAGTGATAAAATAGTTTTAGTTATCATCTGTATTGCTGTAGTTACTTTTGGGATTTATCCTAAGCCATTAAACGATATTGCCGAAGAGGCAGTAAAAACAATTATATTGAATTTAAAATAAATGATGTCGTTTTAAAAGAAATTAATTAAAAAAAGATCTAAAGGTTATTATGAAAGGATTATTGATTATAAGTGGACTCGGAATTTTAGCAATGCTTGCTGAAATTTTTAAGTTTAAGAAAATGTTACTACCAATTGTTTTAATTGGTATTGCTGCTGCTTACATATTTAATTTTATGGAGTGGAACTCAGGAATGAGTATTCAATACTTTGATAACATGATTAGTTTTGACAAATTGGCAATTGCTTTTTCAGGAATTATTATTGCAACAGCATTTTTCTGGTTTATTTTAGCAAACGATTATTTTGAAGAAGATTCAAATCTAGTAGATCATTTTGCGTTGGTTTTATTTGCATTGGTTGGAGCTTTAATGTTAACGGCTTTTAAAAACATGACAACTCTCTTTTTAGGAGTTGAAATTATGAGTATTCCCTTATATGTGCTTGCTGCTAGTAAAAAGAAAGACATTAAAAGTAATGAGGCAGGGTTTAAATATTTAATAATGGGTTCTTTCGCTAGTGGTTTTTTGTTGTTTGGAATTGTGTTGATTTATGGCGCAACAGGAAGTTTTGATTTATTACAAATAAGACATCATATTGCTCAAAACACCTCGACACTTCCTTTATTTTTTTATGTTGGCGTTGTATTTATGTTAATTGCAATGTGTTTTAAAGTTTCTGCTGCTCCTTTTCATTTTTGGGCACCTGATGTTTATCAAGGGTCTCCTACATTAATAACAGCATTAATGAGCACGGTTGTTAAAACTGCTGCATTTGCAGCTTTTATGAGATTGTTTTTGATTGGATTTGCAGAAATAAGTACCATATGGACAGGGATACTTGCCGGGGTAATTGCTTTATCTTTAGTTATAGCAAATTTTTCGGCAGCTATGCAAAACAATGTAAAACGAATGTTGGCATATTCAAGCATAAGTCACGCTGCATTTATGTTGATGGTTGTTTTAGCCAATGTTAGGAGTAACATGTCGGTTAACGCTTTAATTTATTATTCTTTGGCTTATTCTTTGGGCAGTATAGCTGCGTTTGGAATTGTGTATAATATTACAAAAAACGGAAATGAAAATATAGATTCTTTTAATGGATTATCGAAGCGTAATCCTGTTTTAGCATTGTGTATGACTGTAGCGATGTTATCACTAGCAGGAATCCCAATTACTTCAGGCTTTTTTGCTAAATATTTTGTTTTTACTACTTTGATTGGGACGCAATATAAATGGTTAATAATTATTGCTG
Organism: Bacteroidia bacterium; assembly: GCA_044344665.1. Classification (GTDB taxonomy): domain Bacteria; phylum Bacteroidota; class Bacteroidia; order B-17B0; family Aurantibacillaceae; genus Aurantibacillus. The sequence continues at coordinate 86,917 of JBIJCO010000004.1, read as the reverse complement.
TTTTAACATCTTTAGTTGGTGTTTATTATTATTTACGGGTAATAATTGCTATGTATTTTAAGATGGATGAAATTCAAGAATCTATTAATGTAGAGAAGTCAAATATGTTGGTTATTTCATTAACAACAATTGCTACCATTGTTCTTGGAGTTGCGCCTGGTATAATTTCTGAAATGTTTAATTTTTAAGAATTAAAGTCTTCTAAAAAGATTTTTAATATAGTCCATCGTGGCAATTTCTTTATAATTTTCTCCAAACGCATGGTTCCACATAAAAGGTAAATTATAACTAACGGTTGCCATATTTGTTAGCGTTTCATCATCCCATTGTTTACTTAAACCTTGAGGTAAAATAATACCGTGTTTTTCTATCATTTTTGAAAATTCGAAGTGGCCTTCAGGGTAGATGTCTGCTAGGTGCTGAAAAATAATACAGTTTGCAAAACAATGTCGTGTGCCATGTATTTTTGATAAACCATAGCTTAACGCGTGGCAAACGCCAACCTCGCTGTAAGTTAGGCTTAATCCACCCATTAGTGAAGCAACCATTAACTTGTCATTGTTTTCAAGGGTTTGCCCGGCATTTTCATTTAAATAAATATCGCGACACAAACTCAATGCCTGGTCGCCATAAGCTAAACTAAATGCGTTATTTCGAATACCACTGTGCGATTCAATGCAATGAATATAAGTATCCATACCGGTATAAAACCACCAATCTTTTGGAACAGTTGCAATTAATTCAGGATCTAAAATAACTTGATTAAATACGGTCCAATCGCACTTTAAACCCAATTTTTTTTCCGGCCCGGTTAACACAGCAGTCATAGACACTTCGGCGCCAGTACCACTAATAGTAGGTACGCCTAAATGATAAACTCCCGCATTTTTAATTAGATTTAATCCTTGGTATAACGTTGAAGAACCCGCGTTAGTTAACATTAACGATAAGGCTTTTGCAATATCCATAATGCTTCCTCCTCCAATTCCAATTACGCCACTTGGTAATCCTTTTTTTGAAAGAATTTCGTCACGTAAATTATCAATTAATTCTGTTGTTGGCTCATAAGGATCAACATCTATAAAGTAAACTAAATCTTCAGGTTTATTTTGAAGTTTGTTACTTAAAGGTTTGCCATTAAAATAATTGTCTACAATAAACACAAAATAATTATTATTTTCTTTTCTTAAAGGTTCAATAGTATCGTTTAATTGGGAAAATGAGCCTCTACCGTAAGTAACTTTATCTATGTTTTTAAAATTTTTGTGTGTCATAAAGAAAATTTATTAATAGTTATTCTACAAATTAAAAACTATATTTTGTATAATTAATTGAAATGTTTAGCATTTATTAGGCAATAAATAGTTCCTCTGCGTGCTGCCAATTAACTATTTTCCACCAATTAGAAATATAGTCTGCGCGTTTGTTTTGATATTTTAAATAGTAAGCGTGTTCCCAAATGTCAAGCGCTAAAATTGGATTCCCATTATCCGTAGCCACCTTCATCAGAGGGTTGTCTTGGTTTGGGGTGGTAGTAATCTTTAATTTCCCTTCTTTTACAATTAACCAACACCAACCGCTACCAAAAACTTTACTTGCTTTTTCGGTAAATTCTTTTTTGAAGTCTTCAAACGAATTAAAATTTAAAACAATGGCTTCTAAAATTTTTCCTGTGGGTATATTTTCGATGTTTTGCGGATTGGGTTTTAATAATTTCCAAAACAACGAGTGATTAAAATGTCCGCCTAAATTATTTCTAATAGTTAAAGAACTAGAGTTGTCAATATGTTTGCACAAGCCCGCTAAATCTTCGTTAATATTAAAATTCTCAATAGACAGTTCGTTTAATTTATTGATATAAGATTGATGGTGTTTTGTATGGTGTATTACCATTGTTTCTTTATCAATTAATGGCTCAAGAGCATCGTAAGCATATGGCAAATTAGGAAGCTTAAATAGAGGATTATTCTCTAAATTTTTGGTAAGTTCTTGCAGGGAATTAATTTTATTTTGGCTGATAATTGTGTCGGCTAATCCTGTTAATCCGAGCAAAACACTTTTTTTTAAAAAATCTCTTCTGTTATTACTCATTTAAAATTGAATTAATAGTTGATTTTTTTCTACAGCTACCCCTTTGTTAATTGGTATTTTTTTGATTACGCCGTCTGTTGGGCTTTTTAAAATATTCTCCATCTTCATTGCTTCAAGAACAATTAATGGATCACCCTTTTTTATAGTATCACCTTCATTAACCAAAATGTTTAAAACCATTCCAGGCATTGGCGCTTTTATATCGTTAATTTTTTTGTTTGATAAACTATCTAAACCTAAGCTATGTAATAATTCGTCGTATCTGTCTTTTATTTTAAGATTGAATTTTACCGAATTCACTTTAATTACAAGTGTTTTTTCTTCACTGTTTAGTTTAATTACATCAACATTATATGATTTATTATTCATTATAAAATGGTATTGATAAGAATTTATTTTTCGAAAATTTCCTTTAATCAAAACATTATTTAATGAGCCCTCAAATTCGTTTTGTTCAACATTTAAATTAGATTTAAATGTGATGTTATCGTTTACTGTTATTGAATACATATCACAAATTTAAACTTAATTAAAGTAAAATACTAAAACAAGATAATTAATAACCAGACAGGTTGTTTAGTGATTAAAACTAAAATTATTATGCAGTTAATTAGTAGTTAATTTATAGTAAAACATAATTACGCTATTTGTAATCAATTTACTTAAATTTGCTCGTCAACCATGTTTTTAAAGTAAAATTTAATATTACAATATAAGTTTTAGTGAATTTAACTGGGGTATTATTTAATAATAAAATGAAACTTAATAATCAAGCAAGGCGTCTAATTTTTTTAATGTGTTTTCCTCTATTATTAAAAGCACAATATACCATTAGAGGAAAAATTTTTTCAGCAGAAAATAAAGAAGCTTTACCCTTTGTTCCTGTCTTAATTAAAGGAACTACTATTGGCGCTCAGGCAGATTTTGATGGTAATTTTTTAATAAAAACAGCTAAGCTAGGGGATTCAATTGTTGCCACTTATGTTGGTTTTAAAAGGCTAGCGAGGGCGATTAATAAAAACTTAACGGAACAAGAAATTAATTTTCCCTTAGAAGGCATTGGTGGGGTAGCATTGGATGAAGTTGTCGTAAAAGCTGGGGAGAATCCCGCACATAGAATTATTAGAAATTGTGTAAAGCAAAAATATAAAAACGATAAAAATAATTTAGATGCCTATGAATATGAAACATACAATAAGTTAGAGTTCGACTTAAACAGAATACCCAAAGAAATGCGGGATAAAAAAATACTTAAACCAATTAGTTTTGTTTTTGATAATGTAGACAGCAGTTACAGTGGTGAAAAACCTTCGCTGCCATTTTTTATAGTTGAGAACCTATCACAATTTTATTACAAGAAAAAACCGCTCAGAAAAAAAGAGGTAGTTATTGCAAGTAAAATAACCGGTATGGAAAATGCTAGCGTATCTCAGGTGTTAGGCGACATGTACCAAAACATAAATATTTATGATAACAACATTTTGGTTTTCGATAAACAATTACCAAGTCCAGTGAGCGAAAACGGCTTATTTTATTATAAGTATTTTTTGGAAGACAGCGCCTTTGAAAACAATCATTACATTTATCATATAAGGTTTAAACCTAAACGCGTTCAGGAATTGAGTTTTACCGGAAACATTTGGATCGCAGATACAACATGGGGAGTAAAGCGGCTCGAAATGAGTTTACCAAAAGACGCTAATGTTAATTTTATTAATAGTGTAAATATTATTCAAGAATATTCATTTATCGATAGTATATGGTTGTTAAGTAAAGATCGTTTAGTAATTGATTTTGCGCCAACAAAAAAAGCAATAGGGTTTTATGGTAGAAAAACAACTTCGTATAAAAAAATCAAATTAAATAATAGTAAAGACGATAAGTTTTATGAGTTCGGAGATAAAATTTCAGTTGAGGAAGATGCTGTTAAAAAGTCGGATCAGTTTTGGGCAGAAAACAGACATGATAGTTTAACACAACGAGAATTAAAAATTTTTAAAATGATTGATACAATTCAATCATTGCCGGTTTATAAAACCTGGGTAGATGTTTTTTATTTATTAGTAGCGGGCTATAAAAAGTTTAATAATTTTGAAATAGGGCCCTATTCAAATTTAGTTTCATATAATCGCGTAGAAGGTATGCGTTTAAGATTTGGCGGCAGAACTAGTGATATTTTTAGCACATGGTATGAGTTAAACGGATTTGTAGCTTATGGTTTACTTGACGAAAAATTTAAATACGCCATTGGATTCAAAAGTTTTTTAACCAAAAAACCAATCCGTCAAATCGTTGGGGCTAATTATAAGAGCGATTATGAAATATTAGGACAAAGCACAAATGGCTTTTCGCAAGATAATGCATTGGCATCTATTTTTAGAACAAATCCGCTAACAAATTTAACCAGAGTTGATAATGCAGACGCTTACTATGAGCGCGAGTGGTTTGCTGGCTTAATTACTAGAGCAACTATTGTTGGGAGAAAATTTACACCATTAGGAACAAATAAATATTTATATACAAAACGTGACGGTGCAATTGGTGAACGTGAATATATTAATAATACTGAAGCCAGATTAAACATTAGGTTTGGCTGGAAAGAAAAATTTGTAGGCGAAGGTTTCTCTCGGGTTTCTATTGGTACAAGAAGCCCAATCATACAATTAAATTATGCAAAATCGCTGCAAAATGCATTTAAAGGAGAATATGATTACCATAAACTTGTTATTAATATAACTGATCGATTAAGAGTTACACCAATATTAGGTTATACTGATTATGCTATTGAAGCAGGTAAAATATGGGGAATAATCCCATATCCAATTATGCAATTGCACGGCGGAAACGAAACTTATATTTACGATTATATGGCATTTAATATGATGAAGTATTATGAGTTTGCCAGCGATGAATTTGTCTCAGTTGCCTTATACCATCATTTTGAAGGATTGTTTTTAAATAAAATACCATTGTTGCGCAAATTAAAATGGCGTGAAGTTGCCACTATTAAATCCGTCTGGGGAACTGTAAATGATGAAAACAGAAAAACATTATTATTTCCTTCAACGCTTTCTGCTTTAAATAAGGGTCCTTATGCAGAGGCAAGCCTTGGGGTAGAAAACATTTTAAAAGTGTTTAGAGTAGATGCATTTTGGAGATTAAACTATCAATTACCCCGCGCCATAGATAATTTTGGCTTTAAATTTGGCTTTCAGCTGGCATTATAAACTACAAACAGAAAGTTTAAACTATTTTATATTTTCATTTCAAATAGTTTTTAGAAAATCTGATTAACTTTGATTTAATGATTTTACGCAGCGATAATTTAGTAAAGAAATACAAAAACAGAGTAGTTGCCAATAATGTTTCTGTACAAGTGCAGCAAGGTGAGATTGTGGGTTTGTTAGGGCCAAACGGGGCTGGCAAAACTACATCGTTTTATATGATTGTTGGTATGGTAAAACCAAATAGTGGTAAAATATTTTTAGATGACAAGGACATTACTAAAGAGCCTATGTACCGAAGGGCTCAGTTTGGTGTTGGTTATTTACCTCAAGAAGCCTCAGTGTTTCGTAAGCTTAGTATAGAAGATAATTTGCGTGCAGTTTTAGAAATGACAAAGCTTACAAAAAAAGAACAAGAGTTAAAAGTAGAGAGTTTGCTTGATGAATTCGCACTGCATCATGTTCGAAAAAATCTTGGAGACCAACTTAGCGGCGGAGAGCGCAGAAGAACTGAAATAGCAAGAGCTTTAGCCACAGACCCAAAATTTATTTTATTAGATGAACCATTTGCTGGCGTAGACCCAATTGCGGTTGAAGACATTCAAAACGTTGTTAGAAAATTAAAAGATAAAAATATTGGCATTTTAATTACTGACCATAATGTTCATGAAACACTAAGTATTACAGACAGGTCTTATTTACTTTATTCAGGAAGTGTTATTAAAAGTGGAAGTGCCGAAGATTTAGCAAACGATGAACAGGTTCGTAAAGTATACTTAGGCCAAAATTTTGAACTGAGAAAGTAAACCATGAAATTAATTTTTGCATCTGCCAATAAAAACAAAATTAACGAAATTAAAACCTTGCTTCCGCAAGAATTTGATTTATTGGGTTTAGAAGACATTGGTATTACAAACGAGATACCGGAGACCGGAACTACCATAAAACAAAATGCTTTATTGAAAGCACAGTACGTTTTAGATTTTTTGAATAAAAAAAAACAAAATTTTTCTGTTTTTTCTGACGATAGCGGTTTAGAAGTGTTATCGCTTAACAATTCCCCAGGAGTTTACAGTGCTAGATATGCAGGTGTTCCAAAAAATGACGAGGCTAATAATAAAAAATTATTAGAAGAATTAAAATTGGTTACAAACCGAAAAGCAAGATTTGTAACTGTAATTACATTAATAATAAATGGTGAAATTCACTACTTTGAAGGAGAAGTAAACGGAACCATTTCATATGAGGCAAGAGGAAAAACCGGTTTTGGATATGATCCATTATTTATTCCGCAAGGTTATCGCAGTACTTTTGCCGAGGTAGGCGCTGAGGTAAAGAATGCAATTAGTCATAGAGCAAATGCCGTTAATTTATTAATTGATTTTTTAAAAAAACAAAATTAAGGACTATTTAATTTCCCATTCCTTCCAATCCATTTCCTCACCTTCTAAAATCCCTAAATAACTGTTGTATCTTTCGCCGCTTATTTGACCACTTTCAACAGCGTTAATTACAGCGCACTTTGGCTCATTAACATGTAAACAATTATTAAACTTGCAGTCAGTCATAAGACCTCGTATTTCCGGATAATAATGACCAACCTCTTCTTTTTTCATTTCAACTAAACCTAGTTCTTTAATGCCGGGGCTATCAATAATTCCACCGCCAAAACTTAATGGATGCAATTCTGCAAAAGTGGTTGTGTGCATTCCTTTGGCATGCGCGGCAGAAATATCACCTGTTTTAAGAGATAAAGAAGGTTCAATCGCATTAATAAAAGTTGATTTCCCAACACCTGAGTGACCGGCTACCAAGGTAATTTTATCTTTAAATAAATTTTTTAGTTCATTAATTTGTAACGGATTAAACGAGCTAATTTCTAAACATTGGTATCCGATTTTAGTATAAATACTTATGATTTGTTTTTGAATTTTCTGTAGTTCTTCATTTAGAAGGTCACACTTATTAAAAATAATTTTTGCCGAAATTCTGTAAGCTTCGGCGGTAATTAAAAATCTATCAATAAAACCTAAACTTGTTCTTGGCGAAACTAATGTGGCAATTAAAACAGCTTGGTCTAAATTGCTGGCTAATATTTGCGATTGCTTGCTTAGGTTTATTGATTTTCGGATAATGTAATTTTTTCGTGGAAAAATTTTAGTAATGTTACCTTCATTGTTTTCTTCGGTTTCAAATTCAACAATATCTCCTACTGCAACAGGGTTGGTGGTTTTTCTTCCTTCTAGCCTTATTTTACCTTTTAAACGGCAAACAAAAGTTGTATTATTTGACTTTACCAAATAATTGCTGCCGGTAGATTTAATAATTATTCCTTGCATGTTTAATTTATTCGAAATTACTAAGAAACACTTTAATAAAGTTTAAAAAAACGCAAAAAACAATTTATAAGATTTAACGATTTTCTTCTAATTAAAATGTTAATTTAGGCGCGTTTTAAAACATAAAAAATGAAAGAAGTTTATATAGTTTCGGCAGTAAGAACTGCATTAGGTTCCTTTGGAGGAACATTAGCTGGCGTATCAGCTACCCAATTAGGTGCTACAGCAATAAAAGGTGCACTAAACAAAATTAATTTAGATCCTAAATTAGTTAATGAAGTAATTATGGGCTCTGTGCTACAGGCTAATCTTGGTCAGGCTCCTGCCAGACAAGCAGCAAAATTTGCGGGCTTGCCCGATACAGTGACATGTACAACAGTAAATAAGGTTTGTGCCAGCGGAATGAAGTCAATCATGCTTGGTGCTCAAAGTATCATGTTAGGAGATAGCGACGTAGTTGTTGCAGGTGGAATGGAAAACATGAGTGCAGTGCCTTTTTATTCAGATAGTACACGTTGGGGAGCAAAGTATGGCAACGCTCAATTAATAGATGGTTTAGCAAAAGATGGCTTAACAGATGTATATGGAAATGTTCCTATGGGGAATTGCGCAGAACTTTGTGCTAAAGATTTAAATTTTTCACGCGAAGAACAAGATGCTTTTGCCATTGAATCTTATAAGCGTTCGGCAGCGGCATGGGGAGCAGGAAAGTTTAAAAACGAGGTTGTGCCTGTAACGGTAAAAACAAAAAAAGGTGATGTTGAATTTTCAGAAGATGAAGAATATAAAAATGTAAACTTTGAAAAAATACCAACATTAAAACCTGTATTTCAAAAAGACGGAACTGTAACAGCTGCCAATGCCAGCACAATGAATGACGGAGCAGCAGCTTTGGTTCTAATGAGTAAAGAAAAGGCAGAGGCTTTAGGTTTAAAACCTTTGGCAAAAATAAAAGGATTTGCAGATGCAGAGCAAGCTCCTGAGTGGTTTACTACAACACCAAGTTTAGCTTTACCAAAAGCAGTTGCTAAAGCAGGATTAAAAATGGACGATATTAATTACTACGAATTAAACGAAGCATTTAGTGTGGTTGGTCTTGCAAACATTAAGTTGTTGAATCTTGATGCTTCAAAAGTTAACGTAAATGGTGGCGCTGTTTCAATTGGTCATCCATTAGGTGCCAGCGGCGCGCGAATAATTGTAACATTAATAAATGTTCTTAAACAAAATAATGCTAAGTTTGGTGGTGCTGCAATTTGTAATGGCGGTGGCGGTGCTAGCGCAATGGTTATAGAAAATATAGATTAAAAAGCTAAACAATAAAAAAGCCCGCTTATTAGTTTAATAAGTGGGCTTTTTATTTTACGATAATACTGAGATTTAAGCTAAATCAGCAAAGTAATTTTCGGTTTTTTTGAAGTAAACCAATCCGATAATAAATATTACAAGCGATGATAAAATGCTAATCAAATCATTTTCTAAATTAATAGGGCTGTTTGAAATTCCCGCTCTGAAAATATCCAATGGCGCACTCATGGGATTTATTGCTAAAACATATTTTAAAACAATGTTATTTGTAATGTTTGCAGGATAAATTACTGGCGATACGAATAATAAAAATTGAATTAAAAACGGAATAATGTAACGTACATCTCTGTATTTAACATTAAGTGCCGCAAGAAACGATCCTACTCCAAATGCAGCAACACAAGTTAAAATTATTGCAGTCGGAAAGTAAATAATTCCAATCCAAGAAAAAGAAACATGTTTAAATAAACAATAAATAATAAAAACAGAAAAAGCCATTAAGAAATCGAACAAACCACCTAAAACCGAAGAAATAGGAATAATTAATCTGGGAAAATATATTTTTTTAATAATGTTAGCGTTTGAAACCATGCTGTTTCCAGCATTATTTATACCTGCCGAAAAAATTCCCCAAAGAACCAAACCGCTTAATGCAAAAATTTCATAAGGCATTGTTAAGGATGTATAATTACTTATAGCATTGCCTAAAACAAAGGTAAATAACAAGGCCATTACAAGTGGTTGTAAAACTGCCCATAAAAAACCTAACACCGTTTGTTTATATTTAACTTTAATGTCGCGAAGCGTAAAAAAATAAAAGAGTTCACGATACTCAATAAGTTCATTTAAGCCTAGACTAAAGTTAGTTTTTGGTTTTATTTCGAATTCCATTATTGTAAATATATATAATAGATTATTATAAAAATAGCACAGTTGTCAAGAAAACAAGATTAACTTAAATTATTGGAATCTTTTGTTTTAATTTCATGCTATTACGACCATATTCTAAAATTTTATCAATAAAATCGTAGGGCTTATAATTATTAATGGCGGCCTGATGAAAAATGCATGTAGCGGGGGTCATACCAGGTAATGAATTTACCTCAATAAAAATAACCTCTGTTTTGTTATCAGGATAAATTCTTACAAATGCATCAATTCGACAATAGCCTGTTACACCAAGTATTTTTGCGGCAGCGCCTAAGGTGGCTTTTACTTGTTCACTGATTTTTTGCCTGTTAATATTGTCTTTTGCATATCTCGCTGGAGTAATGTTTTGACCCTGACCTGCTAAAAACTTTTCTTCCAGGCTTAAAACATCGCCATCTGCTAATGCTTCGGAGGCTTCAAAAACTTCGTATTCAATGTTGTGTTTTTCATTTAATTTGGTTAGCAGGCCTCCTGTAATTTCTAGAAAATGAGAACTGTCTTTTTTTCTAATTAACTCTTCAACTAAAACAACCTTTTTTTGTGGAAACTCTTCTTTTGGTTTAATGTTTAATGTATTTGCTGCGGGTAAATCCAAATCTTCGGAAGAACGAAAAATTAATTTACAAAACGCTTCAAACTCTTCAATAGTTTTGATTTTTTTTACGGCACTGCTGCAGCCATCATCAACCGGTTTGGCAATAAATGGAAATTTTATATTGTCTTTAATAATTTCAGAACATTTATTTTTGTTTTGTTCCCATTCTTCTTTTGTGATAAGCATATGGTTGGCAACCAAAAAACCGTTAGTTTTTAAAATTTCATTGGTTCTGTATTTGTCAATGGTAATAGAAGAACTTTCCTGACTTGAACCGTTATAAGGTAAATACAGTTTGTCTAATTGTTCTTGAATAGCACCATCTTCTCCTGGTCTGCCGTGTAATGCAATAAACACCTGATCTGCTTTTTGTTTTAAATCAAGATAACTTAATTCTTCAGGTTCCGATTTTTGATTTACAGAACCGTATTTTTCTGTAATCGATTTACACTGAATTATAATATTATTTAACACCGGATGCACTTTGTAATTCTCAACTTTTTCTTTTATATCATCTGCATTATCTTTTAGTAAAAGATTTATTGGTAAATGATACAATTCATGGTGGTTGGCATTGCCGGTTAAAAAAACAGGGAAGGGGGTGTATTTTTCTGACGAAGCTAGTTTTTCAAAAACATTTCTTCCGCTTTCAACAGATATATGTCTCTCGGATGAATATCCGCCAAGTATAACAGCTACTCGAATTTTAGTATTAGATGCATTTTTATCTTTAAGAATTTGTTCGTCTAAGTGAGTTAACAGTTTTTTAAATTTAATATTGCCTTTTGATTGAACTAATCTTTTGGCAATTGATGTGCGAATAATAAAGGTTAAAAACTGAGAAGGATTTAACCCAATTTCTGCAGCTTGATGAAAAAAGAACGACGATGGCATCATGCCGCTCGTAGTATTTGGATCGTTTAAAAAGATTTTACCACTAGTGCTTAAAAACCCATCAATACGGGCATATACATCAAAGTGCAATTCATTAAACAATTTTTCGCAATCTTTTCTAATGGCTTCAATTTGTTCGTTTGGTATATCTATAGGAGTTATTTTTCTTGATAATCCAGGTAAGTATTTACTTCTATAATCAAACAATTCTTTTCCTTTTTTTATTTCAGTTGGAGGTAATGCAATTGCTGTTCCGTTTTCATCTTCTAAAACAATGCAACTAAATTCTTTCCCATCAATAAACTCTTCAACCAAAACTGTGCTTTCACCATCAAGACTTTCAATCACAAAACCATCAGTTTTTAAATTTTCATTTAAAAAAGTTAATAAGTCGTTTGGATCATAAATAACTTTTGAATTAAATACTTCAGGGTAACTAATAACTACCGGCAGTCCAATTCCCTCTCTAATGTCGGCCAATGTTTTTACATAATTAAATTTCTCTTCTTCGTTAAACGATTGCCAGTCTTTCGCATCTAACCACCTAGTAAATAAAGCCTTTTCAATAGCACACATAAATTTAGTTTCATCTTCTGAATTTAAAATACTAACACCTATACTTGATCCTTGGTTGGCGGGTTTTATAACACAGGGAAAACCAATTTTTTCTTTTACATTATTGTATGCATATTTTGCAGCGCCATTAATCCAATCTGTTCTGTTAATTGTAATATAAGCAGGGCTTTTAAAGCCTTTGCTTACCATCATGTCTTTTTGAATAGCTTTATTTATGCCAATTGCAGAGGGTAAAATTCCAGAACCACTGTAAGGTATTTGATAGTATTCTAACAAACCTTGCAGTTTACCATCTTCGCCATAAGGCCCATGCAAACACAAGAAGGCAAATTCAATACTATTTTTTAAATCAAACAACGAGAGTTTTTTTCCGATTTTTGAAATTAATTGGAGTTGTTGTTCTTCGTTTAAGTCACCTAAATTATCGGCATATAATTGAAAGTTAGAATTAACAGGTAAAAAATCAACAGGCGGATAAAAATCACGTACGGTGCCTTTATAAATAAATTCCCAATTTAATTCAATAAAATTACCAAAGCTGTCAACAAAAACAGGAATAGCTTCAAATAAAAACTTATTTAAGTTGTCGTAAACAGTTCTTCCACCTGCAAAAGATATTTCTCTTTCTTTGCTTTGTCCACCAAAAATAATTCCAACTTTTATTTTGTTTGCCATAGAATAAAATTACACTTCAATTAGATAAATATTCAAAAATAGATGAAAGCAAGCGGGGATAAACTTCTATATTTGGAATTAATTAACATTCGTTTGTAAATACCAAACTGGTTATATTTTGTAATTTTAAACGTTACTTATGTTTATTCGAATATTTATTTTTTTCTTTTTCATTTTACTTATTGAGTTGTATTTTTTACAGGCCGTAAAAACATTTTCTCAAGATTTTTCGCTTACGAAAAGAAATTTTGTTTTATATGTAGCTTATGGTTTAGCTGCATTAAGCATCATTACAGGTTTAGTATCGTTATTTTATCCTCCGCCTAATTGGAATGATTTTTTCAGATTTGTTTCGGCGGCTTTAATCATATTGGTATTGTGTAAGCTTTTTGGTGTTTTATTTTTAGCCATAGATGATATTGTTCGTTTTTTTAGATGGACATTTTCTTTGTTTGATAAAAAAACTCCCGAAACAATTGATGCAGGGCATAAGATAAGTCGTTTAAAATTTTTCAGTCAATTAGCGGTAACGTTTACTGTTGTGCCGGCTATTGGATTTATTTATGGAATGGTAAAGGGCGCATACAAATACCGAGTGCATAACGTTAAGGTGCCGTCGCCAAAAATTCCCAACGAATTTAATGGATTTAAGATTGTACAATTGTCGGATATTCATACAGGTTCTTTTATAAATGATAACGGGCTAAAAACCGCTTTTGAAATTGTAATGGCTCAAAAGCCAGATATAATATTGTTTACCGGAGATCTTGTAAATAATGAGCATAAGGAGCTGGATGGGTTTGAAGATTTATTTAAAAGTTTAAATGCACCACATGGTGTATATTCAGTCTTAGGAAATCATGATTATGGCGATTATGTTCAGTGGGATAGTAAGAAAGCGAAAGAAGAAAATTTGGAAAAACTTAAAACTAGACAAAAAGAATTTGGATGGAGAATTTTAATGAACGAACATTTACCCATAGAAAAAGATGGTGCTCAAATAGGCTTGTTAGGAATTGAAAACTGGGGAGGTAATATGCGTTTTCCGAGGTATGGAAAAATGAATGAGGCTTATGAGGGAGCAGAAAACTATCCTTTTAAAATACTCATGAGTCATGATCCAAGCCATTGGGACATGCAGGTAACTTTAGAGTATCCAGAAATAGATTTAACCTTAAGTGGGCACACGCATGGTATGCAGATGGGGATTGAAATTCCTGGTTTTAAATGGAGTCCTGTAAAATATATTTATAAAAATTGGGCAGGCTTGTATAAACAAGGTAATCAGTTTTTATATGTTAACCGTGGTTTAGGGTTTTTAGGTTATCCGGGGCGTTTGGGTATTTGGCCTGAAATTACTGTTATTGAATTGCAACGTGTTTAATAACTTTTTGGAATGTTTTATTAAGAGTTTACAAAATTAAAAAGACTCGCTTTATTGAAGTGAGTCTTTTTAATTTGAAACAAGCAAAAGATTATTCTTTAATAATTTTAAGTGTTTGAGAACTCTTATCTTTTGAATATAATTTGAGATAGTACAAACCGCTTGAAAGATTAGCAATATTTATTTTACATTCTGTTTTTTCTTTTGAGAAATCGACATTTTGTTTTAATACACTTTTGCCAGCAGCATCAAACAATTCTACTATAACATCCACTGTTTTAACTGTGTTAATTTTCAAAGTAATTTTTTCAGTTGCCGGGTTAGGATACACATTAAAACTAGTTTCAGCGCCTTGTAATTCAACAATACCAACACATGTGATGTTGGTTACAGATAAAGTTTCTGTATCAATACATCCATTATTAGAACCTGTTACTGTATAAGTCCAGTCGCCATTTGGTGTATATGTTACAGTTGGATTAGAACCTCCGCCATTACTCCAGGTATAGGTGTTTGCCCCAGTAGCAGTAACAATAATTGGGTCTAAATCACAAATTGTAATAGAATTGCTTGATAAACTAACGGTTGGCGTAGTTGACACTAAAACTGTTTTGGTAATAACCGAACCAGTTCCAAAGCTATTTCCTGAAACCAAAGATATTGAGTAAACGCCAGGAGAAGTAAACGACAATGTTGGATTTTGAACGCTGACAGAATTAAATGTAACCCCTGTGTTAGGTGTTATTGACCATGTCCATGAGGTTGGTGTATTGCTTGAATTGTCAACAAGAATTTTATCTGTTCCTGCACATAAATTTCCATAAAATGAAAAATTAGTAACTGGGGCTGCAGTTGTAGGGATCACATCCGCCTGGTAAACTCCTCGACCATAGGTTGCAGCAAATATTTTACCGGGTGCTGCTGGCGACATTTCCATATCCATAATTGCTACATTTGGAAGTCCGGTATTATAAAGTGTCCAGGTTGAAGAAGAATTGTCTTTGTAATAAATGCCAACATCCATTCCTATATAAATACGATCGTTTGATCCAGGTTCATAAACCGAACAATTTGCTGGTAAATTAGGCAGATTGGCTGAAATATTCATCCATGTTGCACCGCCGTCAACTGTTTGAAAAACCTTACTACCTGCTGTATAACCACTTATAGTAACCCAGGCCGTATTAGGGTCGTTTGGATCTATGGTTATAAATGTAGCGTTTCCTGCGGGTACATTACCTGTTACGTTTGTCCAAGTTGTACCACCATTAATTGTTTTGCGGATGGAACCAGGATGTATGACATAAATAACTTGATTGTTGGATGGCGCAACCGCAAATTCAACTATTGAGCCTCCGCCACCTGTGGTGCCTATTTGAGACCAGTTAGTTCCATAATTGGTAGATTTAAATAAATTATTTCTTCCACAATAAATAGTATTGGAGAATGTTGGGTCTTGTTTCCAGGGGGTTACCCATCCACCAGTTCCTGTGATTCCATTTGTAATTGCCGACCATGTACTACCACCATTTGTGGATCTGTAAATGCTTCCATTATATTGTGATGCAAACATGTAATTATCATTTGTTCTATCTATAAAACAATCCATGCCATCGCCAGCTAAACTGGCAATATAATTTGCGCCGTTTTTTATATTTGTACCGTTATCTTGATGTCCTGTGATCCAACGGTTTGCTGTTAAACTTGACAAACCAATTTTATAAATTTGAGCAATGTTTCTGTTGGCGGTTAAATCTATCCATGAACTACCGGTGTATGAAAAAATACCGCCATCGTTAGATGAATATAATGTTCCGGATGGACTATATTGTAATTCATGAATATCTGCATGTATATATGGTGGATTACCCGTGCCCACCCAGCATCCGATATTTGTCCAATTAACACCGCCGTTAGTAGATTTCCAAACATTAACTCCTCCAACAACAACTTCATTTGGATTTATTGGGGATGCAGCTACAGCAAGATCATACCAACCCTGCCCTGCACCAGTTGAATTACCAGAGCATGCGTTACCAATAATATTTGGTGAGGTTGATGCAGTTGTAAAACTTACACCCGCATTAGTTGAGCTGTAAAACCCTAAGAACTGACTATCAGAACTTCTACTTGCTAAAACGTATACGTATGAGGGGTTAGTTGGTGTAACAGCAATAGCCATTCTGTTACTTCCTGAAGTTGGGATACCGCTGGTTACAATAGAAAAAGTTGTGCCGCTGTTTGTAGATCTATAAAATGCTGTTCCGCAAGCATATACAATCGTAGGGTTTGTGGGATGAAATTTTAAATCCCAACAATTAATTGAACTAACCGGCGAAAATGATGTGCCACCATTTATACTTCTATATATACCGGCATTTGTAGCCGCAAATACAATTTGAGAATTGGTTGGATCTAAAACGACTTTATGAATAACTCTTCCCAGAGACAGAGAAAAAGTTAAACCTGTTGGAGCCCATGTAACTCCGCCGTCTGTTGATTTGTAAAGCCCATCCGAAGGCACAGGAAATGCTGATAGGACATCATCTCCACCCCCACAAGCAAGATACATAATGTTTGTGTTTGTTGGATCAATTGCCATATCAGATACAGCTGTTACCGGAAGATTATCTGTGTTTGTAATCCAAGAAACACCTCCGTTAGTTGTTTCCCATAAACCACCACCTGCTGCTCCCGCATACATTACTGAAGTATTTGTGGGATGTAGGGTAATAAAATTATCTCTACCAGCTTTTCTCGGTAAACCACTAACTAAACCGGTTGGTGCACCTATTGGCCCAACAGCAACCCAAGTATTTGAGAGGACAGAATTATTTAATGATGTTTTATTACCATCTGAATTTAAACTGTTTTGCAATAAAAAATCAGAGTAGTTTTTTGAAAGCTGACTCAACACCGAGATATTTCCTGAAGGGTATACTCTTGGTTCTACAAAGTATTCCCATCTTTTAAATGCTTTATAGCCCGTGCTTTTAATATTTATGTCTTTATCTTTAAAGTATTCATAAAACTCTTTTTGAATTTCATAAAGATTAGCATCAGGTTTTCTGGCTTTTTCAATCCATTCTTGCGAAAAATTGTTTTTTGAAATTAGAAACAAGCCAATTAGTAAAAGCGTTTTTTTCATATGTTTAATTGTTATTCTTTAATTAGTTTAATTGTTTGTATTGTTTCGTTTAGATCCAAAAGCTTTAAAAAGTAAATACCACTACTTATAGATGTAATATTTATTTGATGTTCAGTTTTGTTTTTGTCAAATCTTAAATTTTGTTTTAAAATTATTTTACCCGAATTATCATTGATTTCAAACGAAACATCTAAATTTTTTAAGGTGTTTATTTTTAATGTTAATTGATCTTTTGCTGGGTTTGGAAAAACACTGTATTCAATTTCTGTTCCGTTTAAATTAGTAATTCCGGTACAAGGCGAAACGTTAATTGAAAGCGTGTTACTATTAACACATCCGTTTGTGGCTGTTCCTGTAACAGTGAAAATTTGAATAGAGGTTGGACTTGCAGAAAATGTTGCTCCGCTGTTATTACCTGGCTGCCAAGTGTATGTGTTTGCTCCGGTTGCCGATAAAACAACAGACTGACCAAGGCAAATTATTGAGGAGTTTGCGATTGCTGATACGGTAGGTGTATTGTTAACATAAACTGTTGTAGTTTTAATTGAATAACAATTTCCATTTGCGCCCGTAACAGAATAAATTGTTGTAGAGGTTGGAGAAGGATTTATAGTGGCTGTTAGAGAACCTGTGTTCCAGGTGTATGTTGCTGCTCCAGATGCCACAAGTGTTGCAGTGTTACCACTACAAATTAACGCAGAATTAATAGTTATTGTTGGAGCGTTGTTTACCGTAACAGTAGTTGTTTTAATATTAGTGCAAGTACCAGTAGTACCCGTAACTGTATAAACAGTTGTTAATGCTGGTGAAACAGAAATAGTGCTTGATGTAGCACCATTACTCCAAGAGTAAGTATTTGCTCCACTAACAGTAATTACTGCACTATTCCCTGAACAGATAGAACTTGATGTAACAGTAATTATTGGACTTGGATTAACTGTTATGGTGGCTGTTTTAGATGAATTACAACTTCCGTTTGACCCAGTAACTGTATAAACACTTGTTGTGTTTGGGGTTAAGGTTAATGCTGATGTTGTAGCGCCAGTATTCCAAGAATAAGATGTGGCGCCTGTTGCAGCTATGCTAACTGTATTTCCGCTGCAAATGGTTTGTAAACTGTTTGTTAAGATAATATTTGGAGTTGCTGTAACAATAAGTGTTTGAGTGCTAATATTTCCTGCCCCAAAGCCATTTGTTGCTTGCATGGACACAGAATATATTCCTGCTGTGGAAAAAGTAATGTTTGGATTTTGAGAGGTAGGTGATGTTACAGTTACACCTGTTGATGGGGTTACGCTCCAACTCCAAGAAGTTGGCGTGTTTGTTGAGGCATCGTTAAATGTTTTTGAGACGCCTGTGCAAACAGCTCCGCTAAATGAAAATGCACTTGTTGGTGGAATACTATTTGGAATAACATCAACCTGATAAACACCACGACCATAGGTTGCTGCCCTCAGTAAACCGGGAGCTGCAGGAGAAATTTCTAAATCGGCAATTACAGTGTTTGGTAAGCCGGCGTTATATAAAGTCCAGTTTACAGAGGCATTATCTTTATAATAAACACCCACGTCCATTCCTACGTAAACACGGTCGTTTGACCCGGGCTGGTATACAATGCAGTTAGTTGGTAAATTAGGTAAATTGGAAGAAACGTTAGTCCACGAAGTACCGCCGTTAGTTGTCATAAAAACTTTATTTCCGGCAGAATAACCACTAAGTGTTACCCAAGCTGTGTTTGGGTCGGTTGCATCAACAGAAACATAAGTAGGTGCGGCACTGCCAACAGGAACTGTAGATGTAATATTAGTCCAGCTTGTTCCACCATTAATAGTTTTTCTTATGCTTCCGTTATGTAGCGCATAAATTACCTGATTGTTTGAGGGAGCAATTGCAAATTCAATTATCGATCCTGTTCCTCCGGTTGCACCAAGGGCCGTCCAGGAAGTTCCTTGATTTGTTGATTTCCAAATGGTTGTTCGTCCAGAATAAATTGTACTAGACACAGAAGGGTCTTGTTTCCATGGTGTAACCCAATTTCCCGCTTGTGAAATACCTGTGTTTGCAGATGTCCAGCTTGTTCCACCGTTTGTAGACTTTACATGTCCGCCATTTGGTGTAGAAGCAAACAAGTTATTATTATTATTCCAATCAATAAAACAATCCATACCATCACCTGGATATCTGGCAATATATGCCGAGCCGGTATATAAATTCGAACCATTATCTTGATGTCCAGTAATCCAGTAATTAGGGCTTATAGCAGATAAACCTATGCGATAAATTTGTGCAATATTTCTATTCCCGGTTATATCTACCCAAAGCGTACCATTGTAATATGAAATACCGCCATCGTTTGCGGAGTATAAAACTCCGGCCGAATTGTATTCTAAATCATGAACATCGGCATGAACATAAGGAGGATTAGCTACGGTGCTATTCCAGCATCCAATATTTGTCCATGTTGAACCACCATTAGTGCTTCTCCAATGATTTACACCACCAACCACAACTTCGTTGGCATTTAATGGCGATGCTGCAATTGCAAGATCGTACCA
This sequence comes from Bacteroidia bacterium, assembly GCA_044344665.1. GTDB lineage: Bacteria > Bacteroidota > Bacteroidia > B-17B0 > Aurantibacillaceae > Aurantibacillus. Next base: position 67,198 of record JBIJCO010000004.1, on the reverse strand, counting down.
ACCCTGTCCACCTGTTCCTGTACCCGCACAAGAATTCGCCAACACATCAGGTGTTGTAGCCATTGTTGTAAAAGTTACTCCACTATCTGTAGAACGGTAAATTCCCAATAATCCACTAGTAGAGGAACTTGAGGCAATAGCATAAACATAATTAAGACCGGCAGAGTTAGTTGTAACAGCTATAGCCATTCTATTACTTCCTGTTGTGATAATACCGGTTGTTACCTGAGTGAAAGTTGCACCGCCATTTGTTGAACGGTAAAAATAAGCTCCTGACGCATAAACTGTATTTGGATCTCCCGGCTTAAACTCCAGATCGTAAGAATTAACAGAGTTGATTGTTGTCCAGCTTGTGCCGCCATTTATTGTTCTTCTTATACCTGCATTGGTTGCCGCAATTAATATTTGTGGGTTTGTTGGATTAATGATTAACCTTCGAATTAAAAAATTATTGTTAGGAGTTGCTGTAAGTCCGGTCGGGTTCCAAGTTAATCCTCCATCTGTTGATTTTAAAACCCCTATACTTGGCGTATCTCCTGCATCTCCGTCACCGGTAGCTAAATACATAATATTGGTGTTGGTTGGGTCTATGGCTAAATCTGAACAGCCAATAACACTGAGGTTATCAGTTGTTGTTGTCCAGTTCGTGCCATTGTTTGTTGTTTTCCATAAACCACCGGCCGGCGCACCTACCCATAAGGTATTTGCAGTTGTTGGATGAAATGTTACAAAGTTGTCACGGCCGGCTTTGCGGGGCAAACCATTTGTGGCAGAACCTGTCATAGCCCCTAGCGGCCCAACTAATGTCCAAGTTGTAGAGGAAAGTTGCGAACTGGAATTAATTAGTTTATTACTGCTTGTTGAAGAGTTGTTATTTAAAAATTCTTGAAAATTTTCTGCGTTTTTATTTAACAATGATAAATCACCGCTTGGGAAAACTCTTGGCGCAACATGGTATTCCCAGCGCTTAAACACTTTGTATCCGCGGCTCTTAACCGTAATATCATTATCGCGCCAAAAATCATTAAACGATTTTTGAATAGTATAAAAGTTAGTGGTTCCACTTTGTTTTAGTTGTACCCACTCCTGACAAAAAAAATTATATTGAAAAATCAAAATCAATAAACCTGTATATAATTTATTCATGCTAAATACTTTAAGCTTCTAAGTTATTAATCAATGTTTTAATATCAAAGAATAATTTCGCATTAAAATTTAATTAAATTTGGACATGAAACTTTCAACTTTTTTTGCCATAATTAGTGTATTTGTTGCCACTTTTACCATAGCTCAAACCCGAAAAATAAACATCCAAATTACGTGTATACAACCTTATTGCGGCGGCGCAAGGCCGAGCGCCGAGATGATTGCTGAGGCGCAGCAACCCAAGCCGTTTGCTAACAAAACTATTATAATTGTTTCGGCAAAAAGCAAGGTAGATTCTGCTAAAACAAACAATAATGGGGAGCTTGTATTAAAGTTAAAAAAAGGGAATTATAAAATTTATGAATCGTGGCGATATTACAAACAGGGAGCAGGCGGTATAAAACTTGCTGATTTTGACAAGGAATGTTTAAAGAACGAATGGAAGAAGGAAATTATAGAAATAACTATTTCTAAAAAAGAATTTAAGGTTATTGATAAAAACGTAATTGTTGAAGAGTGCCCTTGGAATTTACCTTGTATTTTAGAATCTGCAAAGCCCCCTGCAAGCGAATAAGAAAAATTAAAGTGTATTATTAGAGCCCATAGCCTTTTAAAATTTGACTATGCGCTTTTAATTATTAATCTTTTACTATTTTAAATGTTTGTTTTTTGTTGTCTCCAACAGTTAAAAGATAAATACCTTGCGATAAATTGTTTAACTCTATAATGGAGTTTTCTGAAGTTAGTTTGCCACTTAAAACCAATTTACCGGTATAATCATAAATAGTGTAATTGCTATTTAGCAATAAAACATCTGCTTTAATGTTAAGTTGATTTTTTGCAGGATTAGGGTATACCGAAAATAAATTATTGTTTTTAAACTCAGTTACGCCAACCGAAGAACTGTTATACAAAGCAGTAATTTCTTGTTGGGTTAAGGCACGGTTCCAAATACCGATGTCGTCTATTAGTCCATAAAAATACTGAAAAGGTAGTTGAGCTCTATTTCCAAATGCTAATTGATCGATATTTATGTCTTGAAGAATATTTGAAGTAGTTGTGCTGTTGTTAATTTTTACTTGGTAATTCAGATTGTTTTTGGTAATGACGATTTGATACCATTGATTATTATAAATTCCAGCATTTAAAAAGTTACCACCACATTGTGTTGAAGCGTCAAATAAATACATTTGGTTTAGATAGGTAAAATTTGGACATTGACCGGGAGTAATTTGACCTGATATTTGAAAGCCAGCAGATCCCCATCCATAAGTATCAGATCCAATTCCTAAGATATTCTGACCTTGAAAATTATTATTGATGTTGGAAGACTTAAACCAAAAATTAATTGACCAATCAGATTGCAATGGCACACTTAGCTGTGAAGTAATTATATTACTAACACCATCAAAACTATATGCGCTATTCGGATTGCCAAATCTATCTGTTGTTAAGGTTGCGCCATTAACCGTTCCATCATTTGTATTAATGCTTTCATCAATGGCATTGCCATTAAACGGCCACCAACCCACCAAACCATTTGTTGGCACATAATTAGGTACTGTTTGTCCTAAACTTGCCATTGCAAGCCCTGTTGCTGCAATAGCCGTTAAAAGTAATTTTTTTGTTTTCATAGTATAATTATTTTATACTACTCTGTCCCGCAGTAGCGGTTATTATAAAAAAATCAGCGTGAGACAGTTGCTTTTACTTGATCTAGAGGGAGTCGAAGCCCTGTGAAACAAAGTAAAGCAACGCTCACGCTTTTCGGTGAGCGTTACGCTTAAACTTCCCTGTTTCACTTGAATTTTCGACTTTTCTAAACCAGGATGGTTAGCAAACGCTAATGTATATTGTTAAATCTGTTTGTTTATGCTAAAGTGATGTATTAATTTTTTAAAGGTTAAACATGTAATAAGTAATTTATGCTTTTAAATAAGTTAAAATCTTTTCAACGCTTGCTTTGGCATCGCCATACAACATTTCTGAGTTTGGTTTATAAAACAGTGGGTTGTCTTCGCCTGAGTAACCTGCGCTCATTGAGCGTTTCATGATAATTACTTTTTCGGCTTTCCATGCTTCAATAACCGGCATGCCGTAAATAGAACTTGCAGGATCGTCTTGCGCACTTGGGTTAACCACATCGTTTGCGCCAACTACCATAACTACATCTGTATCGGGCATATCATCATTAATTTCATCCATTTCTAAAACAATATCGTAAGGCACATTGGCTTCAGCCAACAATACATTCATGTGGCCAGGTAAACGTCCGGCAACAGGATGAATGGCAAAACGTACATTTTTTCCGGCTTTACGCAAGGTTTGTACTAATTCATAAATTGGGTATTGTGCTTTAGCCACAGCCATACCATAACCCGGAACAATTACTACAGACTTAGCTTCTTTTAATAAGGTAGCTACTTCTTCATGATTTAAAGCAGTAACCTCTCCCTCAATAGCTTTTTTCTCGCCTCCTTTAGCAGCGCCACTTCCGCTTGCAAATATCACCGAAAAGAAAGAGCGGTTCATGGCATGACACATGTGCATTGAAAGAATAGCACCAGAGCTGCCAACAAGCGCACCTGTTACTATCAACAAATCGTTACCCAGCATAAAGCCTGCAGCTGAGGCTGCCCATCCTGAATAAGAGTTAAGCATAGAAACTACTACCGGCATATCTCCGCCACCAATTGCCATTACTAAAACAACACCTATAAATGAAGCAATGGCTGTCATAATACCTAAATAAAGCATGCCACTGGTTCCTTCTGCTCCACAAAACAGCATACCCAAAATAATACAGGCAACAAGTAAGGTTAAATTCATGAGTTGTAAGCCATTAAAACTCCAAGGTTTAGAAGGTACTTTACCATCTAATTTTCCCCAGGCAATAATAGAGCCGGTAAATGTAATTGCGCCAATAAAAACACCAACAAAAACTTCTACTAAATGAATGGTATGTTCTGCCCCTGATAAATTTTGAGTGTTGGGATCAAGATAAGAACCAAAACCAACTAATACGGCTGCCAATCCAACAAAGCTATGTAAAATAGCTACTAATTGAGGCATGGCCGTCATTTCAACCTTTCTTGCCAGCATAATTCCAATTACAGATGCCAATGCAATGGCCGCAATAATGTATGCTTGTCCCTCTACTCCTTTTCCTAAAATGGTTGCAATAATGGCAACTATCATCCCAACAATTCCATATAACACTCCTCGTTTTGCAGATTCTTGAGAAGATAAGCCACTTAAACTTAAAATAAACAGAATACTTGCAAATAAGTAGGCTGCTGTTTGTATTTCTTTTGCTATTTCAATCATAACTTATTTTCTTATTTTTTAAACATTTTCAACATGCGATGCGTAACAACGAAGCCTCCAACAATATTAATACTTGCAACAAAAATGGCAACCGTTGCAAGTATTGTCATAATTATATAGGAACCATCATTTTTAGTTTGTAACAATCCACCAACTACTATTATACCGCTGATTGCATTGGTAACAGCCATAAGAGGGGTGTGCAATGCGTGAGAAACATTAGTTATTACTTGCCATCCCACAAAGACAGCTAAAACAAATACTGTGAAGTGTTGAATAAAAGCAGCTGGCGCAAAAGCACCTACTAACAGTAATAAACTTCCAACTATTGCTAAACTGATTAGAGTTGTTATTGCAGTTTTTCTAGCTTTTTCTTCTTCCGAGAGTTTTATTTCTTCGGCAGTTGGCTCAGCCACTTTTTTTGCTCCGCCACCTGCTGTAGGGCTAACCTGAAGCGGTGCCGGTGGCCAGTTAATTTTGCCATTATGAGTCACCATTGCTCTTGACACCACGGCATCTTCCATGTCTATTTTAAATTTTTCGGCTTTACCCATATCATCTAGCAAATGACATAAGTTGTTACCGTATAATTGAGAAGCTTGATTAGGCAATTGATTTAATTTACCAACTATGGTAACGCCATTATCTGTTGTATAAATTTCTCCATTTTTTGTATAAGCACAGTTACCTCCTGTTGATGCTGCTAAATCTACAATCACTGAACCTGGCTTCATAGCAGCAACGTGATAATCCATCCATAATTTCGGAGCTGGTCGACCAGGAATTTGTGCCGTCGTAATCACGATATCAACTTCTTTGGCTTGCTCTAAAAACAATTTCATTTCTGCCTCAATAAATTCTTTGCTCATTTCTTTTGAGTAACCTGAAGCAGTAGCGCCATCTTCCTCAATCTCAACGGTTAAAAATTGTGCTCCCATCGATTCAATTTGCTCAGCAACTTCTTTACGAGTATCAAACGCTCTTACAATTGCTCCTAATGAATTAGCAGCTCCAATGGCAGCTAAACCGGCCACACCTGCACCAATTACCAACACTTTTGCTGGTTCTACTTTACCTGCTGCAGTAATTTGGCCGTTTAAGAATCTTCCAAAATGGAATGAACCTTCAATAACAGCACGGTATCCAGCAATATTAGCCATCGAAGAAAGCACATCCATTTTCTGCGCTCTCGAGATACGAGGGATGGCATCCATTGCAATGGCGTTTACTTTTTTGTCAGCCAATTTTTGTAACAGTTCTTGGTTTTGTGCAGGCCACAAATAACTTAGTAAAACCAGGTTGTCACGCATCATGCTAACTTCTTCGGTTGCTGGTTCTTTTACTTTTAATACGATATCTGAGTGACCATAAATTTCGGCAGCTGTGCTAACAATTTTTGCGCCCGCCTCTTCAAATTCTTTATCCGAAAAATTTGCTTTAACGCCGGCATTTTGCTGAATGTAAACATCAAACCCTTGCTTTTGGAGGCGTTTAACTGTTTTGGGAGTTGCGGCTACTCTTAATTCATTTGGAGATATTTCCGATGGAATTCCAACTTTCATTTTACTATAAATTTAGAAAACCAAATAACGCAAAATAATTGAGAAAATAAAAAGGACAGATTTAAATAATTATGATTATTTAAATAGGTTAGGTCGGCGTAACTTTGTGCGTTCAATACTTTGTTCGTGTCGCCATTTTTCAATGTTGGCCGTGTGTCCACTAAGTAAAATTTCAGGAATTTTCCATCCGTTATATTCTGCAGGCCTTGTGTAAACAGGGGGCGCTAATAAATTATCCTGAAACGAATCGCTCAGAGCTGAGGTTTCGTCATTTAAAACACCCGGAATTAATCTAATAACAGCATCGCAAAAAACCGCAGCAGGAATTTCGCCACCGCTCAAAACATAGTCACCTATACTGATTTCTCTGGTAATTAAATGTTCCCGAACCCTTTCATCTATTCCTTTATAATGACCGCATAAAATAATTATGTTTTTTGATAGAGAGTATTGATTACAAATTTTTTGTGTCAGCATCTCTCCATCCGGACTCATGTATATAACCTCGTCGTAATTAAGTTTAGATTTTAAATCATTTATGCAAGCTGCAATAGGCTCAATCATTAAAACCATGCCTGCGCCACCACCAAATGCGTAATCATCAATCTGCTTTTGTTTGTTAAGCGCGTAATCGCGAAGGTTTATTAAATTAATTTGTGCTAATTTATCGTTAATGGCCCTTTTTAATATAGAATGACTGAATGCGCTAATCATTAAGTCAGGAACCGCGCTAATTATATCAATTCTCATAAAACAAAGATAGAGATAAATGCCAATTTAATAGTTTTAACTATTTGGTAACATTGATTTAAAATTAAAAAAATTCAACCTAAGTATTTTTAGATTATGAAAAAAGTAATTTTTGTTCTTTTCTTTTTTAGTTTAAGCAGCAATTTTGTTGCGGGTACAAGTTTTAAAGAAAAAGAAAAAACAAAAGTTGTTAGTGGTAAAGTTACTGATAACAACGGAGAATTATTAGCAGGAACAAAAATTACTATTGTTGAAACCGGCGAAACTTTTTTTACTGACTTTAATGGAAATTTTAAAATAAACTTTAAAACTGATAAATCTTATACACTTTCGGTAAGTAATCTTGGGCATCAGCCCCTTGATATTTTGTCTTCCAAACTTTCTGTGTTTACAGATATTTCTTTGTTGCCAATAGAATAGCCATTGTTAGTGGTCTAAAACCAGCTTATTACTTCACTTTCTTGTGCGAAAAGTAAATTTAACGTTAAATTTTTATTACGCTATTGTTTCCAAGTCCTTTACTAAATACTTTTATAATTAATTAAAAGCAGTACTAACTACAAAATCTTATTACTATGAAAAAGCTGACCACATTTTTGTTTATTTTGAGTTTTATTTCATTAAAGTCTCAAACCCAAAACCATAGAGGATTGTATGTTGACAATGAAGGGAATTTATTTAATGGCAAAATTTTAAAAACTCAACACGATATTAAGCAAGAATATACAGTAAAAGATGGTGTAATTAACGGCGAGGTAAATTATTATTATGCCTCAGGTAGCATTATGGAAACAGGAATTTTTACAGAGGGTAAAAAAGATCAAAAATGGACGAGATACAATGTTCAGGGCCATGTTACAGCAATAGCTTTTTATGATTTAGGAAAAAAAACAGGAACTTGGCTGGTGTTTGATGATAACGGTAAAAAACGGTTTGAAATGAATTATCTTAACGGGGATAAAACCGGGATATGGACCAGCTGGGACGAGAATGGTGCCATTGCCAATGTGGCAAATTACAACCCAAATTAACTGATTGATTGTATTAATCGCTTTTAAAGAATAAAATTATATCTTCTAATAAATCAATAAAATTGCTGTTTTTTTAATTGTTTATGATTTTTTAAGCTTTAGACTTATTTTATTTAGGTGTATTAACAAACAAAATCCCTTAGCACAAATAAACTCAAACGTATTTTTATTTTTTTTTTGATTAATAAATAGAGTTGTTTTTTAAGCCGGTTTAATTTTAAAGACTAAGAAAAAAACATCAAAATAAAAAGTCTTAAGGTCAAGCAAAAACAGATTACCTTTACTGGTATGAACTTACTCTCAATAAACAATCTTTCTAAAGCTTACGGTGCAAAAATTTTATTTAATAAAATTAGTTTTGGTATTAATTATGGCGAAAAACTTGCCTTGGTAGCAAAAAATGGCTCTGGTAAAACAACCTTATTTAAAATATTAAAAGGGCTTGAAATCGCAGATGAGGGCGAAGTTGTTTTTAGAAAAGATATTACAATTGGTTTTTTAGATCAGAATTTTACGTTTAACGAAGAGTTAACCATTCAGCAATTAATTGACACGGCAGACAATAAATTTGTGCGATGCATTAGAGAATACGATGAGGTAATAAAACTAAGCGAGACTTCTAATGATTCAAAAACTGCAGACAGACTAGAAGAGGCGCTTAACCAGATGAATTTAATTGAAGCTTGGGATTACGAAAAAAATATTATCGAAATTTTAACTCGACTCGAAATAACCAATACAAATCAGATAATTAAAACCCTCTCAGGCGGTCAGAAAAAAAGAGTGGCATTGGCTTTAACGTTAATTAATCGGCCTAATTTAATTATTATGGACGAGCCCACCAACCATTTAGATATTGATATGATTGAGTGGCTTGAAAATTATTTGCAAGACGATTCTTTAAGCATTTTATTGGTAACTCACGATCGTTATTTTTTAGATGAGGTGTGTGATAAAATTATTGAAATAGATAATCACGAGTTATACGAATATAAAGGCAATTTTGATTATTATCTCGAGAAAAAAGCAGAACGTGAACAAATTAAAGATGCCGAAATTGATAAAGCTCGCAATCTTTACCGTAAAGAAGTGGTGTGGGTAAGAAAAATGCCAAAAGCACGCGGAACCAAATCAAAATCAAGGGTAGATGCATTTTATGAAATAGAAAAAAAGGCGAAGCAAAAACGTATCGAAAAAAAAATTGAACTTACTGTTAAAATGGAACGCATGGGGTCAAAAATTGTAGAACTCCATAACGTCACAAAAAATTATTCTGATAAGAAAATAATTACCGAGCCGTTTACATACACATTTATTCCGGGAGAAAAAATTGGTGTAGTAGGAAAAAACGGCGTTGGTAAAACTACTTTGCTAAACATTATTCAAGGTAAAGAGCCCGTTGATGCAGGTAAAGTACAATTGGGCGACACCATTGTTTTTGGATATTATTCTCAGGCAGGCATGCTTATTAATAACGACAAACGTATTATTGAAATTGTAAGAGATATTGCTGACCATATACCGTTAGCCAACGGCACCAGTTTATCCGCCTCTCAGCTGCTTACACGTTTTAATTTTCCGCCTAATGTTCAATTTAGCTACGCGCATACTTTAAGTGGTGGTGAAAAACGAAGATTATTTTTATTAACCGTGTTAATGAAAAATCCAAATTTTTTAATTCTCGATGAGCCTACTAACGATTTAGACATTGTTACACTCCAAACTTTCGAAGATTTTTTGGAGGAATTTAAAGGATGTGTTTTAATTGTTTCGCACGACAGATATTTTATTGATAGATTGGTTGACCATACATTTGTATTGGAGGGTAACGGTGCTATTAAAGATTATCCTGGTAATTATACCGAATACAGAGAGTGGAAGAGCAGCAAAAAAGTTGAAGAGCCCTTGGTGATAAAAACCGAAGAAACAATTTTTGAAAAAAAAATAATCGAAAAAAGTAGTAACGAAACAGCATCAAAAAAATTACCCTATAAAGTACAACGCGAATTAGAGTTAATTGAAGAAACCTTGCCTCAGCTAGAACAAAAAAAACAGGAACTCGAAAATAAATTAGCCGCTGGTATTACAGATTACAGCGAAATCCAAAAAATAAGTAGCGACCTGCAATTAATAATAAAGGAATTAGATGAAAAATCGCTTAGGTGGCTTCAAATACAGGAAATGTAATTGCAGCTGATTAAAATTTTTTTTGATTTTTCTTTTAAGGCAGGAGTTTAGTTTTCTTTTGAGCCAAGAACCTGTTTCATGAATTGGCTTGCAAAAACAAAATCAAATAATTCTTTATTTGTAGTTTTTAAAATTTGAGTTTTGTCGCCGGTCCAATAATTCTCTCCCTTATGAATGAACATTATATTTTCGCCAATTTCTAAAACACTGTTCATGTCGTGAGTAATAATTACAGTGGTAATGTTAAATTCTTCGGTAATGTCCTTAATTAAATTATCAATTACAATAGATGTTTTAGGATCCAAACCAGAGTTTGGTTCATCACAAAATAAATACATTGGGTTGTTTGCAATAGCTCTGGCCAAGGCAGCACGTTTTTTCATTCCTCCGCTTAACTCTGCAGGGTATAAATTATTTTTTCCAACTAGTTTAACTTTTTCTAAGCAAAAATTAACACGGTGGAGTTTTTCTTCCCGGCTTAAATCTGTAAACATATCTAACGGAAACATTACATTTTCTTCAACTGTTTGTGAGTCAAATAATGCGCCACCCTGAAACAACATGCCTATTTTTTTTCTTACGTCTTGTTTTTCTATGGGGTTTAGTTTCGGAAAATTTTGACCATCGTATAAAATATCTCCACTGTCGGGTTCATGAAGACCTACCATTAATTTAATTATAGTGGTTTTGCCGCAACCGCTTTCGCCAATAATTAAGTTAGTTTTACCTTTATAAAAATTAAATGAAACATCACTTACAACTTTTCTGTCGCCAAAGGTTTTGTTAATATGTTTTATTTCTATCAACGTGCCAGAAATAAATTGGTAAGAATTAAATTAAAAAGTAAAATTAAAATGCTGCTGTAAACAACAGCATTTGTGCTGCTTTTCCCAACTTCTAAAGCGCCACCGCTAGTATTATAACCAAAAAATGCTGAAACAGAGGTTATAATAAAAGCAAAAACAATAACTTTTGTAAACGAGTAATATAATTTCCAGGGCTCAAAAAATGCTTGAATTCCAAAAATATACTCATATTCTGTACAAGCTCCTGTAGCTACACCCATTATATAACCGCCTAGTATACCTAAAAACATACTTAGCGCAATTAAAAACGGAAATATAATAACTGCCGCAGCAACTTTAGGAAAGATTAAATAACCTGCGGAATTTATACCCATTATCTCAAGTGCATCTATTTGTTCGGTTATACGCATAGAACCTATTTCGGAAGCAATGTTTGAACCCACTTTTCCTGCTAAAATTAAACAAACAATAGTTGGACTAAATTCTAAAACAATGCTTTCGCGGGCGGTAAAACCTACAGCGTATAATGGTACCCAAGGACTATTAAAACCAAATGCTGATTGAATAGTAATAATACCACCCATAAAAACTGAAATGATTGCAATAATTGGTAATGAAGAAATACCAATGTTATTTATTTCGAAAATAATTTGCCTTACATATACACTAAATTTTTGAGGCTTGCTAAAAACCCTGTATAAAAGCATAAAGTAGCGCCCTATATAAAAAATCAAATTCATTTTCGAAATTTAAAAATACTAAATTATTCCTTTATATTTGTTTTATATTATGCTTAAGAGGTACGTCATTTTGTTGGTTGCCACAAGTGTTTTAACACTGACTATGGAAAGTTGTTTTTTGATTAAAAACAAATGTGATAGCTGTCCGGGCTTAGTAAAAAACAAAAAGGTAAGAAGATCAAGTAAAGGATCTATTTGAAGATGTAGGCTTGATAATTCAATAAAATTAATATTTAGCCCCACCAATACCAATATTCTCAATAGGGTGCCAGGTTGTTTTAATTTCTTGAAGATCTAAAATTAAATAAGGATTTTGATTTTCTTCTGTACTCCAATTTTTTATCCAATCAAATGAACGTTTTACATTTAGAGATGAATTTTCCGAAATTGTTTTCGATTCTTCTTTATTTTCTCTGCAATTAATAATGGCGTTTACATCCATGTGTGAAGAAAAATGGCTATGTAATTCTTTTGATGTTCCAGTTATAATATTAACAACACCTCCCGGTAAATCAGAGGTGGCAAGCACTTCGGCAAAAGTAACGGAAGATAACGGTAAGCTGTTTGACGCTAAAACAACACATGTGTTACCGCCACAAATAACGGGAGCAATAACACTTACTAAACCTAAAAGACCTGAATTTTCGGGAGCTAAAACAGAAACAACTCCCATGGGTTCAGGTACAGAGAAATTAAAATGAGAAGATGCAACCGGGTTTACGGAGCTAAATAAAGCAATGTATTTGTCGCACCAGCCGGCATAATAAACCAATCTATCAATACTTTGTAAAACTTCTAATTCTGCTATTTTGTTAGAAAGGCCTTGTAAAACAAGTTCTTCTGTAAATTGAGCTTTTCTGCCCTCGAGCATTTCGGCTATTCTATATAAAATCTGTCCTCGGTTAAACGCACTTTTTCCACTCCACCCATTAAAAGCAGATCTTGCAGCAACTACAGCATTTCTGAAATCTTTTCGTGAGGATAAACAAACGTTTGCAATGGTTTCATTTTTTTTATTCAATAAAGCGTAATAACGTCCGCTCTCGGTTCGCGGAAACTGACCACCAATATAAATTTTGTATGTTTTTAAAACATTTAAACGAGCCATAGCATAAAATTTAAAAGTAAATATAACTGATTTTCATTAAATGAGTTATATTTAAAGGGACACTAAAATAGCTTCTCAGTAAATTAAAATGGCACAAAAGTTAGGCCAAACATAAAGTTAAATCGTTGACTCGGATACCTGTCCCATCGATAATAGCGCTGATTGGCTATGTTATTAAACCTCACAAAGAAACTTAACAATTTACTATAACGGTATTCTGCTTCCAAATTTGCATCAGCCCAGCCTTTTAATTGTTTAGGATTAAAAGACAATGTGTTGTCGCTATTTGTAGTAGGTGCGAGTGCCCATTGTTGACCAACAAAAAACAAATCTGCTTTAATAATTATTTTACTTTGCATATTATAAATTCCTGAAAACGTTAAATCAAAATCAGGTTTATGATAAGCACGCGTTAAGTTTTTAGTTTTATATAAATAATAATTACCTGTTGCTGAAATATTAATTTTTTCTTTAAGTCTATAAGCTATGTTGCCATTAATGGTAAGTAAAGTTGTGTTATCATAAACAACATCAAAACGATTATATATTTGGTTTGTTCCATTATAATTAATAATAAAAAATTGCAAGCTGTCGTATTGAGCATAAGTTACTTTTGCATCGTAAGAGGTTTTACTACTTAAATTTCCGCGTAAGCCAACAAACGCAGTGTATTTATTATTGGTGTTTGTATACTTTAAGGTAGTGTCAACAAACATGTTTTCTTTACTTAAAGACCGAAAACTGTTTTTAATTAAGCCACCATTAACTCCTGCGTAGGGAATAAGCATGTTTTCATAAACATTATAATGAATATTTAATTTTGGGAAAAAGTAAAAACGTGTTGCACCTTTAAAATTATCTAGAGTTCCGGTTAGACCAATATTTGCTTCCCATTTCTTCCCGCGCGCTTCAAAATAAGGGTTAATGCTTACTATTAAGTCGTTTAATGTGTCGTTGGCTTGTTTATGGTTATAAAAATCAGTTAAAAAATTAATATTTAGTTTTTCTTTGTTAACGAATAGGCTTGCTGCAGCGTTTAATTTAATATTGTTCTCAGTTTCGCGGTTTAGGTTTTGCAAATTATAGTAAGTTAAATCAATATCATGATTAATATGGCTGCTGTCGGTATAATGACTTGTGAGTTTTAAAGTAGGCTCTATGAATTGGTATCGTTGACGCGTAAATAATTTATCGTTTAATTTGTTTATGCTTGTGTCATACCCATAATAGTGAACAACATTTCTTGAATAATTAAACCCACCTGTAAGGGTATGTTTTTTATAAAACTGTTTCCCAAAAATATTAATATCGTTATCACTAAAGCCGCTGTATCCAACACCTTCTAAATGCGCAGTACTCGAAAAATGTTTTAAATGTGCGCCATAATTCATTTCCCGCGAGCGAGTATTTCCAATCCAGAATTCTCCATAAGGCATGTTATAAATGGGGCCGTAACCAACTTTTAACAAAGAATAGTACAATTTATTTAAAGGTTCGTTTTGTAATTTTGCTGAACTGATTGTTTGAACTTGATATTTTGGAAATAAAGGCACGCTGTTAATTCCATACGATAATTTTTTTATTCGTTTAACGGTATCTATTATTTCCGGTAAATCAGAAAATTTTACGGCGTCTTTTATAGTGGGTTGAAATTCGCTTTGAGCTTGGTAATTTAAATCACTGATGCCGCTTTGTTGCGCATTAAGGTTAATTGAAAAGGAAAAAATTAATAAAGTTAATGCAAATGCTATATGTAATGAGGAAGCCTTTTTTTTAACAGTAAGCATCATTATATGCGAGGTAAATAAATTCATTGTTTTATTTATTTAGGTTGTGCAATATTTAGAGAGTCATTAGAATTATTCAATTCAAGTTTTAAATCATCTAAAAGGTTGGCGTCATTTTCTGTTTGATTAAACTTGATTTTCATGTCTGATTGAGGAGCTTGTTTTTCTTTTTCAGCTTTTTCAGTCTCTTTAGCTTTTATTATTTCTAAACGCTTAATAGCTTCATCAATATATTCTTGTTTTGGTTTATTATCTATAAGCGTTTCAAGAATTACTTGCGCATCTGCATCATCACCCTTTGCAATGTAGGCATCTGCAAGTAAAATAACACCTTTATTGTTCCAGTCATCGTTGCTGTATTCATAGCTAATTAATTTATTAATAGTTTTTTCAACTTCTTTATAATCTTTTTTATTGAGTTGAATTTTAGCGATATGATAATAAGCTTCTGCTCCTGAAATATTTTTCGTAGATTTTGTTATGGCTTTAAATTCTAGCATGGCATCATCAAAACGGTTGGTTTCGAATAGCGATTTAGCTTTTATGTATTTGGCTTCTGCGATTTGTTGAGGGGATAATTTCTCGATATTTAAAACTTTTGTACATTCTGTTAAAGCAGTTTCAAAATCATTGAGATAAAAGGCGCATCTCATGGCACCTAACATCGCTAAATTTTTATTAGATGGAGATTCTGCAACTTCTTGCATTTTTAAGTATAATGGTAAGGCTTCCTTGTATTTTTTGTCTTTATAATACAAATAAGAAGCTTTTGTTAAAGCAATCTCGCTGTAAAGTCCTCTGGGTTTTTCAATAATATATAAATATCCGATTAAAGCCTTTTCGAACAGGTTTTTATCGTAGGCACATTCAGAATAAGAAAATTGGGCTTCATTAATGTACTTGCCGCTAGGAAATTTAGCTATGTAAGATTCCCATTTAGTCATAGCTAAATCGCAATTTTTTTGGGTATAAAAAGCATCATAAGCAGCAATATAATTTGCTTTTTCTAATTGGTTTTCAGATAGTGGGTTGCCAATAGATGCAAAGTAATTTTCCATTTCGTCAATCTTACCTTTTTCGGTAAAAATTTTTTTAATGGCCTCAAGGATGTCTTTAGCTGCATCACTTTTAGAATCGTATTTTACAAACTTGTCAAAATAGTCAAGGGCTTTATCGTCTTCTTTACGTTCAAAATAAATATTTCCTAATTGTGCGTAACAATTTGGAGTAAAGGAAGAATTAGGATAATTTTTTAATATTTTATTATAGTATATAATTGCATTTTCTTGATCCTTTAAATTGTTGTAATAAGAGTCTGCAATTTCGTTTAATGCTGCGCTCAAATAATTTGAGGCAGGGAAATTGGTTTCAATTTTTTTGAGTGCCAAAATTTTATCGGGATATTTTTTATTTAATCCATCACACAATGCTTTTTGATACAAGCAATAATCTACATCTAACTTATTTTTTTGTATGGCAAGGTTGTAATTTTCTGAGGCTTGAGCGTAATCACGGTTCATGAAGTAACTGTCGCCTATACGAACACGAGCGTCAATAATTTTATTTTCATCGTACTCGTGTTTTGTAAGTAAAAATTTTCTGAATGAAATGTTAGCATTGGTGTAATCTTCTTTTTCTTTTCTTTGAAAATAAGAATAGCCAAGTGCATAATTACTTAAATCATATTCAATCAATTGAGTTGCACCATCCATTATTTGAAACTTTTTCCAAAGCTCTATAGATGTTGAGTAATCTTTTCGCTGGAATGAAATTTCTCCGAGCCAATATTGATTTAAGGCATTTAATTTTAAATCGGCATTTTGTTGCAACGATTTTTTAAATTGTTTTTCTGCTAAATCAACTTCTCCATTATTAAAATACTCTACGCCTCTAAAGTAAATTAGCTTTTGATAGGTTAATTTTAATATGGGGTTAATGTTGTCTAAAGATTCGATACTACTAATGGCTAGATCGTAATTTTTTGAGGTTGAGTAAACATTAATTAAAAAATTATAACAATCTTCTTTTCGTTGCGATTCAGGATACTCTTTCAGGTATTTTGTGAAAGCTTTTGCGGCATCGTTGAAAGGTGAAAAATCTAATTCATAACTTAATTTTGCAAAACTAAATAAGGCATCTTCTTTAATTTTGTTGTCAAAATTAAGTTGATAAGCATTTTGGTAAGCATTTTTTGATTTTAGTTTTTCATTTAAATTTAAATAACAATCTGCTAAATGGTACCATGCATTCTGAGCCAAAGAGTCTTTGTTTGCTGTAACTTTTTCTAAATGAGTAATTGCGTTTTTCCAATCATTTATTTTATAATAGCAATAACCTAAAGCATAATTACCTTCTGTGTTTTCAGAATTTAAATTTGTTTTTTTTAAGTAAGTTAAAGCTTCTGAATAGTTTTTAAGGTTAAAATAGCTTTCGCCAATCATTCTGTTAATTTCATCTGCTTTTTGAACATTGACGCTATCACTTAATAATGACGGCGCTTCTTTTGCAACTTGTTCATATCTGCCTTGAATAAAATAAATTTGAGTTATGTAATAAGGCACAACACTTCCAAATGTTTCGTTGCTTATTAAACGATTAAAACCTTGTAAGGCAATTTCATATTTTTTTTCTTTGTAAGAAATGTGCGAGAAATAATAGTTTGCCGGGAAAGCGTATTTATTATCTACATCTTTAATTTCGTAAAAATCTGTTTTAGCTTTTTCATCATTCCCGCTTTCCAAATAACTGTAACCACGTTTAAAATATAATTCAGCTATTTGGTCTTTATCTAAACTATAAATATCAACCTTTTCAAAAAAGTCAACTGTTTCTTTATATTTTTTTTTTCTAAAGCTTGACTTTGCCAAGTAAAAATTAGCAATGTTAATTTTATTGCTTTCAGGTTGTTTTTCAACAAATTGTTTCATTTGCCATTCACCATCTTTATTAAATAGTTCAATGGCACAAGCAGCTGAATAAAATTGCGCTTCGGTTTTTAAAATTTTAGATTTGCTAAGTCCAATGTAATCGGTAAAGTTTTTTTGAGCTTGTACAAATTGCTTTTTATCAAATAATTCTAACCCTTGTTTATACAATAAGTCATTATTTGTGTAAGCTGCTGTTTTTTGAGAAAAAGCTGGTGAACAAAAAAATACAAATAGCGACAAAGCACTTATTTTGGAGATGAGCATCATTAATTTAATAACTAGAATTTACTCTTTAAATTTACTTTTACTCACTTATGTTATGTATCACTTAACAATGCAGTTATTAACCCTGTTATGTTGATATTGGTATAGTTAATTATCAGAATAAATTTATAATCATAATAACTTAGAAGTTTAATTTATTATGACTGATTTAATAAAATTTGATAATGTTACAATTTTTCAGGACGATCGTTCTGTGGTAAATAATTTAACTGTTAATATAAAAACCGGAGAATTTGTTTATTTACTTGGCAAAACAGGGAGCGGAAAAAGTAGTTTTTTAAAAACACTTTACGGCGATTTAAATTTAAATAATGGAGAGGCTATTGTTTGTGGTTATAATTTAATGAATTTAAAAGCTAAAGAAATTCCTTTTTTAAGAAGGAAATTAGGAATAGTATTTCAAGATTTTCAATTGCTCAGTGATAGAAATGTGTATGAAAATTTAAAATTTGTAATGACTGCTACTGGATGGGAAGACGAATCAAAGATTAAAGAACGTATTCTTGATGTTTTATCAAAAGTAAATTTAGCAGGTAAAGAATATAAAATGCCTCACGAACTTTCTGGTGGTGAACAGCAAAGAGTTAGTATAGCAAGAGCTTTAGTTAATAATCCTGAATTAATACTAGCAGACGAAGCTACCGGAAATTTAGATCCTGAAACTTCAGAAGAGATATTAGTTTTATTAAGAAAATTAAGTGAAGGCGGCTGTGCAGTTTTATTTGCCACACACGACATGTTGGTTTATAATAAATTCAAATCACGCACTTTGATTTTTGAAGGCGGAAGTGTTACAGAAAAAAACTAACAATTAATAACTGCTATTATTTTTGAGTCAGAAAGCAGGCTAAAAACAGCTCTTTATATTTTAGCATATTCTTCTTTTACAAATGCCATTAATTCTTTAATGTAGTTAGGACTGAAATCAAATTTTATTCCAGCAGTTTCGTATATTTTAGGAATAGATTGCGTGTACCCTAGGGCTAATGCCTTTTTGTATTTTTCTACAGCTTCTTTTGGATTTTTTTTGTAGTTTCTCCAAACTGCAATAGCACCTAGTTGCGCAAAGCCATATTCAATATAATAAAATGGCACCTCAAATAAGTGCAATTGTATTTGCCATCTACGTTTTAAATTACTTTCGATACCAGAATAATTAATTACATTACTACCAAAATCAGACATTATTTTTAACCATGCGTCATAACGTTCAGTTATATTGTGCGTGGGATTTTCATAAACCCAATGCTGAAATTTATCAATAGCAGCTATCCACGGCAACGCGTCTAAAACACTTTCTAATTGTTGTTTTTTTGCTCGTTTTAATTCTTCTTCTGTATCAAAAAAACTGTCCCAATGTTCCATACTCATCAGCTCCATGCTCATACTTGCCAATTCGGCAACCTCACTTGGTGGCGATTTAAAATCAACTAACTCTAAATTAAAATTTAAAAAAGAATGAATGGCATGCCCACCTTCATGAACCATGGTTACTAAGTCGCGGTGCAAGCCAACAGCGTTCATAAAAATAAAAGGAACATCAGTTTCGTATAATGGATATTGGTAACCTCCGGGAGCTTTACCAATTCTGCTTTCCAAATCTAGCCTGTTCATTTTTTGCATGGTGTTGATGCAATCGCCAAAAAATGGATCAATTTTATTAAAACATAAAATGGTTTTATCTATTAAATCCTGAGCATTTTTAAATGGTTTTAATGGATGTAGACCATCTTCTTCTACCGATGTATCCCAGGGCCTGTAGTCTTCTAATTTTAATTTTTCTTTTCTTTTTTTATCATGTTCATTTATTAACGGCACTGCATGTAATTTTACCGCTTCATGAAAGTTTAAACAATCTTGAACGCTGTAATCAAACCTTGCCAGCGCCTGATGTTTATAATCTCGAAAGTTTTTAAAACCTGCATTCAAGGCAATTTGATGACGAAGGCTAATTAATTCAGTAAATAAACCGTTTAAAATGGTTTCGTCCTGAGCTCTCCTTTCCTGAATTTTGTTATAAACATCTTCACGAACATTTCTGTTAAGGTCTTTTAAAAAAATACCGGCTTTTTGCAGAGTCATTTTTTCTCCAGCATAATCAATACTTTGGGCCCCATTAATTTCTCCAAATTGTTGTTCGAGTTCTTGTAGTTTTGTATTTAATGGAATGTTTTCTTCTCTGAAAAGGTCAATACTATTTTTTATTCCTCTTAAGTAAATATTATAACCGGGTTTGTTTAATTCATTTACAAAAGCACTTGCAATAATTTTTTTATTTAAATCGTTTGCAATAGGTGACATATTTGGTTCAATATTTTGAACAAAATCGTTAAAAGATTCTCTTAAAGTTGTGTTAGCAGTATCGCATGTCATTTTAATATAACGCCAAGCCATATTCTCGCTAATAACTGCAGTTAATTCGCTATAATCTATTAACCATTTTTCAAGTTCAGCAACAGAATTAATTTCTCGTTCTTGTAAATCAGTAAAATATGGTTTCAATAATTCCCATGTTGTTACAGTAAAATCGACTTTAACAAAAGTTCTATTCATAAGTTGAGGTAAGAAAAAAATGATTAAAAGGTTATTAATAAAAGTAAAATTAATAAATATTTCAGCCCTATAGTTTTAAATTCAGTTAATAATATATGCGTTGCTTATTAGTAATGATTTGATTAACGATTAGAGTCATTTTAAACTGCTTAATTTTTATTTTTTCAGAATATTCGATGTAATTTTTCGTAAGCCGCTTTAAAATCTCAAAATTTAAATCGTTGGTAATAGGTCCGTTTAATTGTTTTTGTTTTGTGGTGTTTTTTTCAAAATAATGAATACTGTTTGTAAATCCAATTAAAACGGGTTCATATCCTGCAAACCTATTTGTTTGATGTTTTATCAAAACTTCATTAAATACATCTATTTTTTTTATGCCACGATTTTCGTATTCGCAATATAATTTATAATTTGAATCAGGTGCAGGCACAAACAGGTTCCAGTTTTGTTGGAAGTAAGGGTATATAACTTTTTGCGCCATAAATTCTAATTTATTTTTATTCAAGTAAAATGGTTTCGAATAAATAAAAATTAATATAAAATGAAAAAGCAAAGCAAGCGTCAAAGCGGTTGCAATAATTTTTTTATGTTTATATTTAAAGTTCAAAATTAGTTTCTGCAAATATACCTACAAGGAAATTAATCACAATTAAAAAACTAACTTATGAATAAAGGTATTTTAACTATTACGCTTATTATTATTTCTGTTTTTGTTTTTTCGCAAGAACAATTGTTAACTGTTCAGGATGCTGTTTTGAAAGGAAGAAATACTTTAGCGCCAAAGCGATTACAAACGTTAGGATTTATTCCGGATTCAAAAAAAGCCGCTTATATTGATAAAAATAAACTAGTGATTTTAAGTGCCGAAACAGGCAAAACACTTACCCTAATTTCTATTAATGACATAAATAAAAATTTAGTAAAACTTTTAATTGATACAATTTCTTCTTTTGAAGGTGTTCGCTGGATAAATGAAAACCAATTTTATTTTATGAATAACAAAGTAGAATGGCTTTATTCACTTGATAAAAACATGGCCGTAAAATCAGACAAAAAGAAGGTTGATTTTTCTTTAGAAAATATTGAAAGTTTTAAAGAGGGAGAAGTTTATGCTTATACATCTGATAATAATTTATACGTTTTTGCAAATGGACAGACAAATCAATTAACTAAAGATGGTTCCTATGAAATTGTGAATGGGAAAAGCGTTCATCGAGAAGAGTTTGGAATTAGCAAAGGAATTTTTTGGAGTCCAAAAGGAAGTGCGCTCGCTTATTACAGAATGGATCAAACAGATGTAAACGATTATCCTATAATTGATTGGAGTACAAATCCTGCACAAAATAAAAACATTAAATATCCAATGGCGGGAAATAAAAGTCATTATGTAACATTACACATCTATAATTTAAATAATAGCACGTCAATAAAAGTTAAAACAGAAGGACCAAAAGATCAATACCTAACTAATATTGCTTGGTCACCTGACGAAAAGTATATTTATATTGCTGTATTAAACCGCGAACAAACTAATTTTAAATTAAACGAGTATAATGCTTCAACCGGCGACTTTGTTAGAACGTTGTTTGAAGAAAATGATGAAAAATATGCCGAACCTTTAAACCCAATGTTATTTGTAAAAAATAATCCTAATCAATTTATTTGGCAAAGCAGGAGGGATGGTTTTAATCATTTTTATTTATATCACATTAACGGAACTTTAATTAAACAACTTACTAAAGGAAATTGGGAAGTAAAGGACGAGAATGGTTTTGATGAAAAAGGAGAGAATTTATTTTTTCATGCAAATGAGCAAAGCCCAATAAATCAAGACTTTTATTTGGTTAATTTAAAAAACGCTAAGACTAGAAAGCTTACTACAGGTAATGGTTTTCATACAGCACTGTTAAGTAATAACGGCGATTTTTTTATTGATAATTTTACATCTTGTTTCATCCCCCGCGAATACAGATTCGTAAATGTTCAAAATGCTAAATCAAACACGTTTTTTGTAGCAGAAAACCCTATAAAGAATTACAAATTAGGAAATTGGAACTTGTTTACCATAAAAAACAATGAGGGTACAGATTTATTTTGCAGAATGTTTAAACCTATAAATTTTGACAGCACAAAAAAATATCCGGTTTTGATTTATTTATATAATGGCCCACACTCACAACTGGTTACCAATTCCTGGATGGCTGGTGGTGAACTTTGGTATCAGTGCATGGCACAAAAGGGATATTTAGTTTTTACATTAGATGGACGAGGAACAAATTATAGAGGCAAAGCATTTGAACAAGCAATTCATAGACAGGTTGGAACTAAAGAAATGGAAGATCAATTGAGTGGAGTTAATTATTTAAAATCGTTGCCTTTTGTTGATGCTTCTAGAATTGGTGTTCATGGCTGGAGTTATGGCGGATTTATGACGACGTCTCTAATGACACGTTATCCTACCGTATTTAAAGTTGGTGCTGCAGGAGGTCCCGTAATCGACTGGAGTTATTATGAAATCATGTATGGAGAGCGCTATAACGACAGTCCTCAAGAGAATAAAGAGGGCTATGAAAAAAATAATTGTTTAAACTACGTAGACAAATTAAAAGGGAAGCTACTAATGATTCATGGAGCGCAAGATCCGGTTGTAGTTTGGCAACATAGCATTATGTATCAAAAGAAAGCGGTAGAGAAATCTGTGCAGCTAGATTATTATGTTTACCCTGGACACGAACACAATGTTTTAGGTAAAGACAGAGCCCATTTAATGGAAAAAATTTGCAATTATTTTATAGATAATTTATAGTAACAAATTATTTGTTCATTAAGCTTTCTATTTCATCCGTTTCTATAGGAATATTTTTCATTAAATCTAATTGACCGGTTGTTGTAACTAAAAAATTATTTTCAATTCGTATACCTAATCCCTCTTCAGGAATATAAATTCCGGGTTCTACTGTAAAAACCATTCCTGCCTGAATTGGTTCGGTGAAAAAACCAACGTCATGCACGTCAAGCCCTAAAAAGTGGGAAGTTCCATGCATAAAATATTTTTTATAAGCCGGCCAATTTGGGTTTTGATTTTTTATGTCCTCTGTTTTTAGTAAACCTAATTTAAGTAACTCTTCTGTCATTAATTCACCAACA
The DNA here is from genome assembly GCA_044344665.1 of Bacteroidia bacterium. Lineage (GTDB taxonomy): Bacteria > Bacteroidota > Bacteroidia > B-17B0 > Aurantibacillaceae > Aurantibacillus. The sequence continues at coordinate 43,842 of JBIJCO010000004.1, read as the reverse complement.
GTTTTATTGTATTTATCAAATGTTTGACCCGGCAGTAATAATTTTGAGGCAGCCTTAAAAACACTTAGTACTGAATTATAAACTTCTTTTTGTCGTTTAGAAAATTTTCCATTTACAGGGACACATCTTGTAAGATCACTTGCGTAATTTGCATACTCTGCGGCAACATCTAGTAAAATTAAGTCACCGTCTTCACATTGCCGGTTGTTTTCCACATAATGAAGAACACATGCATTTTTACCGCTAGCTACAATTGGTCCGTAAGCAAACCCGCGGGATCGGTTTCGGATAAACTCATGAATTAATTCTGCTTCTATTTCATGTTCCCAAACTCCTGGCTTAATAAATGTTAATAATCTTCTAAATCCTTTTTCTGTAATGTCACATGCTTGTTGTATTAATTCAATTTCTTGTGTGCTTTTTATTGCACGTATTTTGTGCATAATAGGCGCTGATCGTTCAAATTTATGTAACGGGTATTTCCTTAAAATAGAGTTGTTAAATCGCATTTCCGCAGTTTCAGCGTCAATGTAGCGACGGGTATGTTCGTTTAAGTTTAAATAAATGTGCTCGGCCTGAAAGAATAAAGGTTTCATTATTTTTTCAAAATCTTGAAACCAATAAACATGCTCTATACCGCTGGCAGCTGTTGCTTGTTGTTTATTTAATTTTTCACCTTCCCAAATAGCAATAAGTTCGCTTGTTTCTTTTACAAATAAAATTTCTTTGTGCTTGCCGTCTTTAACGTCAGGAATAATAACTAAAATCGTGTCTTCTTGATCAATCCCGCATAAATAAAACAAATCGCTATTTTGTTTAAAACCCATACTTCCATCTGCGTTGGTGGGCATTATGTCGTTACTAACGAATATAGCAAGTGAATTTGGTTTTAAATTATTTTTGAATTTGTTTCTGTTTTCAATAAATAGGGAATTATTTATGGCCTGGTATTTCATTTGGGATTTTGATTGGTTTGCACTAAATTATACATTAAGGCAATAAAATCAAAAATTAATCCAATTGCTTTATAAATCATTAAAAAAGCATTTGTTTTTAATTAAAAACTTATATTTGCCATTATTAAAATTATTAGTTTATGATCGATTTAAAAGGTATTATTTCTATTTCCGGACAGCCGGGTTTATACAAAATTGTGGCACAAAGTAAAAACGGTATTATTGTTGAAGGTTTGAGTGATAAAAAAAGAGTAAATGTTTACGCATCTACAAAAGTATCTACTTTATCTGACATTAGTATGTTTACCAATGGTGATGATAAACCAATTGAAGAAATAATTACGGCAATTTTTGAGAAAGAAAAAGGTGGACCTGCTGTTGATTCTAAATCAGACGATAAAAGTATAGAAAATTATTTTGGTGAAATTTTACCTGATTATGATAAAGAGCGTGTATATGTTAGCAATATGCGCAAATTATTTAGCTGGTATAATATTATGCAGACAACAGGCAATTTAAAAGAAAAAGAGGCAGAAGTTGCTGGCGACGAAAAAGTAAAATCAATTAAAACCGAGGAAAAGGTTGCTGCAAAAAAAACAGTTGCTAAGACGGTAAAAGCAAAAACTACTGCTGGGGTTAAAAAAACAACTGGTGTTAGAAAAACAGGTACTGCTTAAAACAAAGGAGAAATTATTTTAGAAGCCATTCAATTATTGAATGGCTTTTTTGTTTTGGAAACTCAAGTATTCAATAGTTAAAAAACAAAAAGTAATCTGAAATTTACTTGTCTTTATAAATCACCATATTAATGATGCCTTTTGTTGGGCTTGAATTATCGCTAAGCGATACAACAAAAGGCTTACGCTTGCCTTCAAAGCAATTATAAACCACGAAACCTTTATCTTGAGTTGGGTTTGGTAATTTGTTAGCATAATAATCTTTTAAATCGCAAAACAAATAACTGGCTAATTCTAAATCATTACAATTAATTTGTAAACTTATTTCCTGCAGGCTGTCATTCTCAATCGAATAGTCAATGGAATAATTTATAGTATCATTTAATTTATGTTCATAGTACAAATGACCATTAGATTTTTCAATTGGAGAAATAACTTCAATTGTTTTAACAGAATCAATTTTGGCATTTAAATCAACACCCCTGAATGTTCCTTTTTTTGAACGAATTATCTCATCAAGCAATGGATGATAGCCTTCAAAAATTCTTACTTTGATTTGTTCATTTTCTTTTTTACTTGTATTGCACGATACAGAAATAAGCAATAAACTGACAAAAAAACTATTTAAAACACTTTTCAAGGATTACAAAATATTATACCAAAGATATTGAATAATACAGTTTTACAAATGAAAATAAAAGATTTAACTAACAATAAATTGTTTTTTAATTTACTATTACTGAATGTAGGCTATTTTAGCAATATACTTTAAACGCTATTTTATGTTTAGCTGGTTATTTCAGGCCTCATTTGCGGAAAGAATAATACTTCCTGTATTGCTGCATTGTTTGTCAGTAACATGGTTAGTCTGTCTATACCAATGCCAATTCCTGCAGTTGGTGGCATACCATATTCTAAGGCGCGTAAAAAATCTTGGTCAATAAACATGGCTTCGTCGTCACCTCGTTCTTGTAATTTTAATTGTTCTTCAAATCTTTCGCGTTGCTCTAAAGGGTCGTTTAATTCACTGTAAGCATTAGCAATTTCTTTACCGTTTACCATTAATTCAAATCTTTCAACCAATCCTTTAGCACTACGATGTTTTTTTGTAAGCGGACTCATTTCAACAGGGTAATCAGTAATAAAAGTTGGTTGTAAATAATTACCTTCACATTTTTCTCCAAAAATTTCGTCAATTAGTTTTCCTTTACCACAATGTGCTTCAACATGAATGTTAAGTTGTTTGCAAACATCTCTTAATTGGGCCTCATCCATATTGCTGATGTCTATACCGGTAAATTCTTTAATGGCATCGTACATAGTTACGCGTTTAAACGGAGCTTTAAAATCAATTTTATTGCTACCAATATTAATTTCGGTATTGCCATATAAATCGGTTACAATTTTTTCGAGCATTTGCTCTGTAAAATTCATCATCCAATTGTAATCTTTATAAGCTACGTAAAATTCAAGAACAGTAAACTCGGGGTTGTGTGTTCTGTCCATCCCTTCATTTCTAAAGTCTTTAGCAAATTCAAATACGCCTTCAAAACCTCCAACAATTAAACGTTTTAAATAGAGTTCATTTGCTATTCTTAAATAAAGCGGAATATTTAAAGCGTTGTGATGTGTAATAAACGGTCGCGCTGTTGCACCACCCGGAATACTTTGAAGTATAGGCGTTTCAACTTCTAGTAATCCGGCGTTATTTAAAATCTGCCTTATCGAATTAATAATTTGCGAACGTTTTTTGAACGTGTCGCGCACCTGTGGGTTGATAATTAAGTCTACGTAACGTTGACGGAATCTAAATTCAGGGTCGCTAACTTCATCAAAAGAATTTCCAGAATCATCTGTTTTTACAATTGGCAAAGGTTTTAATGATTTGCTCAATATTTTTAATGATGTAACGTGAATTGAAATTTCTCCTGTTTTTGTAGTAAAGCCGTAACCGTTTACACCAATAATGTCGCCAATATCAATTAGTTTTTTCCAAACTATATCGTACATGGTTTTATCTTCACCGGGACAAATATCATCTTTGCGAATGTAGAGTTGAATTCTGCCTGTGGTATCTTGAATAACGGCAAAGCAGGCTTTGCCCATATCTCTTATACTCATTATTCTGCCGGCAATTGAAATGTCTTTGTAATTAAGTTTGTCGCGCTCGTAATTTTCTCTAATATCTGCTGCGGTTACATTGACTTTAAATTCATCTGCGGGGTATGGATCAATACCCATTATTTTTAATTCTGATAATTTTTGTCTGCGTTGCAGTTCTTGTTCACTTAAGTGTAAGGACATAACTAATATTTTGCGAATAAAAGTACATTTTATATCAACTCAAATTAAAATCAATTTTAAACTAAAGATCAACGAACAAAAACTTTTTTAATAGTAATGATAAAACAATTGTGTTAAAAGCAAAAAATATGCGAATATTTATATTTTTAAGTGCTTGATAATCAATACTTAAATAAATTTTGTTTAATTTATGTTTTAATTTATTAAACAGTTTGTATATTTGTTTAAGTTTTTTAATAAATAGTTAAACAAAAGTAATTATGACAGCAATAGAGTTTAATACAAGAATTATGAACGAAAAAAGTTCATTAAAAAATTTTGCATTAAGTTTAACGCACAATACCGATGACGCTTTAGATTTATTGCAAGACACTTATGTAAAAGCAATTACGTATCGCGAAAAGTTTGAAGACAGCACTAATTTAAAAGCTTGGTTATTTACCATAATGAAAAATACGTTTATTAATGCTTATCGTCGGAATGTTAAAACTAAACAATTAATAAGTAAAGGAGACGATATACAATTAAACAGAGCGTTTAAGCAAAATAGCTATGACCACAGTGAGAGCAGAATGAATGCTAAAGAAATTATTAAAAAAATTGAAAATTTAGACGAGGATTATAAAGTGCCTTTTACCCGTTATTATAACGGCTATAAATATGAAGAAATTGCCAATGAAATGCAACTACCATTAGGAACGGTTAAAAGCAGGATATTTATTGCTAGAAAAATTTTAATGGAGTCACTAAAGCACTATAGAAATTAATACATTAAATTTGTTAACCCTTCATTTCGAAGGGTTTTTTGTTTTATGAAAAAGACAACAACTTTATTTTGGTTCAGAAGAGATTTAAGGCTTTACGATAACTGCGGCTTATATAACGCTTTAAGAGATAATAATGAGGTGTTACCTATTTTTATTTTTGACAAAACAATATTAGATAAGCTTCAAGATAAAAAAGATCGACGAGTAGATTTTATTCATCAAGCATTAGAAAATATTAATATTGATTTGCAAAAATTGGGCTCTTCTTTAAGCGTATATTATGGCGAACCTTCAGAAATTTTCGGGCAAATTATTAAAGAAAAAAATATTAAAAATGTTTATGCGAATCATGATTATGAACCTTACGCTATTGAACGCGATACCAATATTAAAATTCTATTAGAAAACAATGGCATTGAATTTAAAACATTTAAAGACCAATGTGTTTTTGAAAAAAACGAGGTTGTAAAAGATGACGGATTGCCTTACACCGTATTTACGCCTTACAGTAAAAAATGGAAGAAAAATCTTAAAACGGAAAACTACCAACCCTTTTTAACCGAAAGTTATTTTCAAAACTTTAGTAAGCAAACATCAAATAAAATTATTGATCTACAATTGTTAGGGTTTGAAAAAACCGACATGATTTTAAATAAAAACATAACCGTTAGCAATTTACTATTAGATAAATATAAAGCACATCGGGATTTTCCGGCTATAAATGGCACCAGTAAATTAAGTGTTTATTTGCGTTTTGGCGTTGTAAGTATTAGAGAGTTAGTTTCTAAAAGTATTACCGTTAGCGAAGCTTGGTTAAATGAATTAATATGGCGAGATTTTTATATGATGATTTTATTTCAATTCCCTCATGTGGTCAATAGTGCGTTTAAAAAGCAATACGATAAAATTGTTTGGAGTAATAATGAAGACTATTTTGGCAATTGGTGTAAAGGACAAACAGGCTTTCCCATTATTGATGCAGGAATGAGAGAGTTGAACGCAACTGGTTTTATGCACAACCGTGTAAGAATGATTGTAAGTAGTTTTTTAGTAAAAGATTTATTGATTGATTGGCGGTGGGGAGAGGCTTATTTTGCTCAAAAATTAAATGATTTTGATTTGAGCGCAAATAATGGTGGATGGCAATGGGCAGCGGGTTGCGGTTGCGATGCTGCGCCTTATTTCAGAGTTTTCAATCCTACCGAACAACAAAAAAAATTTGATCCTAAATTTGAATATATAAAAAAATGGATTCCTGAATTTGGTACATCAAAATACCCTGTACCAATTGTTGACCACGCAAAAGCTCGTTTAACCGTAATTTCGTTGTATAAAAAAGTACTTTCCGAAAATAAACAAACCCAATTATTTTGATAATCGCTTACTACACTAATTTAATTATTTTTAATTTATCAAAAAGCCAAATAATTCGGTAGGTTGGATCTATTTCCCACCATTTTACTGCAAAATTTGGTTTTGAGCCTGCTTGGTGGTGATTATTTTGAAATAATTCACCCATTAATAAAAAATCAATAAAAATCGTGTTTTTTGATTTATCCGAAGAATTAAAATTTCTGTATCCATATTTATGCCCTGCCCAATTTACGATTGCACCTTGAATTGGGCCGATAAAAAAATGAATTGGCAATAATAAAAACATCCACCAATGTGCAGCAAATATAACATAAAACACAAAATACGTCACTCCAAAAGCAACACGAGTAATCCATTTATCTGCGATTTTATCTATAACAGGATACTCAGGAAAATTTCGGTCGAATTTTTCTTCAACTACAACTCGGTTATTTAAAACATCATTATAAATTTGACGGGTATGCATCATCATTTGATAAGCATCTTTAAAAAAATGTGGGGTATGCGGATCTTTTTCTGTATCACTGTAAGCGTGATGCATTCTGTGTAAAATAGCATATGCACGAGCATTTAAATAGGAGGAACCTTGAGTAATCCAGGCAAAAATGTAAAAGAATTTTTCCCAAAATTTATTCATCGTAAACATTTTATGAGCAGAATATCGGTGCAGAAAAAAGGTTTGTCCGAAAAGAGAAAGGTACCAGTGAAGAATTAGGAAAATAAGAATTATCATTTATTATATATTATTTTTTGTTTACAATATCCGTATATTCTTTCAATTATCCGGCTTTAAAAATTACGCTGTTACTAGTTGTAACAAAGTGTTTCGATTTTTGTTTTACTTTAACACTTTATACTGCAATAATAAAACAAAAAACTCTTTACAGATGTAAAGAGTTTAAGTTTTGTTCAAAATTGTTTAACCGTTCAACGCCTCGGCTCCACCAACAATTTCCAAAATCTCTTTTGTAATAGCTGCCTGTCTGGCTTTATTGTAGGTTATTTTTAATTCTTTTTGCATTGCCTGAGCATTATCTGTGGCTTTGTGCATTGCGGTCATTCTTGCGCCATGCTCGCTCGCAACTGAATCTAACATTGCTTTGTAAAATTGTGTTTTTATTGAGCGAGGAATTAGTTCGTTAATGATTGATTCTTGGCTTGGCTCAAACAAATAATCAGCATTTAATTTTTTTTCACCCGATTTTGTTGCCATAATAGGCAATAATTGTTCTTCTATAGGAGTTTGAACAGCAGCATTTTTAAACTGGTTATAAACTAAAACTACTTTATCAAATTGTTTGCTTAAAAAAGACTCCATAACTTTTTCTGCAAACTCGGAAGTAGAAGAAAAATTCAGTTTATCAAATAATGAACTTGTGTGAGTTGGTAAATCAGTTCCGCTAATATTGTATGATGTACGTTTAAAAGCATCTTGAACTTTTTTACCTATTGATAATACTGTAATATTATAACCTAAGTAATCATTATTAATTAAATGATTAGTTTTCTTAATAATATTAGAATTAAATGCACCAGCTAGCCCCCTGTTTGATGAAATAGGAATTATAAGTATATTTTTACCATTTGTGTTTCGTGCGTAAGCATTATCGCTAGCATCAACACTTGCGCTCACATTCTCTAAAAGATCTTTTAGTTTGTTTGCATAAGGTCGCATCTGGATTATTGCATCTTGAGCTCTTTTTAACTTTGCGGCGCTTACCATTTTCATAGCACTGGTAATTTGCATAGTAGAGCCTACTGATGTTATTCTATTTCTTACTTCCTTTAAACTTGGCATTATAACAAAAATTTATTCTTCAGATTAATTAATAACCGATTATTGATAAATTATTATATTAATTATATTTAGCTGTTAATTCTTTTGCGCAGTTTTCTAATGCAATAGTAATTTCGTCAGTGTATTTCCCTGCCTTTAAATCATCTAAAACAGATTTATGCTTACGCTCTAAAGCATCTAAAAAGTCTTTTTCAAATTCACGAACTTTATTTACAGGAACATTTCTAAGTAAATTTTTAGTACCTAAGTAAATTATCGCAATTTGCTGCTCAACTCTATATGGTGAAAATTGACCTTGTTTTAAGATTTCGGTGTTACGAGAACCTTTATCAAGTACAGATTTTGTAGCGGCATCTAAATCTGACCCAAATTTAGAAAAAGCTTCTAATTCGCGGTATTGCGCTTGGTCTAATTTTAGAGTCCCCGCAACCTTTTTCATTGACTTAATTTGAGCATTACCACCAACACGCGATACAGAAATACCTACATTAATTGCAGGACGTATACCAGAGTTAAAAAGATTTGACTCTAGAAAAATTTGTCCGTCAGTAATTGAAATAACATTTGTAGGAATATAAGCAGATACGTCGCCGGCTTGCGTCTCAATAATTGGCAACGCTGTTAGTGAACCTCCACCTTTTACCAAATGTTTAATTGATGCAGGCAAGTCATTCATGCTTTGAGCAATTGAATCGTTTGCATTTATTTTTGCAGCACGCTCTAATAATCTGCTATGTAAGTAAAACACATCACCCGGATAAGCTTCACGTCCTGGAGGACGGCGAAGTAACAATGAAACTTCACGATAAGCAACTGCTTGCTTTGATAAATCATCAAATACAATTAATGCTGGTCTACCAGTATCTCTAAAGAACTCACCAATAGCAGCACCTGCAAATGGCGCGTAAAATTGTAATGGTGCCGGGTCTGCTGCACTTGCTGCAACTACAATTGTATAAGGCATAGCTCCGTTTTCTTCTAATACACGAACAACGTTTGCTACTGTAGAAGCTTTTTGACCAACAGCTACGTAGATACAAAATACTGGTTTGCCCGCTTCAAAAAACTCTTTTTGATTAATTATTGTATCTATACAAACGGCAGTTTTACCAATTTGTCTGTCGCCAATTACTAATTCACGTTGACCCCGACCAATTGGAATCATGGCATCAATTGCTTTAATTCCAGTTTGTAAAGGCTCGGTAACAGGTTGACGATAAATTACACCTGGCGCTTTACGCTCTAATGGCATTTCATAAGTTTCACCGGAAATTGGACCTTTTCCATCAATTGGGTTTCCTAAAGTATCAACAACTCTTCCTAACATTCCTTCACCCACTTTTAGAGAGGCAATACGCCCTGTACGCTTAACTGGACTTCCCTCGCTAATTCCCTCACTAGGCCCCAGTAAAACTGCCCCAACGTTATCTTCTTCAAGGTTTAATACAATTGCCTGTAGGCCAGTTTCAAATTCGATTAACTCTCCGGATTGCACTTTAGAAAGCCCATAGATTCTGGCAATACCATCACCTACTTGCAATACTGTTCCTACTTCTTCTATATCGGCTTCACTTTTAAAGCCGCTTAATTGTTCTCTTAAAATTGCAGATATTTCTGCCGGTTTTATCTCAGCCATTTTGTTTGATATTCAATTATTAATTTTTATTAGCTAAATTCTTTTTCATATCAGATAGTTTCCTTTTAACACTCTGATCTATTTGTTTATCGCCAATTGAAAGGATAAATCCACCAACAATTGATGGATTTATCCTTTCAATAAGTTCAACGTTGGTATATGATCCGCTTTCTTTTATAATATCAAGGATTCTTTTTTTAGAGTCGGAATCTAATTCAATTGAGGATGTAATAACCGCTGTAATTATGTTGTTTTTTGCTTTATATTGTTCGTCAAATTGTTTAGCAATAGAAGGAATATAAAATTCTCGACGTTTCCTTGACAGTAGATTTATAAATGATAAGGATAGCGCAGTAATTTTTCCTGAAAAGACAGAATTAAAAATTTCTTGTTTTTTGTCTGGCTTAATTGTGGGACTGTTAAGTAACAAAACAAAATCATGATTACTTTCACAAACTTGTTTGATTAATTTCATATCAGACCTTGTTGCATCTAATTGCTGTTTTTCAATTGAGAGATCAATCAAGGATTTAGCGTATCTGGTAGCAACTATCATTTTAGTTTAACTTTACGTCTTTCATCAAGTCATTAACCAATGCTTTTTGCTTGTCGTTGGAAGACAATTCACTACGCAATATTTTTTCAGCAATTTCAAGTGATAAAACAGCAACTTGATTTTTTAATTCAGTAATTGCCGCATTTTTTTCGTTCACAATTTGCTCTCTTGCACTCGAAAGAATTCTGTCTGATTCTTTTTGCGCTTTTGATTTTGCCTCGTTAACAATAGCATCTTTTGCTTCGCGAGCCTCTTTAATAATGGCATCTCTCTCGTTACGAGCTTCAGCTAATATTTTTTCGTTATTAGTTCTGAGCTCACGCATATCTCTTAAAGCACTTTCGGCACTGGCCAAGGCATCTTCGATACTTTTTTCACGTGTTTTAATTGCATTTAATATTGGCTTCCATGCAAATTTCCCTAACAATAACAATAATAGTATAAATGTAATTGTTGTCCAAAATATTAATCCAACTGCGGGCTCAATTAAACTTGATAAAATAAATAAGTTCATTTTATATTATTTTTATTAATTATAGTTTTAACTTTTTTACGTTTACAAAATTAAACCCAAGTTATTACCAATCGTAATAACTTAGGTAAGTTTTGAAAACTACTTCGACATTAAAGCAACTACTACACCGAATAGTGCAACACCTTCTACAAGGGCTGCAGCGATGATCATAGCTGTTTGAATTTTCGAAGTTGCTTCTGGCTGACGAGCAATTGCATCCATTGCGTGTCCACCAATTTGTCCAATACCGATGCCGGCACCTATTACGGCTAAACCTGCTCCGATTGCTGCGATACTTCCTGTCATTTTTACTTGTTTTTGTTGGTTATTAATAAATTTTTAGTGTTTTGCGGAAATTTTTTCGTTTTCTACATGCTCATATTCTTCAGAGTGCCCCGCAACAGCAGAACCGATAAATAATGCCGTTAGCATAGTAAAGATATATGCTTGCAAAAACGCAACCAAACACTCTAGAACATCAATAAATAAAGCAAACGCAACAGACACAGGTGCAATATAAATGGTTTTAAACACAAATATTAAGCCTACAAGCGAAATAACGATAATGTGACCTGCCGTAATATTAGCAAAAAGACGAATCATTAATGCAAAAGGTTTTGTAAGTATTCCAACTATTTCAATTGGTATTAAAATTGGCCATATTGCTTTAGGGGCATGAGGTAAAAAAATATGTGACCAGTAATTTTTGTTTCCGTTAATATTGGTGATTATTAATGTAGCAACTGATAAGACAAGTGTAAAGGCAATATTTCCTGTTAAATTGGCGCCAATTGGAATCAGACCAAAAACATTATTAACTAAAATCATAAAAAATACGGTTAACAAATAAGGAACGAATTTATCGGAGCCATGACCAATGTTACCTTTTGCAATATCGTCTCTTACAAAAACTATGAGAGGTTCAAAAAATGATTGTTTACCCTTTGGGGCGGAAGATACACCAGTTGTTTTGTAGGCTTTTGCGATAGAAGTGAACAACATAACTAAAAGAATAACTGAAAGAAACATTTGAGTTATATTTTTCGTAATCGAAAAATCTAATGGCGCATCATTATTAACTGAAATTTCGGCATTGTTTTTGGTTAATGTAATAAATTGACCATTTTCATTTGCAATGGCTTCAGCATAATAAATTTTTTCTTCGAAATTTACAAATCGTTCACCGTTTTTTTCTACAACTACTTTTCCATGCGTATCGTGGTGAAATTCTGAGGACATAAAGAAAATGATACCTGTCTTACCCTTTAAAATTACAGGCAAAGGTAATGAAACAGCGTCATGACCTTCACCCCAAAAATGCCATGAATGTGAATCTAAAATGTGCTCGAAAGCAATTTTAGTAATATCTATTGGGCCATCGTTTGATTGGTGATCATGATGGTCTTGAACTGCAGCCTCACTGCTTAAATTTAAAGAATCAGAAACACTGTGTTGTTCTTGCGAAGAGGCATTAATTTTTAAAGAGGTCAATATAAATATTGCAAATATTACGAAACTGACATTTAAAATTTTTAAATATGAATTGGTTTTACTGATCATTATGCAATGTGTATTTGATTAGCTAAATCGGGCGCAAATGTATGGCTTTTTTATTAAAAACAATATAATTTTATTTGAAAAATCTTTTTTTTATGATTAAAAAAGCGGTTAAATTTTGGATTATTTCATAAAAAAATGTAGAATTAAGACCTATCAAACTAATTTCATATAAAAATTAAATTACCATGAATTATTGGCTTATTAAATCCGAACCTTTCAAGTATAGCTGGGAAACATTTAAAAAAGATAAAAAGGCTTGTTGGGATGGGGTTAGAAATTATGCTGCGAGAAATAATCTAAGAGGCATGAAAAAAGGTGATCTTGCATTTTTCTATCACAGCAATGAGGGTATTGAAATTGTTGGCATCGCAAAAGTTTTGAGAGAACATTATCAAGACCCTACTACTCAAGAAAACGCTTGGTTAGCTGTTGATTTTACTCCTTATAAAGAAATGAAAACTCCTGTTAAACTCGAAACGCTGAAAAAAGACCCGTTTTTTAAAAATATGGATTTAATTAGACTTTCAAGATTAAGCGTTGGAAAAGTAACCGAAACTGAGTTTTATAAAATTTGTGATTTGGGAGGCGTTGAATTAAAATAACGCATCTAATATTTTAATACTGTTATTTAATCTAGTATCATTTACACCGCTTATAATTGCGAATGACGAGTTTAATTTTTCCACCTCGTTTATGTTCAATTTTAAAATTGAATCTCTGTTAAATTTATTTTTTCTTAGGTTATCCTTCTCCCATTCAATATCGTTTGCGGTAATTAAATAGTAATCGTATTTTATTTTATTCAGATTATTGGAAATAAATTCAGGTGTTTTATTAAATTCCAATTCTGCCCAAATTTTAAGAGTTATAAGTGTGGTATCGCAAAACAAAAACCTATTAGCTTTTTTAATTTTCTTTAGTTCAGATTTAATTTGTTCGTCAGCAATAATTATTAAATCGCTTAATGAGTAATTGTTAATATCTCGGGTATTGAAATATTCTCGTGAAAACTCAGGAACCCATAAAGTATTATAATGATTAGCGAGCAACCGGCAAAGCGATGATTTACCGGTACTTTCGGCACCTATTATCCCTATTTTAATAATGTTTTTTTCCATTTTATCCACCCGTAAAACGCCATTATTGCAAAAAATAAATAAAGAATTGCAAAAAGCCACATAAACTTTAAACTATATAGTACAACATATGAAATATCAATAAAAACCCATGCCAACCAGTTTTCAATCCATTTTTTTGTCATCATAAATGTTGCGGTTAAACTTAATGCAGTTAAGATAGCATCTATTAAAACTCGGTCGCCTCTTAAATAGGTAAGTATAAAAAACAAGACAATTGTTTGCGCAATAGAAATGGTAATTAGCAGAGGGAATCTTTTTTTAGGCGTTTTCGAAACAATAAAGACTTTTCCTGTTTTTTTTCTCCAAAAGTACCAACCGTATAAGGCAGAAAAAAAATAAAAGACTTGTAATCCCATATCGCCAAATAAGTTGGCTTTGTAGAACTCATAAGCCGAGGCAACAACAGATAGTATTGAGGCTGGCCAACAAAAAACATTTTCTTTAATGGTTAGCCAAACACCAAGTATTCCGGTAAACAGGGCTATGAAACTTATAAGAGACATTTAAATCTCTAATTTGTTTTCTTTATAGGCATCTAATATTTTTAGAAAATTATCAAAAGGACTATCATTATCCCATAAATAAGAATTAAACGCTATACCGTAAAAACCCATGTTTGCAGCTCTTGCAATTGTGTTTGGTGTTGTGCCGCCTCTTGCCACGAATTTTTTTCCAGTATTGTTAATGGCGGCTTTTAAACCTGTTTCGTAATAACCGCTATATAACTCACCTGTAATGTTATTAAAAATTGTTCCTAATAAACAATAATCAAAACTGTATTCTTCTGTGTTATAAGTTTCTTGGAGCCTTGAGTAGGATCTGCTTTTAGAAATTTTCCCAAATTTTAATTTTAATCTTTGTCTAACCAGGAAGTATTTCCATTTTTTTGATAGATGTGTCTTTGTTAAATGAATTCCTTTTAAGTTAAATTTGGAAGCAAGTTGATGATGTGAATGAATGACTATGTATTTGTGAAAATGCTCAGGGATTTCTTTAATATAAGCAATCATTTGGTTAGTTGAGTGATTCGGTTTTCTGAGGTGCAAATTAGTTAATCCGCTCTCAAACATTTTTGTAATAATGCTTGTTTCGTCTGGAACATCTTTGCTAGATGTAATTACAAATAATTTCATAGTGAGTGTTTAATTAAAAACATTTTTCAATTTCGGAAAATAAAAGTACATTTTTTTCTAATGCATTTCCAATCACAATCATGTTTGCCCCTGAATTAATTAATCTTTTTGTTTTTTCTTTATTATCAATGCCGCCACCAACAATAAGCGGTATATGGATTTCTTTTTTTAGTTGTTTAATTAAAGTAGCAGGAATTGCTGATTTAGCTCCACTTCCTGCTTCGAGGTAAATAGCTTTAAATCCGAGTTGCTCTGCGGCAAGTGCAGTATGACAAATTATTTTTTTATTGTTTGGATTTAAGGGTTTTGTTTTTGTCACTTTTTGGGTTGTTGAAATGTTGTTTCCGTTAATTAACAAATAAGCGGTTGGCAAACAATTCAAATTCATTTTTTTAATTTGTGGAGCAGCTATAATATGTTTACCAATAAGGAAATCAGGGTTTCGTCCGGATAATAAACTTAAAAGCAATAAGCCATCAGCCGATTTTGATAATTGGGTTTCGTTACCAGGAAATATTATGACGGGTTTTTTTGATATTTTTTTTATAGCAAGTATAGTTTTATTTAAATTACCTGTTAACATACCGCTCCCCCCTACTAAAAAACAAGAAACTTTACCATTATTGGCTATTTGAATTAATTCGGGGTTGAATTTATCCGGATCAATAAGTAAAGCTAATAACGGCTTTTTATTAGAGTATAATTTTTTTATTAGTTGTTTAAATTTCATTTAAGATGTATACCATTTTATATTCCCCCAGTGTTTCACATTTTAACTTGTATTTTTTTTTAAGAGTCTCGGTTTCGATTTTACCAATTAGAATGTCGCCACTAAAATCATCTATAATTAAATTTGTTTTAAAATCAAGTCCTTTTAGACCGTAAACTTTATATAAAGCTTCTTTTGCTGCCCACAATGTAATGAGTTTTTCAATATTATTACCACCGAAATTCAATTCGGTTTTGTTTAGAAATTTGTATTGAACTTTTAAAACTATATCACGAATTAACTCAATATCAATTCCGGTATTTTCTTTTTCATTAACAATAATTACCAAATAGTCATGTGAGTGAGATATTGATATGTGTTCTGTTCTATCAGCTAAATAAGGTTTATTGGTTATAGTATATTGCAAGTTAGTTGGGCTGTCAATAAATAATTTATCAAGTAAATGTTTTATTCCAGCTTTTTCTAATTCTCGCTTTGATAAATTTGGCTGAATAAATGAGAATTCATTAAAGTTTAAAACTCCTATAGAAATAAAGGCTTTGGGTTTTAAAATGGTAATCACAAATAATTAATTGAGTTTTACAAACTTATAACTTATCTTTGTAAACCTTTAAAAATAATAATTAAAATATATATGTCAACAACCGCAACAAAGTACATTAAGTACAAAGTAAAAGATATCTCATTAGCTGAATGGGGTCGTAAAGAAATAAAATTAGCAGAAGAAGAAATGCCAGGCTTAATGGCACTGCGCCAAGAATACGGAGCTTCTAAACCTTTAAAAGGTGCTCGAGTTGCAGGTTGTTTGCATATGACTATTCAAACAGCTGTGTTGATAGAAACTTTAACAGCCTTAGGCGCTGAGGTAACTTGGAGTTCGTGTAATATTTTTTCTACACAAGATCATGCAGCTGCGGCTATCGCTGCTGCGGGTATACAAGTATATGCTTGGAAAGGAATGACAGCAGAAGAGTTTGATTGGTGTATAGAGCAAACATTATGGTTTGGAGAAGACCGTAAGCCATTAAACATGATTTTAGATGATGGCGGAGATTTAACCAATATGGTTTTCGATCAGTTTCCTGAGTTAGCTTCGGGAATAAAAGGATTGTCAGAAGAAACTACAACAGGGGTTCATCGTTTGTATGAACGTATGGCAAAAGGTACATTGTTGTTGCCGGCCATTAACGTTAATGATTCAGTAACAAAATCAAAATTTGATAATAAATATGGTTGTCGTGAATCATTGGTTGACGCTATTCGTAGAGCTACAGATATTATGCTTGCAGGAAAAGTAGCTGTAGTTGCAGGTTATGGTGATGTTGGTAAAGGCTCTGCACAATCTTTGTCTTCTCAAGGTGTACGTGTGATTGTAACTGAAATTGATCCTATTTGTGCTTTACAAGCAGCAATGGATGGTTATGCTGTTCAAAAAATGGATAACGCCGTTAAAGTTGCCGACATTATAGTTACAACCACAGGAAATAAAGATATAGTTGTTGGTCGCCATTTTGAATCAATGAAGCATGGGGCTATAGTTTGTAATATTGGACATTTTGATACTGAAATTGATATGGCTTGGCTAAATAAAACATACGGAGACACTAAAGACACTATTAAACCTCAGGTTGATAAATACACCATTAATGGCAAAGATATTATTGTGTTAGCAGAAGGTCGTTTAGTTAATTTAGGATGTGCAACCGGTCATCCAAGTTTTGTAATGAGTAATTCATTTACTAATCAAACTTTGGCTCAGATAGAATTATGGACTAATACAGCTGCTTATGAGAAAAAGGTATACGTGTTACCAAAAATTTTAGATGAAAAAGTTGCGCGTTTACATTTAGCTAAAATAGGCGTTGAGCTAGATACCTTAAATAATGAACAAGCAGATTATATTGGCGTTAAAGTTCAAGGGCCATTTAAATCAGACGCTTATAGGTATTAATAAAAACAACCTAAAAAAATTAAAGCCGGGTAATACCGGCTTTTTTTTATTAATCTGTAAACAAAATTAAATTAAAACAACAAACGATATTGGGGGATTATGAAAAATTTAAGTTGATAATCGGTTTTTATAACTTGATTTTTAAGATCAAATGTTTGTTGAAATACATTATCGTTTTTTGTTACATTTTGAATATCGATAGTAAATTCATGCGTTACTTTTTTTGAATTATACTTGTAACCAGGTTTCATGTCCATCCTAAAGTAATCCGGATATTGCATGGAGAAAGCTCGCGCGCCATCCCTAACCTCGTCGTTTTTAGCTTTACTTGCTTCTAAGTCAATGGGCGTGTATCGTTTTCCGCCGGCATAAGTAGCTCTAATATCAATACTTAAGATATGTTTTTGACTTATTTTAAATTCTTTACCAGCTAACAAATTAAACACATAATTACCATTAAAAGCTGTATTGCGAATAACATTGTCACTACCCTTGTACTTGCTTTGAAATAGGCTACTCGTGAAAAGCGCGTAATAACCCTTGCTGTAAAATTTTTCTAGCGTTATTTCAATACCATAATTATTACCACTACCCAGGCTAACTAAATTATTTACATTGGGGCTGTTAAAATCTGCACCTAAATTTAAAGCTGAAAAATGACTAGGAAAATTTTTTACCGGGGCATTATAAATATATTGATAATAAATTTCTGCTTTTAATCTGAAGTTGGTAGTGAAGCAATTATCATAAGCAATTACGCCATGCGCGGCTCTTGTAAAATCTAAATTTTTATTTGTTTCAATTCGATTACCGTTTAAAGAATCGCTGGCAAAATAAATGTAAATAGGTTGTAGTTGACTATGCATCCCTCCGCCTATACTTAAAGATTGTTTGGCATTTATAGAATATTTCAATCCTATTCTGGGCTCAACAGCATTTGAATTGTTTAACAAAAAAAACTGATTACTTACTCCTGCATTTATTAGAAAATCATCACTGAATTTATGCTGCCACTGAGCAAAACAACGTACCAATGATGTAAAGCCTTTATAGTTTCTTAAGGTAATAAAGGTATTATTGCCAAATAAATTATCAATACTGTCTACAAATAAGGTGTTATATAATTCTGCATAAATACCAGTATTAAAGAAATTTTTTGCATTAAATTTTTTATTAAATGTTGAGTTAAAAGAGTATTTAATATTTTGAGTTGTTTGCCTGTATTCTGGTTTTAAATTTTTTTGGGTTTTAAATGATGTATCAACTCTGTCGGCAATAATATTATTATAAGACCCGCTAATTCCAAAATTTGTTTTTAAGTAAGCGTTATTTTTAAATAGGTAGGTATGAGATACACCCGAAGCACCAACATTTGATTTAAAGTAGGTGTCGCGCGCACTGTAACCAAAAATATCTTGCCCACTTTTTTTGTCGCTTTCTAATAATGCAATATAACTTAGGCCACCAATTCCCCAAATTGAAAACTTCCCAAATCTGTTGGTGCTAAAGTCTGTTTTAAAAGTAATATCTTGATATTGCGGAATTGCTGCACCGGTTCCGAAATCTATATTAAAATATTTAAATACTGCTAAGGTAGAATAACGATAATTCAACAAAAAAGAAGAATTTTTAGTAATGGGTCCTTCAGCGCCAAGCTCAAAACCATTAAATCCCATTTGAGCTAAAAATTCATATTTTTCGTTATTACCCTGACGCATTTTTAAATCAAAGACCCCAGACGTGGCATTGCCATAGTCTGCGGCAAATGCGCCACTCATAAAATCAGAATTGTCAAGTGTATTGTTATTAAGAATACTAATTGGACCCCCAGTAGAGCCTGAATTTCCGAAGTGATTTGGGTTAGGAATGTCCAGACCGTTTAATCGCCAAAGAATGCCAATTGGAGAATTGCCTCTAATAATAATATCGTTTCTTGAATCGTTTGCTCCGCTAACTCCCGCAAAATTAGCTGCCATTCGGGCAGGGTCATTTCTGCTACCTGCGTACCTTGCAGCCTCTTCTGAGCTAAAAAGTCTTGAGCTAACGGTACTCATTTTATTGTTGGTTTTTGTTTTATCTTGCTCTGCAGTTACAACAATTTCCTGTCCTTGAATAACACTTTCTTCCAGTTCAATTGTTGAAACTGATTCTTTGCCGGCATTTAAAATAATGGTGATGTATTTTTCCTTGTAACTTACCATTTGAAATTTTAATTGCCATCTGCCTATGGGCGTGTTGGAAAGTTTAAATTCACCCTTTTCGTTTGTACTTGATGCAATTACGGGATCAGAATTAATTAATTGCACAATTACTCCAGGTATTGGCATTTGAGTTTGTTTGTCAACAACTATGCCTTTAATGGTTTGTGTAATAGTTTGGGAGATAGCTTGACTGAACGTAAACAATAAAAGAACAAAGTATATACTTTTGTTTTTCTGAATTTTAAAGGATATAAAATTTAATAAATTGTACATAGACTAATTAAATCAAAAAATCTAACACCTAATTAAATTTATTGTTTACGGGGTTGTTGACGAAACAGGAATAATTTTTCCGTTGAAATAATTATGTCCAACAAGTGCAAAATTGCATATGTATTCTGCCATTTCTATTGCTTTTAAGGGCGCTTTATAGCCCGGGAATGCTTTGTTTAACATTTCTGTTTGAACAGCCCCAATTGCTAAACAATTAACGGCAATATTTTTTGGTTTTAATTCTTCTGCTAAACATTCTGTTAAACCGCATAAAGCCGCCTTGCTACTTGAGTATGCTGTAAGCCCCGGAAACTTTGAACTTCCCTGAAAACCACCCATACTGCTAATATTTACAATGTGCGTTTTGTTGTTTTTATTAAACAAGGGCAATAAGCATTGAATAAGATTAAAAGGTCCAAAAACATTTGTTGTATAAACAGAAACAAGTTCTTTATTGCTGATTTTTTCAAATGGCTTATTAACTATTTCGCCAGCATTATTAATTAAGATGTCGATTTTTAAATTTAATGTGCGAAGTGTTTTAATTATTTTTTTATGATCGGATAGTTTTGTAATATCTGCTTTAATTGGTAATACAGAAGAGGTGTTATTATGATTAACAAGTTTGGTTAAAGAAACTGTGTTTCGCGAAAGGCCAATTACAATCGTGTTTTTGTTTTTTGAAAAGTGTTTTACCATTTCAAATCCAATACCTTTTGATGCACCCGTTATTAGTATAGTCATATTTAGTAAATTTGTTCACGAATATACTTTTAAATTAGATGAAAAAGGGAACTATAATTATTGTTTTATTGCTCTTTTTTTGTTCGGGATTATGCGCGCAAACAGATGAGGTGTATACAGGAGTTACTAAAGCGGATACTAGTAAAAATTCCAAAAAAAGAAACAATACAGATTGGATAAAGAAAGTGACTTATGGAAGTAATTTCCAGGCAATTTTTGGAACTTACACTTACATTTATCTATCACCAACTATTGGTTATAATCTAACAAAAAATTTTAATATCGGTGTTGGATTTATATATAGTTATGCAAATATTAATTATAAAGGATACGGACGATTTGAGCAATCTATTTATGGGGCACATTCTTACGCACGTTACTTCATTAATGAAAATTTTTACGCTCAGGCTCAATTTGACCATTTATTACAGCCAAATGTGTATAATTATTATAACCCTAGAGAAAAAATTTGGGTGGATTATTTTTTGTTAGGAGGCGGGTATAGGCAATCACTTGGAAAGCGAGCAGCTTTTGTCAGTTCAATAATGATAAATTTAACACCAACTGTATTATCTATTTATCCTAATCCGATATTCCAGGTTGGATTTGTGGGTGGATTTTAACAACGCTGCTATCTAAAATTTTTTTCTGATATTAAAGGGTTTAGTTGCTTTATCAATGGTTGTTAAAACAGAATTAATTTTACTATTATCATTAATTAGCTTTAAGCTTTCTTTTATCTCATCGTCGTTTTGTAAAGAAAATTCTACTCTTCCTTTTTGGAAATAATATCTGCCTATTATTTCTTCTTCTAAATATTTTTTTATCTGACTTTTATTTTTTGCCAAATCATCTTTTTTATTTGCCAACATTTTATTTAACAAATCATTGTATTCTATTTTAATATCATTAAAGTAATTGTCATTCTCTGCATCTTTTTTTAAATCTTCAAGTGCTAACTCGCTTTCTGTTTTGTATGAATAATCTTTATCTTTTAAATAAGTTATAAAATCATTATAGGCTTCGTCAGATAATTTAAAATTTGTAGGTGTTGGGATTTTAGAGTTGGCCAGAAAATACTTAGTTGCATAATTAAAAATATGATTTTTAGAAATTAAGGTCATTAAAACATTACTGAATTTTTCATTTGGTGTTTTAATATCGGGCATTATTCCTGCGCCATCGTAAACAACTCGCCCGTGTTTGGTTTTGAAGGCCGTAATTAAACTGTCAGGCACTTTTTCAACTCTTCCTTCACTATCTTTGTTTGAATAGTCTAAAGCTTGTACACATCTGCCACTTGGTATATAATATTTAGCTACAGTTATTTTTATTTGAGCGTTGTAAACTAGTGGTTTTGTTTGTTGCACCAATCCTTTTCCATAAGTTCGTTTCCCAATAATTACTGCACGGTCTAAATCTTGTAGCGCACCGCAAACAATTTCTGAGGCTGAAGCCGAATTTTCGTTTACTAAAACAGTTAAAGGAAGTTGTGTGTCAATTGGGTTGTTTACCGCAAGGTATGATTTATCCCAGTCAGCTATTTTTCCTTTTGTAAAAACAACTTCTTGTCCTTTATCAATAAAAAAATTTACAATATTTACTGCTTCATTAAGCAATCCGCCTAAATTATCTCTCAAGTCTAAAATAATGTTTTTACAACCTTTTGATTTAAGATCTAGCAAAGCGTTTTTTACTTCGCCACTGCAGTTTTCGGTAAAAGAAATTAATTTAATATAACCAGTTTCGCTATTGGGAAGCATGCCATAATATGGAACAGCTTTTGTTTTAATTTCTTCTCTGACCAAGTTTAACTCAGTAGGAACATTTTGTCCGGCCTTAATAATTTTAAGTTTAACGGCAGTTCCCGCTATACCTTTTAATAGGGTAGAAATATCGTCACTTTTTTTATTTTCAACATTTATTCCGTTTACTCCTATTATTTGATCGCCAGCCAAAATGCCAGCTTTTGATGCGGCAAAACCTTCGTATACATCGGCAATCATAATTTTACCATCAATATCATTAACCAGAGCGCCTATGCCACCATACTCGCCGGTTGTTATGTACCTAAAATCTTCAATGTCATTTTCAGTATAATAAACTGTGTATGGATCTAAAGATCCCAACATAGCATCAATAGTCGTTTTCATGAGTTGCCCGGGTTTAGTGTCATCAACATAAGCAACATTTAACTCACGATAAACAGCATTAAAAATATCAAGGTTTTTACTTATTTCGAAGTAATCAGGAGTATAAGAAACGCCAATAATAACAACGGCTAAAAGGGACAATGCCGCCAACCATTTTTTTAATATTTTTTTTCGGAACATTATTTGATTTATTTTATTCTAAATTAGCTATAATAGTTCATTCAATTTAAATTTTAAAAGTGTAAATTAAAATTATTTAAGTTTTTTGCTATTGTAGCATAAAAATAACTTATCTTTGCCACCGAATTAATCCCGTAAGATTATGTCATTTATTTTTTAGTCAGCACTTTACAGAAGTCATTCATAACCTATTATTGACTTCACTCTGAAGAAAATTAAATCCCATATTTTACATTAAAAAAAGAGAACTATGAAACTATCCATGTTTAAGTTTAATCTGCCAAAAGAATTAATAGCAGAGCATCCGGCAAAAAACCGTGAAGATTCAAGATTAATGGTTGTTGACAGAGCATCTGGAAAAATTAGCCATAAAAAATTTAAGGATGTTATTAATTATTTTGATGAAGGCGATGTGTTGATTTTAAATGACACTAAAGTTTTTCCTGCACGCATGTATGGAAATAAGGAAAAAACCGGTGCCAAAATTGAAGTTTTTTTATTACGCGAGTTAAACGCAGAGAGTAGATTGTGGGATGTTTTGGTTGATCCAGCCAGAAAAATCAGAATAGGAAATAAGTTGTATTTTGGCGAAAATGACAATTTAGTAGCTGAGGTTATTGACAATACAACCTCACGAGGCAGAACATTACGGTTTTTATATGATGGCAGTTATGAAGAATTCAGAAAAGCTTTATATGATTTAGGCGAAACTCCATTGCCAAAATATATTAAACGACCAAATGAACCAGAAGACACAGAGCGCTACCAAACTGTATTTGCAAAAAACGAAGGAGCCGTTGCTGCCCCAACTGCCGGATTACATTTTAGCCGTGAGTTATTAAAGCGCTTAGAGATAAAAGGCGTTCATTTTGCACCCATAACTTTGCACGTTGGTTTAGGAACATTTAGAACTGTTGAAGTGGAGGATTTAACCAAACATAAAATGGAGAGTGAAGAAGCTTTAATTTCAGGTGATATTTGTAAGATAGTAAATAACGCAAAGGATAAAAAGAAAAGAGTTTGTGCAGTAGGAACAACGGTAATGAGGGGTATTGAGTCTTCGGTATCAACTACCGGACAGTTAAATCCTTATGTGGGTTGGACAAATAAATTTATTTTCCCTCCTTATGATTTTAGTGTGGCAAATTGCATGATTACAAATTTTCATATGCCTGAAAGTACTTTATTGATGATGGTAAGCGCTTTTGGGGGATATGATTTAATTAACAAAGCATATAAAGAAGCCATAAAAGAAAAATATCGTTTTTATTCCTATGGCGATGCCATGTTAATTCTTTAAAATAAAAAGCCCTGTTTAAAATTCTAAACAGGGCTTTTTTAACTATTAATGTTTCTAGTTTAGCTTAATGCTGCTGCTACCTATAACAACTCCATCACAAGTTATTTCTATCGTATAATTTCCCGAAACAAATTCTCCTTGTCCTTCACAATAAGTTACGCCTGTAATTTCCGTATTAGCATAATTCAAAGTTTCTTTACCTGCATAATAGCCGCTACTTTTATTAAAAGTGAATTTATAATTATCGTCATAACTCTTAGCTAGTTCTTTACCATCAGGTGTAATAATTCTGATATACACTGTTTTTTCGCCTGGCTTTGCAATTTTGTTTTCGCCCAAACTAAATGATATTTTAATTTTTTCGGTTTTACCGGCTTTAGAGGTTTCAACTTCTTTTTTACCACCTTTTTTAAATAGCACGCCTTTAGCGCTAATATTAAAACAAGTTAATATACTGCCTTTTTCAATGGTTGATTTTAATTCGTTCTTTTCTTTAATGAGAGTATTTTGTTTTTCTTTTTCAGCGCTTAATTGTTTTAAAACGGTTTTCTTTTCTGCAACTAAGGTTTGATTTAATGTGTTTAAAGAGTCAATCGTTCTTACAAATCCTTTCATAATGGCTCTTAGCGTTTCTGTTTCTTTACGCAATTTAGAAATTGTATACGCATCGCCTTTATGTTTTTCGGCTTCTATGATTAGTTCTTCTATCCTTGCTTTTTGTTCATCTATTTTTTTTTGCATGACAGAGTCTTTTGCTACAATCTCATTGTAATCTTCTTTAAGCAACAATAAATCTGATTTTACATTGTCTCTCTCAACGATAACGGTTTCAGAAATTGTTTTTTGTTCAACAACTTTTCCTTGTTCTTTTAAAAGAAGCCAAATAGTTAAACAGTTTGTAATTGTTAGGAGGGAAATTATAAACCACAACACAAGTGGCTTTTTTTTGTTTGCATTTTCTTTTTCTTCGGTCATAACACAAAAATAATGGACAAAAACACTATTTTAGCATGAAAGCCATGACAATTATTAACGATTTAATGTCACTAATTTATCCGAGGTATTGTGAAGCCTGCGTAGAAAATTTGTTTAGGCATGAACATTTTATTTGTAATTATTGTAAACTTAGTCTTCCAAAAAGCAATTATCATCAAAAAAGTGAGCACGAATTAAGCTTGATTTTTGCTGGCAGAGTGCCTTTTAAAAATTGTTTGAGTTTATATGTTTTTGAAAAGAGCGGAAAAGTGCAAAGAATGCTTCATGCAATTAAATACCAAAATCAAAAGGAGTTGGCTGAATTTCTGGGTGAATTATATGCGGAAGATTTAGTGAAAGAAAATATATTATCAGACACAGATATAATAATGCCAATACCATTGCATCCAAAAAAATTAAAAGCTCGAGGATTTAATCAAAGTGAATCGTTTGCAAAAGGTATTGCTAAACTAATTTTAAAACCTGTAAATGGTTTTTCTTTAGAACGGAAAAAAGAAACTGCTACACAAACTAAAAAGAAAAAATATCAACGCTGGGAAAATGTGGATGGCATTTTTTATTTGAAACAGCCGGAATTATTTGTCAATAAACATGTTTTGTTGGTTGACGACGTAATTACCACTGGAGCAACGATTGAAGCGGCCTGGCAGGCCCTAAAAGATGTAGAAGGTATTAAGGTGTCGGTTATTACTATTGCATTTGCTTCAAGGAAAACATGACAATTTTTTTCAGGAAATTAAATATCTAAAAAACGAGATTTGTCTTCTGTAGGGAGTAATGCGCAATTTTTTACCCTGCCAAAAAGTTTCATTCTGTTTTTTGCAATAATATCATAAACAATGTTTCGGATAAATGGTGGAATAATTACGAATATTATCATAACCGGCCAAAAACCTTTTAAATATGGCATTAACCTTAAAACAGCACATGTTTTAATATAAGCCGAATGGTCTTTAATTAAAATAACCGAATCAATTTTTTCATCAAGTTCAAAGTATGATTTTAATTTGATTCCAACTTCAGATGTTAGTGGGGCAAAATGCATGCTATTGTTTTTTTCGTACTTTAAAAAAGTAAGAATACTTCTATTACAAAAACCACATTCGCCGTCAAAAAGTAAAATGGGTTGTTTTTTTAAGATCTCATTAACTTCCATTAGGGGCGAGGATATATAAAATAGGGGTCAACACTAAGCTCGTATCGTTTTGGTAAAAGTGTAAACGACATTAAATCAATAAAATTCACAAAACCGTTTCTGCCATTGCATAAGCTTGTGTGATGAGGTGCCGGACCATTTGATTGGATATTTCGGGAAACAACATAGATAAGATTTTTCACATCGTCAACAGCTATACCATGTGGCTGGAATCCAACCTTTAAATTGGTTGTTGCATAATTCGAGGCATTTATTTTTGTGACTAAACCCATAGAGCCTGCAAAGCTTGTACTGTCATATGGACACGATACAAAGTAAGCATTGGCAACTTCTGAAAATACAATTTCTTGCGGGTATTTTCCTGTGCTAATGATAGTTGTTACAACGCCATTGGAAACATTAAACACGCGTACATCATTTGATTTTTGACAGGTTATTAATAATTCATCCGAATTATTTTTTGATAGTAAAATATCGTGAGGGTCTAATGACGAAACATATTTTAAAGGACCGTTATCTAAAGAAAAAGGTGTTGTGTTAGAAAACCCTGTGTCTATTTTCGTAATAAAATTTCCTGTTTGTGAAGCTACATATATGGCATCTTCAGAATTATTTAACGCAATACCGTGTGGAAAGTATTGCCCACCTAAAAAGTGCATTAATTGCATTTTTTCTAAATCTACAGCGGCTATTTTTCCACTTGCTGTCCATGAAACACAATAGGCTCGTTTATTGTCTTTTGAAATAACAAAAGTGTTCCAGTCTAGAGCGTCTGTATTTCCTGTTCCGGCAGATAGAGGAGATAAAGGAATTTCCCCAACATAACTATCATCGCTGCAGCGAAATTTTTGCATAATGTTATTATTAATAAAAATCACATACCAATATTTTCCGTCCCAAGAAACTTTAACCTGATGCGGGCTTTCAATTATGCCAGGTTTATTTCCTACCTCGATATAGCGCATTGGTAATTGTGTTTCGGCATCAAACACGGTTACTACATCACAACCTTGATTAACAGCATAAAATTTTTTTCTAGAATTATTTTCTGACCATTTTACATTGCCATTAATATCCGGGGCTCCGTTATCAATCCAATTATTAATTTTTTTAACCTCTTCATATGTTAATGCTTTTTTATTGAGTGGCATGGTTGGTTGACTTTGTAAACCTAATTCGGGGAACGTGTTGATGTAGTAACACAACGATGAGAATTTCTTACTATAAGGTATAACAGGAGAACCGGTATTGCTGCCTGAAAACATATTTTGCCATGATTCTAAATTATAATTACCAGCTGCTTTGTAACTTTTGGTATTGTGGCATCCGGAAACGGCACAATTCGCAGAAATTATTTTTCCAATCTCTACAGGGTAATCCCCATAATTAACATGCCCAACATCTTTTTTACATGAAATAAAATAGAGCACAAATAAAAAGGCAAAATATTTTAGATAATGTTTCAATTAATTGATGATGATTTTTTTATTAAAGAAGTAGTTTTGCGAATCGTTAATTAAATTGATAGTCACATAATAAATTCCTTTATTAATGCCGGTTACGTCAAAATATTGAGAACTTGATGAGACATCTTTTTCGCTAATTTTTTCACCTAGTGTGTTGTAAAAAATCAATTTTCCTTTTTCAAATTCAAAATCTTTAACATGAAGATTAAAAAAATTACTGGCCGGATTTGGAAACAAAACAATTCTGTTTGCAATGGCAAATAAATTATTTTCGTTAATACCAATAAATTGATTTAGCGACGAAAAAAAACTTAATCCGCCAGAACCATTTCCAATGAACAAATCACGCTTACCATCGTTATTTACATCATCAAAACAAATTGTAGATTGTCCTCCTTCATTAAGGTTATTTGTAGATGATGAAATTAAGTTGCATGAATTAGTAATTACCGAGGGTACATCAAAATAATGAATGTTACCATGAACATTGCCAACTAGTAATTTTATGTTAGTTGGGGTATTAAAAAAATAGGGTGTGGCATAACCATCAATGCCATACAAATTAATGTCTCCTTTTACATCTATATTGCCAAAGTAACTTGTAATTAAGCTAAAGCTAGGCGAGCTTAAAGTACCTATGTTTTTATAATAGGAAATTCTTCCGTTTTTTGTTCCAATCATTAAATCAAGTTTTCCGTCTTGGTCTATATCAAATAATTGCGGCGCAGCAGCAGCAGAAACAGTTGTAATTGAAAACGAATTGTTTTGAAAAAGAAAATTGTTTATGCCTCCGTTGTTTTTTAGCCAATGAATTTGTCCGCTAGATGTACCAATACAAATATCAATATCGCCATCGTTGTCTATATCTCCAACTGTTGGCATGGCATTAATTAAATTTTGTTGACTAAGATTTGCATAGTCTCTTGTAATTAAAGAATAGGTGGGCTGAGATAAAGTACCAATATTTTTATAAAGCGCTAATTGCGATTTTAAATTTGTTGAATTATAATAGCCATAAGTGCCAACTAATAAATCTTTTTTACCGTCGTTGTCATAATCAAAAACAACTGGAAAAGAATTTTGTCCCACTTCAATCATCTCATCTTGCAGAAAATTATTTTTAATAAATTGAAAGTTCACGGTATTTGTTAGACTTGTGTTTTTGTAATACCACAAACTTTTTACATTTTCGCTTCCAAAAGCATTAGGAGTGGCAATTAAATCTTTTTTGCCGTCCCCGTCACAATCAACGTTATAAGTGCAAGGAAAAGAATTCATTAAAATTTGTTGTGTGTTATTTTTATTAGGAAAATTAGGGTAAAGCTTTGTGGTATCTGAAATAACTGCGTTTGTAACAGAACCGGTATTTAAAGCAAATTGAACGGTATTACAAGAAATATCACCCATAATTAAATCTTGAAGATTATCACCATTTGAATCGAAACACATTAAGCAAGATCCTGCATGTAGATTAGATGTTTTTTGCTCGATAAATTTTTTTCTAATTGGACGCATGGGACATTGATTTAAATCAACTATACAACTTTGTTCGGTTATTTTACCCCAACAGGCATCTTGTAATTCGTAAATTAAACTGTCGCAATGGCCATATTTTTCTTTACTGGTGTTTTTGTGATATTCAATATAAAATCCACCTGAGCTAAATGTAAGCACGTCAATATCGCCATCATTATCAATATCTGCTAAGCCCGGAACTCCAATTGTACTTGCGTAAAGCGGAGATATTGATGGCAGCCCTAGGGGATTATAATCGGAATAAATTATAGATTTTTCTAACACAAATGTCAGACCCAAACTTGGCGTGGTAATATTTTTGTAGACCGATATACCCCCATTTTTAGAGCAAAACAGATCTTCTTTACCGTCGCAATTATAATCTAAGCACACAGCCCAGTTTGCCGCCTCGGGAAAATGATAACTTAAATCGGGAGCGGCTTTATATTTTGTTTCGCCGGGATTTCCAACATTTATAAAACAGCGGAAACGTCCAACAGAAAACTGATTAATTTTATCGAAAGCAACAATATCTTTCTTGCCGTCAAAATTTAAGTCAATGTTTGAAACATTAGAATAATTCATGCCATTAGCCCATGGCATTTTTAAAACATAATTATTTTCTATTACCGAAATGGTGTCTCGGCCAATTAGTAATTGAGCCGTTGCTATTTTTCCTAAACAAAGAAGAAAGATTATTATCCCGTTTTTTAACATGTGTATACAAAAATATACAAAAATAGTACCAAAAGCGATATGCTTTTTATCATTTAAAATTACGTCGTTTTGTGTTAACATTTACAGAGAACTTTTATGCTTTTTTTGTAATTTAACACTAAATATAAAATCTGTTTTCTGAGAAATTTATTAATAATAATTATACTTCTAATTAGACTTAAGTCAAATGCTTGGCATATAGTTGGAGGAGAAATTATATACGATAACTTGGGCAATAACAACTATAGAATTACGTTAAAAGTTTATCGTGACTGTTATTCAGCAAACGGTGCTCCATTCGATGGTCAAAATAATAACTCTGCTCCAGCATACATTACTGTTTATGATGGATCTCAAAATTTGGTAGGTACTTATAATATTGGTGTTCCAGTTGTTACAAACGTTCCCCCTTCAATTAATAATCCTTGTATAATAACTCCAAATACGGTTTGTGTTGAACAGGGTATTTATACATATACACTTAATTTGCCAGCAAAGGCCGGGGGTTATTATGTGGTGTATCAAAGGTGTTGCCGAAATGGAACTATTTTAAATATTGTAACTCCTAGTATGGTAGGATCTACTTATTATACACACATACCGGGTCCGGAAGTTGTGTCAACAAACAGTTCGCCGAGATATAAGAATTTACCACCAATTTTTGTATGTAAGGGGCTAAAGTTTACATTTGATCATTCGGCTATTGATCCGGATGCAGGAGATCAGTTAGTGTATTCTATTTGTGCTCCTTTTCAAGGATTGGATGGTTGCTGCCCAACAATAATTTATTCAAGCCCACCAGTTTCTTCTAGTAACAGTTGCCCATCACCCCCTTTAAATTGTCCTCAACAAGCCCCACCTCCGCCATACAGTCCGGTAATTTTTACCACACCATATACCTCATCATATCCAATAGCTAGTAACCCTGCATTTTCTATTAATCCAAGTACTGGTATTTTAAGTGGCACACCAAACATGAATGGCCAATTTGTATTTGGAATTTGCATTCAGGAATTTAGGAACAATCAGCTTATAAATACTCATTACAGAGATTTTCAAATAAATGTAGTTACCTGTAGCGTTACTGTTGTTAGTAGCATTCAAGATCAAATTTCAAAATGCCAGGGAAACTCATTTAATTTCGTAAATCAAAGTGTAGGCGGCAATACGTTTTTCTGGGACTTTGGAGTTCCGGATTTAGCGAATGACACATCAAATTTAGTAAATCCAAGTTTTAATTACCCTGATACTGGTTCATATCAAGTTACACTAATTACTAATCCCGGTAAACCTTGTGCTGATACAAGTGTAAAAACTGCTTATGTGTATCCCCCTTTAAAAATTACATTTCCACCTAATCCTGCTCAATGCTTAACAGGTAACGCGTTTAGTTTTAGTGCCACCGGCGTTTACATTCCTCAAACCACGTTTATTTGGGATTTTACAACCAATGCAAATCCAAGCTCGTCAACAATAAAAAACCCTGCTAATGTTGTTTTTACCAATCCGGGAAAATATTTTGTTAAACTAATTGCGAAACAGTTTACATGCATTGATTCGTTTATTGACTCTGTCAGAATAATAGGAAAACCTACCGCACAAATAAGTAATTTACCTTTGGCATTGTGTAATCCTGCGCGTGTGGCCTTTGCAAATGGAAGCACTAGCGATTTACCACTAAGCTATTATTGGCAGTTTAGCAACGGAAATACCTCAACAGCGTTTGAACCTGTTCAAGTGTTTTCTCCTTCGGGATTATATGGCGCAACTTTAACAGTTGTTACTGACAGTTTATGCAAAGACACAAGTATTGTTTCAATAAATAATCTTACTGTTTATCCTTCGCCTCAAGCAGGTTTTACTTTTTCCCCTCAAGTAACAACTATTTTCGATCCTGAGATTTTTGTCAACAATACATCTTCTTTTGATGCAACTGGCTGGTATTATTCTTTTGGCGATGGATTTACCACTAATAATCCTGACGATAAACACAATTATGAAGAGTATGGAAATTATGTTATACAACAAACAGTTTATAATTTATATGGGTGTAGTGACACGATTTCGCAAACAGTAAAAATTTTACCGGAATATAGATTTTGGGCACCAAATGCATTTACCCCCGATCAAGATTTATTGAACGATTATTTTATGCCAATTGCAATTGGTGTGATTAATTATGAATTTGAAATTTTTGATAGGTGGGGGGAGTTAATTTTTAAAACCACTAATCCAAAACAAGGTTGGAACGGTTATTATATGAACCAAGAATGCAAACAAGACACTTATGTATGGCGTGTTACATTTAAAAATGTTGTAACCGAAAAAAATGAAATTCATTTTGGACATGTTACTTTATTAAAACACTAAGTTGAATTGGCAATTATAAATTGTGTTAACTTAAATTATTTTTTCTGTCAACCCATATTAGTAATGGAATTACTAGTAATGCCCCATAGGTTAAAACTTTAAAATGTTCATAGTAGCGGTTAAACTCACCTAGTAATAATTTAAGATTTGTACTTAGATAAATAAGAAATAATAAAGCGTAAACAAACATTTTTGTTTTTGTTAACATGCTGTTGTAGTTGGTAAACATATAAAATAAAATCAATCCAATTGCAGGCATCATAAATAAAAAAGCATAGTGTTGCTGATGTGGAAAAATTAAAGGAATTAATAAAAGAATATAACTTATTTCAATAAGCTCTCCTATGCTTGTTTTTGATTTTACAAAAATTTTCAGTTTTAGAAAATAAAGTGTTAACGATATTAATAACATACGGGTTAGCGTTAAAATAAAACTTAAAGACTTTAAATCTATATTGGCAATATTTCTTTTTAAGGATAGAGCATAAGTATCCGGAACATTTTTAACTAAAAGTGTAGATAGTAATGTAGTTAAACTATGAAAGCTACGCTCTTCAACATCTAAAATATGATTTTGATTGGCAGGATTAATTAAAGAAAGCCAGGTTTTAATCAACGATAAATTATAATTAGAACCAATAAACAAGGCAGGTAAAAACAAATAAGAAATGTAAAACAACACAGTATAAGTAAACGCTTTAAAATAACCTCTATAAATTAAATAAGGTAAAAATACTATTGGCAGTAATTTAATATTAATACCCAGTGCTAGCAAGGAAGAACCTGCTATGCTTTTATTGTTTAAAATGAGGTGTAAACCGAAAGCAGTGCACCATAAAATAAAAATAGTAATTTGAGAATAGTGAATATTGTCCAGAAAAAAGCGTAGCGAAAAAACAAACAGTAAAAACAAAAATAACTTTTGTTGTTTTTCTTTTAGTGATAAAAACAAACGGCTTTTAGATATAAGAGCAAACAGATGAAAATAAGCAAATGCATTAATAAGCAGCCAAAAAAACTTTACCCAAAAAAACGGAAGGTGATAAAAGGGGGAAAGAAAGAGAGCAAATAAAACCGAATAAAAATAATGGTAGCCGTCTACGTATGTGTTTTTATAAATATCCTCTCCTTTCATTAAATCGCCGGCACCTGATAAATAAATAAAAAAATCACCTTTACCTGCAGCTTCAATAAAACACAACACAATAACTGCAAGGCTTAAAATAAAAAATCCAACTTTATTTTTCAAAATAGTATTTATAGTATAATACATAAAAATAATCAACTAAATTTAACTATTAAATAGTCTATTTCATTGAAAAAACTGGTTGAATATTTTTTTTCAAGGTATAATTTTATTTCAGAAACAGGCAATTTCAGAAAATTATTATACTTGTTTGTAACGGTAAAAATTTTTTACTGGCTGAGTTTTTACAATTTATTTTTTGGCAAAAACGCATTTGTTTATACCCAACCAATAAGTTTAAATTTTTTTAAAGATTATGCATACGTATTATATTCAAGTCAATCTAAAACCATAGGATATGTTTTTTTATATGGAGCATTAATTCTTTTAGTGTTAAGTTATTCATTAAAAAAAATTCCATTTGTTTTCGAATTTATATTGTGGTTTTTGGTTTTAAATATTCATAATAAATTATATCCAACCTTAACCGGCGGAAGCTATTTGATTAATCAATTTTTATTTTTTAATTGTTTTTTTTCAAAGTGCAATCAAGCTAATTTAGATTGGAAAAAATCAATCTCGGTTTGTTTCCATAATTTTGGTATAATTGCCACAATCCTTCAAATTTTAATGGTTTATTTAATTGCGGCTTTATCCAAATTAAATGATAATGATTGGATTTATGGCGTTGCATTATACAAAATAAGTAAGGTTGGGCATTATAATATTTTTTCAAATTGGTTTAATTCAAATTATATAGTTGATGTTTTACTTAATTATGTGGTGCTGGGTTATCAATTACTATTTCCTGTTTTAGTTTGGATAAAGAAGATAAAAAAAATGTTTTTATTATTAGGTATTTTAATGCATCTGTATATTGCTTTTGTTATAGGTTTAGTTGAGTTTGGAAGCGTAATGATAATTAGTTACATAATTTTTTGGCCAATAAAAAAGCAATAAATCCAAATTATCTTATCTTTGACAAATGTTTACAAATGAGCAATTAAAAGACTTAAATGATCGCAGTATAGCGTTGAGGGGGTTTCTTTGACTATGATAAAAAGAAACATGACCTCGAACTTCTTGAAGAAAAAACACTTGATCCAAATTTTTGGAATGACTCAAAACAGGCCGAAAAAATTTTAAATGAGGTAAAACAAGTTAAATCCTGGACTTCAGCATATGATAAATTGCGAAGTCAATTAGAGGATTTAAATACCTTGTACGATTTTTATAAAGCAGGCGATGCCACAGAAGACGAAACTAATCTTGAATTTAATAATGCCCTAAAGGCTTTAGAAGATATTGAATTTAAGAACATGTTGCGTGGCGAGGAGGACCGTTTAAGTTGTGTGCTTCAGATAAATGCCGGCGCCGGAGGAACAGAGAGTTGCGATTGGGCAAGCATGTTGCTGCGAATGTATTTGATGTGGGCAGAAAAAAACGGCTATAAAGTTACAGAGTTGGATTATAATTCGGGAGATATGGCCGGTATAAAATCTGTGTCACTGCAAATAGAAGGGGATTTTGCCTATGGCTACTTAAAAGGAGAAAACGGGGTGCATAGACTTGTTCGCATAAGTCCGTTTGATTCAAATGCCAAAAGGCATACCAGTTTTGCCTCGGTTTATGTATATCCCATGGTTGATGATACTATTGAGATAGAGATTAAACCTGCTGATATTGAAATTTCAACTTCAAGAAGCGGTGGCGCAGGCGGACAAAATGTTAATAAGGTAGAAAGTAAAGTTCAGTTAACACATAAGCCCACGGGAATTGTTGTTGTATGTCAGGTAGAACGTTCGCAATTAGGTAACAGAGAGCGGGCAATGAACATGTTACGTTCACAATTATATGAACTAGAAATGCGAAAGCGAAATGAAAGCAAACAAGCTGTAGAGGAAGGAAAAATGAAAATTGAATGGGGTTCGCAAATACGCAGTTATGTATTACACCCTTATAAAATGGTAAATGATCACCGTACTGAACTGAAAATTACGAATGCCGAAGCTGTTTTAGACGGGGATTTAGATGAGATAATAAAAGTTTATTTAATGGCATTAGGTGGGAAACAATATCACAAAAATTAATTAACGTGCATCCGGTAAAAGCAAAAAAACATTTAGGGCAACATTTTTTAAACGACAATGCAATTGCTGAAAATATTGTTAATGCCATTTTAGATAAGGACAGTATAACACCAATTATTGAGGTTGGTCCGGGAACAGGTGTTTTGACACAATTTTTAGTTAAACGATCTGTTAATTTTTTTGCAATGGATGTTGATGAGGAATCAATAAATTATTTAAAAAATACTTATCCCGAAAAAAAAGATAATTTGTTGCTCGCAGATTTTCTCGAATCAGATTTAAAAAAAATTGCCGGGCCAAAATTTAATGTTGTTGGAAATTTTCCGTATAATATTTCAAGTCAAATTATGTTTAAAGTTTTAGAACATAAAAACAATGTGAATTATGTTGTAGGGATGTTTCAAAAGGAAGTGGCTATGCGACTTGCCGAAAAACCGGGTTCAAAGGTATATGGAATTTTAAGCGTTCTTTTACAGGCTTATTACGATATAGAGTATTTGTTTACAGTTAATGAAAATGTTTTTACACCACCGCCAAAGGTAAAAAGTGCAGTTATAAGACTCACCCGTAATTCTGTTGAGAAATTAAATTGTAATGAAGATTTATTTAAAAAGGTTGTAAAAACTACATTTAACCAACGAAGAAAAACAATTCGGAATTCTGTAAGAACTTTATTTAATAATAATGAGTTGCGTCATCCTTTATTAGATAAGAGACCGGAGCAACTTTCGGTTAATCAATTTGTTGAATTAACAAATTTTATTGAGGAGCAAACATCAGTATAATAATTTGCTAGTTTTTTTCCGACAGCTTCTTTAGAAGCAGTTTTATGAATAAATTCAGTCATTTTATCGGAATCAAATTTTAAATTAGTGTTTAAAAACTCTTCAAGATATTTTTCTAAGGCACTTTCATTATTTACCGGAACTAATCTTCCAAAATCGTTATTAATTATATTGGGTAGTTGCCCCACATTGCTTGCAAAAACCGGTAAGCCGGTTGCAAGTGCTTCTAAAACAACAACAGGCATGCCTTCATAATTACTGAATAAAATTAAAGCGTCTGCGTTTTGCATATATTTAGAAACTTCTTGTTGTGTTTTCTCGCCAACAAAAAGAATGTTTTCTAAGCCCATTCTTTCTGCTTCTGTTTTATAAAAATCAACATTAGTCGTTGTCCCTCCAACAATAATAAATTGAAAATTATAATTTTTAGCTTGCAGTTTTCGCATAACATGTAAAGTGCCAATAATGTTTTTTTCCTTTTCTACCAAAGAGGAAACGTGAAGAAATGTAGGCTCTTTTTTTTCTGTTTTTTTAATATTAAAAAAAACGTCGGTATCTACAGCATTATATAACAATTCGTAATTCCCTATTAAGTTATGGGAAAGCATCGCTTCTTTTTGCTTCTCGGAAACATAATATATTTTAGATGCGTTGCGGGTTATTTTTTTAGTGATTGCTTTTTGAAATATAGTTTTGTAACTACCATCTTCTGCTAAATAACCACTCCAATGTTCCACAATGGTATATGGAACTTTGAAATGTTTTTTAAACATAGGTAAAATAACAGCTGCAGGAAAAATTGTATTTAGTTGAATACTTTTTATTAAAACATTATTGCTAATTAATTCGTTAAGTAACTTTTTGTAGGCGGATTTAAAATGAAAAAATTTTATGACAGACGAAAGTATAGGAACATCTGACGTTTTTTTGTATTCTAATAACCACTCTTCATAATTACCTTGTTTGTTTTTAAAAATTTCTGGATGTTTAGCTTTGCTTGAACTGTATGCATATACAACGATTACTGGTATGTATTTACTTAAAGCGATGGCATGGTTTTTAATGAATATACCATGATTTTTGTTTTGTGGGGTAGGGAACCATGAAGCCAAAAATAGGATTGTCTGCCGAGACATTGCTTTATCTTATTCTAGGTTAATTTTTACTTCAGATAAGAAGAATGAATATTTTTCATTTATGTTTTCGAATACGGCCTTAATTTTGTTTCCGCTTTTCATGGCCATAGTAATAAATCCAAGACCCGCTCCTCCTTTTTCGCTTAACTCATTATTTTCAAGATGTTCTAGATAATATGCCTTTAATGAGGCGGCGTCTTCAAAACTGTTGATTTTATTTAATTGCCCTTTTAATTTATCTACAGCTAGATTGCTTATCAAATTAGCTGTAATAATATTAATTGAATGATCCGTTTGAGCTAAAATAAAGAAATTATGTTGAGTACCTGAATCATCTTTTTGGCCATGAATTAGTTGGTTTTGTAATGATTCTACTGAAATAAAAAAAGTTTTTTTTACAGCTTGTTTTGGAATATTTTTTTCAAGAATTTTTGATTCAATTTCAGATTCTAATTTAGAAATACTTTCTGTGTTTAAAGATTCGTTATGCGCCAATAATAACTCACCGCTTTGTTGTACACTCTGTAGGTGATTTGCAAATTGCAAACCGAAAAATTCAGATTCTGTATTTGAAATTAGGCTCACTTATTTGAACAAACCATTTAATTCGGCATCAATCATTCTAATCACCTTACCTAGGTCTTCTTTGTTTTCGCTGAAGTTAATATCATCTACATCCACTACTAAAATTTTTCCTTTTTCGTATGATGTACTCCAAGCTTCGTAACGCTCATTAAGTCTTTTCAAATAATCTAATCGAATACTGTTTTCGTAGTCTCTGCCTCTTTTTTGTATTTGTTTTACTAATGTAGGCACGCTAGCCCTAAGGTATATGATTAAGTCAGGAGCTTTAATTAAACCATCCATTAATTTAAATAGCGAAAAGTAATTGTCGTAATCGCGCGAGGTCATTAATCCCATTGCATGAAGATTGGGAGCAAAAATAAAAGCATCTTCGTATATAGTTCTGTCTTGAATAACAGAATTTTTACCTTTTCTAATGTCTAATATTTGATTAAAACGATTGTTTAAAAAATACACCTGCAAATTAAATGACCACCTTTGCATTTCTTCATAAAAATCATTTAAATAAGGATTGTCATCGGCATCTTCATAATGAGCATGCCACTTGTAGTGTTTTGCAAGTAATGATGTTAATGTTGTTTTTCCTGACCCAATATTCCCGGCAATTGCAATATGCATAAATTCTATAATTTACTTTAAATAAGAAACTAATTTAGATAATTAAAATTCAAAAACAAAAATTTATTACCTCTAATAATTAAGGATTGGTGTGAAGATTATTGTCAGCTAAATAGTCTAAACAGATTTTTTTAATCACTTGATATACAGGTGAAAAGGGTTCATGAAAAACCCCCTTTATTTTAGCATTAGAATAGGTTTGTGTATTAAGAGCGGAATGAATTAATGGCTGTGTAATTTGCCGAGGTTTTTTTAATACAATACATTTTAAAGCGTCTGCAATTTGGGCAGTTTTAAGCAATACTTTGCCAGCTTTAATAATAGGTTTGTGTTTATGAAAATTTTCTTGTATCGCTCCAAAAATATCTTTGTAAGATAAATTATTTTCGATTAAAATATATCTGTTAGAAAACATTCGATTATTAATCAAATGAAGCATTACTGAGGCCACATCTTCTGCAGCTATGTACCCTGAAATTCCTGTGGTATAAAACTTGTTTCCTTTAAAACAGGCATCAAATAGTTTAGAGCTACTTTGATTTCGGAAGCCGGATGATAAAATTATTCCCGGGTTCACAATTACAGCATTTAAACCTTCTTCAATACCTCGCCAAACTTGTTTTTCGCCATTATATTTGCTAATAGCGTAATCACTTTCTTTTCCTGAAGTTTTCCAAAAAACAGTTTCGGTTAATGGTAAAGTATAATCTGAATTATTTATGGTTGCAATTGAACTTACATGGCAGAGTGCATCAATTTTTTTATAAATGCAGGCGTTTACAATATTTTCTGCACCAGTATCATTTATTTTAAATAATTTTTTTTTGTCTTTCTTATCAAACGAAACAAAACCCGAACAATTGTAAACAGTCTTAATACCGTCAAGAGCATCTTCTATAGAAAAAATGTCTTGAATATCTATTTGTACCCATTTAATTTTTTCGAAAAGTTTGTCTGCGTTTTTACAGTAATATGAAAACAGTTGTTTAACTTTTTTCAAATCACTCGTTTTTTGTTTTGCGGCAATAACAGGCTGATTGTTTTGTAAAAGCTTTAAAACAACATGACTTCCTAAAATGCCTGTGGCGCCAATTACTAAATTCAAAATATGGTTAAATAAAGGTTATTTTTTGTAGTCCAAAAAACAAACCGGTTTGTATAATTACTCCTAAAAAAAATCCTAAATAAATTTGTAAAGGTTTATGCTCATTTAAAAACAACCGCGCAAATCCAATTATGCCGGCAACAATTATTGTAGCAATGTAATATGGAGTCAAATCAACATTAATAAGATACGCTAACGAGATTAAGACACCCAAAAAACCGCCAATTCCAACCATATGAATGCTGATTTTAAATTTTAAATTAATAACCAAACACGCCAAAATAGATAGTGCACCTCCAAAAATAAATAGTTTAATACTATTCCAAATATTTAAATCCATTAGTAAATAAAATAGTCCAAAATAAAATAAAGTCACTAATAAAAAAGGAAAAGTTCTATCTTTTCTTTCTGAAAGTATTATGCTCGGAATTCGTTTTAATTTAACTAAAATAAAAATATTTAACACAGGAAATATGAACGAAAATAAAAATACAACCAACGAAATTCGCCATTTAACTTCGACCGGTGTGAGATAAAAAATAGCCGTGTTATTAATTACAAAAAAAAGCAACAAACATAAATAGGTTGCCATTAATAAAGGGTGAAAGATAATGGAGATTATTAGGGTAAAGTT
Source organism: Bacteroidia bacterium (assembly GCA_044344665.1). Classification (GTDB taxonomy): domain Bacteria; phylum Bacteroidota; class Bacteroidia; order B-17B0; family Aurantibacillaceae; genus Aurantibacillus. Next base: position 3,537 of record JBIJCO010000004.1, on the reverse strand, counting down.
TTTCAAATCATTAAGATAATAATTCAGATAATTTAGTTATTTCTTTTTGTGCGTTTTGATTTTTGTAAATGATATTATAAACAGCGGTAATTATTGGCATATGTACCTGGTGCGATTTATTTATTTCGTAAACACATTTTACAGCATAATAGCCTTCAGCTATCATGTTCATTTCAAGTTGCGCATGTTTTACGCTATATCCTTTTCCGAGCATTGTGCCAAACATGCGGTTGCGACTGAATTGAGAATAGGCTGTAACTAATAAATCTCCTAAGTAAGCTGAAGCATTAATATCTCTGTTTATTGGGTGAACTGCGTCTACAAAACGTTTTATTTCCTGAATGGCATTACTTATTAAAACTGCTAAAAAATTATCGCCATAACCTAAGCCATGGCAAATACCACCCGCAACAGCAATTACGTTTTTTAATACGGCAGAATATTCTGTTCCGTAAATATCATCGCTTACGCATGACTTTAAATACCTACACTTTAATAAATAACTTAAGGTATTAGCATTATTTGTATTAAGTGAAGCAATTGTAAGATAACTTAATTTTTCTAAGGCTACCTCCTCTGCGTGGCAGGGTCCGGTAATTACACCAATGTTGTTTAACGAAACATTGTAAACTGAATTAAGGTATTCGCCAACTATTAAATTATGTTCAGGAATAATTCCTTTAATTGCAGAAAAAATTATTTTGTTTTTAAAATTATCCGGACTTAAAGTTTGAAACGTGTTGTTTAAAAAAGCGGATGGAACAGCTAGAATTATAAAATCTGAATCTTGAAAACAATCAACGATGGAGTCGTAAAAATTAATTTTATTAATATTGAATTCTACAGAGCTTAAATATTTTGGATTGTTTTTGTATTCCTTAAAAAACGCAATGTCATCTTGATTACGAATAAACCAATTTATATTTGTTGTGTTGTTTAGTAATAATTTTGCAAGGGCGGTTGCCCAACTTCCACTTCCAATTATAGCTATGCGAGGAGATACCATTTATTTACTTTATGAAGTTACGCAAAAATAATATCTTCATCATTTAAATTACCAAGACCGGCAAAACGGTTGTAAACTCTGACAAGTGTAACCACATCTTTTTTGCAGTACTTTTCAATTTTTTCTAAATTTTTTTCTTCATAAAAAGTTTTACCTACCATACTTCCATCCATTTCATCTTTAGGGGAGGGCAGTCCTAACACGTGGGCCAATAAATTAAGTGAGGTGTAATTTTTTATATCTCCAAATTTCCATAAATCCATTGTGTCTATATGTTTCACTTCCCATGGTTTTAATCCCTGAATTTGCAGGATTTTAGGCAGAGCTAGATTATTTATTAAATATCGGCGACATAAAAAAGGAAAATCAAATTCCTTACCGTTATGAGCGCAAAGTAGGTGTGTATTAGAATTAAAATGTGTGTTAAGCAATTCAGAAAACTGGGATAATAGCTCAGCTTCATTTTCGCCGCTAATAGCTTTTAATCGTAGTTTATTATTGTTGTAGTATCCTAAACCTATACATACTACTTTGGCAAACTCTGCGTAAATGCCGGCTTTGTTGTATTGCTCCTCGGGAGGTGTATCCTTACTGTATTGCCATTTTTTGTTCCACAATTCTTTGGACGTTTCATCCAAATCGCTGTATTTATAAGTTAGAGCTACCGTTTCAATATCAATAAATAATATTTTTTCTGTATCAGATTTTGTCATATCTCAATAATTTTAGTTGTTGTAGTCTTCGGGGTTTATTTTAAATGAATAAATAAATTTATTTTCAAGGTCTTTGTAATAATATTCAAAAACAGAATTAATGCGCTTTAGCTCATCTAAATCTTTATTTTCTTTAATTGAGTTGATGATTCCCGGCCTTAAATTTTTATTAAAAGTAGAGGTGTCAACATTTTCAAGTTTAAGATTTATTAATGTGAATTTATAAACTATACTATTGTTTTTAACGTCTATACCATCCATTCTGGTTTCTGAGTCAATCATCATAGGGCACTTTTTATTGAATTTATTGACTACTTCAATAGCTTTATTATCTATTTTTTGGGATGTGTTACATTGAACAAAAACGATACTAAAAAATAGAATAAAAAAGGCGTTTATTTTTTTTTGGAATATAAAAATCATTATGACTTTAAAATTATTAATTAATGCAGTATAAACAAAAAAGCCCCACAATTTATTGCAGGGCTTTAGAGCTTTTTATGAATGAGGTTATTTAATTTCATTAAGTTTTTTGGTGATTATATCTTTTGTTTCAGATACGGTTGATATTTCTTTTTCGATCGAGGCAACATCTTTTCCTTCTTTTTTCGCTGATTCTAACTGATTTTTTAATGCTTTTTCTTTAGTGTCCCAAACACTCAAAATATCTTTAATTCCTTTTGATGCACTAAACTTAGTAAATTTACTACCACCTTTTCCAAGCGTATTTAAGTCATTTACAGCCATTAGGACTGCTACATTTGTTGAACAACGTTTGGCAGTTTTAGCATATAAACTTATAAAACCCATTACTTCAAATCCGTTAAAATATTTTAACGCATTTCTGAAAAATAAAATTTGCTCGTCGCTTCCGTTATTAGCATACAATTCTCCTATAGGGTATAATACATCTTTTCCGCTTTCATTGGTGAATATTTTTACTTTTTCCATGGCTAATTTTGGATTGCTTTTTGTTAGGGCTTCAATGGCTTCACCAACAATAGCGTATGATTGTTCGTTTAAGGCTGTAATGTTAATGTCTGCAATATTGCTATCAGTGCCAAATTTTTTATTCAATAGTTTTAAAGCCTTTGCGCGATTTTTGGTTTTTTTATCGCTCATGTAAATCGTGAGCAAGGTGTTTTTTACTTCTGTTAATTTATCTGCCGGCGCATCCGGTAATTTACCCATTGCGTAGCTTCTGATAACATGGTATTTGTCATCTAATGAAGCGTCTTTGAAAAGATTATAGACTTCAGAATTACTTAATTGTGACTCTAATTGTTTTAATGATTCGTATCTATCTTCAAACAGCGGAGCATTTCTAAATTGAAACATATATTCTTCGGCTGTTTTTGAATAATCCAAATCACACAATAATTGTCTCTCAGCATCAAAATTTAATAAGCTTAGATTACCTTGTAAATTGAGCGTAAAAGTTTGAAGAGCTTCTGTTATAACAATTTTGTTTCGCTCAACTTTTCCTCCTGAGTAAACATCAATATCTACCGGAATTTTATACAATGGATACTTTTTAAAGTTTTGAGTTTGCTCAATAGTAAGTTCTATTTTATTTGTATTCGGAATTATTGTTTTTGTTAGTTTTAATTTTGGCCTTCCTTTATTTAGGAACCATTGGTTAAAAAACCAGTTCAAATCTTGCCCAGTTGTTTCTTCAAAAGCTAATCTCAGATTGTGAATTTCGGCAGTTTTATATTTATTAGTTTCAAGATAATTTTTTAAGGAAGCGAAAAAAGCATCGTCGCCCACAACTTTGCGAAGCATATGTAAAACTTGTCCGCCTTTATTATAACTAAA
>JBIJCO010000025.1:0-42500 GCA_044344665.1 Bacteroidia bacterium | reverse complement strand
ATCTTTTGTCATAATTTGCTTTGCCGTAAACGTTAATTCACCTGTGTTATAATCAATAGTATAATCATTTTCTTGACCGCGCAATAATAATTTACCATCTATATAAATTTTCTCGGTTCCGCTTAAAACAATAATAAACGGCTCGTTATCCGCACCCCTTAATCTGTAAGGACCCTGATTATTTTCAACACCAAAAAATAATTGTCGTGAAAATTTTCCTCGAGATACTGCACCGGCAACCTGAGTTTTAAAAACAAAATTGTTTTTTTTTGAATTACTGTCTAAATAACTATTTTCAAAATAGGCGCCTTGTGCTCGCTTATAAAAACTCATAAAATATGAGTTTTGTGGGCGTGATAACTGATAATCTCCTACAACTAATTTAGATGTGGAATTATTCAATTGGACAAATACTTTATCAAATTCTTGTAATTGTGCAGTAGTACCGTCAGCTTGAAAAGGAATGTTATTATCAGTTGCAGCCATTACCATATCAATTTCGGGGGTTAACTTACCACTGACCTGTAAATTCAAATTAGAATTTACAACCACATCTTGATTGTTGCCAAAAGATATACCTCTGCTGATATTTCCGTTTTTATTTAACCCATCATTTTGGAGCAAATAGTCTTGCTTTAAATTTGAATTATTATAATTAATTGTGAATGGATTGTTTGGTTTAGATAAATCGCTATAGAGAACACTTGAATTTTTATGAAAATAAATTTTCTCGAAATTATAAGGGAATCGTTTATACCAGACAACTAAACTGTCTAGCTTTTTATTCGAAAAAATTAATGCGTGTAGTTTATAATTTACCTCCGGAAAATATAACGTGTCAATTTGAGGATAAATACTAAATTTTAAACTGCCCGGCACAATGCTTAAACTATCCAAAACTAAAGTATCGCTAACTGCTTTAAATGTTTTTTTTTGAAAAGGATTAAATATCTGAGCGTTTCCTTTTGAGATAAAGAAAGAACAGAAAAACAGAATTAAAACTCGACGGAAAAACACCATTTAATAACGCTATTAAAGATACAAAATTGTACAAAACAAGCAGGATTAGCTACCTTGTGGAAAATTTTAAAATGTTGTTTTTAATACTTGGCACTAAAAATAATTAGCGAGCCAATTCACTGATTGTTAAATGAGTCATTAAGGAAACACCAGTTAGCAAAGCATCTTCATCAATATCAAATGTAGATGTATGCACACCAGAAACAATTCCCTTTTCTGTATTACCGGTACCTAATCTAAAAAAACAACTCGGCACTTTTTGTGAAATAAAAGAAAAATCTTCTGCGGTCATTCTGATTGGCAAATGTTCAACATTTTCCTTTCCAAGAAAATTCTGAGCATCTAAAAAGCAATTATCAGTAAATTCTATGTCGTTAACTAAAACCGGATAGCCTTTTTTGATTTGTAAAACAGGTGTGATATTATATTTTTCGGATATGTTTTTTACTATAAGTTGTAATTGTTCATGCACATTTTCTCTCCAGCTTTCGTCCATTGTTCTTATGGTGCCCGCAATTTCAACTTTTTCAGGAATTATATTAGTGGCACCATTTCCTTCGATTTTACCAAATGCCACAACCGTTGGAATTGACTCACCTTTAGTTCCAATTAATGAATTGGGTAACATAAAACACTTATTTATTTCCAATAAAATTTCTGAAGAAATTATTAATGGATTAATATAATCATTAGGCATGGCTGCGTGCCCGCCTTTTCCGTTTACCGTTAAAAATAACTCGTCTGTGCTCGCCATGTACATGCCACTTTTAAACCCAACTTTACCCGCGATCATACTCGGGAAAACGTGCAATGCAATTGCTTTATCTACTTTGGGATTTTGTAGGACACCGGCATCAATCATTAAACTTGCACCTCCAGGCAAAACTTCTTCTCCAGGCTGAAACATAATTTTCACGGTTCCTTCAAATTCATTTTTAAGTTCATTTAAAACAAATGTAGTACCCAATGCAATAGCAGAATGTGCATCGTGACCGCAAGCGTGCATTACACCCTTATTTGATGATTTATACGACACATTATTTTTCTCTTGGATGGGCAATGCATCCATATCAGCCCTAATTAATATCGTTTTCTTATCTGGGTTTTTACCTTTTATTAGGGCTACTATTCCGGTTTTTACGTAACCCGTAGTAAAAGAAATACCGGCTTTAGACAATTGTTGCTGTATATATAAAGATGTTTCAATTTCTTGGAAAGAAAGCTCAGGGTTCTGATGTAAATGCCTTCTAATTTCCAGAATTTCGGAAAAATAATGTTTAGATAACTCCTTTATCTTTTTTGAAAGATCCATTATTTATTCCACAACATTTTTATACCGACCAAAATCATAACAACTGCAAAAAATTGTTTTATCATTTTTGTATCTATAGCAATTGCTGTTTTACTGCCAAAAAAACTACCAATAAAAAAAGTAATAGCCATGATTAACGCAAATTTAAAATCGATATGACCTGCTTTGTAGTAATTGAAAACACTTAATAGTCCTATTGGCAAAAGAAACATAAAAATGGTAGTTCCTTGGGCTGTTTTTTGGTCTACTTTAAGCAAATAAACTAAAACAGGCACAATAATAATTCCGCCACCTATTCCAACCAATCCACTTAAAAAACCGGCTATTAAGCCAATAATTAACAAAATAATAATTGTATTTGTCATACGATAAATTTAAAAATCTGTAGCAAATGAAATACTCACCACTTTATTTTTTTGAATTTCCCAATTATCAATTCCCCATCCAAAATCCATTCTAACAAAATAGCCTAGTAAGCGCGATCTAAATCCAAATCCCATTGCACCAACTAAAGGATTTTTTGGATTATTTACAGTTACAATAATATTGCTTCCTTCGTACACATAAGTATTTACATTTTCTGTGTTTTGTTTACTTAAAGGATTAAAATCTGTCCATGCCATACCAACATCTGTAAATCCGATAACCTGAAAATTATTTAAAAAATCGGAACGCAACGGATAATTGATTAAATAACGGATTAACGGAATTCTTAATTCGGAATTATAAACCAAAAAATTATTTCCGTTTCTTATGTTTTGATTAAACCCTCTCATATTGGTAGCAATGGTCTGAAAGCCATATTTATCAGGATTTACAATATTTATATTGTTGTTAAATGAAGGGTTTAACCAGTTGTCTACTCCACCTAAATAAAAAATTAAACGATCTGTTCCTAAAGAATTTCCGCCGGCAAATCGGTTGCACCATGTTATCTGACGATGTAATTTTTTATAATGTCGAGCGTCAAAACCCGATGTAATTAAATTTCTATTTTTTTCGTCTTTTATTTGCCAGTATTCAACCCATATTTTAAAACGAAAACCGTTCATTATATTTAGCATAACGTTACGAGTATCATCATATACATATTCGGCACGAGCACCCATCATATTTTGAAAAGCAGGTTGTAAAGGCAACGAAAAATCACCATTAGAGAGCGGAACATATCTGTCATTTCTGTATAGCAGAGAACCGCGCAAAGAAGCTACAGGATTAAAAGGATATTTAAGTTTATAACTTACAGAGTGTGTATTTACTTTTGCAAAAAAATTAGAGACTAAAGATGACGAAATCGGAACACTTGCAAACGTTTGTCTATCAATTAATATCTGATGGTCAACTAATTTTTTACGCTGCTCCCAAGAGATTAAAAATTCATTGTCAACAGACGGATTAATTCTGAATCCGCCAGTTATTCGTTGATCTTCAAATAAATCGCTAATGGCTATTTTAGTTAAAAAATTAAATCCAGGATTTAAATATAAAGGAGAACCGCCTCCGGCAAAAACCTGATAATTATTTGCCAAAAAAGAATTGTCAAACTGAGTAACAACATAATCGGTATAAAAAGAGGTATAATAATTTTGTTGAATCGGAAAATTAAAAATATTATCTGTTACTTTTTTAGCAAGCGTATCTTTTTTTGGATTTTCAGCAATAGGAGTTGATGTATTTGTATTTACAACTTTATTTTTTTCACCTTCAAATTTATAATTATCAAAGTCAATTCCTTTGTTAAGTGTGTCCTCTTTTTTTGACGGAGAAGTTACTTGTAAACTAGTCGTATAGTTACTCTCTGAAATATTAACCACAAAGGCTCTAGATGAAATTTTTGCCCAAGTTTGTAAAGGAGGTTTAATATTAATTTCATTTAATTTACTGATTGGAGTAACCAACATCATATTTTTACCATTGGCGTAAATTATGTCACCAACATGAGTACTACTGGTACTAATATGTTGCTCTATTATATTCCTGTCAAAATTTGTAATTGGTTTTGATTTGAAAAAATAACGATAATGCTCTGTTGTATCAATATAAGAAATGGAGCTGTCAAACTCAGCAATATATCGGTTATAAATTCCATTTTTTTCGCTCAGATAGCATACATAATTGTTTTCAACTGACTGAGGTTGCGTTTCATTAACTTCAGGTGTATTGTTTATTCGTGTCAAAATCTTACTTGTTAAAGGATATTGAGCCATAAACAAATCATGATTAGCATTGTGCATATAAAAATATTTTGCGTCATCTGTTGATTTAATGGTGTCGCTCACGCGATTACTTTCAAACACAATTTGTTTGCCCCCTTTAATAAAAACCGGATTGTTATCGTCCCAAATATCGTTTGTTAATTGTTCAACAGCACTTGTGTTTAAAGAAAAAACAAACACATCACTTTGTCCTTTGCCTTTTTTGACGGCACTGATTACTATTTTTTTTCCATCAGAGTTAAATGAAAAACTATTTAATTTTTCAAAACCAGGCAAATTGCGAATTACATTTTCTTTTGTTTCTAAATTGACGGTATGAATAAGCAGTTGATTTTTCTTTTCATAAATCATAAAAACTAATTTCCCGTTTGGGTGCCATCCTAACAAAGGATAATTATAATCGCTTATTTGTATAAGTTTTGGTCCAAATTTTAATAAGCGTTGCTGTTTGCTCTCACCGAGTGTTTTTAAATAAACCTTTATCTGATTTAATTCGTTCGTAGCATAAATAACTTTTTTACCATCATTACTTAATTTTAATTGATAGTAATGTTTACCGATTTTATATTTTTTTAAAATACTATTATTGTTTACAGGAGATTTACGAAGTGTGTCTTTATTTAAAAATAATCTTCGGTTATAGGCATCGGTAAAATCATAAATTAAATTTGAAAGTGAAACTCCGAGCACAAACAAAAACGAATTATCTGGGCTTCGTGTAACCCTGGTTGTATATAACAAGTTTGGAATAACTGCTTCGCCGTAGGAGTCAATTATATAACTCCATAAGGCGTGCCCTGCAAGTAGTGCCTCTTTTCCTTCCAACTTATTAAAGTGAGAAAGATTATCGTTTTTAATTGCATCATATGTGAAGTTGTCGTTATATGACGTTGTACCTTCAGAAATAAAACTAACAAGTCCGTTAACATACCAGGCAGGCAGATTTAATAAGGTTGAGTTTCGGACCATCTCGCGGGCGCTGCCACCATATAATATTTGATTAATTAAAATTTGTGACAAGCCTGATTTCAATTGAACATCCAATTCGGCATGGGACCCGTTAAAAAAAACAGACATTTTACTCCCTAATATTTTTGTTACCCCGCCAATATTAGTTTGATCATCTGTAGCTAAACCTAAATTACTTTGTTTAAAATCACTTTGATTATTGTATACAATAACATTAATTTTTTCCTCTGTTTGAAAATCTAATTTTTTTTCAAGGACAGGTAAAAGATTATTTAAAGAAACAGAAACATATTTTGAAATTTCGGTTCCTCCTTGATAAGAATAAATTCGAAAACGTTCAAAATCAAAGTATGTCCAATTAAAATCCTGGTATTGTATCCTGTTTTTTCCAAAATCCATCTGGTGCCCATAATTAAACTGAGCTTCAGAAAAAAAAGACAAAAGCAGAAATAAAAAAACTATGTGACGCTTTAATAACAGCATAAAAAACCAACATTAAAGATACGTAATTTGTTTAGGTTTATTGCGCCAAAAATAATTAATTTAATCACTCTAACATTTTAAGGTCGCCGAGGGCATTACCTGCAATTCCTTTTATTGAACCATAAAACTGAGCTGTATTAAGCAATACCTTATCTAATTGTTTTTCACGCTCTTTCCAAATTTTATCCATCTGCATTTTTTCTTTTATAATACCCTCTCGCATCGATAAAAATCCTTCTGCAACAGCTTCCACATTCTGCCTAAACTCATTTCCGGTTAAGTAATCGTATAAAAGTTGCATTTTGTCACCTTTATTTTCTTGGCTAATAATTGCATTATTAATTTTTAACAAACTATCTCGTAACAAAAACGAAATGGGTTTAACATCGGCAAAACGACAAATCCAAACACCATCTTTAAACCCAAAATTATCCATGTCTTTTGGCATGGTTTCGGTAACAATAACTGCAATATCGGCCTGCTGGGCACGCATATCCTGTTTTAATTTTTCTATCCATTCATTGGCAAAGGCTTTTGTGCGCTTACTTTCGTATATTATTTTTCCGCATGGTTGGCCTATTTTATTTTTAACAAACTGTATGCAATCAGCTCCTTTTACGCCTTTTGCAACCTCTTCAATCACGTCTGTCGGAAAGGTTGCTTTTAATAATTCCTCGAGAGCTAATTCCAATATTTCACCTTGCAGCTGCATGCTTCCTTGTTCTGCTTTTCGTTTCATGGTTTCCACAAGCTCAGCCTGATCTGATAATTTTTTTTCTAGCTCCTTAATTTTAAATTCAGCCCGCTCACTCTCCATTTTTTTTACACGTTCTTCAATTTCCTTTTGCCGTTCGAGCATTTGTTTTTCCATGTCAAATTTTAAATTCTCTTCACGCTCCTTTATTTGATTTTCTTTTTTCATGAGCTCGAGTTCCTTCATCTGGCTCTCTTTTAATTTATCTGCTTTTTCTTTTAACTCGTTATTAAGTAATTGAATTTTGATTTCACTATCGGCAGCAGCTTTTTTAATTGCTTCCTGCTCCAACTGAATTTTGGCAGCCTTCAATTTTTCACTTACAATTTTATCCATGTTTTCGGCCTGCAATTTTAACTGCTCTGACTCTCTTGCCAATTGAGACTTTTCTTGCTCGAACCGTTGTTTATCTTCATTGTATTTTTTTAAATATCTTCCTTTTATTTCGTCTTCAATCTTTTGAGACAAAGCATGTTCAATATGAAATTCATGTTTGCAATTAGGACATATAATTGTTGAATTATTGCTCATAAAAATTTTGGTTTTATGTAAATTTAAGGTTTATAGTTTTTTAATTTGTTTGTTTTTATTAAAACATTTAAAACATGATGCAGCTTACTTTAATAAGGCATGCCAAAAGCGATTGGGAAAATGAAGCCTTAAACGACATTGACCGGCATTTAAATGCAAGAGGCTATGATAACGCCTATAAGTTAAGCGAATGGTATTTAAACAACCAAATTAAACCTGATTTAATTATTAGCAGTTCGGCCACAAGGGCATTAAGTACAGCTTTAATATTTGCAAGAACATTAAACTATAATATAGTTGATTTGATTATTGAGCCTGAAATTTATGAAAGTACCTCAAACATTATTTTATCTGTCATAAACAGACAAAATAATCTAAAAAAATCCATCCTATTATTTGGTCATAATCCTTCTTTAACAAATTTTTCAAATGAAATTTGCAATAATTTATTTATTGACAATATTCCTACCTGCGGAATCATAAGCATTAATTTTGAAACTGAATCATGGAAAAATATATCGCCACAAAACTCCAGTTTAAACTATCATAAATTTCCTAAAGAATACTAAACTTACACCTAAAAACTATAAAAGACTTTATGAAAAAAAAAGAGGTTCCATACATTAATCGCGAAATTAGCTGGCTGTCTTTTAATGAGAGAGTGCTTCAGGAGGCAGAAGATCCAACAACTCCGCTAATTGAGAGATTAAAATTTCTGGGCATTTTTAGTAATAACCGCGATGAATTTTACAGGGTAAGAGTTGCTACCGTTAAACGACTTGCCAAACTTGGAAAAAAAGCATTATCGATTTACGACGAAGATCCGAAAGAATTGCTAACTCGTTTACAACGAAAAGTAATTGAACAACAAATAAAATTTGAAACCATTTATGAAGAAATTTTAAAAGAGCTGGCAAAAAAAAATGTTTTTATTATCAACGAAAAACAATTAATCCCCTCGCAAGAAGCCTTTGTTAGAGATTATTTTAGAGAAGAAATTATTTCTACATTATTCCCTGTAATGATTGACGACAACAAGCCTTTTCCTTTTTTAAAAGACAAAGCAAGTTACCTCTACCTTAAACTCGAATCTGCTTTAAAAAAACATAAAAATAAATTCGCAATAATAGAAATTCCATCAACAATTATTTCTCGATTTGTTGTTTTACCTAAACAGGGCAATAAACATTTTATAATGATGCTAGACGATGTTATTCGCTTTAATGCAGGCCAGATATTTAATGTGTTTGGTTTTAAAACAGTAGAATCATACAACATTAAATTAACGCGTGACGCTGAATTAGATATTGATAGTGATGTAAGCAAAAGCATGATTGAAAAAATTTCGAAAAGTGTTAAAGCACGCAAGCAAGGTTTACCTGTAAGATTTGTTTACGATGCTGCCATGCCAAACGACATGTTGCATTACATCATGAAAAAACTTGGCATGGCAAAAAAAGATAATGCAATTCCCGGTGGAAGGTATCATAATTTTAAAGACTTTATCGGCTTTCCAAATTTAGGCGAAACTTCACTAGTTTATAATAATCCTCCCTCACTACAACACAAATATTTAATTAATAACCCTTACACAACTTTAAATGCCATAAAAAATCAAGATATACTTTTACATTATCCTTACCACAATTACAATCACATTATTAATTTGCTAAGGGAGGCTTCTATAGACCCAGTTGTAGAAACAATTAAAATTACATTATACCGAATTGCCGATTCATCAAAAATTGCCAACGCCTTAATTAACGCTGTAAAAAACGGAAAAAAAGTTACAGTCTTAGTTGAGCTACAAGCCAGATTTGACGAAGAAAATAATATTTACTGGGCAAACAAATTGCAGGAAGAAGGCGCAAAAGTGATTTTTGGTGTGCCGGGATTAAAAGTACATTCTAAACTTTTTTTAATTACTACTAAAGAAGGCGGTAAAGAATTAAAATATGCCCACATTGGCACTGGTAATTTCAATGAAAAAACCGCTAAAATTTATACCGACTTTTCATTACTAACTTCTAATAAATTAATTACAGAAGACCTAAATAAAGTGTTTGATTTTTACGAAAACAATTTTAAGGTATTTGATTTTAAAAGCCTGGTTGTTGCGCCTTTTTTTATGCGTAAAACATTTATTGATTTAATTGAAAAAGAAATTCATAACGCAAAAAACAAAAAACCGGCGGCTATAACACTTAAAATGAACAGTTTGGTTGACAAAGAAATGATTTACAAATTATACGAAGCCAGTAAAGCGGGTGTTAATATTACATTAATTATTAGGGGTGCTTGCTCTTTAGTAACAGATTATCCGGGATGGAGCGACAACATAAAAGCATATAGCATTGTAGATAAATACCTCGAACACACACGAATTTTTATTTTTCACAATAGTGGTAACGAAAAAATATTTATTTCTTCGGCAGACTGGATGAGCCGTAATCTTGATAGCAGAAGCGAAGTAGCCGTTCCAATTTACGATAACGAAATTCGTTCTCAAATTAAAGAAATTATACGGATACAACTTTCGGGCAATACAAAAGTTAGAATTATTGATAAAAAGCAAGATAATATTTATAAAAAAGCTAAACCCGGCGAAAAAAAAGTAAGAGTACAGGATGAAATATTTGCTTTCCTGAAAAACGATAGAGAAAAACACTTAAAAATAGTCAACAAAAAAATAAAATTATAAAATAATGGTTTTTGCTGCAATTGATATAGGAAGTAACGCCATGAGATTATTGTTTTGCCGAGTTTATGTGGTGGATGGTAAGGCGCATTTTAATAAAGAAGAACTTTTCAGAATGCCCATTCGTTTAGGTGAAGATGTTTTTACAATAGGAAAAATATCAGAACAAAAAAGCGAAAAATTAATTACGGCACTAAAAGGATACGCTCAATTAATTAAAGCCTATGATGTAAAAAATTATCGAGCAGTTGCCACCAGCGCCATGCGCGACGCTGCAAACGGAAACGAATTAATTTCGAAAATTAAAACAGAAACAGGTTTAAATGTTGAAATTATTGATGGTAAAAATGAAGCCGCTTTAGTTTTTTCAAATCACATCGAAGAATTATTAAATCCAAGATGGGCTTATTTATATATTGACGTTGGTGGAGGTAGCACCGAATTAACTTTATATTTTAATAATAAGGTAGTTGCCGCAAGGTCATTTAATATTGGCACAGTAAGAATGTTATTAAACAAAGTAGATAAAAATGAGTTTGATGACATGAAAATTTGGCTAAAAAGAAATACAGCAGGGATTCACCCTCTAAGCGCAATTGGCTCAGGTGGAAACATCAACAAAATTTTTAAAATGAGTGGTAAAAAAGAAACCAAACATCTTAGCTACGATAAATTAAAAGGGATTTACGAAATGCTTTGCTCATACACTTACCAGGAGAGAATTGAAAGACTTGACTTAAAACCTGATAGGGCAGACGTTATTGTGCCTGCTGCAAAAATATTTTTAACTATAATGAAAAATGCTGACATTGAAAAAGTATATGTGCCTCAAATTGGCTTATCAGACGGGCTTGTACATGAAATGTATGAAAATCACAAAAAAATAAATTCCTAAAACGTGCTAATTCATTTTTTCATAAATTTTATTTCGTTCGGGATTACGGATGTTATTGATATTTTACTGGTTGCCATTATACTCTATTTAACTTACAACCTAGTTAAAGGCACATCTGCAGTAAATATTTTTGTTGGATTGGCTTTTATATATTTAGCATTTATTATTATTAAGGCTTTTGATTTAAAGTTGCTGTCGTCAATCATCGGTAAGTTTGTAAACGTAGGTGTTATAGCAATTATGATTGTGTTTCAGCAGGAAATAAGAAAGTTCTTGCTTTACATCGGCTCCAATGAATTTTTAAGAAATAAAAACTGGAAAAATATCTTTAAAATCAATTTTTTTAATTCTACCGACAAAGAAATTTATTTAAATTTAGACGCTGTTGTTGACGCTTGTTTTAATATGAGCGAATCCAAAACCGGAGCATTAATAATCATCAGTAGAAAATCAGATCTTAAATTTTTTATAAATACCGGCGATATTCTTGATGCAGGTTTAACTAGCCGAATGCTAGAAAATATTTTTTTTAAAAATTCACCTTTACACGATGGCGCTGTAATCATTAACGAAAATAGAATTGTGGCTGCAAGATGCGTTTTACCGGTTACCGAAAAAGAAAATTTCCCTGCAAATTACGGTATGCGACACCGCGCGGCAGTAGGTGTAACTGAAAATACAGACGCATTGGCCATTTCTGTTAGCGAGCAAACAGGGGCCGTTTCTTTTGTTATGAATTCAGAAATTACAGCAAATGTTAACAAGCAAAAACTAACTTTTCTGTTGGAAAAAAACCTGAAGCAATTAAACTAAAATCAGTAATTTCAGAAAAAAATATAAATGACAATATCAGAAGACAAAGCTGTAAGCGTTAATTACTATTTAACTGCCAGCAAAAACAATGAGCCTGAAGAATTAATTGAACAAACCTCGCCCGAACATCCATTTGTTTTTTTATATGGATATGGCTGCGTTTTACCAGAATTTGAAGCTAATTTAAACGGAAAAATTAAAGGTGATAAATTTGATTTTCAAATTACATCAGAAAACGCATACGGTATTTTTGAAAAAGAATACGTTGTCAAGATAGATAAAACCGCATTTGAGGTTGATGGAAATTTTGATAGCGCAAGAGTGAAGGTAGGTGAAGACCTTGAAATGAATGATGCTGACGGAAATCGTTTAGTTGGAAAAGTAATTGAAGTAACAGATGCTCATGTTGAAATGGATTTTAATCATCCTTTAGCTGGTTACGATTTACATTTTATAGGTGAAGTTTTAGATGTTAGAGCAGCCACCAAAGAAGAGTTGGATCATGGACATATTCACGGTCCGGGAGGACATCACCACCATTAAAAAAAAGTCATTACTAATTAAAAAGCCTCGGATAAATTTATTCGAGGCTTTTTGTTTATTAGCATTTACAAACTGTAAAATTCATACTTTAATTTTATAATTCGAATAGTCTTATTTATTGGATCTCTTATTATAAAGGAGTTTAGCAAACCTTTGTTTGAATCAGTAATATAACTTATCTCCTTAACCAACAAATTGTTTTTAAAATGTTTCTCAGAATACAATTCATTATTTAACGCATTGTATTCGTAGGTAATTTTTAACTCAATGTCGTTATTGGCATTGCCAATAAACTTAGCCATGACCAAATGATTTTTAGAATATCCGTAACTGTGTTCCTGTTTTATCCAAGATGCAGCAATATAATTTTCGTACTCAATTTTTTTTCGACCTATACTGTCATAATTTGTAATTACTTCCTTATACGGCCTGTTTTCGCTGTTAAAGTAAATGCATTTTAATTGTTTGGATGAAAATGTTTGATATTGAAAACTATCTTCGCTCAATAATAATTGATTTGCCAAAATAAAAACAGATTTATCCTTGCTGTTATTTGTTTCTTTATAACGCAATTCTTTGATTAGTTGCTTTTTATTATTGTATCTATAATACCTGCTTTCGTAGTAATTTATGCCGTCAAAATATCTTTTAAGTATTAAATTGTTTCCTGAAAAAAAATAACTGGTACTTACCGTATCGTAAATATTAAAACTCACTATTTTTTTTTCCTCCCTTTTTATTTTTCGTTTGCCTTTATAACGAGCAGGAATTATAATTTCCCTTTCAATAGTTTTTACAACAATTGTATAATAATACCGAAGTAATTTTCCGGTCTTGTCAAAATCATACGATTCGGTTGTGCTATTTTCAACAGCTACTTCAAAATCTTTTTTATCTATAATATCATAAGTAATACGCTTAATGTTTTTTGATTTAATTACCTCCGGATTAAAATGATGTTGTTTTTCAAAAGCTGTTTCGGGGGTAGGTAACAAAACCTGCGCTCTCAAACAAACACCAGAGAAACAAAACACTATTATAAACAGACACTTATTCAAATCAACTAATTAACTGTACAGCCTCCCTGATGGTTTCTACCGGTGACTTACAAGAGCTGTTTTCACAAACATAAATTAATGTTTTTTGCGAATCAAATTTGTTAGCGGTTAATGGTAAAAACGACTCCGTTGCGCTAACTGCTAAAATCGCATTTGTAATGCCAGTTTGGTATAGCGCAAGTAGTTTTTCTTCAACATTTTTACCAACAATTGAAATTTCTTTAAATGGGAAAATTAAATTTAACGCTAAACATCCCCAATTACTATATCCCGGGCCATATTCTATTAATTCATCTACTAAATGATGCAACATTTTTACGGCTTTATTTTGCCAATTTTTATCCTCAAAATAAATACCTAAATAAAATAAATTTAATGCCATTTGAGAATTTGAGGCCGGAATAACATTATCGCTAACTTCTGTAGTTCGGGTAATTAACTGAGATGATGAGTGGCTTGTATAATAAAAAAGCTCGCTGGCTGAATTATTAAAATTTCGCAAAACAAATTCGGTTAATTTTTTCGCCTCCATTAAATAATTTTCATTACTGGAGACTAAATAACAGTTTTGTAAAGCTTCAATTGTAAAAGCGTAATCTTCTAAAAACGCATCTATTTTTGCCTGTCCATTTTTATATGTTCTATACAAACTGCCATCAGGCTTAGAAAGTTTTGTTAAAATAAAATTAATTGAATTAAGACAAATTTCTTTATGCAGACTATTTCCAAAACTTAAATACCCTTTTGCGTAAGCTGTGCAAGCAAGAGCATTCCAAGATGTTATTGACTTGTCATCTAAACCTGGCAACACTCGATTTTTAGATTCTTGTTTTAAAATGATTTTACAATTATTTATTTTCTCGTTTAATTGCTCAATGGTTAAGTTAAATTTTGAAAGAACATTTGGTAAATTTTCCGAACGCATTAAAATAGAATTTCCATGTTCCCAATAACCTAAGTCGTTAACTTGATAATAATCGGCAAAAACATCATAATCTTCGCCAAGCAAATCTTTTAAATCTAAGTTATTCCAAACATAGTATTTACCTTCCACTCCCTCACTATCAGCATCAAATGCAGAATAGAAAGCGCCCTCACTTGTGAGCCAATTAGTTGTTATAAAATCTAAAGTGTGGTTTACTATTTCTTTATATAAAATATTTTGAGTGCTATTAAATGCCTCACAGTAAAGCGAAACTAATTGAGCATTATCATATAGCATTTTTTCAAAATGCGGAACTTTCCAAATTTCATCGGTACTGTATCTTGCAAAACCACCATGTAATTGATCGTAAATGCCGCCCGAGGCCATTTTTGTTAAAGTGCAATTAACATGATTTAATAGTTCATGATCACCGTTCAATAAGGCATACCTCAACAGAAACTGATAATTAGACGGCATAGGAAATTTTGGCACCCTGTTTGGTCCGCCATTTTCGTAATCTAAATTAGATTTCCAACTAGTAACAATTGACGCTAATAGTTTTTTATTCAAGATTGTGTCAGAGTTTTTTAAGGTACTTAAAGCTTCTGACTTTTTTATTCCTTCAGTTAAATGATTAGCGTAATCAATTGCTTTATCTTTGTTAAGAGAATATAGCTCTGCTATTTTTTTTAAAATATCAATCCACTTGGCTTTATTAAAATAAGTTCCGCCATAAATTGGACGACCATCTGGTAATGTAATGCAGTTTAAGGGCCAACCTCCCTGACCTGTCATAAGCTGAACAGCCTGCATATAAAGCATATCAACATCAGAGCGTTCTTCCCTATCTACCTTAACATTAACAAAAAAATTATTCATTATTTCTGCCACCTCAACATCTTCAAAACTCTCTTTCTCCATTACATGACACCAATGACATGCACTATAACCAATACTTATCAAAATCAACTTATCTTCTTTTTTTGCTTTTTCAAAAACAGCATCACTAAAAGGTAACCAATTAACAGGATTATAAGCGTGTTGCAATAAATAAGGACTACTCTCATTTATTAAACTGTTCGGGTTATCGTTTTTATTTAATTTCATTTATAATTTATAAGTGGTAAATATCATTTACTAAACACACAAATTTAACCATGGTTTTACTGCAAAAACTATATATTTAGTTAAATTTGATTAACTATTTTTTGCTTAAAGCAAAACAAAAAAATAATGCAAGTATGAAAAAACTATATTGGATAATAGGGATTGGAATAATAATAATTTTATTGGTAGTAATTATAAAATTTATGAATGGGAACAAGCCTTTTGAAGTATACACACAAAAAGCAAGTACCAGAACAATTATTGAATTAGTTTCTGCAACCGGTAAAATTCAGCCAGAAACCGAATTGAAACTGAGTAGTGATGTTAGCGGTGAAATCACAGAAATGGTTGTTAAAGAAGGGGATCAAGTTAAAAAAGGTGCGCTGCTTTGTCGCATAAAACCTGACTTATATGTTAGCGCAATTGAACGAGTTAACGCAAACGTAAATACAACAAAAGCCAATTTAAAAACAGCAATGGCCCAACTAGATCAGGCAAAAGCGAATTTAACCAACAGTGAGGCAAACTATTTAAGGAACAAAAAATTATTTGAACAAAACACAATTTCGCAACAAGAATTTGATGGGTTTAAAGCTCAATATGAATCAGCTAAAGCAAATGTAAGCGCTATAGAAGCGAGCGTAAACGCTGGAAAATATAATATACAAAGCAGCGAGGCCACCTTAAAAGAAGCCAATACGAATTTAGAAAAAACATATATCTATGCTCCGGTTGACGGTACAGTTTCTAAACTGAGTGTAGAAAAAGGCGAACGTGTTGTGGGCGTAAGCGGTATGGCTGGCACTGAAATATTGCGCCTAGCAAACCTAAATGAAATGGAAGTAAGTGTTGAAGTAAATGAAAATGATATTATTAAAGTTCATAAAAACGATACGGCAATTATTGAAGTTGATGCCTATATGGATAAAAAATTTAAAGGAGTTGTAACTGAAATTGCAAATTCTTCAAATAGCACAGGTATATCAGTAGATCAGGTAACCAATTTTGTTGTAAAAATAAGATTGATAAGAGAATCCTATCAATATTTAATTACCGAAAAAAATCCTATTCCTTTTAGGCCTGGAATGAGCGCCAGCGTTGATATACAAACCAGAAAAGTTGTAAATGTTGTTTCAATTCCAATTCAAGCAGTTACAACAAGAAATCCAGATTCATTGAATACAGAAAATAAAAATGATTTAGAAGATCGCGAAATTTCTATAAAAAACGAAAACGAAGATAGGGACTTGAAAAAAGAGGAAGTTAAAATTAAAGAGTATGTTTTTATTAATAATAACGGAATATCTAAACAGGTAGAAGTTAAAACAGGTATTCAGGATAACGATTATATAGAAATTATGTCGGGTCTATCCAATAATCAAGAGGTTATTTGTGGTCCATATAGCGCAGTATCAAAAAGTTTAAAAGAAGGGTCAAAAATAAAAATAGTAAAAAAAGAAGACCTTTATAAATCAGAAAAATAATTGGCGTATATATTAAATATTGAAACTTCCTCTACTGTTTGCTCGGTTTCGGTTGCAAAAAATGGCGAACTATTAACTCTTAAAGAAATAAATAATGGTTTTACGCATGCCGAAAATTTACACGATTTTATTGAAGAGATTTTAAATGAATCTTCATTAAACATTAATCAACTAAATGCAATTGCTATAAGCAAAGGGCCGGGCTCTTATACTGGACTTCGCATTGGGGTAAGCGCTGCAAAAGGATTTGCTTTTGGTTTAAACATTCCCCTAATAGCCTTAAATACATTGCAAATAATGACCTTTGGAGCAATGGCTTTGTTTGTAGACGAAGAAGTCATTTACTGCCCAATGATTGATGCAAGAAGAATGGAAGTTTACACTAGCATTTATAATCATAAATTAGAACAACTAACAAAAACTGAAGCTCTAATTGTAGATGAAAAATCTATAATAAAATTTATCGATTACGATAAAATTTATTTTTTTGGCGATGGCATGCCAAAATGTAAAACACTTTTAAAGGAAATTGAAAATGCTCACTTTATCGAAAACATTTTACCTAGCGCGAAGAATATGAGTTTATTGTCGTTTAGTAAATTTAAAGAAAATCAATTTGAAAATGTAGCGTACTTTGAGCCTTTTTATCTTAAAGATTTTTTAATACTCTCAAAAAAGTAATTAAAACAGTTTTTAAAATTTTATTAATTCTTCATACAGTTCTTTAACTGGCAAACCCATTACGTTATAAAAACTACCTTCAATTTTATCGATTCCAATATAACCAATCCAGTCTTGTACACCATAGGAACCCGCTTTATCATAAGGGCTATAATTGGTTAAATAATATTCTATTTCTTCAGCTTTAAGTTTTTTAAAATAAACTTTGCTAGCATCGTGAAAAGTAGTTTGCTTATTTGCTCCTTTTAAACAAACCGCTGTAAATACTTCATGCATTTTACCACTTAATGCTTCCAGCATTTTTTTTGCTTCCGCAAAATTTTCTGGCTTATTAAAAATTCTGCCCTCACACCAAACTATAGTATCTGCAGTAATTAAAATTTCATTTTCTTTTATTTCCTCTTCATAACCATCCGCTTTTAATTCAGCAAGATAAATAGGTATTTCTTGAGCTTCCAAATCTTTCGGCCAAACACTCTCATCAACCTTCATTGGTTTATTTATAAAATCAAAGCCCAAACTTTTTAACAATTCTTTCCTGCGTGGAGAAGCAGAGCCTAAAATTAATTTATATGGAAAATTTTTAATAGTCGCGTCTAATGAATTCATAGTTTATATTAATTATAATAAAACAAAATGCTGTATACCAAACCAAATAACATAATAAGTTTGAGTAATAAGCTTGCATTTTTAAACTGCACTGCATTTCTAGCTTTTAAATTAAAAAAGGATAAAACAAATAACGGTCCTATTAGTGCAAATAATATGTATATATTATTTACATTGATTATTATCCTGTAAAACTTAAACGTGTTGTATATTACAAATAATAGCAGAATTATAGTTATCATAATTAAAAAAAACACATTTAATTTACTGGCAGTAATTCCCCAAACAATTGGCATTGTTTTTCCTCCAGTTGCTCTGTCACCTTCGTAATCCTCCATATCCTTGATTATTTCTCGGGCAAGAGAAGTCATAAATGCAAACAGTGAAAAAATAAACGTTATTTTAAAACAAGACAATAATACATTTGAATGCATTACAGAAAAACCCGGATAATTTTTTTGGAAAATTGCCATCTCAAAAACAAAAGGCAAAAAGGCAACTGCGGCGGTTAATAAAGACACCACTATATTTCCTACTAATAATTGTTTTTTTAAGTGGGTACTATAAAACCACAATAATATAGCTGCCAGAATTTGAAATAAGGATAAGCGTAAATAACCGGTTTTTAATGCTGCAAATATTCCTATTGTAATACCAAGCAATGTAAATGTAACGTGTAAAATAATTGCCCACCGGCGTTTAATAATTTTACCTACAACAACGGTTTTTGGATGATTAATTAAATCTGTTTTAATATCAAAGTAATCGTTAATAATGTAACCTGCTGCAGCTATTAAAATTGTGCTTAAAACAACTAGATTAAAAAGAGCAGTATTTAATTCTAATTTAAGATTGTTACTATTTAAAATTTTTTGCAAAACAAAATAGCGTAATAAAAACTGAGTTAAAGCTATCATGATAAGATTCTCAATTCTGACAAGCTTTAAAAAAGCAATAAATCTATTATTTAATAATTTACTCAAAGTTGTTTACCATTTTACAATTTCCCATTTATTTTGTGCACGCAATACCTGCTCTATAATATCCCTTACGCAACCCTCACCTCCATTTTTTCCGGAAACATACTTGCAAATTTCCTTTATTTCAGTAACGGCATCCTTAGGGCAAACAGCTAAGCCAACTCTGTTCATTATCTCAAAATCAGGTAAATCATCGCCCATAAACATTACTTCTTCATCTTTAATATTATTAGCTTTTATGTAATCAAGATAACAAGCTAATTTATCATGTTGATTAATAAAAACATCTTTAACTCCACTTCTTGCCAATGCATTTTTTATTGCTGTGTTATTGCCACCACTAATAATAACAACACGAAACAATTTTAACACAGCCAAATGAATAGCATATCCATCTTTTGAATTCATTGCTCGAATCATTTCACCACTCTCCATAACCAATACTTTTCCATCGGTCATAACACCATCAACATCAAATATTAGTGTTGAAATATTATTTAGTATTTGTTTATAATTAAGCATGTTTATTAGTTTGTTGTTTTACAATTAAATCACTTAATTGTTTATATATTTTTTTTAAATCTGTTTTCCCTGAAAGCAGTCTTAAATGTTTTTTTAACACCTTGTTATCACCTCGTTTTGCCGGACCTGTTTGAGCGTTGAGAGCAGGCATATTTTCAATCTTCAAAACAGTTTGTTTGATTAAAGGCAATAATAAATCAAATTTAGCATTTGACGAATTAGATGATACAATATCAGATGCAGCAACAAACAAAGCATTAGTAAAATTATTTACAAAAACTGCAGACAAATGTAATTTTAAACGGTCTTCGTATTTAAGATGATTAATTTGTTTACTAAACAATTTTGAGAGATTTGAAATTTTACGTTTAGTGTACAAATTTTCGGTTTCAATAATTACAGGAATCTCACTCCATTTTATAGTGTCTCTTGTTAAAAATGACTGTAATGGGTAAAAGACGGCTCTGTTTTTAAATCCTTCAATTGCTTCAATTTTCATGCTTCCTGAAGTATGAACAACTATGGCATTTTGGTTGATTAGTTTTATCTTTTTTACCGTATCTGAAATAAATTTATCTGACACACAAATAAAATAAAAATCAGCATCACCGATTATATGATTTAAACTTGATTCCGTTTTACAGTTTAATTTTTTTTTGAAATCGTTAAGTTTACGGTTTGATTTATGATTGTAAACAAAAAGATTGTAGTGTTTTATATCTTTTAAATGATTTGCCAAATGCCAAGCCACATTGCCGCAACCTATTATTACGATTTTTAACCCAGTCGAATTTTGCATAATAATTAAGTTTGTACTCTTAATTTACGTATTCTTTCTAAGATGGCAATAAATGTGCCAATGGCCATTATCAAACAACCTAACCATAATACATTAATATACGGAAAAACAAAAGCTTTCATCACTATAAAATCTTTGTTGTTTGCTAAACTCTCGCTCATGGTAATTTCAATAGTTCCTTCATCTGGGTTTACTTTCCAGAATACAAATTTCAATCCTAATTCTTTTAGGATATCTTCTTTTGGTATTATTACATTATTTTGAATAATAAATTTAGGATAAGCTGTATATTTTTTTGAATCAGATGTTATACAGCGTAAAACTGCAGTTACCTCTAGTATCGAATCGTTTTTTTCATATTGTTCTTTAGTTAAATTACTTCGTAAAGAATCTATAATAACTAAAGCATTACTGGCAAATATTGTGTCGCCAACATGGCCAACATAATTTTTTGCTTCACTAAATGCATCTTTATTTTTTTTTGTTGTATCTATGTTTAAATCTGCAGCGGTAATATGTGTATAAATATCGCGGTTTAAATAATGCTTAGTATCCGGTTCGGCAGCTTTACCCATTCTTGGATTATCCTGAATATGTGGAACAAGTGTGAACTCATACTCAGGTTTATTTTTACTATCTAATTTAAAATAGTCAACGAAAAAGTAAACATTTATTCCTTCACGTTTTTTCCCTTTGTAAGTAACCAAATAGGGACCCATTGGAATTGTATCGCCAAGAGTTAAAAGAATACTTTCTCTGTCATCAAAATCTTTCCCTAAGCTAGATAATCGTTTATCTGAAGTATTTTTAGGAAGCGTAACTTTTTTAGATGTAGAAATTAACGCGCCAATCAAAACCATAGCAAAACCTATATGTGCTATAGCTGCACCGCTTTTAGAAATTTTGCCTTTTAGTATGATTAAAAAATAATCTAAGTTCGCAAAAACAGCAAACAAGCCGGTAGTAAGCAAGACAGAATAAGTAATCAAATCCCACGTATCAGTATTTTTTATTTTAGGGTTATTAATAAAATAAAGAGGGATACTGCAAACCAAACCAAACAACAAGGCCAACAAAAAACTATAAGAAATCCGAATAAAGAATTTTTTTACATCTGTTTTTTTATATTTCAAAAATTGAGCAGCACCAATTAATATCATAGTAATAATGGCAAATGGAATCATCCAAACATTATACACGTGTACTTTTGGCGGAGCAAAATCTACATTAAACAATTTATTAATTACAGGAACCGAAGTAAAGTACGTAATTATTAAACCTGACAATAAAAACACCAACGAGCCTAAAAAAATCCAGAACTCACGTGAATAAAGTTCCTCTTCATCTTTTTCTTTAGGGAAATAAAGGTAATATGAAATAAACGTAATTACAGAAGATGCTCCAAGCCACACCATTAACAAAATTTTCTTGTAACCATAAACTAATCCAAAAAACAGGATTAACAACGAAACAACTATATAAGAAACATTAAAAAGTTTTTCGTTGATTAATAATGCAACCGTAATAAAAATAAACGTTATAACGTATAACACTAATTGCCCTGTCATTCCAAGATCGGTAAATGCATGAACCGATGCATTGCCCAATACGCCGCTTCTTGTTAAAAATGTTGAATACAATACAAGCAAAAAACTACCTATTGACAAAAAGTGCGTAGTAAATAATGAGCCTCCTTTATTTTTATTTATTATCATGGTATGACCTGCAGCAACAATAACCAGCCATGGCACTAAAGAAGAATTTTCAACAGGATCCCATGCCCAAAAACCGCCAAAACTCAAGGCTTCATAAGCCCATGCACCACCCATTAAAATCCCAACGCCCAAAATTAATATCCCAAAATATGTCCAAGGTAAAGCTATTGATTGCCACTCGTTATATTTTTTATTCCATAAAGCACCAATTGCAAATGCAAATGGAATAAGCGTGGAAGCGAATCCTAAGAATAATGTTGGGGGATGAATCGTCATCCAGTAATTCATTAGCAAAGGATTTAATCCTTTAGCAGTAGATTCATATTTTCCATTTAATACGAAAGGTAAATTACTATAATCTGAATGTTGCTTTAATAATAAAAATGGATTAGTCCCTATTTTATAATCCAATACATATATACCTAACAACATACTTGCCAAGAAAACTTGAACAAGTGAGAAAACCGTCATAACAGGGGTTTCCCAATGATTGTTTTTAAGTTGATGTTTTAAAATCAAACCCAAAACAACATTCCAGAATGTCCACAATAAAAAACTACCTTCTTGACCTTCCCAAAAACAAGAGAGGATATATTTCATATCCATGTCCTTATTGCTGTGTTGCCAAACATATTGGTACTCAAAAAAATGATTAAACAACATGTAGAACAAGGTTGCTGCAATTCCAAAAACGGAGAAGCCGTGTATATTAAAAGCAACACGTGCTAATTTTAAAAAAGAAATGTTTTTTGCCGACAAATAATAAGAAGAAAAAGCTAATAAAGCAGAAACAAAAGAAAGTACAATAAATCCATTACCTAAATGTCCTGCCCACAATCTTTCTGTTATATACTGAATGTTGTTCATAATCTTACAACTTAATTAGGTTGAGGTTTTCCGTCGTTATATTTACTCGGGCATTTCATCAATATATCATTGGCATGAAATTCTGAACCTTCCATCTTACCGATTAAAACCAATTGTTCGCTTTTTTCAAAATCTTGTGGCTTGCTTTTATGAAGAACAACTTGCTTGGTAATTCCTTTATTATCAATCATTGAAAACATAAACTGATCGGCATTTATTTTAGGCTCATAAATAAGAGGTTGAGTTTTATCCAATTTACCAACCACATGGTATTCTTTATCAGGGTTAGCAATTGCCTCAGTAAAATCGGCATATGTACTCGTATCTTTTAATGATACAAAAATTACGCCTATAGCCAGTGCAATTATAACAATACCTATAATATGTAATTTTTTCATTTTACTACTAATTTTTATTTATTTGTTTTTCAAGTTTATTTACTTTTCGTTCAAGCAATATCAAAAAAATTACCAACGAAATAAATATTATACCTATAACAGTTATAACAACCCAAATTTTGCCATCATCTCTAAAAGCATCTGCCATTTGCGGAGCAGAAATATTATCTTGAGCCGAAGCAAAAACCGCAGATAATAAAAATAAAAGGCTAAAAACTTTCTTAATCATTTAATTTATTTTTTAAAAAACTTATTCGGTTCTTAATTTCAAACAACCAATAACTAAATAATATCCATCCAATAACTGCTGGATAAAACACAAAACGCATGTTGTTATCCATATCGTATTTAGAAAATGCAGGATTTCCTCCGTTACCAGGATGAAGTGAATCTGTTAGTCTTGGCAAAATCATAATAAAAACATTCATCATTACAAATGCAAAAACGTTATAAACCGCTGAAATTCTCGCACGTTTTATTTCATCATCAACCGAAAAACGTAGAATAAAATAAGCTAAATAAATTAATATACTAATTGCTACACCGTTTAATTTTGGGTCCTGAAATGTCCACCAGGTACCCCAAGTATATTTAGCCCAAACAGAGCCTGTAGCCAAGCCTGGGATACTAAAAAAGAATCCAACAATAGCAGCGTTATATGCCTTTGCATCATTATGTAAATTGTTTTTTGTAAGTGTGAACAAACTTTGAATTAACGAAACCGCCATCATAAACAACATAGCAAACCAAATTGGTACATGATAATAAACATTACGAATTGTTTCGTTTAAAATATCTAAGCGCGGAACTGGATTTAGCATACCCCACACCAAAGTATATAAAATAAAAATTACCGAAATTATTTTGTACCAATGTTTCATTAACTAATCCTAAAGATTTAAACCTAACTAACTCGAGACCAAAAATCAAAATTGAGGATTATCCTTTTTTGTATTAAGGCTCTAATTTTTATTAGGTTTTTAATCGCGCCAAAGATACGGAAATAATAGAAAAGAAAGGGAAATGGTTAAAACATTTAATGCCACTAAAATGCTAATAAAACTTAAACTTACGCCGGCCCATTCTATACCGTCAACAGCTTGTTTGCTTATTCTAATAACTACCAAAATTAACGGCATTAATACAGGAAAACTTAAAATGCTCATTATTGCAAAATTACCATTTGCTTTACTGGCTATTGCACTCATTAAACTTAAAACGGCTGCTAATCCGGTGGATGCAAGAATTAACACAACAAAAAATAAAGCGAGATTCTCCACTTCGTTTTTAATAAAAAAAGCATAAAAGAAAAATGTAATAAAACTAAGTACAAGCATAAATACCATATTATAAAAGACTTTGGCAATTATAAATTGTGCAGGAGTATAATGTAAATAATTAAAAAGTGCTTGTCCACCAGTTTCTTTCAAAAAACTTTTTCCGCTTATAGTTACCGATGTAAATAAGGTTATTACCCAAAAAAGAGCGTTCCATGTTGGTTTGTCAAGTTTACCCTTAAAACACAAGGCACTAACAAAAATTGTCCCAATAACATAAACAACCACACCTCCTATTGTAGACTTTTGCCGAAATTCTAATTGAAGTTCTTTTTTTATAAGTGATAAAATCATTTATATTTTTTTAAATCATTTCCTATATCACGTCTAAAATATTTTCCTTCATAGTTAATTTTATCTGCGGTAATAAAACTTTTACTTACAGCCTCCTCAATTGTATTTCCAAACGAGGTAATGGCAAATACTCTACCGCCATTGGTTAAAACATGATCGTTTTCAAATTTGGTTCCGGAATGAAAAACGTGCGAATCAAAATTTTCTGCTAAACCTTCTACAATTTTTCCTTTTACAAAATCTCCCGGATAACCGCCGCTAACCAAAACAACCGTGGTTGCAATTTCTGTTAGTGTTTCAAAAGCTTTTTCATGTAAAGTTTGTGTGGCAACCCCGTCTAACAAATCCAACAAGTCGGTTTTTATTCTTGGTATTACCACCTCGGTTTCTGGGTCTCCCATTCTGCAATTGTATTCAATTACTTTTGGATGACCGTTACAATTCATTAAACCTATAAAAATAAAGCCTCTGTAATCTATGCCATCTTTGTTTAGCCCGTTAATAGTAGGTTTAACAATTAATTCTTCTACATTTTTAATAAACGTATCGTCAGCAAATGGCACAGGACTAACCGCACCCATACCTCCAGTGTTTAAACCTGTATCTCCTTCACCAATTCGCTTATAATCTTTTGCTGCAGGCAATATTTTATATGATTTACCATCGGTTAAAACAAACACTGACAATTCAATTCCTTGCAAAAACTCCTCAATTACAACACGCGCACTTGCATTACCAAACTTAGCGTCAACCAACATGTTTTTTAATTCGGCTTTTGCCTCGTTAATATCATTTATAATTAAAACGCCTTTGCCTGCGGCCAATCCATCAGCTTTAAGTACAAACGGAGGTTCTAATGTTTCAAGAAACAAATAGCCCTCATTTAAATTCTCTTTGGTAAAGGTTTGATATTTAGCAGTAGGAATGCCATGCTTAAACATAAATTGTTTACTAAAATCTTTACTGCCCTCTAACATTGCACCATCCATTTTTGGGCCTATTACAGGAACATCTTTTAAAATAGGGTCGTTTAAAAAATAATCGTGAATACCCTTTACTAATGGGTCTTCCGGCCCAACCAAAACCAAATTAATATCCTTTTCCCATACTAAATTTTTAATAGCGTCAAAATCCGTTACCGCAATATTTACATTGGTGCCACAATTTGCAGTACCGGCATTACCGGGAGCAATGTATAAATTTTGTAATTGTTTACTTTGCGAAATTTTCCAAGCAAATGCATGCTCCCTTCCGCCTGAACCTAATATTAAAACATTCATAATTATTTTGTAAAAATAAAAAATCCCGAGCGTTTATCGGGACTAAAAATACTTTTTACGATGAAATACTTTATTGCCTATAACTCGCTTCTTGGCCCGTTGTTTATTTTGTCTTGCTAAAAATGCGTGATTATTAGCCTTTGATTTAGTGCGAAACCTTGAAAACAGGTATTTTTGTCCTCGAAAAGAGATTTTAGCAGTATTAGAATGCTTCATTGTCCATTTTGAACCACTTTTTGTTTTGGAGTGCCTGCCACCTCTTGCAAAAATATGAGCATTACCTGCACGACGCTTACCTTTAAAAAGTGAAAATGCGCGCTTGCTTTGATTTTTATGCTCTTTTTTTCGCCCGCCAAGCTGTGCAAAAAAATTAGTAGAAATAAAGATTCCTGCGATTAAAAATAATATATATCTGTATTTTTTCAATTTAGACAACTGCAAAGGTAATCAATATCACAAATTCAGTATAATATTTTTTTAACTTTAAGCGTTATTAGTTTTAATTGAAATACATTGGTTTAATATTTTTTTTTGTTTACTACACCAGCAAGGCACAAGTTGCTCCGCCTGATTTGAGATGCTTACAAGTTAAGCCAAATGGCGGAGTACTTTTAACTTGGCTGCCTCCAAGCGATCCCGGACTTTTATTTGACTCTTATGTTATTTATTATTCACCATCCGCAGCAGCGTCTTTTTCAATTATTGGCAATGTAAGTTCAATTAATACCACAACTTTTTCGCATTCTGGTAGTAACGCCTCTACATCCAGCGCCTACTATTTTATTAAAACTAAATTTGGTTCGGGAGGCACTTCTGTTTCTCAGCCATCAGATACTTTAAGAACTATTTTTTTAAACTTGTTAAACACTGCTGGTGCGCCCGACATTAAAATTATTTATAACAATCTACACCAACCAAAACTTACAACTTCGTCACCCACATTTTCCATTTTAAAAGAATATCCTGCGTTAACATGGAATAATTTTGCATCAACATCTGCATTAAATTATGCTGACACAATAAGCATTTGTCAGGCAAATTTAAATTATCAAATTACGTTAAATGATAACAGCGGCTGTATTTCAACATCAAACATACAGGGAGGCACCTATAACGATAAAAAAAATCCTAATCAGCCTTATGTTGATTCTATAAGTGTGTTACCAAACGGAAACACCGTTTTGGCATGGCATATCCCAAGAGATATTGATATTACAAAATACATTATAGTTAAAAACATTAGTGGAATTTATACCCCGATTGACAGTGTTATAGGCAGAAACAATACATTTTATAACTTAAACACCAACGAAGCAAATAACAATTCTGTAAAGCTTTACGTGTTTGCAAAAGACAGCTGCGCTAACCAGGGCGCGTTTGACACCATACCACGCTCCATGTTTTTAACTGCGGTTTACGACAAATGCGGATACAAAACAAGTCTTTCTTGGAATCCATATGTAAATTTGCCAAAAGGTATTTTAGAATACAGAATATATGCCTCAATAAATAACGCACCATTTTTAAAAATTGGGTCAACGTCGCAAACATTTTTTACTCATAACAATGTTTCTCCAGATAAAAACGTGTGTTATTTAGTCAGGGTAATTAATAACACTCAAAATATAACAGCCTCTTCAAACAAAGCCTGTATTTATTCCAAACAGGTTCAAGCAGCAAATTATGTTTACATAAAAAGAGCAACCATTAAAGATAAAAATACAGCAGAAATTGCAGTGTTTATTGACACCTCAAAAACCAGTATAGGTATAGATATTTTAAGGTCTGAAGACGGTATAAATTATAATTCCGTTTACTTTATTCCGTACGACGGAAATACTAATTATGTGTTTGAAGACAACAAAATATCATCAAATAACAACATATATTATTACAAGGCAGTTATTAAAGACAGCTGTGGAAACTACAGGACACAGAGTAATGTTTCAAAAACGATATTAGTAAAAGTAAAAGATGACGAGGAAAATCTTTTTGTAAAACACATTAATTGGACATCTTATTCAGGCTTTTTAGGCGGGGTAAGCGGTTATAATATTTATAGAGTAATAAATGATGAATCGGCAACTGCACCAATTGCATCATTTGGACCAACAGCCGACAGCAGTTTTACCGATAATATAGAAAACGAAGCTTCAAATGGTTCAAAAATAGAATACATGATTGAAGCGGTTGAAGGAATTGGAAATACTTACGGCTTTTTAGAAAAAAGTAATTCAAATAAAGCCGATGTGTATATGGAAGGCAAACTTTTTATCCCAAATGCCTTTGCGCCTAAAGGAAAAAATAAAATATGGAAGCCTGTAACTCATTTTATTGACAAACAAGAATATTCTGTTTCTGTATTTAACCGTTGGGGAAATTTAGTTTTTCAAACCAATGACGATACTGTTGGCTGGGACGGAGGCGGAAATAAAGGAGATGTGTATGCCTTTTTAATTACTTATAAAAATGCCAGAGGCGAGTATAAAGAAGTAAAAGGTACCGTTTTATTAATTGATTAATTTTTTGGTTTTTAAAACTTCTATCGTTTAAAACTATTTCACTTTTTCTAAAAAGTCTAAGAGCTATGGTTTAACTTACAAGTTAATTTAATGAAAAATAAGTGCATTATATTTTTGCTGTTACTTTCAATTACAATTTTTTCTCAGAAAAAAACAATTGAAAAACCAACCCGGATATTGTTTGTATTTGATGCCAGCAAAAGTATGATAGCCACCTACAATAACACCACACGAATAGACGGCGCAAAAAACTTATTTTATAAATTTATTGATAGTCTTGCAAAAGATAAAACATTACAATTTGCATTAAGAATGTACGGTCATACCGTAAAATACCCTCCCGGAAATTGCAAAGACAGCAAATTAATAGTGCCATTTAGCGCAAATAATACCGCTCAAATTAAACAAAAAGTTAAAGCGGCTTTGCCAACAGGTATTACACCTATTGAATACTCTTTAACCGAAGCAGCTAATGATTTTCCGGACAATAAAAGCAATAATATTATTATTCTTATTACAGATGGTATTGAAGAATGTGAGGGCGATCCATGTAAGGCAAGACAAAAATTAATGGAAAAGGGCATTGTTTTTAAACCCTTTATAATTGGCATTGGCTTGAGCCCCGAACAAATAAAAACATTTGAATGTGTGGGCACTTTTTTTGATTATGATAATCAAAATACGTTTGGCGAAATCACCAACATTATTCAACAACAAAAACTAAACAAAACCACAGCTCAGGTAAATCTATTAGACGTTTCATCTCTTCCAAACGAAACAAATGTAAATATGACGTTTTACGATGTGGCTAAAAAAGAATATAAATACAATTACATCCATACTTTAAACTACAAAAAAAATCCTGATACACTCATACTTGACGACTATCCAACCTATAAAGTGGTTGCGCATACAATACCCCCAACAACAAGCAGCGAGGTAAAACTTATTCCGGGCAAACACACCATTATTCCAATAGATGCGCCACAAGGCTCGCTCATAATTAAAAGGCCCTATGGTAATTTTAATTTTAACGAAAAAGTAAAATGCATTGTAAGAAAAGCGGATAATATGCAAACATTAAATGTGCAACTATTAAATGCTCCAGAAAAGTACATTGTAGGTAAATACGATTTAGAAATTTTAACATTACCACGAATTTATATTAACCAACATGCAATTGAACAATCTAAAACCACCGAACTTGAAATTCCAAATGCCGGAGCCTTAAACGTAAAATGTTTAGAGGGTGGGGACGGTTGTATTTTGGTTAAGAAAAACAATAAATTAGAATGGGTTTGTAATTTAAATAACCAAACCTTGCAAACCTATTACTTACAACCAGGAAATTATGTTTCAATATGGCGCTCTAAAAGTTTAAAAGGCAGCATCTATTCTATTGAAAAAAAATTTACAATTACCTCAAATAATCAAACAACCGTTGAGTTTTATAAATAAACTTTATTTTGCGATATTATTTTTTGATTTTTGCTGCCGGTTTTTTTGTACAAAATATAACTAATCATCCTGAACTCGATTCAGCAACTCAGCACTAAAAAAATATAAAACAAAACCGGTATAATAAGTACTGAGATTCCAAATCAAGTTTGGAATGACAACACATACTATACCTCGTCATGCTGAACTCGATTCAGCATCGCAATAATTCGAAAAATAATTTTAAACCAGGTATTCTATTGGTAAGTTGTGTTGTTTTATTCCGAAGGGAAGGTTAAGAAATTGAGCAGTTCTCCTTTCTTTTAAAATATTATAATTTGTAGCCAAAGCCAACAATTAAATAAATTATTTTTGCTCCCGGAGAAACAATTTAATTTATAGTAAGATGCAATTACAAGTGATTCAAACAAAAATTTATGAAGTTAGAGGGCAAAAAGTTATGCTAGATTTTGATTTGACAGAATTATACGAAGTTCAAACTAAAAACTTGAACCTAGCGGTAAAAAGAAATCTAAAAAGATTTCCTGTTGATTTTATGTTTCAGTTAACAAAAACTGAATGGGAAAGTTTGAGGTTGCAAATTGAAACCTCAAACACAAGAGGAGGAACAAGGTATTTACCCTATGCCTTTACCGAACAAGGCGTGGCCATGTTAAGCGGCATATTAAACAGCGATAAAGCTATTGATGTAAATATCGCAATTATGCGGGCATTTATTGCTTTAAAGCAATTTGCACTAACTAATGCTGAGTTAAATACTAAACTCAAAGAACTTGAAAGTAAATACAACAAACAATTTAAAGATGTTTACGAAGCCATTAATTATTTGTTACCAAAAGATAGATAGGAAGCCAACCAAAAGAAAAGAAAACAAATTGGTTATAAAACTAAATAGTTAGTATAACAAAATTAATATCTTTTATTGATGTTGTCACAAACATCTGTTTTTTTGTATTAGTGAGACTTTTGACCCTTGCATTTATTGTTGGTGATAACAGAGACAAGAACGAAAAGTTTTTATTAATATCAATCTAATTTTACTATTACAAGACGTGTTTCACCACTTGTAGTAATAAAAAGTGTATTAATAGTGCCATTTTGACCACGTATTTTTACGATGTCACCAGAATTTAGATTAACTACAAAGCTAAGATTTGCTCGACCCATTGATGCACAAGAGTAGCGGTTTGAAGTCTGGCAAGGGCCATAAGCAATCGCGGTATTGTTTACCATAAGATCAATACCAATACAACCAGCAAAACTATTAACAGGGCTATTTCCGCAACCACTATTAGCTACAAATGCGTTAATTAAATAAATTCCTGGTGATGAAACGGTAAAGTTAATTCCGTCAAAAGATCCAAATATGGGTGCTGAATAGGTGTTAAAATTTATATCAGCCAGTCCTGGCGAAGCATTGCCAGAAGAAGCTGCAATGGATTGAGCTGCGCTTTTTGTTGCATTAAGTACAATTTGTGCTGCACCTCCTGTGCCTGTTGCACCAGTTAAACCAATCGGTCCTTGAGGCCCCTGTGGTCCGGTTGCACCTGTTAATCCTGTTGGGCCTTGCGGTCCAGCAGGTCCTGTTGCACCAGTCGCACCCGTTAATCCTGTAGGCCCTTGAGGTCCAGTTGCACCAGTAGCGCCCGTTAATCCTGCAGGGCCTTGAGGTCCAGTTAAACCAGTCGGTCCTTGCGGTCCGGCAGGTCCTGTTGCACCGGTAGCTCCTGTTAATCCAGTTGGTCCTTGTGGTCCCTGAGGTCCCGTTGCACCTATAGCGCCCGTTAATCCTGCAGGTCCTTGAGGTCCAGTTAAACCAGTTGCTCCCGTTAAACCAGTCGGTCCTTGCGGTCCGGCAGGTCCTGTTGCACCGGTAGATCCCGTTAAACCAATTGGTCCTTGTGGTCCGGCAGGGCCTTGAGGTCCGGTAGCACCAGTAGCGCCCGTTAATCCTGCAGGGCCTTGAGGTCCAGTTAAACCGGTTGCTCCCGTTAAACCAGTCGGTCCTTGCGGTCCGGCAGGTCCTGTTGCACCTGTAGCGCCCGTTAATCCTGCAGGGCCTTGAGGTCCAGTTAAACCAGTTGCTCCCGTTAAACCAGTCGGTCCTTGCGGTCCGGCAGGTCCTGTTGCACCTGTAGCGCCCGTTAATCCTGCAGGGCCTTGAGGTCCAGTTAAACCAGTTGCTCCCGTTAAACCAGTCGGTCCTTGCGGTCCGGCAGGTCCTGTTGCACCGGTAGCTCCTGTTAATCCAGTTGATCCTTGTGGTCCCTGAATTCCCGTTGCACCAGTAGCTCCCGTTAAACCAATTGGTCCTTGTGGTCCGGCAGGGCCTTGAGGTCCTGTTGCGCCAGTAGCACCTGTTAATCCTGTAGGTCCTTGTGGTCCAGCAGGTCCATTTGCACCAGTAGCTCCCGTTAAACCTATAGGTCCTTGTGGTCCTGTTGCACCTGTAGCACCCGTTAATCCTGCAGCGCCTTGTGGTCCAGCAGGTCCTGTTGCACCAGTCGCACCGGTTGCGCCTGTTAATCCATTACAAACATACTTTGTTAACGTTACATTTATTTCTGCTGGATCCAATAAACCGTTATTATTGGCATCTAAACCATATTCTAATTTTACACCACCTGTTGCACAATTTACGCCTGCTGCTTCGGTACTTGTTTTTACCAACGTATTTTGGCCATTAGTTCCATTTGTCCCGTTAGTTCCGTTGGCACCTGCAATACCTTGAGGTCCTGTTGCACCAGTCGCACCCGTTAATCCTGCAGCGCCTTGTGGTCCTGCTGGTCCTTGTGGACCGGTTGCTCCTGTTAAACCAGTCGGTCCTTGAGGGCCGGTAGGTCCTGTGGTACCTGCAGCACCCGTTAAACCTGTAGGTCCTTGAGGTCCTGTTAAACCGGTTGCTCCTGTTAAACCAGTTGCTCCCTGAGGTCCAGCAGGTCCAGTTGCACCAGTAGCACCTGTAGCTCCTGTTAAACCATTACAAACATATTTTGTTAACGATGCATTTATTTCCGCAACATCTAGTAAACCGTTATTGTTAGCATCTAAACCATACTCAACTTTTACACCACCTGTTGCACAATTAATACCTGCTGCTTCAGTACTTGTTTTTACCACGGTGTTTTGACCATTAGTTCCATTTGTCCCGTTAGTTCCGTTGGCACCTGCAATACCTTGAGGTCCTGTTGCACCAGTCGCACCCGTTAAACCTATAAGTCCTTGTGGTCCGGCAGGTCCTTGTGGGCCGGTTACTCCTGTTAAACCAATTGGTCCCTGAGGTCCGGCAGGTCCTGTTGCACCGGTAGCTCCTGTTAATCCATTACAAACATATTTTGTTAACGTTGCATTTGTTTCTGTTGGATCCAATAAACCGTTATTGTTTGCATCTAAACCGTATTCAACTTTTACACCACCTGTTGCACAATTTGCGCCTGCTGCTTCGGTACTTGTTTTTACCAAGGTATTTTGGCCATTTGTTCCGTTGGTACCCGCAACTCCTTGTGGTCCGGTTGCACCTGTTAATCCAGTAGGTCCCTGAAGTCCGGCAGGTCCAGTTGCACCAGTAGAACCGGTTGCGCCTGTTAATCCATTACAAACATACTTTGTTAACGTTGCATTTATTTCCGCAACATCTAGTAAACCGTTATTGTTAGCATCCAAACCGTATTCAACTTTTACACCACCTGTTGCACAATTTGCGCCTGCTGCCTCGGTACTTGTTTTTACCAAGGTGTTTTGGCCGTTGGTGCCATTAGTTCCATTAGTTCCCGCAATACCTTGCGGACCAGTTGCGCCTGTAGCTCCTGTTGCACCAGTTAATCCAGTAGGTCCTTGAGGTCCTGTCGCGCCAGTTGCGCCTATTGCTCCTGTTAATCCATTACAAACATATTTTGTTAATGTTGTATTTGTTTCTGCTACATCCAATAAACCGTTATTGTTTGCATCTAAACCGTACTCAACTTTTACACCACCTGTTGCGCAATTTGCACCAGCTGCTTCGGTACTTGTTTTTACCAAGGTGTTTTGGCCATTTGTCCCGTTTGTTCCATTGGTGCCTGCAATACCTTGCGGTCCTGTTGCGCCCGTTAATCCTGTAGGTCCTTGAGGTCCAGTTGCCCCGGTTGCTCCCGTAGCTCCTGTTAAACCGTTACAAACATACTTTGTGAGTGTAGTGTTTATTTCAACTGCATCTAATAAACCGTTGTTGTTTGCATCTAAACCATATTCTACTTTTACACCGCCTGTTGCGCAATTTGTACCACTTGGTTCTGCTGTAGTTAATGCCAAAGTATTTAATCCGTTATTACCAGCAACACCTTGTGAACCTGTCGCACCTGTTAATCCAGTAGGACCTTGTGGTCCCGCAGGTCCAGTTGCACCCGTCCCACCCGTTAAACCTGTAGGCCCTTGAGGTCCAGTTAAACCAGTTGCTCCTGTTAAACCTATAGGTCCCTGAGGTCCTGTTGCACCTGTTAAACCTGTTGCACCAGTAGCACCTGTTAATCCATTACAAACATATTTTGTTAATGCTGTATTTGTTTCCGCAACATCCAGTAAACCGTTATTATTAGCATCTAAACCATATTCCAATTTTACACCACCTGTTGCGCAATTTGCGCCTGCTGCTTCGGTACTTGTTTTCACCAATGTATTTTGGCCATTTGTTCCGTTAGTTCCGTTGGTACCTGCAATACCTTGCGGACCAGTTGCGCCTGTAGCTCCTGTTGCACCAGCTAGTCCAGTAGGTCCTTGTGGTCCGATTGCACCGGTTGCTCCCGTTGCACCTATTAATCCATTACAAACATATTTTGTAAGTGTAGTGTTTATTTCAACTGCATCTAATAAACCGTTGTTGTTTGCATCTAAACCATATTCTACTTTTACACCGCCTGTTGCGCAATTTGTACCACTTGGTTCAGCTGTAGTTAACGCCAAAGTATTTAATCCGTTATTACCAGCAACACCTTGTGAACCTGTCGCACCTGTTAATCCAGTTGGACCTGTAGCACCCGCTGCTCCTGTTAAACCGTTACAAACATAATTTGTAAGTGTAGTGTTTATCTCAACTGCTTCTAGTAAACCGTTATTATTAGCATCTAAACCATATTCCAATTTTACACCACCTGTTGCACAATTTGTACCACTTGGTTCTGCTGTAGTTAACGCTAGCGTGTTCAATCCGTTGGTTCCATTGGTTCCATTCGTTCCTGCAATACCTTGCGGGCCTTGGGGTCCTATTGGACCAGGATTGCCATTTGCGCTGAATAAAGCGTAAGGCACACTCATTAATTCATTTGTCCCAACTATGGTGTAAATCGTTCCTCCCGTGGGATCGGTTTCTGTTTTAATAAAATAGGGTCCATTCGCCCAATTAATTGCAGAAAAAGTACCGCTTACTACTGTTCCATTTCCAATTTCTATACTTACTAAACCATTGGCATTAGTGCTTGGTGTTTGAGTTTCTACATATACTGCTGTCCCTGTTGCTGATCCTTGCAAAATACTTATTCTCATACCCACCGAGGTAGATGTTATCAATGTATTACTACTGTTTCGTATTACAGCTTGATAACTCATTTTTTGAGGCGCTTGTGAATATAAGCCCGTGGCTAATAAAAAACCTATAATTAGTGAGTATATTTTTTTCATCTTAGTATTTAATAATTTTAAATGATTTTAATTCTGTGTTATGTTTTCTTACGCTTAAAAAATAGGTTGCTCCCGGCAAATTTTCCATGCTGAATTTTTCGGTTGTTTTAGCTATTTTTTTGCTTTCAATTAGTTTCCCTAATGCATCGTATAAGGAAAAGGTTAAATCTTCTAAGTGTTCGCTTCCGACCTTTAATTCTAAATTTCCAAATGTTGGATTAGGGAAAACTGATAAAAAAATATTCAAATTTGTTTCCTTAATTCCAACCGTATAAATTTCATAGGCATGTTGCACCCCCTGCTCAGTTGTACCACCGGAACCTGCAATCGTTGTATAAACCACCTGACCTATGCTATAAGCTGCGCTTCCTCCTGTGCCGACAGCATCGCCACCACCAGCATTTAAAGACTCCTGAGCTTTAATTATGGAATTAATAGATAGCAGTCCTAAAACCAAAATTACAGTTCTTATTTTGTCTTTTTTCATTGTTTTTATTAGGATGTTAATATTAATTAAAAATCAAAGGATGACAAAATAATACCAAGAAAATTGTAAAATTACATTAGGATTTATAGGAAAGCATAAAGTTTGGCATTCAAGCAAAACAGAACTTAATATTATGCAACTAAAACATAAAATCAAAAACAATACAATTAAAAAACCCCCGAAATTCTTCGGGGGTTTTTTAAAAATTAATGGCTATCTCCATCCTGTTCACCATCTTCTAATGGAACAGTTTGCAAAACAAAATCTTTTTCTTTTCCTGGCTTAGAATAATCGTAAGCCCAACGATGAACAACCGGTAAAGGTCCAGGCCAATTACCATGTATATTAGCCATTGGCGTAGTCCATTCTAGTGTATTTGAATTCCAAGGATTTTGAGGCGCTTTCTCTCCACGGAAAATACTGTAGAAAAAATTAAATAAAAATATACCTTGAGAAAGAGCTCCAACAATAGCACAAACAGTTACAATTTCGTTAACATCTACTAAGTTATCAAACATTGGAAAATTACTGTTAGTATAATATCTGCGAGGAACACCAGCTAAACCCAAAAAGTGCATTGGGAAAAACACGCCATAGGCAGTTATTATAGTCGTCCAAAAGTGCAAATAACCAAGTTTTTTATTCATCATTCTTAAAAACATTTTAGGGAACCAATGATAAACACCGGCAAACATTCCGAAAATTGCACTTAAACCCATTACAATGTGGAAATGAGCCACAACAAAATAAGTGTCATGAACATTAATATCTAAAGTAGAATCAGCTAGAATAATACCCGTAACACCACCGGTAATGAAAGAAGATACTAAACCAACAGAAAATAACATAGCAGGAGTATATTGAATATTACCTTTCCACATTGTTGTTATATAATTAAATGCTTTTACCGCCGAAGGGATAGCAATTAACAGAGTAGTAAATACAAATACAGAACCAAGGAAAGGATTCATACCTGTCATAAACATATGATGTCCCCAAACAATAAATGAAAGAAACCCAATAGCCAACATTGAACCAATCATGGCTCTGTATCCAAAAATTGGTTTCCTAGAACTTGTAGCAATAACCTCTGATGTAATACCCAGTGCAGGTAACAATACAATGTATACCTCAGGATGACCTAAAAACCAAAACAAATGTTCAAATAATACAGGGCTTCCTCCTACGTTGTCAAGCGGCCTACCTCCAATATAAATATCAGATAAATAAAAACTTGTTCCTAAACTTCTATCACAGATTAATAATACCACACATGAAACTAAAACAGGGAAAGATAAAACACCCAATATTGCAGTGATTAGGAAAGCCCAGATCGTTAAAGGCATTCTAGTCATTTTCATCCCTTTCGTTCTCATATTTATAACAGTAACTATATAATTAATTCCTCCTAACAAGGATGAAACAACAAATAATGTCATTGAAACTAACCATAAAGTCATACCTAACTTTGAACCAGGAATAGCTTCTGGCAGAGCAGATAATGGAGGGTAAATTGTCCAACCAGCTGAAGCGGGGCCATCGTCAATGAATAATGAAGCTGTCATTATTACACTAGAAAGAAAAAAGAACCAGTATGAAAGCATATTTAAAAATCCTGACGCCATATCTCTAGCACCAACCTGATAAGGGATTAATAAATTTGCAAAGGTTCCACTTAGCCCTCCTGTTAAAACAAAAAACACCATAATAGTGCCATGAATTGTAACCAAAGCTAGATACATATTAGGGTCAAGTATTCCATCTTTACCCCACTTATCCCCTAGCATAGCATTAATAAATGCAAATTTTTCACCTGGCCAAGCAAGCTGCATCCTAAAAATGATAGACATAGTCATAGCAATAACAGCCATAATGATAGCAGTTATTAAAAACTGTCGTGAAATCATTTTATGATCCATACTAAAGATGTATTTACTCACAAAACTTTCCTCATGATCGTCATGATGATCGTGAACATGCTCGTGATGAGCTAAATGTTCTTTCTCTAATTCTGAAATTTTTACGGTAGCCATATATATAGTTTATTTAGAATTTTTAATTAAGGATTTGATGCTAAAACAGATTTAAACACTTTTTGTTTTGCTAACCAAGCTAAATAATCAGCTTCAGTATCAACAATAAGATTCATTTGCATATTATAGTGAGAAGCTCCACAAATTTTATTGCATAATAATAAATAATCAAATTCAACAGGTTCTTTGTTAAACTTAGCTCTTTGAGCATTAATTCCTGCCATCATTTTAACTACATATGGATCTTTTTTCATTTGAGCAGTAGTTTTATTAGGCGTGAATTTAAAACTAGTTATCATTCCAGGAACACAATTCATTTGTACTCTAAAATGAGGTAAATAAGCGCTATGAATAACATCTCTACTTCTCATTTTTAATTCAATTTCTTTCCCGACAGGAATATGAAATTCATTTCTTACTAATATATCATCATTTCCAAACAAATCAGTAGTATCCATACCAACTGGATTGCTACCGTCAATTTGTCTATATTCAGTTTCTCCTAATTTTCCATCTTTACCTGCATATCGTGCAGTCCAATCAAATTGTTTAGCATATAACTCAATTACAACTTTATCAGAAGTTTTGGCTTCAGACATAATTTCATTCCAATATTTCAAACCAAAAATTATAATAAATGCCAGTGCAACAGCAGGAATAACAGTCCATGCCATTTCAAGTTTATTATTGTGAGTAATGTAAGAAGCTTTTGAGCTATCAATTCCTCTATATTTATAGGCAAATAAAAACAAAAAGAAATTTGTAACTAAAAAAACAAACGTAACTAAATATATATTAGCATCCCACAACAAATCAATTTTCTCACCATGAACAGATGCAGCTGGAGGCAATGAACGATCCAT
The DNA here is from genome assembly GCA_044344665.1 of Bacteroidia bacterium. Taxonomy (GTDB): domain Bacteria; phylum Bacteroidota; class Bacteroidia; order B-17B0; family Aurantibacillaceae; genus Aurantibacillus. Next base: position 3,195 of record JBIJCO010000025.1, on the reverse strand, counting down.
CCACCTGTTAACTTGCCAAAAGAAAAATGCAAAAAATAAAAACATAAATAATAACATGGCTTTACCCATCATATTATTATCCGATTTTGTTACCATCCATTCTTTCGATGATTTTAACCCACGGCTTAATTCAATAACTCTTAATAATTGATGTCCTGCAATTATTAATAAAACAAGAGCTAACAGTACTAAAAAATTCATTTTATTTAGGTTTTAAATTTTTAATTTATTTATTTATTCAAAAAAATATAAAAGTTATTAAGTTGTATGATGTAAACTTTCATTTAAGAAAGGATGGTTCTTTACTAATAGTGGTGCTTTTGATAGCGCTTTTAATACAACGTAAATAAACAACCCTAAAAAGAAAAAGAAATTACCAAACTCCATCCAACTTAAACCATTCCAATGATGACCTACTGTTCCTGGCATTACAATCATAATTACATCCATGTAATGTCCAATAAAAATAATTGTCCCTACAAACATTAAAAAGAAAAAATTTCGTTTAGAATCTCTACTCATCAACATTATCATTGGGAAAGCAAAGTTTACAAAGAAAACAGTCCACATTAAACCTTTATAACTTTCCCAACGCGTCTGAAAATAAATAATCTCCTCAGGCACATCAGCATACCAAATCAACATAAACTGCGAAAAATAAAGGTATGTCCACAAAAACGATATAGCAAACATCCACTTACCTAAATCGTGTATTGTACTTTCTGTTACAAATTCCAAATACCCAATTTTTCTAAGCCAAATAACCAATATAGTTATGGTAATAATTGCACTAATCCACATTCCAGAAAAAACATACCAACCAAATAAAGTTGAAAACCAATGAGTATCAATGCTCATTATCCAATCCCAAGATGAAGTTGAAGATGTAACAGCAAACAAAACCATAAACCAAGCTCCCAATTTAATATTCTTCCAATGAAAACTATTATTAATATCAACTTCCAATTTATCTGCTTCAATTGAATTACTTCTTAACTTGAAAGTAAACCATAACCAACCTATTATATACAAAATAGTTCTTAACCACCAAAACCAACCAAAATAACCTATTTTATTTGCAATTACCTCGTCATAATTTTCATGACCAGGTGTAGCTATACCCTCGGCCATCCAATGATAAATGTGATGACCATGGAATTGACCTACAATAAACAACATCATCATAAAACTTAAACCGTAAGGCAAATACATTGTAACAGCTTCAATTACCCTTTTCACCGTGGTGGCCCAACCAGCTTCAGCAGCATACTGTAAACCCAAGAAAAAAGCTGCTGCTAATGATAATGCCATGAAAAAGAAAGAGCCAGCAAAAAGATTACTCCAAGCACGTGTACCTGCGTGATAATGCTCTTGATCATTACCTTTATCAAAAACAAACATTAATATTATTGAAATTAACCCTATTGCCATCAAAATAATTGAAAACAATTTTGCTTTTGAAGGTACTGTAAAATTTAATTTTTCGATATTCATAGTCTCTCTAAAATATTTAATACTATTATTTTTTTACTGGGTTTATTGTAGAAGAATTTTGCGTTTCAATTTTCAAACTATCACTAACAACCTCTTTAGGTCCTTGTAACTTTTGTACATAAAAAACTAACTTCCAGCGCTCTTCTTGAGTTAACTGACTTGCATGAGACCCCATTGTTCCTTTACCATAAGTAAGGGTATGGAAAATCTTACCTTCTGGTAAATTTTTCAAAGCCCCGTTATATGCGGGAGGTGGTCCTGGCAATTTTCCACCAACTTTTCCATCACCAGCACCAGTAGCTCCATGGCAATGAATACAAAACTTTCCATATAATACTTCACCATCTTTTTCAAATTCTTCTTTTTGGTTGATGAATGGATTATGTAAATTTAATCCGGCCTGTTCATATCCTTCAGCCGTATTTGGATAAGCATATGGCAGATATCCACGAGACACGGTCCCTGTCACAGGTTTTTTAGCGTTGTTAATTGTATCGCCATCTAACATATGAACGCTATAGTATTCTAATGATGGTGATCGATACATGTCAGGCATAAATTCTATGCCCGGGCTATTTTTATCTTTTTTACCACAAGAAATGAAAGTTGTAATAAGCAGAGCTAAGAATCCTGATGTAAATACAAATTTAAAGCTATTATAATTTATTTTCATACTAATGAGTTTCTTCAATTATATATTTTGGTTCAACAACTATGGTTCCTTTACGATTAACTTCCTCTGCTCCGTTACTTTTCATTATTTCTTCTGCTTTAATAGCTTGGTCATCATTCAGCTCCAGATAAATTAAAAATTTATCATCTGTTGTCCTTGGATCAGGATTTTTGGCTTTTGCACCAGGAATCAACCAACAACGTAAAAAATAAGTAAGTGCCATTCCATGAGCAGCACAAAAAACAGTACTTTCAAAAGTAATCGGAATAAAAGCCGGAACATTCATGTAATAGGCAAAGCTTGGTTTACCTCCAATATCATTAGGCCAGTCATGTATCATCATGTACCACATCATCAAAGTAGCTAAGGATGTGCCTGTAATACCATAGATAAAAGCACAAATTGCAATTCTCGTTCTTGGAACTCCAATAATTCCATCTATACCATGAATTGGCATAGGTGAAAAAACTTCTTTTATTCTGATTCCAGATGCTCTTAATTTTTTACAAGCATCTAATAATGGCTCCTCATCGCCAAATACGCCGTGAATAATATGTTTGTTATTTGCCATATACGTAGATCAAATTTATTAATGATGATTTTTATGTGCTTCTTTTTGAGACTCTCCAGATGATTTTAATATTGTTTTCAATTCTGCTTGTGCAATTACAGGGAAATATCTTGAAAACAATAAGAAAAAAGTCCCAAACATACCAATTGTTCCAACAAAAATTCCAATATCAATAAAAGAAGGAGTATAAGTATTCCATGTAGAAGGTAGATAAGTACGACATAATGTGGGTACAATAATAACAAATCGCTCAAACCACATTCCTATATTAACAACAATGGATAAAATAAATGTTGCAACTATAGAAGTCCTAATTTTTTTAAACCAAAATAATTGGGGCGACAAAACGTTACATGACATCATTATCCAATAACTCCAAGCCATTGGACCAGTTGCTCTATTTAAGAAAGCATATTGCTCCCATTCTACTCCAGAATACCAAGCAACGAATAATTCA
>JBIJCO010000073.1:0-3847 GCA_044344665.1 Bacteroidia bacterium | reverse complement strand
CATTGAATCTAACATTTCTTTTGGCTTAATGTCATCATAAACAAAATATGCCCCATCCATAGCGCAAAACGGCAGAAATAACAACTCTGTTTCGGATTCGGAATTAAAATCGTAATATAAAAACGGAAAACTTGTTCCTGCTCTAAAACCAATACCGGTAGCAAAGCCCATCGTAAAATCTATCTTAATATTTTGAGCTATTAATAATTTTGGCGTGATTTTAATATCAAATCTTAAATAATGTTGTCTGGAAAATTGGACTTTTTGACCTATTAGCTCAGAAAAACTTTCTATTTCTTTGTTTAAACAATCAAGATTATTATATGAAAAATATGATGGATGCAACCCAATAAATGAATTAGTTTTTTTTAATTGACATATTACCTCCGAAAAAACGTTTGATCTTGGATGAATTGTTCGGTCATATTTTGTTCCAGATTTGTAGAGAAAAAAATAAATTAAAGGAATACTATTTTGTTCACAAAAATTTGATATTTCAGAATAAATATCAAATGGATCTTTTTGTTTATTAAGAACTACATTTTTTCTCGCAATTAGATTTTTAATATCTAGTTTAAACAAATCCTTTAAAAAAGCTCCTATAGTTCTGAGAAATCCCTTTTTTTTATATGCATAAAGGTTATCCACGTCTATAGAACTAATGACAGTAAATTTATTTTCTGGAAATACAATTCCATTAAACAAACTTTTTAACGCATGTTTCAATTCTAAAATCCAATTATCAACCACTGGAATTTTATGAAATTTTTTTTTATATAAAACACTACTATTTAATTCAAATCTCGAATGCTTATCTAATTCAGGATTTAACCACTCTTCGTGTCTCGAAATAAAATAAAAAACAGCAGAGAATATATCATAATCAAAATCTGATTTTACCTCTAAATTTTTATTTTCAAAAAAGTAAATCATATTATTTTTTAAGATAGGTTTCAGACTAATTTCTGATAACCCTTCCATAAATAAATACTCCTGCGGTATTATGTGAAGAGCTTCTTTAACTGATTTTAAAGAGTAATTAATTTTAAAACAAGGTGATTTTTCGAACTCTAAAAAATCATCCGTAACCAAACAGTTAACTTTTAAAACATGTTCAAAAATAAATTTTGTGACATAATTTAGTCTAGGGCTTTTTTTTTCGGAATATAGAATAAAACTTGGAGACGCAGGACTTACCTTCAGATTAAGTAAATTATATACATCTTTGCTTATCATTACTTAATTCAATTAAAAATTAAAAAAATTCAAACATTAAATCAATGTAATAATTAATTATCCTTTTTGTATTTTATGAAACTTAAATTAAACTTTGGTCTCAGGAGGGTATTTGGATTACTGCTACCTACCAACACAACACGTTCATCATAATTGTCGCGACGAATAGATAATGCACCATTTGGATCTGCAATTACCAATTTGAATCCGTAATTTTTTCGTTTATTATTTAAAATAGCTTGAATGTGACGGGCTAAATTAAAAACGTATCTGTTGTTTAAAGGATCAAAATCACCACCATAGCGGGCAAAATCTGTGGTAGATAATTGATCTATGGCATAATTTTCTTTCCCTAAAGAATCCAAAGGTAACAAAGCCAATTTGGGAGGTGTAAAATAAATACCATTACCAATTTTTGCAGAAAAGGAAGGGTCAATATTAAAAACAAATTCTGCCCGATTTATTGCAATAGGAAAAGAATCTGATAAATTTTTTAAATAGTTTAAAAAAGGTAATTGTATCTCAACTTTTGTTCCGGCTAAACCTTTTAAAAATAAATTTTGTTGTCCAAGCGTTTTATTTCCTAACAACTGTTGAGTTAAAATATAGCTACCACCCTGATTAGGTTGATAATTTACAGTATTGTACCTCAATGCACTGGTTCCTGAAAAATTAAATTTATAATCAATGTCTTTTTTTGTAGCGGAAGGTGCACCATTTTGATAATGTAAATAAAAACCACTAACATCATCATCTAAATTAAATTTACCTATAACACCTTGTGATGAAACAGGATTTAAATTACTTCCTGATGCGGTTATATAAAAACCTTTATAATATTTTAAAAATGTAGAGTTATCTGTTAAATATTGTGGATTATTTAGAATGGATTTAGCATAGTTAAAATCTATAGGCAAACGCAAAACAAGTTTATTATTATATGTGCTGTATGTACCCGTATAAACAGATAAAAGTACATTTTGATTATGGAGCTTTTTATTGTTTGAATAATATAGCCTTGAGGTATTTAAAGAAGAATCTAAGGCAAAAACAGAATAAGTTAAAGGAGTACTTTGGTCACCTACAAAATCTAAACTATGTATAGCTAAAATAATTTCTGCTGACATTAAATTAGCATCGTCTCCAAATGTAACATTCGTAACCCCATTAGGAATGGTTGCATTTAAACATAAACCCACATCCATTCTACCAAAAGTTGGATCTTGGTTACTACCTAAAAATTTATAACTATCATTATAAGATCCAATTGAATCAAGCTTTTGAGTAAATGCATTAATAATTGCCGTATCGCAAAAACTCGCATTAAGCCCGTCATTTTCAGGCAATATTTCTACACCCAATACATTATTATCCTTTTTACAGCTACTTAAGACTATAAATGTAAACAAGGGTATAATTATTTTTTTAAAAAGTTTCAAGTTATTTTAATATTATTAACGCTAAAATATAGGTTATTATTTAATTATAGTTGTTTATTTAAAAAAAATAACCCCAACAAATTGCCGGGGTTATTTATTAAGAAATTCCGATTTAATTTAAAACATTGGCATCTTCAAGCATAATATCATAAAACTCATTAAATGAATCCATATACTCTAATTCATTTTTAAATGGCAGAAAAGGCTTTCCAGATTTTTTTATAAATTTTTCTAAATCGGGATTAATGTTTTCTGTTCCTTGAATAACGCCGTCTGCAAATTCAATAGATTGTTTTAACATATTTAAATGACTAGATTCTTCAGAAATTTGTTTTAAATCTTTTTTATTAAAGCCGTCAAAAGATAATTTTTCAATAAATTTTTTATTCAAATTCTTCGGATAAACATCTTCATATAGCGACACCACTAATTTTGTATCCGCAAATAAAGGATCTTCGGCATAATACTTTTTAATATAAAGTGGCATTAAAGAAGTAAACCAACCGTGGCAATGAATAATGTCTGGCTGCCAACCAAGTTTTTTAACTGTTTCAGCAACACCACGAACAAAAAACATTGCTCGCTCGTCGTTATCGTCAAAATATTTGCCACTGGTTTTATCTGTCAAAACAGCTTTTCTACTAAAATATTCTTCATTATCGATAAAATAAACCTGCATTCGGGCGCTAGGAATACTTGCTACTTTAATAATTAACGGATGATCAATATCATTGATAACCAGATTCATTCCCGAAAGGCGAATTACTTCATGTAACTGATGCCTGCGTTCGTTTATACAACCATACTTAGGCATAAAAGTACGTATCTCTTTACCTCGCTCCTGAATACCCTGCGGCAGCTTTCTGGCAATTTTTCCAACATAGGTTTCGTCTAAATAAGGGGTAATGTCTTGCGAAACAAAAAGAACTCTGGCTTTCTTCATAACTAAAAATTAGTTTCCTAAATATTATACAAAAGTAATAAAAAAAAATCCATATTTCAAAGTAAAATGTACATTTGCGGGAACCTATCATGTTAATTTTCACCAAAATAGTAGACCTGCAAGCCTTTGTGAGACAAATAAAAAATTTAAATCAGTCTTTAGGCTTTGTGCCGACCATGGGCGCCCTGCACGATGGTCATATATCATTAATTGAAGCTTCGCGAAAAAG
>JBIJCO010000003.1:0-131472 GCA_044344665.1 Bacteroidia bacterium | reverse complement strand
GTATTTTTTAATCCGGTTTGATTAGAAACTGGGTTTAAAAACGAATTGTAATAATTCTGCTGTTTTCCATAACCATACAATACTCCTTGGGAAATTACCAGTTCCTTATAAAAGAGAGAAGGTCCTAAATTTTTAAAACTAAAATATACTCTTGCCTCGGTGTTTGCCTGAAAAGATTGATTAACATAAAAGAAATTAAAATTTAATCCTAATCTTTGAAAGTGTGTGCCAAAAGCACAATTAAGGCCAACATTAAAGCCAAGATTTTTATTTTGATAAATAAAATTCTGAGAAATCAAGGGTATTATTGAAATTAAAAAAAGGAAGCTAACTAAAACCCTATATGTTTTTATTTTTAAACTCAATTATTTTTTGTTGCAAAATTTGTGGTGTAACATTTATTCCCGAAACTACGAAATGAGACTTGTCGTAAAAAATTTTACGTTGATTTAATTTTTCATTTATAAAGCCTACTAACTCAGCGCCTTTAAGATTTTTAATTAGGGGTCTTTGCACCTTTGATTTTTCAAGCCTGTAGGCTATTGATTCTGCAGGTAATTCAATAAAAATCAACAGTCCGTTCGATTTGATCAGCTCTAAATTATTTTCATAACAAACAGTGCCTCCGCCAAGAGAGACAACAGTATTTTTTTGATTAGTTATGATTTCATTTAAACTCGTCTGCTCCATTTTTCGAAAAACAGATTCACCAAAATTATCAAATATGCTTTGAACAGAAAGTTTTTCCTTCTGTTCAATGTAATAATCTAAATCAATAAATCGTAAACGTAGTAGTTTAGACAGTTTTTTTCCTGCGGTTGATTTTCCGCTACCCATAAAACCGGTAAAAAAAATATTTCCAGAGGTAAAAGACAAATTATTTTTTTGATAGTGCGAATTCTTTAGCAAAATAAGTTAAGATAACAGATGCTCCTGCTCGTTTTATGCTCAATAAAATTTCGTCGCGTACTTTATTGCCGTCAATCCAGTTTTTTGCTGCCGCTGCCTTAACCATAGCGTATTCTCCACTTACGTTATATGCTGCAATTGGTAGATTAAAATTATCGTTTAGTAATTTGATAATATCTAAATAACTTAATGCCGGTTTTACCATTAAAAAATCTGCTCCTTCATTAAAATCTAAATCTGCTTCTAATAAGGCTTCGCGGCTGTTTGCCGGATTCATTTGATACGTTTTTTTATCTCCAAATTTAGGAGCGCTATCTAATGCATCTCTAAATGGTCCATAAAATGCGCTGGCATATTTTGCAGTATAACTCATAATTGAAACATTTGTAAAATCTGCTTCATCAAGTGCCTCACGAATAAAACCAACCCTACCGTCCATCATATCACTCGGCCCGATAATATCTGCACCGGCTTCAGCTTGAACTAATGCCATTTTAGCTAAAATAGTTAACGTTTCATCATTCAATATTTGTCCGTTTTTAACTAAACCATCATGGCCATCGCTACTATAAGGATCCATTGCAACATCAGTCATGATTACTGCTTCAGGAAAATATTTTTTTATATTTTTGATTACGGTTGGATAAATCCCTTTACTGTTATACGATTCGGTTGCTTTTTTATCTTTATGTTTATCGCTCAAACTCGGAAACAAACAAAACGTATGTAATCCTATTTTTAAACATGCCTCTATTTCATTTAAAATTAAATCGCCGCTAAATCTATAAATATTGGGCATCGAAGAAATTTCAGATTTTTTATTTTTTCCTTCTGTTAAAAACAAGGGTAAAATAAGGTCGTTTACATTAACAGAATTTTCGGAAACTAATTCTCTTACTACTTGATTTTTACGATTTCTACGGGGGCGTTGGGGTAAATTTATCATAACACAATTTGTGTAAAATTAAGCGATTTTTAATTAATAAAATAAGAAATAGCAGACTAATAAAGCCTTATTATATTTTGACCTTAACCCTTTGGTTCATTTCAATCATGGCGGCTAACACTAACTGAGAATAATTTTGTGATGAATTTTTAAATTTAGCAGTTTTTGTTTGCCATAAATTAAAAATTATATCCATGTTGCCTTGTTGGGGATTAATTGCATTAAGTGCGCATTGTACATTATAGGAACCGGCATGATAGACGTGCATGACTAAAAGTTTAAACCATAAATCACTTTCGTTATATTGTGTTATGTTTAAGTTATCTAGCATTTTCTTGGTTTGTGGAATACAAATGGTTTTAATTAAACTACTTGAAGCAAAAGCACTTCTTTCAAAATCTGCCCTTTCGTCAATTTCGCGATTAACTTTTAAACCATATAAACGCGCTACATCTTTCATAAGTTGAAACGGCCCGTAAGCTCCGGCAGCAGATTTTTGTAATTTGTTAGGACTTTCAATTAAAAGAATTGCCTGAGCATACCATGGGTCAACACCATTGTCAACGAAACAATTTATGCCTTTGTGAAAATTTTGAGATGTTTTTTCAAAATCATAAAAAAATTTTTTGCCTGCCGTAATAAATACATTTGTGCACGAATCAACTCTATAAACAAATCTTAAACTATCTTTGAACGCTTTTTTTATTGAATCGGGCTTTGCATACCAATCGCTTAATTTTATTTTTTGAATGACATTTCTAGAATTTCCAATGTTTACAATTGCACTGTCTTGGTGCAAATTCATAATGTTTCTCCAAAGTTTTATTTGAGGTAGGGTGTCTAATTTAAGCTCATAAATAGTCTTATCTAATATGTAGTTTTCGTTGTTTCGGGTTTTAGGATTAAGTATCCCAACTACATTATAACATAATGTTTTAGGCTCTTCATATTTTGTTTTGTTAATTGATTTCGGCTTTTTAGGACTTAACTCATTAGAAAACGCGCTAGTTTTAAAAATTAATACCCCTATGACTATGAATGCCAAAACTCTCATCGTGCTTTTGAAATCTTAAAATAAATTTAACACTTAATTTTTTGCTTTCAAACAAGAAAAACAAGTTGTTGCGAATGTTTGAATGTTAATTATTTTTTTGCGAGGGACATTAGCTCTTTACCAATACCGGTAAACGAAACTATGTTTAGAGGAAACTCTAAAAACACATGTAAAAAACTCAAAAAGAAAAGTACTTTCATTCCTAAATTATAATCATAAATATAAAACGAAATTGAAACAAGCCAAGTTATAATTGTAGCAATTAGGGTTTTTCTTGGAACAAGATGCCATTTAATTACTGATGTTTTTGAAAACCAGTTTAAATAATGATAAGTATAAGCAAAAGCAATAAACCTCATGGTAACAAAACCTGCATTTGTAGTAAAAATTTCTTTAATGTTTTTTAATTCACCCAAATTAAAAAGTTTCATTAACTGGTAATTAAGCTCGACAAAAAAAGAATAACTGTTTTGTGAGTAATTGCTTACCTGATAAATTAAACTCTCAGGATGTATCATAAAAATTAACACAGAGCACATAATCAAAACCAGAACTGAAATTAATCCTGCCATTGATTTTTCTTTTAACACCCCAAAAAGCATAAACACCCAGGTAAAAATAAATACATGAATTATTGTTGGTAAAAATACGGCAACCCATGTAAAAAAAACTGATGAGTCATTTAAAACCCCAATAAAAAGAAGCGCCAATGCAAAAATCACAAAACGATACAGCCAATCTTTAACAAAAACAAAGGCCAAGCAAGACAGTAAGCTAAAAAAAATAATATCTGCTATTAATCCGACTTTTCGAGGAGGATAATAATTCCAGTAAACAAGTATGACGCAAGTAATAATCAAAAACACAAAATCATATTTGCCTTTTGTGAAATAATTTTTTTTATGTAACCAGCCTATTTCAGTTAAATAGTGCAGTGGACCAAGAATTCCGTAGGAAAATAAAAATAATTCAAATGGAATATAAAAGGCAATTGCACAAGACAAAATAATTAAACCTGTATTTAAATAATGAATGGTTGCTGGTTTCATTTAATTATTTTGCCAGTTTGTTATACTCTTTTATAAAATCAGGCCAGCTCTTTGTTTTAAAAGCATTGCTTCCAAAATAATATAAAATAGGTTTTAGTTGTTGAGGAGACTGGTAATAATTTAATACATCAATACTATTTAACTGCTCGTCGAGTATACACAAGGCTGGTAAAGAAAATCTGTTATTGGTTAACTTAAATGCAAGTGCATTAAAAGGATACATGTTTGCTTGCTCTTTATAATGTTTAGCTCCTTTATAAATTAGGGTGTCGCTAGTTTCAACATCAAGGTTAACTAAATAAAAGTTTTTATTTAAATAATTAGTCAAACTAGTATCCAAAAACGTTGTTTTAGTCATGACCTTACAACTATTACAAAAGGCGGCATTTATATTAACCACTACTTTCTTGGGTTGTTTTTTTTGAAGTTTATCGAGTTGATTAAATGAATGAAAAATTACTTTTCCTTTGGTAAAATTTGTATCTAAGAAGGTTCGGTTAAATTGTTTACTAAATTCATCAAAACTACAAGTTCTCCAGGCATTTTCAACCATAAAAATTAAGATAGGTTCAATTTTTTTATCCTCTAAAAATCCCTGACTGAGAAGGTTATATTCAAAATTATTTGTAACAAACATGGTTGACGGATAACTTAAACTATTCCCTAAAAACTTAAGGGCCAATTCGTGAGGAGTTTTTGATGCTGTTGAAGTAGGTTTATAAATTTTGCCGTTATATTCTATAGTGTCTTTTGTTTCAGCATCAAATTTAACCGGATAAAAATTGCTGTTTATGTAAGAGGCAAGCGCAGCATTTGAGTAGGTTGTTTTCATCATGTGCTTGCACCATCCACACCAATCTGTATAAATATCTATTAAAAATGGTTTTTGAAGTTGCTTGTTTTTTTCTTGTGCCTCTTTAATAGTTAACCAATTTACCAAACCATTATTTTCGGTTTGCGAAAAAAAACCGTTAACCCATATTAAAAAACAAATAGAAAGTAAAACCCGTTTATTTAACATACTGCTAACCTTAATCAAATACAAATTATTATTTTTGTATAAATTTAAAAACTATTTACCATGATTAAAAAATTACTTTCAATTGCACTCACTCTAATAGGTTTTGAGACGTTGACATCTCAAAATTTTAATTTAGTATATCAATTTAGTGCCGTAACCGCAACACCAAACACAGGAACTGTGGATCCAACGCCAACGCCTACTGCTGTTGGAGTTAACTCAGGTTCTTTTACAGCCAACGGAATCGGAACCGCCCCAACTACAACAAATGTGTTTGCATTTACAAGTTGGACTACCGGAACAACTCCAGAATTAACAAAATATTTTGAAATTACACTTACACCTCAACAAAGTTATGTTGTGACATTAAATCAAATGTCGTTTTTTGCCGGTAGATCAAACACAGGTCCTCAAAAATGGTGTGTTAGAACAAATAAGGATTCATATACAGCAAATGCAGTTGGTAGTACATCCCTTATCTCTTCAACATCAACAGGTAGTATAATAAACGTTAACGCAAACAACGAATTTAATTGGGGAGCCATTCCAACCAATTCAGCTACAGTTTCTTCTGCTTGGAGAAATAATTGTTTAGTTACTTTTGACCCTACTAATTGTTCAAATCAATTTACCCCATTTAACGTAAGATTTTATGCCTATAATGCTACATCAAACGCCGGGTCTTTCCGCATAGACTCTGTAGTTATATACGGTAATGCCACTTATTCATTAGGTGTTGGTTTAAACAAAATCACACATGATATAAACGCGAAAATTAAATTATATCCAAACCCAGCAAATGAAGGTTATGTAACAATTGATGCAGCCTCTTCAAATTATTCTAAAATTGAAGTAATTAATGTTTTAGGTGCTGTTGTTGCTTCTCATAATAACACTTTAGCAGAAGAAAAAATTAAGTTAAACTTAGCCACTCTGCCTGAAGGAACTTATTTTGTTAAAGTGACTAATGGCAACAAGTATTATATTGAAAAATTAATAGTTACAAAGTAAACTGGTTTTATAACTAAAAACCCCGAATCAAATGATTCGGGGTTTTTTATTTACGAAAATTTATTTTTTAAATTCGGTTATATCCAATTGTTTATCGCAAATAAAAAATTCATCTTTTATTGCATTAGAAGCTACAATTATTATTCGGTTATTCGAAAAATCTGTTAATAGTTTTTTATACCATTCTATTGCGTTTATATCCAAATTAGAAACCGGCTCATCCAACAACAATAAAGGTGTATCGCACAATATTGCAACACCTAATTTTAATCGTTGCTTCATACCGCTACTAAATTGCTTTATTAATTTATTAGTTGAGTTTTTTAAATCAAGCAAGTCAATAATTTGTTCTGAACTAAAATTATTTATAAAGGGTTTAAATATTTTGGTGTGTTCTATCATTTCTGTCAAGGTAAAATCCTCAACTAGTTGAATGTAGGGTGACGCAAATGAAATGTAATTTTTAATTTTATCTACAGGTATCTCATTGCCATTAAATCGATAAACTACCTCGCCCTCATTTTCAGTTATAAACCCGCTAATTACCTGTAATAAAGTTGACTTTCCGGAGCCATTTCCGCCAAAAACAACCAATTTATCGTTTTGATTTATTTGATAAGTTAAATTTCTAAAAACCCATTCCTTGTTATATTTTTTACCTAGGTTATTTAACTGAATGGTTAGCATATTTGTTGTATTTTTTTTAAATACCTTTTATTATTCCGTCTTTTTGATTTCTTATAAAATCAAGAATTTCCTTTCTAACAGACGTGTCTGGCATTTCATTTTCAACAATCTCCAAAGCGTTAGTTACATTATGTCCGCGAACAAAAATAATACGGTAAATATCTTCTATTTGTTTAATTAATTCTTTGTCAAAACCGCGTCTATTTAAGCCAATTGTGTTTACACCTATAAATTGTAAGGGTTCGCGTGCTACTTTACAATATGGAGGAACGCTTTTTCTTACCAAAGAAGCGCCGGCAACAAAAGAATGAGCCCCAATTGTTGTAAATTGCTGAGCTGCTACCACACCTTCGATAATTACAAAATCTTCAACTGTTACGTGACCAGCAAGACTACCATTATTTGCTATAATAACATTATTTCCAACCAAACAATCATGACCAAGATGGGTATAACACATAATTAAACAATTATTTCCAACCTTAGTTGTCATTCTGTCTGCTGTTCCTTTGTGTATTGTGGCATATTCGCGAATAATTGTATTGTTTCCAATAACCGTATTTGATTTTTCGCCTTTATACTTCAAATCCTGATTAACAATACCAATTACAGCTCCCGGAAAAATCTTACATCCGTTACCTATTATTGTGTCCGGATAAATTAAGGCATTAGGATAAATGTGACAATCGTCCCCGATCTCTACATTTTCATATATTGTAGCAAACGCTTCAATTGTAACGTTTTTACCGATTTTTGCCTTTGGGCTTATATTTGCAAGGGGTGAAATCATATCTTAAGTTAATTGTGGTTCTGGAGTTTTTACTCCGGTATTTTTTACTTTTACAATTTGTGCCATCATTTCTGCTTCCATTACGGGTTTATTATTCACGTAAGCTATTCCTTTCATGTGACAAATACCCCTCCTGATTGGTGTTACCAGCACTAAACTAAAGACTACCGTGTCTCCAGGAATAACCATTTTTTTAAATTTAACGCCATCTATTTTCATGAAATAAGTTAAATAATTTTCGGGGTCAGGAACTGTTTTTAAAACTAATACTCCTCCACATTGTGCCATTGCCTCAATTAACATAACGCCCGGCATTACCGGATTTTCAGGAAAATGTCCTTTAAAAAATTCTTCGTTTAGTGTTACGTTTTTTACCCCCACCACATGATCAGCCGATAGTTCCATAATTTTATCTACCAATAACATAGGCTGCCTATGCGGTAAAATTTTCATGATGTCGGTAATATTTAAAAGTGCCGGTTTGTTTAAATCTATTTTTAAATGGTCTTTTTCTGCTTTTTGTTTTTTTACAAGCGCTTTTATTTTTTTTGCAAAATCTACATTACCTGCATGGCCAGGCCTTGCTGCTAAAACATGAATTTTCATTGGTTTACCAACAAGGGCTAAATCTCCCACTATGTCTAATAATTTATGTCGGGCGGGTTCATTATAAAAATGTAATTTAGTGTTATTTAAAACTCCTCTCCCTTTAACTTCAACATTTGGCTTATTAAATACTTTACGTAAATAATTTAATTTTTCTTCTGGTAATTCACTATCAACTAAAACAATTGCATTGTCTAAATCGCCACCTTTAATTAAATTGTGTTGTAACAAGGCCTCTAGTTCTCTTAAAAAAACAAACGTGCGGCAAGGTGCAATTTGAGATTTAAACTCACTTAAATTATACATGGAGGCGTGCTGTGTGCCTAATACTTCACTTCCGTAGTCAACCATTACCGTTACTCTAAAATCATCTTGCGGTACAGCAAGCATTTCAACTTTTTTAATGGGATCTTCAAAAGTTAAATTTTCTTCTAATTCAAAATAATCACGATCAGCATCTTGCTCTACTATACCTGCACTCTCAAGCAATTCAATAAATTTTAATGAGCTTCCATCCATTATTGGCATTTCGGGTGCGGTAACCTGAATAAGACAATTGTCAATTCCAAGGCCAACCAATGCTGCTAAAACATGTTCTGTGGTGTGCACCTTTATGCCATTTTTTTCTAATGTAGTTCCTCTTGATGTATCTGTTGCCAAATCAGCGTCAGCCTCAATAATTGGTTGTCCTACCATGTCAGCCCGTTGAAATTTATACCAATGATTTTCTGGGGCGGGATTAAATGTTAAGGTAACAGGAGCTCCGGTATGTAAACCAACTCCCGAAATTGAAACAGGATTTTTTATTGTTCTTTGTTTGTCGCTCATAACTAAAACAGATTATTATTTTGTGTTTTTTTTAAAATTAGTAAAATTCTACTGAAAGTCCGTATAGGGTAGTACTTTGTTATAAACAGTGTTATCGTTTATTATTTCCTTCAGATTTGTTGCTGTAATGAGAGTCTTACGTCTCCATTCACAAATTGTTTTTGTTAACTCATAACTTAAGTATGGGTGTTTATTGATGATTTTAAAATCGTCTTTATTTATATTAATTTTCGTTATTAGATTAGCATCAACTTTTATAAACGGTAGTATTTGTTCATAAAGTTCGTCAGTAAATCCATAAACTTCTTTTAACTGTTCCACATTAATAAATCCACCTAAAATAGTTCTGTATTTTAAAATACGTTTTGCAAAAGCTGAACCAATCCCTTTTAATTCAATCAAACCAATACTGTCCGCCGAGTTTAATTCAATCTTAACTTTTGCTTTTTTTGTGTCGATTTCAGCCGAAATTTTTTTATGTTGCAAAACATCTCCTCCTGATGGTGTTGTAATTGGCTTTTCTATCAATATGTAGGGCTCTAATTGTAAATAAAATTTATCAGATACGCCATAAACTTTTTGTAAGTCAGATTTTTGTGTAAATACAAAACCATTGTTTCTGAATTTGATAAATGTTTGGGCTGTTTTTTCTTTAAATCCTAATTCAATAAGTTGAGTAAAAGAAACTGTATTGGGATTAAAAACAAACAAATTTAAATTGCTATTAGAAGCTGGATTGAATCCTGAATAATATTTTTTTGATCTTTGAAATGCGCTGTCTATTTTTTCTTCGACCAATGGTAGATCTTTAATAACAATATTATCATTTACTATAAAATAAGGGTAAACCAATCGAACCAATAACAGCAACAGGCTAATTATTGAAAGCAATAAAAGTCCGTTTCGTTGTTGCTTATTAAATCCAAAAAAAGTAATGAGAAAATTATTCAGCATTTTTTTTTGCTTTAAAAATATAAAAAACAGGAATGCCTAATAACATAATTAATAAGCCAAGACCTGTGTTTAAGGTTTTAAAAATTAATAAATCAATACAAATTAAAGCGGTTACTAAAATGTAAATTGCCGGTAAAAAAGGGTAACCAAATGCCTTATAAGGACGATTTGCATCTGGTTCTTTCTTCCTTAAATAAAACAAAGCCGAAATTGTTACAATATAAAACACCAAAGAAGCAAACGTACAATAATCTAACAACGACCCATATGAGCCACTAACACATAAAACCGATGCCCACGTTGCCTGATACCAAAGTGCTTTTGAAGGAACACTGTTTTTGTTTAAAAAAGAAGCCGATTTAAAAAATAAACCCTCATTTGCCATCGATTGAAATAAACGAGAACCGGATAAAATTAATCCATTATTGCATCCAAAAGTTGAAATAATAATCAATAAAGCCATTACATACGCAGAGGTTTGGCCAAATACAGCAGAAAGAGCTGCGGTGCCAACTCTATCGTTTTGAGCAAATGCAATACCTCTCTCTAAAACGGTTTTACCTTCGGGCGAGCCTAATGCAGGCAGCAACATAAAATAAGCCACATTTGCCAACACATATAAAATTGTAACAATTAATACGCCTATTAACAAACCCAACGGAATGTTTTTTTGTGGCTCTTTTACTTCTCCTGCAATAAATGTGACGTTGTTCCAAGCATCGCTGCTAAAAAGCGACCCAATGAGCGCAACGCCCAAAGCTCCCAAAAGAGTTGTATAATTAAAATCTGAATTAATTGTATTTGAACTTAAACCTGAACTTGAAAATGGTAGTTGAATATTAGATTTCCAATAACCAGTTTTATATCCAACAAAAACACCAATTAATATTAACCCAAATAACGCTAATAATTTTGCGCTGGTAAAAACGCGTTGAATTATTTTTCCGTTATTAACCCCTAATGAATTTAAATAGCTGAGAAAAAAAATTGAAACCACCGCTAACATCTGTGTTGCCGATACTGAAAAATTTCCGAGCATAAACAATTTGTTATTCTCATCAAAAAAGGGAATAAACACTCCCATAAATCTTGCAAATGCAACCGCAACCGCTGCAATTACTCCTGTTTGAATAACCATAAAAACAGTCCACCCATAAACAAAGGCGGTTAATTGTCCGAAGGCGCGTTGTATATATATAAATTGCCCGCCCGCTTTAGGCATCATCCCCGCAAGCTCACCATAACTTAACGCGGCTAATAATGTAATTACGCCGCTAATAATCCAACACATTAAAACCCAAAAGGGCGAACCTAATGTTCGGGTCATATCTGCCGAAACTATAAAAATTCCGGAGCCAATCATGCTGCCGGAAACAATCATGATGGTATCAAATAAATTTAAACTTCTTTTTAATTGACTCATAGTTGGTTTATGGTTTTAAAGATACTTAAATTTGCATGCAATTACATAAAGCTACGGTATAAATGAAAGTAATAGGAAATAGAATAAGTATATTAAAAAAAGAAGATTTACTGAGTATAGTTATTTTACCAACTACCGATAAAAAAAAATTATGGCTCATGTTTTTTTGGTTATTTGCATGGACAGTTTGCGGTGTAATTGTTTGTATTAACTACTTTAAAATGCAGGATGAAAATTCAAAATTATTTTTGATTATTTATTTATCGTTTTGGGCCTATTTTGAGTTTAAAATTGCACGAACATTTATTTGGAAAAAAAATGGTAAAGAAAAATTATGGATTCAAAATGATATAATCTATTATCAACGTGAAATAAATAAAAAAGGAAAAATTAAAGAGTTTAACTTAGACTTAATAAATGATTTTAAACTAATTGAAACGTCAAACGTGAGTTTTTCAGACAATTTTAACCAGAGTTTTTGGGTTAAAGGGGGCGAAAAATTGGAATTTTTTTCTCAGGGTCGTGCTGTTAGATTTGGTATGCAAATTAGTGATGAAGAAGCTCGAACACTCTTTAATGAAATAAATAAATTTATTTTCGGAAAAAAATAATTAATGTAAAATTTTAAAGATTAATTCTCTCAATAATTCACCACTGTTAATACTGGGATTATCTACACCTTTAGATTTTAAATCACATTCTTTTAAACAAGCAAAAATATATTTGAGTTTTGCCGTGCTGTAATTAGATGCAGCTCTTGCATAGCCCTCCACAAAAAAAGCATTAACTCCCAAGGCTGAAGCAGCGGCAAATTTACTTTTATCAGGTAAAAAATGATACTTTAACAGTTTACTAAAATAGCCATACAACGAACTTAATACCATCACCGCCGGGTGTTCTTTCTCGTTGTCAGCAAAATAATTTACAATTCGGTTAGCTTTTAAAATATCTTTTTTTCCTAAAGCCTCTTGTAATTCAAACACATTAAAATCTTTGCTAATACCTACGTTATCGTGCACTAAGGCTGTTGTAATTTCGCTACCTTCGGGTAAATTAATTACAAGTTTATTTATCTCATTAACTATTTTTCCCAAATCATTTCCTAAAAATTCTGCCAGCAATGCAGGAACAGTGGGCGCCACTTTATAATTAATTTCTTTTATATAGTTGCTTATCCATTCAGGTAATTGATTATCGTATAGCTTCGCAGACTCAAAATATACAGCCTGTTTTTGTAAAGCTTTTGCAATTGAACTGCGTTTATCTAATTTTTTATACTTGTAACAAAATACTAAAATTGTGGTAGGCTGCGGGTTGTTAATGTAATGTAAAAATTGCTGTGACGCACTGTTACTAGTTGATTTTTCAGGGACCGAACTTTCATCGCCGGTTGAATTTTTATTTAGTTCTTTAATGTTTTGTGCTTCTCTTACTATTACAACCTGATGTTCGCTCATCATCGGAAATTGTTTGGCTAATGCTAGCACTGCCGAGAGGTCAACATCTTTTCCATAAACAACATTTTGATTAAATTCTCTGTCGTTAATTTCTAAAACATTGTTTTCAATATAATCACTTATTTGGTCTATGTAATAAGATTCTTCGCCACTTAAAAAATAAATGGGCTTAAAAATTCTTCGCTTAAGATCTAATAATATTTGATTTGCTTCTTTCAATTTAATACTTGAATAATTTAAAACAACAACCTATTTAACCTGCCCAGCCATCACGGTCTAGGCTTCGGTATTGTATTGCTTCTGCTATGTGATTTGTTTCTATGTTTTCAGAATCATCCAAGTCGGCAATGGTTCGTGCCACTTTTAAAATTCTATCGTAAGCTCTGGCGCTTAATCCTAAACGCTCCATGGCATTTTTTAAAAGTGTATTTCCGGCTTCATTTAACAGACAATATTTTTTTAAATCTTTTGTTCGCATTTGTGCGTTACAATATATGTTGTCGTCATTAACAAACCGTTTGCTCTGAATTAATCGGGAGTTTATAACACGTTGCCTGATATCTTTACTTTCCTCAGCGATAGTATTTTTACTTAAATCGTTAAATGGAACAGGCGTAACTTCAATGTGTAAATCTATTCTGTCTAAAAGAGGTCCGCTAATTTTATTTAAATACTTTTGTACAATTCCGGGGTTGCAAACACATTCTTTTTCAGGATGGTTGTAATAACCGCAGGGACAAGGATTCATGCTGGCAATTAACATAAAACTGGCTGGATAATCAACACTAAATTTAGCTCTACTGATATTTACTACTCTATCTTCTAACGGTTGACGCATTACTTCTAGCACTGTTCGTTTAAATTCAGGTAATTCATCTAAAAACAGAACGCCATTGTGCGCTAAACTAATTTCTCCGGGTTGGGGATTATTGCCTCCGCCCACCAAAGCCACGTCGCTAATAGTATGATGAGGGCTCCTGAAAGGACGTTGAGTAACTAAACCACCGTTACTGCTTCCCATCTTTCCGGCAACGCTATGAATTTTTGTGGTTTCTAAAGCTTCCTGAATAGTTAAAGGAGGCAAAATACTTGGCAAGCGTTTGCTTAACATAGTTTTTCCAGCTCCCGGAGGTCCAATTAAAATAGCGTTATGCCCACCAGCCGCTGCAATTTCAAGTGCTCGCTTAATATTATCCTGTCCTTTTACCTCAGAAAAATCAAACTCAATGCTTTCTGCTTTATTTAAAAAAGCCTGATTTAAGTTTAGTTCTGATTTTGGTAAGGCATCATTAAGATTAAAAAAATTAATTACTTCTTTAATGTTATTGGCATACAAAACTTCTAACCCTTCTACTACCGATGCTTCATTTGCATTTTCTTTTGGTAAAATTATTCCCTTAAACCCATCTTTTTGAACTTCTAAAGCAATTGGTAAAGCGCCTTTAATTGGTCTAATATTGCCATCAAGAGACAACTCACCCATTATTACATAATCTCCGGTTTTATTAGAACTAATTTGTTCGCTAGCTGCAAGAATTCCAATAGCAATAGTTAAATCGTAAGCCGAACCTTCTTTCCTGATGTCGGCTGGTGCCATGTTAACCGTAATTTGTTTTCCGGGTATTTTATATCCAATTTGTTTTAAGGCAGTATTAATGCGTTGTTGACTTTCTTTTACCGCACTGTCTGGTAAACCTACCAGATAAAAATTAATGCCGTTTGCAATACTAACTTCTACCGTTACTTTTTTAGCACTAATGCCTTGAACCGCATACCCGTATGTTTTTACCAACATAAATGCAAGTTAATTAATTTATCTAACATTTAATTTTTGTGTTTTTAATTTTTTTTGTAGGTTTGGTTTAAATATTAAAAAAATGAAAAAATTATTACTTGTATCTTCTTTGTTTTTTGCTTTAAATTCTTTTTCACAAGAAAAAACAGTTGAGTTAAATTGTTACAATAAGTGGGCCGCTAAATTTGAAGAAAGAGGGGCTGAAGAAATTAAAGACGGTGTTTACGAAGATGTAATTATAACAGTTAGAAGAGGCTCCAGCGCTACTTGCAACAGCGGTAAAGTTGAAGTAAGAGAAGGTAAAGTAGTTAAATTTTACAACCTATTAAGCGACGGCTCACACGAGGAAGTTGTAAAAACATGGAAAAATAAAACCAACGAAAACGTTTCAATAACCAACGGCATCAGCAAAACCATGATGTCTGCTTACAATGAATTGGTTAATGTTTTGTGGCCAAATAAAATTAAGCCTAAAAAAGCAAAACCTGTAACAGCACCTGAACCAACAGACGATTAATTTTTAATTAAAGTTTATACTAAAAACGCACAACAATTGTTGTGCGTTTTTTATTTAAGGTGGTTTGTGATTTTTAATAAAACTATTGTGATGAAGCCGCAGAAGGGCCAATAAAAAAATGTAATTTTATACTATTACTAAAAACAAAAGAAATGAATTTATAAAACAGATATAAACTAACATAATAATTAGCGTTTGCTAAATACCCGCAAAAGAAAAGTCGAAATTTCAAGTAAGATGGGAGATTTAAGTGAAACGCTCACGCAAAGCGTGGGCTTTACCTTTCTTCGTCTTACAGGGCTTCGACTCCCTCTTTTGCGAGTTTTGGTAACTGTCCCACGCTGATTTTTTATAGTAACTCTACTTAGGGACAGAGTAGAAACAAAAACTAAAAAAAATGAAAATTAAAAAAGTACTTCTTTCGGCAGCTACAACACTTTGTTTAACTGCCGGTATGTGGGCGCAAACGGTAATTCCGGCCTATGTGCCAACAAACAGTTTGGTTGGCTGGTGGCCCTTTAACGGTAATGCAAACGACCTTAGTGTTAATGCAAATAATGGCACTGTAAATGGAGCAACCTTAACTGCGGATAGATTTGGCAGCGCGAATAAGGCTTATGGTTTTGATGGTTACGCTGATTATATTGATTGCGGAAATGGTCCTTCTGTTAACATTACCGGCGCGATAACTATTAATTCATGGATTTATGCTCAAGATTTAAACGATCAACGAGGAGTTTTAACGAAATCACCTTTGCCTCCTTTAGGTAATGCTTATCAATTAGTAGCAGGTGCATATACTCTAACCGAACTTAATTTTTTAAATTCAAATACAGGATATTCTGTGTCACTTACAAATTGGGTACATGTTGTTTCAGTTTTCGATGCAATATCACAAAAAATAAAACTATATATTAATGGTGCATTATTTTACACCCAAAATGTATCATTTAGTTCTATTGGGATAAGTAACGATAATCTTTACCTTGGCACCCATAGACCAACATTTACACCTAACTGGTCTTGGTATGGTAAACTAGACGATATTGGCATTTGGAGCAGAGCCTTAACTGAGTGTGAAATAAAAAAGTTGTATTACTCACCCGCATTTACGGTTTCGGCAAGTACTTCAAGTATTTGTGTGGGCCAAAGCTTAACGCTCAATGCAGGCGGTGTGCCAAATTATAGTTGGAGTAATGGCGCAAATACCTCAAGCACGGTGGTTTCGCCAACAGTTAGCACTATATATACAGTAACATCCACCTACACTACAGGTTGTAGTGATACAAAAACAATTTCAGTAACCGTTAACGCATGCACAGGTATTAATGACTTAACTAAAGAGAATTCTCTTTCTATTTACCCTAATCCGGCTAAAGAATCTATTACAATTACAAGCACTAATGCATTAGCCGGTAAGTTTTATGTTATACATGATGCAATAGGTAAGCAAGTAGCTAATGGCATACTTTCACCTGAAAAAACTAATGTGTCACTAACGGGTTTATCCGCCGGTCTTTACATATTATCAGTAGAAGGTAACCTCAACCAAACTTATAAATTTGTTAAAGAATAAATTTTTAAACTATTTGTATTAATCAGTGAGCGGAAGTTGAGTAATCAACTTCCGCTTTTTTTATTAAAAGAATATTTAAGGCATTGATTTTTACTACACTTTTTATAATGATCTCGAGAACCTCAGCCAGGGAAAACAAGGGCACTGTGCCTTTCAAGGTATAAACACAAATTTCAGTTCTAGCGAAGTCGAGA
The DNA here is from genome assembly GCA_044344665.1 of Bacteroidia bacterium. Taxonomy (GTDB): domain Bacteria; phylum Bacteroidota; class Bacteroidia; order B-17B0; family Aurantibacillaceae; genus Aurantibacillus. Next base: position 114,655 of record JBIJCO010000003.1, on the reverse strand, counting down.
CCTATTGTAATATCACTTCTCGACTTCGCTCGAAGTGACAGAAACTAAAATTAAACGTACAAAGTAAATATAGTTTCAATAAAAACGAAGACGCTTTATAATACCATTAGCAAACACATTAAAGAAACACTCCGAATAATTATAGATTAGTTTAATATTTACCCCAAATAAAAAGCGGATACAATAAAAATTGTATCCGCTTTACAAAGTAAAATCCTACTAATGGTTAACAATAATTTTTTTGGTTGTCTTATTATTGTTTTTTGTAATGTTAACCAAATACATTCCTGAGTTTAGTGAAGATGTATTAAATTCAAGTTTATTGTTTGTTTTGGTTAATGCAACAAAAACGTTTCTTCCTAATAAATCTGTTATATATACATTTGCGCCCTCAAGCTCTTCTCCTTCAAGTACAAATTTATTATGAGCAGGATTTGGATATAAATTTATTCCTGCATCTAATTGATTTTTTTCTATCGACAGGGCACCGTCTGTGGTAAAACTGTATTCAAATCTACCTCCAAAATCAGGCTGAAACGTTTTTATTACAACAGCAAAATTATCTTTTAATCTAACGTAACCAACCCCTTGTGAGGTGTTAGCCCACCAAGATAATCCGTCTCCGCCTAAATCTTCAACAATTAATTTATAGCAACCATTTAATATGTAATAATCTTCATAAATTGTATTTGCATCTGTAAAATTACTCGACCCAACAATGGTTCCGTTTTCGTCAATAATTTTATAATTATTATAGGTCGGTAAATTATTTGTTTTAAATTCTATCGAAAAATGACTAGGCACTACTCCAGGCACAACAAAATCAGAACTGTATCGGTTATTATACGAATAATCGTCAGTAACTGAATTTGCTTTTACTATTTCTACATTAAATTTGTTTCCGGTTTGTTGAATGCCCGAAAGCCAAATTGCGGCAATTGGTAATGTAATTCGGGTTGTATCCATGGATGCTAAATTTCCTGTCCAGGTATAGGTTTGTTTTGTAGTGGTATTATTTACCCAGTATTCTATATCAAGACTTGTTAACGGATTAGCACCAGTATTTCTAACTAAAATTACCGGATTGGCACAAATAGGATTTGTTCTTGAATGTTCAACTTTATCGGTAGGTGCTAAAACCTCTTCAATAGCAGCATCTGTTTGATGATTTGGGTTTCCGTATGTAATTAGTTGTTTAGCTACAATATATCTATAGTCTCCGGTTGATACAGGAGGGTTTGAGCAATTATAATCTAAGGTTACCGTAGAACCTGGAGTAATAAATGGTGTTAAATTTAATTCCTTTAAAACACTTGTTTGCCCCGGACACCATCCCTGCCTGTCGTACAACCAGGTACCACCTTGAGGATAAACCGGAATTGTAGAACACTCTTTTGTAATTTGCCAGGTAAATTCATTTGAGCCACCATTAACATTAAAATAATGATTAATTGTACCGCCATTTTGATGGAATTCTCCATGTTGCCCATGGCCTGTAATTGTTGATCGCAACTTAAACGATTTGCCATTACTTAAGGTTGGAACAGTTAAAGCACTGAAACGCGAATCGTTAATTATTGAGCCTATACCCACGCCGCCAAGCCTGGCGCCGCCTTGCCATAGCTGATTAAACTCTAAAACATTTCTAGGGGGAGTACCTACAATAAATATAAAATCAATGTCCATTTGCTCTTGATATTCTCCTCCCATACTCATCATCATTCTTTTTGAACCTTTTAATATTGGAGAAAAATCAGTTATATCATAATACCAGGTTTTTCCTTTTACGCCCAGATTTAATCCTTTACCATATGGGGTTACAAATGATAAAATTTCATTATAAAAAGGGTATCTTTTATAATAATTTAATGTAGTAATACCAATAGATCCTTGAGCAACAACAGCAATTGTACCGGTAAGAAGGCCATTATCACCATCAAATACTTTTTGAGGGGTTGCCTCATATAAATTACTTGTTGAGGTGAGTACTACAAGATCGTTAGCCATTGGTGTTACGGTAGCGTTTGAGGTAATTGAATATTGCTGTACAATGTTTGGATTTCTTGCAAGGGAATCTTTTGTAGTAACTGTATTTGTTGTAATTGAATAATTACCTTTTAAGAAAACAACATTTGGTCTTAAATTAGTTTCAGAAAATAATTGTTTTAGGTTATTCCCTCTGTCATAAGTCCACTGCAAATTAACGCCTGTGGCAGTTAATGGATTTTTTGAGTCTGAGATAGTAAGCCCTGTCCCCTCGTTCATTTTGTAATAAGCTTTTAAATTAGAGTAAAAGGGGTGTGTAGCATCAATAGGTTTATTCATCCAAGTTTGAATATCATTTAAAGCCAATTCTTTATCCCAAATTGTTAATTCATTGATTTTTCCTTTATAATTATTCGAAAACGATTCGTCAGTACCTAGAATTAAATTTAATATCGAAATTGGTTTTGTTTTAGCGGTAGCCGAAAACCAAAGTGCTCCGTTTAAATAAATTTTCATATCGCCTGTTGTAGCGTTTTTAGTGAACGCCCAATGATTCCATTGTCCACCTTGTTCGGCAGCAGTAGCCACTTTGTTTATCCTATCATAACCTCCACTACCATAACCACAATCAAAATAAATATTGTTATCGCTCCAAGGCATATGTAAATTTAAATTTCGTTGTGCTGTAGTGCTGCCGGTTCCACTTATTAAAACTGTATTTGCGGGTAATTGAGCTGCATTACCATGCGCCCAAAATGTAACCGAAATTTGGTTATTTATACTCGACAACATTGAGGTGTTTAAATTTACACGTCCTAATGCCGAAAAATCTAATGCATAGTTATTTTTTGAATATACAGACATAACAGATGCTGTAGTGGCACCATTAAAAATTATTGGGTTGCTTGGCATTGTGTTGGTAAACGAAAATTCCATTAAAAGATTGCTGGTTCCGTTCCAAACAAATGGTGTATAAAACTGAATACGATTATTACCGTTAACAAAAGAATAATTATTGTTATAAACAGTTGTAAACCCTGTTGTTGTTATAGAAGTTGTGGTAAGTGCATTAACTGTGGCATTTTGAACCCCAACTTTAAAGAAATTTACATTTCCCCCTGCATTGGCAACATTAAGAATAATACCATCAATATTTCCCGCGGTAAAACCTGCAGCTGCCAGTTCAGCCGCAGTAAACAGTATTTGAGATTTAAATGATTTTTCATTCGCCTTCAGGAAATTTGGCGTTGCAGAAAATCCGGTACCAACAGTATACTGATTCTCAGAAACAATGCTGTAGGTTACATTTGTTTGGTTATAGTTATAATAATCGTAAACAGGTGAAGTTACATAATTAAAAGTGCTGCCAGTAAAATTAGAAATTACGTGACTAGGTGCAGTATTTAAGGCATTTTCTATCTTAGTTGAGTCAACAATAAAAGTATTGCACGAGTAATCCCACTCTCCGCAACCTTGGTTTGGCGCAGATTGTGTTGATACCAATGCGTTTTTACAACGCATATTATATTTTAAAATTATTTTCTCGAACGTTAAATTGCCGCTAGGAAAATTTATAACAGTATCACGAGTTGTACTTCCGTACTTAAAAGATTTTACAACGATTGTGTCGCCTGTAGATTGCGATTTAACAGCACTGATACAAAACAAGAATAGTATTGCTAATGTAAATTTTTTCATGTTCAATTGTTTAATGTTATTAATTTATTTAAACTTATTAAGCTAATTTAATAAAATAATACGTTAGAATTTGATGCGCTATTAAATAAAACTAAATTTATATTAATTTGATATTCGTTCGAGATTTATTAATTCGTCGCCCTTCAAATAAGGCATATATGTAAAAATAAATTGAAACATTTCTTCTGTGGTTTTCATACTTTCTATGCCATTACCTTGATTAATAAGTCTTGGAGGATTAAATGGATTATTTGGATTTCTTATTGTATTATCAAAGGTACCATAAACAAAAATAGTAGTACCGGCATCTAACTTTACGGGATGTTTAAATGTATAATAATATTGCCATTTGAAATCCCATTTATTGATTTTTATTAATGGAATTGTATCACCGGATTTTTTTACAGCAAAAGCCCAAAATGTTTTTCCTATTAAATGCATGTGTGGATTAATTGACAGTAAAGAAATTGCTTGCGATAAGGTTGTTTGGGTTTTAAATGTTTTAACTTGATTTGGCATAATAAAAAAATCGGGTTCAATTTTTGAAATTCCAAAAGTACCCAGTTGTTTTTCTGTCACCTTTCGCTTAATAGGTGTTTTCCTGTAAAATACATTTATGTAACTACTATCGAGCAAATCTTTGTTGCTTGGCCCATAATGCACGTTGTTAAGTAAAAAAGCACCATGTCTGCTAAACTTATACCCTCCAATTTCGTTAGGGTAGGACGGCGGAATATATCCCGGTAAATAATAAACTACATTAGGTGTTAATGTTGGGAATTTTGGCTGAAGATTATCGGTATATGGTATATGCATATCATTATAGACATCTATCAATTTTGTCCTTGTATCTTCGTGAATACTTTGGCCTGTGGTATAATTAAATTTTCTGTTGTTATCATAATTCAATAAATGCCCGTTTACATGATGAACAAGTTTGCGTTGTCCTGGAACAAATTCTACAAAATCAATAATTGTATCCTTAGAAATTTGATAAGGATATTTCATAATTAAAAACACATCGGTACCATTGCCCTTAACAGCATATGGTTTTTGGGGTTTAATTACCAAATCGGGTTTTCCAAAAAAAGAACCTTCATAAAAAACAGGGGCCTTAGGTTCTTTTAAACTATCACCACGAATACAATTATTATTCACCCAAAGCTTTATTAAATTAATTTCATTTTGTGTTAGAACACGTTCACCTATAAAGTGCGAGTAATTTGGGTCTGCGGGCCAAGGTGGCATATATTTGGTTTGGGTAACAAATTTTATTTGTCTGGCTTTTTTTACCGCATCAACATAATTTAATAAACTAAATGGGCCGCTTGCGCCTGGCCGATGACAAGGGGAACAATTTTTATAAATTATAGGTGCAATTTGTTGGCTCCATGAAATTTCTTTTGGAGCCTCTAGCGTTTCTTGGTTTTCTTTTTTCTGTGAGCAAGAAAAAAACAGAATTATTAAAATAAAACCGAAATATTTTAATACTCTTTGAATAAAATTAATAGTTGTAGAATGGCGAAATCATCAGATAAACAACAACTCCCGAAACAGTAACATAAAGCCATATAGGATAAGAAAAACGAGTCAGTTTTTTATGTTTTTCTTTTTGATTTGTGAGGCCGTAGTAAAAAGATAACAATATCATTGGAAAAACAATTACCGCCAAAAAAATATGCGTCAATAAAATTATAACATAAAGTGGTTTAATTTTAGATACAGCGGCGCTTTCAGCAATACTCATGATGCCATCATGGTCCACATCGCCATATTTAGTGTCAGGAATAAAGTAATGCGCAGTAACGTAACTTAATAAAAACAAGGTGCTAAAAATAAATGCCGTGAGATTTAATTTTTTATGTAATTCTATTTTTTTATTCTTTATGGCTATTAACGAAAAAATTAACAGAACGCTGCATGTTCCATTTAGTAAAGCATTTACCATAGGTAACTTATAAATAAAATTTGGAAAAACCTCAGGGTGAGGAATCCATTTTTGATTTAATACTACAACCAAGGCACAAACCACAAAAGTTAGAATATATATGGTTTGTTTAATTGATTTTTCGGTGTATTTATTTAATAATTCCATCTTGCAAATTTTTATAAAGTTAATTCTTATTAAGTTATTCTAAAAATATTACTATTTTATTTTACAGAATAAAAAACTGTTATTCTTTATTGGTTCTTGGAGTTAACTACAATTTTTAATGCCAAAAGCTCATAAAAAAAACACTTACCAAAAAGTTGTTTATTCGGTAAGTGTTTAAAATAAAAAATAATAAAATTATTTAGCCTCGCTAAGCTGTTCCATACTAACGCCGGTTGAAGAATATCCTCCATCGTGATATAAATTTTGCATAGTGACCATTTTAGTTAAATCACTAAACAAACTAATTGTATAATTAGCGCAATCATCGGCCGTTGCATTTCCTAAAGGCGATTGCTTTTCGGCAAAATCAAAAAATTCACTAAACCCTTTTATTCCGCTACCGGCTGTTGTTTTAGTTGGTGATTGCGAAATGGTATTTATTCTAACTTTTTTAGACTTCCCGTAATGATACCCAAATGTACGCGCAATACTTTCAAGCATAGCTTTAATATCAGCCATATCAGTATAAAATGGGTAGGCGCGTTGAGCTGCAATATATGACAGTGCTACAACACTTGCCCAATCATTTAATGCATCTAATTTATGAGCTACTGCCAACATTTTATGAAAAGATAATGCAGACACATCTATACCCTTATTAAAATATTCATAATTAGATTCTGTATAGGGAATATTCTTGCGAATATTAACGCTCATGCCAATTGAGTGCAATACAAAATCTATTTTTCCACCAAGGTGCTCCATAGACTCGGTATAAAGCTTCTCAATGTCTGCTAAATTAGTAGCGTCGGCAGGAATAATCTTTGAATTTGTTTTTTCAGCTAGTTTATTAATTTCTCCCATACGCATAGCAATGGGTGCATTAGTTAATACAAAAGTAGCGCCCTCTTCATGTGCACGCAAAGCCACTTTCCAGGCAATTGAATTTTCATCTAAGGCACCGGTAATAATGCCGCGTTTTCCTTTTAGTAAGTTATAAGCCATTGTTTTGTGTTTTTAGTTGCGTAAATATACGATTTAAGCTTAAAAACTTAACAGATTAATCATACAAAAAATAAGCGTTTCTAATTAAATAATTTGCCGATTCATAAATCATGATTAACAACTATTTATTTGTTTATGGAGTAATAGCAAAATGAATAAAAAAGAAAAAAAATGTTTAATGACTAGAGTTTGATTAAACATTTAATATGTAGAAGAATTTTTAGTTAGTTTATTAGGCATATAAAAGCTCTTTTGCGTTTTTTAGGGCTATTGGAGTAGGGTTACCTGTACTTAGCATTTTTGCTATTTCATTAATGCGCTCCTCAGTTGTTAACTCCTTAATATAGGATACTGTTTTATTTTCATCGTCATTCTTATATACAAATAAATGATGGTTTCCTTTACTTGCCATTTGAGGTAAATGAGTTATGGTTACAACTTGCATACTTTTGCCCATTTTTAATAAAATATTTCCAATTTTATCTGCCACCTCTCCACTCACACCCGTATCAATTTCATCAAAAATAATTGATGATAATTTTTTCTTAGATGCCAGTAATGCTTTTAAGCAAAGCATTAATCTTGATAATTCTCCGCCACTTGCAACCTTATGTAATTCATTTAAAGAAGCTCCTTTATTTGCTGAGAATAAAAATTTTACTTGATCTATGCCGTTTGCAGTTAACTCTTTAATTTGGTTTATTTCAATATTAAAATTAGCGTTTTGCATCGACAAATCATTTAAACTACTTTTTACCTGCAATTCAATATCAGAAATTGCATTTATTCGAGCATCAGATAATTTTTTTGCCAATTTATTACAATCGTTAAGTAAAACATCTAATTGTTTTTGCGTGTCATTAATTTCACTTTCTATTGATCCGAATTGTGTTAATTTTTTCTCTAAATCAGTTTTAATCTCTAACAATTCTATATCAGACTTTACATTGTGTTTTTTGAGTAATCTGTTAAGCCTGTCCAGTTTTGTGTTTACAGCATCTAATTTAGTCGTATCAAATTGCACCTCAGTTTCAGCAATTTCAAGGTCATTTGCCAAGTCTTTCAATTCAATATATATGGAGTTTATTCTATCGAAAAACTGAGAATAATTATTGCCATATTTTGAAAGAGAATTTAAATTCTGCTTAACCTGCGCCATCATACTAATTAAATTTTTATCTCCTCCGTTAATTAAGTTTGCCGAGTTTAACAAACTGCTTTTTATTGATTCAGCATTTTCAAGTGCTAAACTCTCTTCTTCTAATTGTAATAATTCATTTTTTTTAATGTCAGCCTCTTGTAACTCATCAAATAAAAACTGATAATAATCTAATTCTTTTTTTGCTTGTGTTTCTTGGTCTTTTAAATTTTTTAAATGGTAGCTAAGCTTGTTAAATTTGCCAAACTGTACTTTATATTCGCTTAAATATTTTAAATTTCCTGCAAATGCGTCTAACAATTCTATTTGAAAATTTGTTTGATTCAATAAAAGTGTTTGATGCTGCGAATGAATATCTATTAATTTTTGAGATAATACTTTTAATGTACTTAAAGCAACAGGCGTATCATTCAAAAAACTTCGTGATTTGCCATCAGTACTAATTTCTCGTCGAAGCAAAATAGTATAATCAAAATCCAGATCGTGTTCTTCAAAAAAATCAGAAAAATCTAACCCCTCTAAGTTAAACTCTGCCTCAATAATACATTTTTTGTTTTTATTTTGAAGCGCGGATAAATCTGCTCGATTACCTAAAGCGAGACTTAACGCTTCTAAAAATATTGATTTTCCTGCACCTGTTTCGCCAGTTATTACTGTTAAATTTCCAGGGAAAGAAACTTCCATTTCTTCAATTAAGGCAAAATTACTTATATATAAATTTTTAAGCATGTGTTTAAATTGCTAACATTTACAAATTTAAAAACATAATCTTTTATGTAGATTAAATTCTATTATCTTTTTAAATTTATGTATTATTTAACTTATAAATTGCATGAACGATTCAAAATCAAAAAAATCGGTAATTAGCCGAATTTTAAAATGGACAGGTATTTCAATAGTACTACTAATTATACTTTTAATTATTGCTCCGTTTATTTTTAAAGATAAAATTATAAGCATTGTTAAAGAGCAAGCAAATGCCAACCTAAACGCTAAGGTAGATTTTGGCGAGTTTGATTTATCTCTAATTTCTTCATTTCCTGATTTCAGATTCAAAATAAATAATGTTAGTGTAATAGGATTAAATGAATTTAAAGACGATACCCTTATTTACATTTCAAGCTTAAGCGCCGATATTAATTTAAAAAGTGTTATTAGCGGTGGTCCATATAGTATTAATTCTATTGCGCTTGAGAAAACCAGGTTGTTCGCAAAAATTTTAAAAACTGGTAAAGCCAATTGGGATATTTCAAAACCAACTATAGATTCGGCAACAACAACTACTACTGATACCTCAACAACAAAATTTGCAATTAAATTAAAACAATTTTCAATAAAAGAATCTTACATCGTTTACGATAATCAGGAAAGTGACATGTATGCAAATCTTGAAAATTTTAATTATGAATTAAATGGCGATTTTACTCAAGATAATTTTGTTTTAAATAATTTGGTTGATGTTGCTAAAACTACTTTCAAAATGGGAGGCATTGCTTATTTAAACAACGTGCACACAAAACTGAAAGCTGATTTGGATATGGATATGCCTAAAATGAAATTTACCTTTAAAGAAAATGAATTTATTTTAAACGACTTAAGTTTAGGATTAGATGGATTTGTTGAAATGCCCGACACTAATATTGTAATGGACTTAAAATTCAACGCCAAACAAACCGAGTTTAAATCTATATTATCTTTAATCCCAATCGTTTACTCAAAAGACTTTGCATCTGTTAAAACATCGGGTAAATTAGCCTTAAACGGATACGCTAAAGGAACTTATAACGCTTCGCAGATGCCTGCATTCGGCCTTAACTTAGAAATAAACAACGCGATGTTTAAATACCCAAGTTTACCAAAATCAGTAAACAACATAAATATTGATATAAAAGTTTTAAACCCTAATGGTATTTTAGATGCCACAACTATTGATGTTAATACATTTCATATAGAAATGGCAGGAAACCCTTTAGATATTAATGCGCATATTAAAACGCCGATATCAGATCCTGGAATAAAAGCCACTATTAAAGGTTCTATTAACTTATCTTCAGTTAAAGATTTTATTCCGACAGAAAAAGGAGATAATTTAAGCGGCGATATTAAAACAGATATCAGTTTAGCCGGAAACATGAGCTCTATTGATAAAAAAGAATATGATAAATTTAAAGCAACTGGTTATTTACAAATTGACAATATAAACTATAAAACCGCAAGTTTACCTTACGAGGTTTTATTAAACACCATGATGTTAAACTTTACAACTCAGTTTGTTGAATTAACAAAATTCGATGCCAAAATGGGTAAAAGCGACATCCAGGCTGCGGGTAAGATCGAAAACTTTATGCAATACATTTTTAAAGACGACTTAATAAAAGGTTCCTTTGCAATTACAAGTTCGTTGATGGATTTGAATGAACTAATGGGGACGACATCAACTGAAACAACTTCGGTTTCAAATCCAACAGCAACAACATCTGAAACTGTTTCAACAGTTGCTGCTGCTGTGCCGGGCAATATTGATTTTAATTTAGACGCCAAAATTGGTAAAGTAATTTATTCCAATTTAGTTTTAGACAATATGATTGGCAACATTGTTATTCGCAATCAAAAATTAGACATGACAAATTTAAAAATGAATACAATGGGTGGGGCCCTAGTTATCAATGGATTTTATGAAACATCAAACATTAAAAAGCCAACAGTTGGTTTAAATTTAAAAGTGGAGAATTTTGACATACAAGAAACGTTTAACACTTTCAATACAGTTCAAAAGCTTGCTCCTGTTGGTCGATACGCCAAAGGAAAATTTTCTGCCACCTTAGAAAATTTCAATACATCACTCACAGATAGTATGTCTCCTGATTTAACTACCGTTAAAGCCAATGGTGTTTTTAAAACAGAAAATGTTTCTGTCGGCGGGTTTCCGCCATTTGTAAAACTTAGTGAGACTTTAAAAATAGAGCAACTAAAAAACATGAACATTAGCAATTTATTAGTTAACTACCAAATTACTGATGGAAGAGTAGTAATGTCTCCATTTAACACTAAAATAAATAACGTGCCCACAACTATTAGTGGAAGCACGGGTTTTGACCAAACTATTGATTATAAATGGAAAATGGAGATTCCAAAATCAGTGTTTGGCAACGCTGCTAATTCTGCGCTAACAAATTTATTAGCTCAGGGAAACACTGCGGCAGGAACCAATATTAATGTAGGTGATAAAATTAATGTAACTGCATTATTTGGAGGAACAGTAATGAAGCCAACAGTAAAAACTAGTTTAAAAGATGAAGCTAAAAGCGCTGTGGCAACAGTAACTGCACAAGCATTAAATGCAGGTATTGATAAAGCTAATGCCGAAGCTCAAAAAATATTAGACGATGCAAAAATTCAGGTTGAAAAAATAAAAACTGAAACACAACTATTAGTTGAAAAAACAAAACAGGAAGGCTACGCAGCCGCAGACCAACTTGTAGAACAGGCAACTAATCCTTTGGCTAAAATTGCTGCCAAAAAAGCCGCAGAAGTTGCAAAGAAAAAAGTAGACGAAAAAGCTCAAAAAATATTAGATGAAAGTAATTTACGATGCCAAAAAATATTAGATGATGCAAAAGTAAAAGCTGACACAAAAGCAGCGGAAAATAAAAAATAATTTGTACCTAAATTATTTGAAAATTAATTTTTTCGGTATTACAATTATAAAATTGCTATTTGTTATTGTTCAGCTTTTTCTTTTATACCTAGCAGTGTATTTAATATGCCATTAATAAAGGAAAGGATAAAACTAAAACATAAAGCCCACCAAAAACCATCAACATGAAAACCACTAACAAGTTTTTCTGCAAAAATTATTATTAATGCATTAATCACTAATAAAAATAAGCCCAAAGTAAAAATAGTAATTGGGATAGTAAGAATAGTTAAAATTGGTTTTACAATTGTGTTTAAAAAAGCAAGTACAACCGCAACTAAAATGGCAGAAAAATAATCGTCAATATCTACATGCGGCAAAAGACCTGCTACAATAACCACTGAAATTGCTGAGATAATTATTTTTAAAATAAAATTGATGTCGGTAGTTTTAGTATAAAATTACGTTTTTTGTTTTTTCTTTTTTGCAGCAGGAAATAAAATATTATTTAATATTAATCGATATCCAGGAGAATTAGGATGCAACGAAAGATCTGTAGGGGGTTCTTCAACCCTATGCTCATAATCTTCAGGGTCATGGCCGCTATAAAAAGTCCAGGTGCCTTTACCATGATCGCCATGAATATACCTTGCTTCACCAAACGCTTTAGCCTCCCCCATAATCAATACATTTTTTTTTATATACCTTTTGTCAAATGCTGCCGTTTGCCCCCAAAATCCTTGAATAGACGTTGTATGATTTTGACATAACATTGTTGGTACAGGATCCCACTTTGCTGAAAATTCAAATAAAGAAAACACATCTGTTTTTTGTGTTAAACCAAAATTTCTCCGCGTAAAATAGGTGTCTATTGAAGAGTACTCATACTCATAAGGATTTGAAGACAATTTATAATTTTCAAACGCAAAACCCCTGGAGAAATCTATTTTAGATGAAGCATCTTTATCAGCTGGATCGTGGTCAAACATGTTTTCGCATATATCTATACCTTCAGCCGCCAAAGCAATATCATAACTATCGGTTGCACTGCACATCGCAAATAAAAAACCTCCACTAAAAACAAATTCTTTTATTTTTTTTGCTGTGTTTAATTTCATCTGAGACACTTTTGAAAATCCTAATTTTTTTGCCATTAATTCATTCTCCTTTACCTCATTTTGATACCATGCGGCATTTTGAAATTGTGCAAAAAATTTACCATACTGTCCAGTAAAATCTTCATGGTGCAAATGCAACCAATCGTAATCTTTTAACTTATCTAAATAAACCTCTTCGTCATAAACAACATCATACGGAATTTCGGCATACTTTAAAACCAATGTTACCGCATCATCCCAAGGCTGTTTCCCTTTTGGAGAATACACAGCAATTCGCGGAGCTTTTTCTAACTTGACAGCATCTTGATTTACTTCAGGATTTGAAATTTCAGAAAGAATTGAATTTGATTGGGCATCAGAAATTATCTGAAAGTTTATTCCTCTTATTACGCATTCATTTGAAACTGTTTTTGAATTTGGAATTAAAAAACTACCTCCTCTGTAATTTAGTAACCAATGTATTTCGAGTTCACCTTTTAATGCCCAATAAGCCAAGCCATAGGCTTTTAAATGGTTTTTTTGCTCATCATCCATTGGTATCAATAAATAAGAACCAAAAGAAACTGATTTCAAAAAAATAATTATGCTCAGTGTTAAAAGGTATTTCATTACAACTACTAAAATAAGAACAAACGAAACGATTAATTAAATACGTTATTTGAAAAAAAGTTAATTTTTTCAGGTAACCTAAGCTCCTGCAACTAGTTTTTGTCTTAGAGTACCAACCTTATCTAAGATACTTTTAATAGTCTCCAAATTTTTTACCGTATTAGTTTCTGCGACCTCAAATGCATCAAAAATTTGTTTTAAATCATTTAAGACAAACTTAGATTCTTCAGACAATTTAGAATCTTGCAAAAGAACAATGATGTTTTTTAATGATTCCTTTTGATCGATTATTTTATTTACTATTTTTTCCTTGTTCAGTTCTTTTGCTGTTTCACATGACACATACATGCCTTCAATCCAAAAACCAGCAATAATTAAAGCAGACGTACCAGGGCGATTATTAAGTTTTAATATTTCATCTGCTTTTTTAAAAGCCGATGTTATTACTTCTAATGTTGAATCTGTATTTTCTTTATAAGTTTCCATTCTGGAAACCATTTCTTGATCGAAAGCTTTGTTAACGCCAACATCTAGGGCTAAAGCATTCACGCATTTTAAAAAAATCATACTTTCCTGAGACTGATTAAAAAAATTTGCAATGCTTAGGTCTGCACCATAGACTCCTAAATTCAAGGCTTTAAATAACTCTATTGTGTATTTTTGCTTATGTAAAGGATCGTTTAAATATTCTGATTTATACGGGATGTTTTCTTCTGCTACCAATTTTAATATTATCGTTCTGTCTGGCATAGAATTAAACACATTTTGTGCGTTTAATTTAGTTTGCTCAACAGCGGTTGCCAAAGAATCATCCTCAACAACACCCTCGTCTTGTTTTTCAGTGTTTTTACAATTTGTGAAAATGAAAACAAAAACTAAAAAAAATAATTTAAAACTATAATTCTTCATAACTTATACTAACAAATATAACAATTACTATTTCTTTTTTTGACCGTTTTCATAAGTAATTCTATTAATTTCTTTACCAGACTTATCGTAAAACAACCATAAGCCATGCGGTACACTTTGAACTTTTCCTTTTCGTCGCTCAGTCATTATTTTATAATTACACTCACTTTGTAATCTGGAATTAGTATAGTAAGAAAGGCTTTTGCCACTTAATTTACCGCTTTTAAAGTGTTGTATTCTATTAATTACACCAGTTTCATAAAAGTAAACCCATTCTCCGTTTTGATGCCCTCGTCTGTATTTACCTTTTGTATCTATAGAAGTTCCTTTTTCAAACCACTGAATATATTTACCGTGTTTAATTCCGTTAACATACTCACATGTTTCACGGGGTTTTCCACTTTCATAAAAATAATCCCAGTGTCCTGTTTTTTTTCCTTCACTATTATACTCACCTATGTAATTTGGTTTGCCATTGTTATACCAACCTTTCCATAAATCAACTAATAGAGCGTCTCTAAAAGTCCCTTCATCTTTTTTTGCTCCATTCTCCCACCAACTTATCCACAAACCATTTTCTTTTCCGTTAACGTAGGGACCTTCTTGTAATTTTTTTCCGTTCTCGAACCAGGTAGTCCAAATGCCAGTTTTAATACCATTATCATAATTCCCTTGTCGCCATTTTTCGCCCCCTCTGTAATAATATTGCCAGGTTGATGTTTGCTTGTCATTTAAAAAATTACCTTGACTTTCAATTTTTCCATTTGAGTAATAATATGTCCAAGTATCTTCTCTTAAATCATCTTTTAATGTTCCTGTCATTTCAATAGCTCCATCTTTGGTATAAAATTTCCAAACGCCATTCTTTTTATTGTTAGTAAAATTGCCTTCGCTTTTTACTTTATGATTGGCAAAATAAGATGAATAATACCCATTTAAACTCCCGGTTTCGTAAGTTGCCTCATAATCCAATTCGCCATTTGGGTGGAAGAAGCGCCATAATCCATCTTGTAAGCCTGCTTTATAAAAACCCATTGCTCTAACTACGCCATTATCATAATTTGCTGTCAGACTTCCATTGCCTTCTGAAACAAGTTGTTTCCCTTTTTTGTCGAACAGCTCTATTAAATAAAGCGTGCTGTCTTTATATTCCTTTAAACATTTTTTTTGGCCGTTATCATAAAACTCTTCCCATTGATTACATGGTTTGCCCATACAATAATTTTGCACGGCTAATAAATCTCCGGTTTTTGAATACGTTTCAACTTTTCCATTTCGTTTGTCTTTCTCAAAACTTCCCTTACTCTCAATTTTTCCGTTGTCAAAATAATATATCCATTCACCTTCTTTTTTTCCCTTTTCAAAATTTTCTCTGCTCTTTACATTACCATTTTCGTGGTAAGCAGTCCAGGTACTATCAGCTAAATCATTCTCATAACGGGTAATTTGAGCTATTTTTCCGGATTTAAAATTATACCTGTTGGTGCCGTATTTTTTTCCTTTGTAATATCTTTCCAGAGCTTTTATTGTCCCGTCTTCGTAAAAGAACATCCAAACACTGTCCTCTTTACCATAATTATAAAATCCTTTACGGCTAATATTGCCATTTTTATAATACTCGGTATGCAGGCCATGAGCCATGCCTTTATAATAATCTGTTTCTGATTTTAATTGCGTTTCTTTTGGGTCGTAATATTCCTTTTTAAGCTGGGGAAATAGCTCGAAACTGAAAGACACTAAAAAAATAAGAGTTAAAATTCGCATACCTTAAATGTAACAACATATAATGCGGGTATTGTATTTTGGTTACGATTTTGTTCACAAAATCCGGGTTGAAAAGTTAAAAATAATCTATTGTAACTTTACTATTTTAGAAAATTCCTTTTTGTTAACGTTTACTATAAACTGAATTTCTTTATCGCGAGAATCAATTTCTATAATTTTTTCAATTTCTGATGATGTTACATCAACTATCTTTCCTGTTGTAAGACCTTTAATTTGAAAAGATATTTTTCTATTATTTATTTTTCCAAGTGTATTTATTATAAGTTTATTACTAGATGAAATGCTTAATGAAATATATCCACTCATTTTACATAACTTTTTTTTGTTGTACAATAAACCGCGCTTTTTTAATGGTTCTAAATTTTTAGTTGGCGGGAATTTTTGTGATACTATAAATTCGTTGTTTTTAGTTAAAATAATTTCTTCGTTCTGCGATATTTTTTTCCAGTTTCTAAAATAATCCACATAATAATTGTTTGGCCATTTTGTACTTTGGTCCGGTCCGGGTTTAAAAGCTCCTCCATCTTTTGCAACTGATGTATTTAAATATAAATTCATTGGATTAGAAAAATTTCCATTAAAATAGGCTAAGGGGTAACCATTGATATACCAGGTTAAACCATTAGGTTCCCACTCTAACATCATTACATTAAACCCGTTGTGCAAATAATTCGAAATAGGCAACCATCCACCCCAATTTGTATTTAATCCGAATTTATTTTTATACCCTTTATCGCATCCATACGGACAATGTGTATCAACATGAATTTCATTGTTTCGCTCACATTTAAGTTCAAACCCGTCTATTTCTTCGTTTTTATTTCCTCCATAAAACCAAAATGCCGGCCAAACACCTTTACCTTGTTCTACTTTAAATCTTAATTCGTACAAACCGTAATGATATTTTTCTTTAGAAACAATACAACCTGCGGTATATTTAACTAAAAATTTATTCTCTTTTAAAGTGAGCTTTTTCTTTTTAAGATACGCGCTATCAATCTCCCAACTTTTTAAAATATAATCGCTGTCTTTTTTTAAAGCAAGAAAATTTGCCAACCCGTCTTGCTGCCGCACATTCTCGGTACTAAAAGCCAAATCTTGAGACATAATTACTCTTGACCAAGGTAAACCATTTGTCCATTTACCTTCGTCCAAATTTTGTGTGTTAAATTCATCTCCATTATTAAAGCGATAAGTTATTAAGCTATCATACTGCAGTTTTAAAAGAACCTGAGAGTTTAATATTACTAACCCCAGCCATTGAAAAATTATAAATAATACTAGGCGTTTCATTTTAATTCTATTCTGAAAATTTTTAAATTTTCGTCGTAACTGTTTTTAAAATTAAAATTAGGGTAATCATTGGTATTAAACGCTGGGTTTTCTGACACCAAAAACTTTGCGCCTTTTAAATATAATTCTTTTAAGGTATTTTGATTAAGTTCATTCTCTAACAAACTATAACCCTTTCGTTTTAAATAGTACAACGATATAAATCGGGACTCGTCGTAATCAATAATACAGGTATCATTAGTTGAAATGATTTTTTGAAAATAATTTTTTTGCGTTAAATAATCTATTGTAAAGCCCGGATTTTCTCTATTCCAACGGGTATTAATTCTTAACCAGGCAGTTAATGGGACTATACAAACAATAAAAAAAACAAACTTTTTATACTTAGAAAAATAAAAGTAATTTACACCGTAGGTTACAACCAAAAAAATTAATGGAATAAATGGCATTAAATAATAATCGTGTGTTTTTTCTATCATGTTTAATTCAAATAAAAAATAAACAGAAAGAAAAAGAAACAATATTATTAAGTAGTGATGATGATTTTTTAGGTTCCTTATTCTCTTAAAAAACAAATATATTCCTGTAACTAAAAATACACAAGAGGCATAATTGGTAAGCAATTCAGGAACCGAAGAAATTAAATTAAACTGAAAATAATCAAGTAAAACCAATAGCGATTTATTGTTTTTGATAAGCCCAAAAGTAATGCCGTTTCCTGACCAGGTTGGTATTGCTTTTAAATACCACAAAAACACAGGTGTTAAGCAAAATAGTAATATTATAATTTCAGCTAAAAGTTCTTTCCGTTCATTTTTTATTGATCTTTTAAAAGCGTGCAAAAGAAAAACACCGCAAAAAATAATGTATGGCAATTTTACTAATGCTGCCAGCATTATAAAAACAGCAAAAATTAAAAAATAAATTGTTTTTTTTTCTATGATAAAGCTGAAGAAAAAATTAAGTGCCCATGCCGAAAAACAAAGTGCTAAAACATCTGGCAAAGGATTAACACAATAGTAAAATAACAGCGGCGAAAAACAGACTAAAAAATTCGAGATAATTGCAACCTCAACTGAAACAAATTTTTTTACCAAACGATAAAAGCCCAAAAGAAGAAACACAAAAATCAAAAAAGTAATTAATCGGGTATGTAGCAAAGTATAACCAAGGCAGTTATTTACTTGAGCAATTATCCATTGATAAAGCGGAAATTCATATAATAACCTTGTGTTACCGTTTGTAAGATCAAACTTTTGCGGATTAAAAATTGAATTATCAGAGAAAGTAAAGTTATAAATTACCGTTTGTGTTTGTGTTTGTCGCCAAACATGATAACCAATTAAATCTAAATTTAAAATTGGTAAATGAAGTAAAAGGCTTATAAGAATAGGCAATAAAAAAAAGAAAGTAATTTTTTTATTACTCATCCTTGATTTAATTATTCAGCTTCAAAACGGCCATAAATGCACTTTGTGGAATTTCTACATTACCCACTTGTTTCATTCGCTTCTTTCCTTCTTTTTGCTTTTCTAATAATTTACGTTTTCGGCTTATATCACCGCCATAACATTTTGCCGTTACGTCTTTACGCATGGCACTAATTGTTTCGCGGGAAATAATTTTTGCACCGATAGCAGCCTGTATAGGAATTTCAAATTGTTGTTTTGGTATTAACTCTTTTAGTTTTTCACAAATCTTTTTACCAAAATTATATGAATTACTCCTGTGAATTAAACAAGAAAGTGCGTCAACAGGTTCACTTTTTAATAGAATGTCAAGTTTCACTAAATCAGACTCTCGCATACCAATAGCATGATAGTCAAATGAAGCATAACCTTTGGAAATTGATTTTAGTCTGTCAAAAAAATCAAATACTACCTCTCCCAAAGGCATTTCAAAAACTAGTTCGACACGGTCGGCGGTTAAATAATTTTGCGTAACAATTGTTCCTCTTTTTTCAATACATAAGCTCATTACCGGTCCAATAAAATCGGATTTAGTTATAATATTTGCTTTTATATACGGCTCTTCTATATAATCAATTCTAGCCGGATCTGGTAAATCGCTTGGGTTATTGACCGTCACCACTTCTCCGTTGGTTTTATAGGCTGTGTAAGAAACGTTTGGTACGGTTGTAATTACCGTCATGTTAAATTCTCTCTCTAAACGCTCTTGCACAATTTCCATGTGCAGCATACCTAAAAACCCACATCTAAAACCAAAACCTAAAGCTAATGATGACTCCGGTTCCCAGGTTAATGAAGCATCATTTAGTTGAAGTTTTTCCATGCTGTAACGCAGTTCTTCAAAATCTTCAGTATCTACAGGATAAATTCCGGCAAAAACCATTGGCTTTACCTCTTCAAACCCAATAATACCCTGTTCGCAAGGACGATCAAAATGAGTAATTGTATCCCCAACTTTTACTTCTTTAGCGCTCTTTATTCCAGAAATTATATAACCAACATCTCCGGTGCTAACTTCTTGTCTAGGTTCTGGTTTTAGTCTCAAAACACCAACCTCATCAGCATTATAAAATGCGCCTGTGTTTACGAATTTAACTTTTTCACCTTTTTTTATGGTACCATTTACAATTTTGTAATACGCTATTATTCCTCTAAACGAGTTAAATACGCTGTCAAAAATCAATGCTTGTAAAGGAGCAGAAGGGTCTCCGACTGGTGGTTTAATTCTTTCAATAATTGCAGATAAAATTTCTTCAATTCCCA
Organism: Bacteroidia bacterium; assembly: GCA_044344665.1. Taxonomy (GTDB): domain Bacteria; phylum Bacteroidota; class Bacteroidia; order B-17B0; family Aurantibacillaceae; genus Aurantibacillus. The sequence continues at coordinate 94,629 of JBIJCO010000003.1, read as the reverse complement.
TTCCTGTTTTACCACTTGCCGGAATAATTTCATCCCTATCGCAACCAATTAAATCTACAATTTGGTCTTTAACCACTTCAGGCTCTGCGCTTGGCAAATCCATTTTATTTAAAATTGGGATTATGGTTAAATTATGCTCTAATGCTAAATATAAATTTGAAATAGTTTGGGCTTGTATACCTTGCGCTGCATCTACAATAAGTAAAGCCCCTTCGCAGGCTGCAATTGAACGAGAAACTTCATAACTAAAATCAACGTGGCCAGGTGTATCAATTAAATTCAACACAAATTTTTCTCCTTTATAAGGGTAATCCATTTGTATGGCATGACTTTTAATAGTAATTCCGCGTTCCTTTTCAAGATCCATATCATCTAGAACCTGCGCCTGCATGTCTCTCTTATTTACTGTTCCGGTAAATTCCAATAAACGGTCTGCCAGGGTACTTTTACCATGATCAATATGGGCAATAATACAAAAGTTACGAATGTTTTTCATGTTCTATCTGCTACGCTTATCAAATTAAATAAGGGGTAAATATACAAAAAAGTAAACTTTGTTTTTGGTGACAATTACTCAATTAAAGTTTATTATGAAAAGTCAGAACTGTTTTGTGTTTATTGCTGGCACTTGTTTACAGGCTAAGACAATATTTTATCTATCAACTTTGTAGTTGAATAACCTTCTAAAAAGGGAATTGTAATTACTTTGCCTCCTCTTGAAGTAACAATATCATAACCAACTATTTTATCTACCGCATAATCATTGCCTTTTACAAGTATATCGGGTTGCAAACAATTAATGAGATTGTATGGTGTTTCTTCATCAAACAAAACAATACAATCAACACAAGCTAGGGCCGCTAAAACTATTGCTCTTGAAAATTGGTTGTTTATCGGCCGATTAGGTGCCTTATTTAATGCCCTAACTGAACTATCTGTGTTTAAACCCAAAACCAAAAAATCTCCTAAGTCGCGCGCCTGCGTTAAATAATCAACATGACCGGGATGAATTATGTCAAAACAACCATTTGTAAAAACAATTTTTTTACTGGCAGTTTTTAATGAATTAATTTTTTCTATTGCTAGGTTTTGTACTACGATTTTACTCTTCAGTTGTTGATGAAACGACATTATTATTTCGGTTATAAATTGGTAAAACAACTAAACTAACTAATCCTAAAACAAGAATTAAAACAAACTGACTTGCCCACGACAACCATGGCAAAGCAAAAGAAGAAACCTTATCAACATTGTAAGTTAGCAACAAAATTCCACCAACAATAGCGGGGTAAGCGCCTAAACCGCCAGGCGAAAATATTACTCCCAGTGTTCCAAAAATTAACAATGTTAAACATTCTTTGTGTCCTAAATGAGCCGTACCGCTTAAAGCAAAAAAACAGGTGTACAACGAATAAAAATAGCAAACCCAAATTAAAATACTTAAGAAAATAAATTCAAAGGGTTTATTCATTTTTGAAACAGAACTTAACCCTTCTGTCATACCTTTAAAAACCCCGCCCAATTTACCTTTTAATCCGTTTTTTATTTTTTTTCTGAACACAAAAAGAAATATTACAAAAATTAAAATAAGTGCTAAAAAAAATAACAGTTTAACCGGGTTTTCGTAGCTGCTGTTAAGCTTGCTTGCCAGTGGTGAAAGAATGTAATGATTTGCCAAACCTATGAGCTCATTAAACTGCAATAAAAAAGTAAGTATCGCAATTACAATAAACAAAATGAAATCAATTATTCGTTCGGTAATTACTGTTCCCAAGGCTACTTCAAAAGGAATGTTGTCGTATTTAGCCGCTAATGTGCAACGGGAAATTTCACCCATTCTTGGAATACCATAATTGGCAAGATAACCAACCATAACATGGCAATTTGAGTTAATTATTTTTATACCATGCCCTGTTGGTTTTAATAAATAATTCCACCTATAAGCTCTTAAAAAATGGCTAAACCACGAAATAAGCAATGAAATAACAACCCAAAAATAATTAGCGTTTTTAAATGCACCGATAATATTTTCTTTTTCAGATTCTACCTGTTTTAAAGACAACCAAATTAACAAAACACCAATACTCAAAAGTATAATAAACTGTATTATTGATTTGGTGCTCTTTAACTTGGCCACTTTATTTTAGTTTATTAGTTAGTGTGTCAGGAAAGACAACCCATGGACGAAAGTTTTTTGCCTTTTCAAAATCCATTAATGCATATGACAATACAATTACAACATCGCCTAATTTTACTCTTAATGCAGCTGGCCCATTTAAACATATTACACCACTTCCTCGCTCGCCTTTAATAACATAGGTAATAAACCTCTCGCCATTATTCTTGTTTAAAATATGAACCTGTTCGTTTTCAATAAAATTTGCGGCATCCATTAAATCTTCATCTATAGTAATGCTGCCAATATAATCCAATTCGGCCTGAGTAACAGTAACACAATGTAATTTGGATTTTAAAACCTGAATTTCCATAACGCCGTAAATTTAGGGTTTTTTATTCGTTTATTACATCATTAAACTCAACAAAATCAATAACTTTACACAATATAGTAATTAAATAAACCGTTAAATAAATCTGAAAAAGCCATTAATTATAATCGTCTTTTTTTTTATTGCCTTCCATTTATTCTCACAAGAAAATGATGGCTACGGTGTTCACCTACCCAAATTTTACAAACAAAACGTACATTTTGGTTTTACAATTGCCGGTAATTCCACAGATTTTAGAATTAATCCAAAACCTAACTCATTGTTTCCTGACACTATAATTGGTAAAACAAGGTATAGAGTAAAAACAATTTATTCGCAACCGGCGCCAGGTTTTGCAATAGGAATAGTAAGTGACGCCCGAATATTCGACTATTTAAGGGTCCGGTTTACCCCCAGCATTAGTTTTGCGTCAAGAAAAATAGAGTATCGTCTAGCAAACACATCCATGGATAGTTCCAAAGTGTTTCAAAAAATAGTTGAGTCTGCATTTTTGTTTTTCCCTTTAGAATCAAAAATACAATCCAAACGCCTGGGTAATTTTAGTGCTTATGTTATTGGTGGAGGTGGCTATTCCCTAGACTTGGCTTCCAGAAAAAAATCTGCTGGTGTTGCAACAGGCGGTCCAAACCAGTTAGATGATAATGTAAAACTTTTACGAGACGATTTTTTTTACAGTGCGGGTGCCGGCACGGACTTTTACCTTGAGTATTTTAAGTTAGGTTTTGAAATGAAATTAATAATAGGCACCAGAAATTTATTAAAACCTGAAAACAGTGTTTTTACCAACAGTATTGATAAAGTGCGTTCGCGCATGGTAGTTTTTACTGTTACATTTGAAGGTTAGATTAGTTAATTATTGAAGGATAAAATCCTTCCTGAACATATGCAAACAAAAATACAACTAAAGGTTAGTCCTCAAAAAGCGCTTAACGAACAATTATTAAAAGCAGAAGTTGCTCGTGAACTTAATTTAAACATAAGCTCAAAGTTTTCAATTAAAATTATAAAACGCAGCATTGATGCGCGCTCAAAAAAAATTGAGATTAATTTAACTGCCTTGGTTTTTATAGATGAAGAATTAGTTGATGAAAAAATTGAAGTTCATTATTTAAATGTGAGCGCATCAAAAAAATCCTGTCATATAATTGGTAGTGGACCTGCAGGATTGTTTGCAGCATTGCGTTGTTTAGAACTAGGAATTAAACCAATAATTATTGAGCGTGGAAAAAATGTAAAAGACAGAAGAAGAGATTTAGCCGCCATAAACAAAAACCATATTGTAAACCCTGAAAGTAATTATTGTTTTGGAGAAGGAGGTGCCGGCACATACAGTGACGGTAAGCTATATACCCGATCAAATAAAAGGGGTGATATTGAAAAAATATTAAAAACACTTGTTTTTCACGGCGCCAGCGAAGAAATTTTAGTTGACGCGCATCCTCATATTGGTACAAATAAATTACCACAACTTATAGAAAACATAAGAGAAACTATCTTAAAGCATGGTGGCGAAATTTACTTTAATTCAAAACTAATTGATTTTAAAATTCAGAAAAATTGTATTTCTTCTATAATTATTTTATCCGAAAAAGGAGAACAAGAAATTCCTGTTAATAATGTAATTTTGGCAACAGGCCACTCGGCAAGAGACATTTACGAAATTTTATTTTCAAAAAATATTTTGCTCGAAGCAAAGCCTTTCGCTTTAGGTGTAAGGGTTGAACATCCCCAAGAATTAATTGATAAAATACAATACCATTGCGGCAATACAGAAGAGGTTATTTCTAAAAGAAATTTTTTACCTGCAGCAAGTTATAGCCTTGTTCAACAAGTTAATTCCCGTGGTGTATATTCATTTTGCATGTGCCCGGGAGGTATTATAGCTCCATGCGCTACAAACCAAGAAGAGGTGGTGACTAATGGCTGGAGTCCGAGCAAGCGAAACAATCCTTACGCCAACAGTGGTATTGTTGTAGGGCTTGAGTTGGCAGATTTTGTTGCTTTTAAAAAGCATGGGGCTTTGGCAGGTTTGGAGTTTCAAAAAAAATTGGAAAAAAACGCATGGTTATTTGGTGGGCAAACACAAACAGCTCCGGCACAAAGGTTATTAGATTTTACAATAGGGAAATTCAGTGCATCTCTTCCTAAGTGCAGTTATCAGCCAGGAATAAAAAGTACTGATATGCAACAAGTATTAGGGCCGTTAATTGGGCCAGCATTAAAAGAAGGTTTTAAAGCCTTTGGTGGTAAAATGAGAGGTTACTTAACCAATGAAGCTTTAATTGTTGGGGTAGAATCAAGAACCTCAACACCTGTAAGAATTCCCAGGGACAATGACTCATTACATCACCCACAGTTACTAAATCTTTTTCCTTGCGGCGAAGGAGCGGGCTACGCCGGCGGTATTGTTAGCGCAGCTATGGATGGCGAAAGATGTGCTAACAAATTATTGGTTTAATTTTATAATTTCTTACCATCAAAAAACACTAAATTTACACTCCTATGAAACGTATTTTAACAGGCATACAAAGCACTAACGTTCCGCACCTTGGTAATATTTTAGGGGCAATTATCCCAGCCATAGAATTAAGCAAAAATCCTAATAGTGAAAGTTTACTGTTTATTGCCGACATGCACACATTAACTAGTGTAAAAGATGCTGCCTTTATTAAACAGAGCACACTTTCTGTTGCAGCAACCTGGCTGGCTTTTGGGGTTAATACTAATAAAACTGTTTTTTATCGTCAAAGTCGTGTGCCACAGGTTACAGAATTAACATGGTATTTAAATTGTTTTACACCATATCCTATGTTAGCCAATGCCCATTCTTTTAAGGATAAAAGTAACAGACTAAGTGATATAAATGCCGGTTTGTTTATTTATCCGGTTTTAATGGCTGCCGATATTTTACTTTATGATGCGCATAAAGTGCCGGTTGGAAAAGATCAAATACAACATTTAGAAATTACCGCAGATATTGCTCGTTCCTTTAACCATAAAGTTGGCAAAGATATTTTTGTGATTCCGGAAGCTTTAACCGATAACCGGGTAATGCTAGTGCCGGGTACCGACGGACAAAAAATGAGTAAATCTTATAATAATTTCATTAATTTATTTTTACCGGAGAAAGAACTAAAAAAAGTAATCAATACAATTGTTACTGATAGTAAAGGATTAGAAGAGCCTAAAAATCCCGATACAGATACTATTTTTAAATTGTACGCTTTACTTGGTACAGAATCTCAAACTAACAGCATGCGAGAAAACTATCTAAAAGGTGGTTTTGGCTATGGTCACGCAAAAACTGCTTTATTTGAATTAATTCTTGATAAATTTAGCGAACAGCGTAAAACCTACGATCATTTAATGTCAAATACAAGCCTGTTAGAAAAAGAATTAACTATTGGCGAAGCCAAAGCAACAAAATTAGCTAACGAAAAACTTATGCAAGTAAGAGACGCTGTTGGCTACAATTAATTACTCAACCCAACTCTTATAATACTTGCCATCATCAATCCCCATAGCAGCTTCTGTTATCATCAATGGTTTAAAAGTGTCTATCATTACTGCAAGTTCTTGAGTTTCTTTTTGCCCAATACTTCTTTCCATTGCTCCCGGAGCCGGACCGTGTGGAATTCCTTTTGGATGTAGTGTAATATGTCCTTGTTCGATATTGTTTCGGCTCATAAAATCGCCATCTACATAATATAAAACTTCGTCGCTATCAATATTACTATGGTTATATGGCGCCGGAATGGATTGTGGATGATAATCATACAGCCTTGGGCAAAAACTACAAACCACAAAAGCTGAAGTTTCAAACATTTGATGCACCGGTGGTGGCTGATGAACTCTTCCTGTAATTGGTTCAAAATTATGAATTGAAATCCCCCAAGGAAAATTATAGCCATCCCAACCCACGACATCAAATGGATGAGTTGCGTAAATCAACTCATGCATCATACCTTGTTTTTTTATTTTCACCAAAAAATCGCCTTTTTCATCATGGGTTTCTAATGTTGATGGTAATTTATAATCACGCTCACAAAATGGTGAGTGTTCTAATAATTGACCTTGCGAATTTTTATATCGCTTCGGCGTATAATAAGGTGAAAAACTTTCGCAATACAGTATACGGTTATCTGTTGTTTCAAAATGTAATTGGTAAATCATTCCCCGCGGAATAATTAAATAATCACCGTATTCAAAAGAAATATTACCCATAAAGGTTTTTAATACACCTTTACCTTTATGAATAAAAAGCATTTCGTCTGCATCGGCATTTTTATAAAAGTATTCAGTCTGACTTTTAGTTGGCGCCGCTAAACCAATTTCACAATCACTGTTTATTAATAATGTTTTTCTTGATTCTAAAAAATCACTTGTTGGTTTTATATCAAATCCTTTTAATAATAAGGCCTTTATGTTTTTTTCAATAGCTATTTTAGGTGTCACATCGTAACTCCTTATTATTTCTTTTACCTGCGTAGGTCTGTGAACATGATATAAAAGTGAATCCATACCACTAAACCCTTCCGTCCCGAACAATTGTTCGTAATAATGGTTTCCGGTTTTACTTTTAAAAACAGTGTGTCGTTTTGCAGGAAAATTTCCTAAATGATGATAAATTGGCATTATTAAAATTGTTTTTTTGAAAGCTTTGCTTTTACGTGAACACTTTGATCTATTTTTAAATCTTGGCTTGTTGTTAAGCCTGTTTGAATTGTTACAGTAACTCTAAATTGAATTTTATCATTAAAAATATACTCCTTAATATTTACATCTTGCAAATCCATAGCAAAAGATGAAACACCTTGCGGAATGGTTGTTTTTGTGGCAATTAAAATGTCGCCCATTCCACTTGTTTTTAAATATACATTTAACGATTTTACAAAATTTAAATCGCCACTTGAAACAGAAATATTAAATCTTGATAGTTTAATTTCATCTACCAAATTTTGAACCGTTTCTTGTTCTGTAAATTTATTTTTTGAATTTGTTGAAATTTCAGGGCTTTGAAAATCTGCAGGCACATTAACTGTAACTCCGGTTGAAGGAATGGTAACGTTGGTAGTATAATCAATATCGAACTCTACTGTTTTATCTTTTTTACAGGATAAATTGAATATTACGACAAAAACAAGAGACGTCCAAAAAATTATTCTTTTCATTTATCAGAATTAAATATTCTTTAAAGATAAATTATTTTTTATTATTTCTTTAAGGTTCGGCCTCAGTCTGCTTTTATAAACAGCAAGGCATTCGGGTCCATTCTTAATTCTGCCTTTTCGGAGTTTTCGCTGTTCTTCAATAGGTAAAGCGGTTATTTTTACACATTCAGGAGTGCAACAGCCATTCATTTTTTCGGCACACTCTGCGCATTGAATAAATAATAAATGACAATCATCGTTTTTGCAATTTACATGCGTATCGCAAGGTTTGCCACACTGATGACATTCGCTTAAAATGTCATCTGTAATTCTTTCTCCTACTCGTTCATCAAAAACAAAATTTGTTCCTTTAAATTTGCTTTCTATACCTTGCTCTTTTACTTCCTTTGCATACTGTATTATTCCGCCATGCAAGTGATTAACGTCTTTAAACCCTTTGTACTTAAAATAAGCGCTAGCCTTCTCGCAGCGAATACCCCCTGTACAATACATTACTATTTTTTTATCTTCCTTACCTTTTAAATGGTTTACTACTAAAGGTAATTCTTCCCTAAATGTATCTGCATCCGGACAAAAAGCATTATCAAATCTTCCCACTTCGCTCTCATAATGATTGCGCATATCTATAACAATCGTTTCCGTATTCTCTAATGCTTTATTAAATTCTTCAGCATTTAAATATTTTCCAGTGTTTGATGGATCGAAATCAGGGTCATTAATCCCATCGGCAACTATCTTTTCTCTTACTTTTATTATTAACTTATAAAATGATTTTCCATTACCGTCTACTGCATGTTTAAAAGGCACACCAGCAAATTGTTGGTGTGAATTTAAATGTAACACAAACTTATCCCAAACATTTTCAGGAACGCTCATTTGAGCATTAATTCCTTCATGAGCTATATAAATCCTTCCAAAGCAATTCCAATCGCTCCAGATTTTGAATAGTTCATCTCTTAAATCTTTAGGATTTATAATGTTAACATATCTGTAAAAAGATATTGTTTTTCGAGCTATTTTTTCTTCTTTTAAACGTTGTTTTAAAACGTCTTTGTTTTCACGATTTACAAGTAATGACATAACGATAAAAATAATTGCAATTTATATTATCCTTTTTTAGTACTTAGTTTTTGTTATTTGAATAAAATTTGTCTTAAAAAAATTTCAAAAATTATAATTACGTTTGTAAAGATAGAAATTTGTTTACTTACTGAATAACTGATCTAAATCATGTTTAACAAAAGCGAAAAAATATTAATTATAGGCGCCGGTGGTCAAATTGGTGTTGAATTAACTGCGGAATTATCTAAAATATATGGTCATCAAAATGTAATCCCATCCGATTTAAAAAAACCAAGTATTGAAACAGAAAATCAATTCGAAACACTTGACGCTTTAGACGCGAAAGCTTTATTTGAAATTGTAAAAAAACACCGTATCACCCATGTTTATCATTTAGCAGCCCTGCTTTCTGCAACAGGAGAACAAAACCCCATGTTTGCCTGGAAACTTAATATGGAAAGTTTATTTCATGTATTGGATTTAGGTAAAGAAAAACATATTAAACAAATTTATTGGCCAAGTTCAATTGCCGTTTTTGGTCCAACTACACCGCGCGAAAACACGCCTCAATACACTGTAATGGAACCATCAACAATATATGGCATTAGTAAGCAAGCAGGCGAACGTTGGTGTGAATGGTATTTCAGAAAGCATGGCGTTGATACGCGAAGTTTACGATATCCGGGGTTAATTGGCTGGAAAAGTGCTCCAGGTGGGGGAACAACTGATTATGCCGTACATATTTTTCATGAAGCACTAAAAACAGGCACTTATGAATGCTTTTTAAGTGAACATACTGCTTTGCCGATGATGCATATGGAAGACGCAATTAGAGCCACCATAGAAATAATGCATTCGGCCGCTGACAAAATTAAAATTCGTGGAGCTTATAATTTATCCGGAATTAGTTTTTGTCCAAAAGATATTGCACAAGAAATAAAAAAACACATTCCAGATTTTACAATAAGTTACAAACCTGATTTTAGGCAAGCCATTGCAGATAGCTGGCCAAAAAGCATAAATGATGCTGAGGCGAGAAATGATTGGGGATGGAAAGAACATTACGATTTATCAAAATTAACCGAAAACATGTTGGTTAATTTAAAGAAGTAATCTAACATTCATAATTACCTTTAGCTCTGTTTATGAAAAAAATGTTTGTCATTTCTTTATTGTTTCTAGTTAAACTTAGCTTTTCTCAAAGGAACTATGCTCCCGGATATATATATACAGCCTCAAATGATAGTGTTTCCGGTAAAATAAAAGACAGATTGTTTTTTGCAACTTCCGGAAAAAAAATAAAATTTATTGGTACAGACGGAATAACTAAAAAATTGAAAGCAAGAAATTTATATGGCTATTCAAAATTAGGGCTATTAAAATTTTTATCTATTCCATCCTCAATTTTTGGAGGGCGTTTAAGGTTTATGAAAGTCATTGAGGAAGGAGACCTTGTTTTGTTGTCTTATACACAAACACACTCTTCAGGGACCTCTTACGGCTCTTCATATGGCGCATTTTCTAACTCCATGTATACAGGCCACTCGGGTTCAACAACAACTACTCGTTTTTTTATTATGAAAAAAGGAGTTAAGAATAAAACTGGCAGGATCCCTTACTTAGGTTTTAAAAACTTCATGTTGGATTACGTGAGTGATGATACGGAAGTGAAAAAACTTGTGGAAGAAAAATCACTCACCTATTTAGACGTTCAATTGATTATAAAAAAATACAACGAGAACAAAAAGAACAAATAATTATTTCTCTCTCATAATTATACAGCGTCTGTTTAAACTAATTTAATTGGCAACTTCCGTCTTTCCGGCGTTAATTATAGCAACTTGCTGGGCTACATTTTTTGCCAAATCCATAAACGCCAGAGCTTGAGGTGTATTTTCTTGCATAACAGCCGGACGGCCTGCATCAGAAGCTTCGCGAACACTTTGTACTAAAGGTAATTGAGCCAACAAAGGCAATTTTAATTCTTTTGCAAGATTTTTTACCCCATCTTTTCCAAAAATATAATACTTATTATCCGGCAATTCTGAAGGTGTAAACCATGACATGTTTTCGACCATTCCTAATATTGGTACATTTAATGCCGGCAACTCAAACAATGCAATTCCTTTAAGTGCGTCAGATATAGCAACCTCTTGAGGAGTGCAAACTATAACAGCTCCTGTTAAAGGCACTTGACTACACAAACTTATTTGGATATCACCGGTGCCCGGTGGAAGATCGACGATTAAATAATCCAAATCTCCCCAAACCGTATCATAAAACAACTGTGATAAAGCTTTACTTGCCATTGGCCCTCTCAAAGCAACAACCTGTCCGGGCCCTGCCAAAAAACCAACTGAATTTATTTTCACGTCGTAACTAATAACAGGTGCCATTTTTTTTTGTCCATTAAAAACAGCGGGGCCAGGGGCGTCTCTATCTACACCAAACATAATATGTTGCGACGGCCCGTAAATATCCGCATCTACCAAACCAACTTTAGCCCCCAAACGAGCTAAACCCAAAGCAAGATTGGCAGCAACAGTGCTTTTTCCCACACCGCCTTTGCCACTTGCAACAGCTATTATGTTTTTTACATCGCGCAGGGTTGTTTCATCTTTTTCTTTTTTAGATGTAACAGTGGCGGTCATGTTTATTTTAACTTTAGCTTCTTTGTCAACATAATGTAAAACGGCATTCATACATGCATTATGTATCATGTCTTTCATAGGACATGCTGGCGTAGTTAAAACAACAGTAAATTCAATGTTTTTACCATCAATTTTTACATCTTTCACCATATTAAGCGTTACCAAATCCTTTTTTAAATCAGGATCGTCAACATATCTTAGTGCGCTTAATACTTGATCAACTGTAATTTCCATAAAATGCTATTATTTCTTAAATAGTAAAATTAAATTGATTTTAATAAACTAACCTTACTGTGTTTTTTTTGTGGTATCTACCACTGCCGATACACCGGTTAAAGTTTCCACTTCTGCAATAGCACTTTTAATAGAATTTGCAATTGAGTCTTGAACTTCTTTAGCACGTGAATGCATGGTATCTTTACTTTCGGCAGCCTTTCCGCAAGAAACCAGAATTAATAATAAACCAAATGTAAACAACAAGATAATTTTTTTCATAATTCTAAATTTTGATTGTAAAGATAGGAATAAAAATTCCTTATTGTTAATTGCAACTATTATTTAAAAACAGAAAGGCCCTTGAGCAATGCTCAAGGGCCAATCAGCTAACTAACTAAACACAAACAATTAGTGACCGTGATTTTCTGCAGCAGCAGTTTCAGTAGTTGCAGCAGCAGTTTCAGTAGTTGCAGCAGCAGTTTCAGTAGTTGCAGCAGCAGTTTCCATAGTTGCAGCAGCAGCTAAAGAATCAGCAACTCTAGCTGAATCAGCTTTACGTTGAGCTTCTGCTTCCATTTTAGCTTTTTCGTCAGCAGAAGGACCACATGCAACAAATGATGTAGCTAATGCAGCTACTGCGATAATTGAGAATACTTTTTTCATTTTAATTTTTTTATTGGTTAATTTTACATTGATTCCTTTTTTTAAAATTAGTAACCCGAAAAAATAATTTTTTTTTAAAAAAAATCACAAGTGCTTGTTTATCAGTTAAATAATTTTGTTTTACCTAAATTATATTCCAAACAACTTATCTAATTTTTCATAAAATAATTTTAAAAAGGGTTACTTTTATCGTTTAACAGTATTAATTCTAACAAAGCTCTTATGTCAAAAAGCAAAGTTGCGTTCTCAGACATCGAACTAATAAACGGTTTGCGAAGCGGCAACAATGAATTAATAAGTGTTTTGTATAAAAAATATTTCAACGTCGTTCTTAAATTTATTGTAAACAACAGTGGTTCCCAAGAGGCAGCACAAGACATTTATCAAGAAACAATAATTGTTTTATATGAAAATGTTCAAAAATCTGAATTCGAATTAAACTGTCAACTTCAAACTTACATTTACTCAGTAGCTAAAAGGTTGTGGTTAAAGCACCTTAAAAAAAATAATAAAACATTTTTATTAAAAGAAGAAGAGGAAGATGAATTGGTTGATGTAAGGGATGAGATTGATGACTATTTGAATAAGGAGATTGAATTTGAAAAAATGAATAGGGCCCTTACCGAACTTGGCGAGCCTTGCACCACCTTAATAAAAGATTTTTACGTTCAAAGATTAAGCATGGACGAAATAGCAGAAAAATTTGGTTACACAAATGCAGATAATGCAAAAAACCAAAAGTACAAATGTTTACAACGATTAAAAAAATATTTTTTTGAAATAGTACCAATTGATAATAATAGTGAGAGATATGAGAGTAACAGATTTATTTGATGATTATTTGAACGGGCAATTAAGTGTTGATGAAGTCGCCCAGTTTGAAAACAAATTACAAGAAGACGCGATACTTGCAGAGGCATTTAACAAGCATAAAGTTTTAATTACAACTTTAAATAAAACTGAAAAAAAAGCGGCTTTTAAACACAAACTAAAAGCTATACACAACAATGCTTTTGGTAAAGATTCTAAAATAATTTCTATAAAAGAAGAAACTACCACCAAACGTTATTTTAAAAGTTTTGCTTTTGCTGCCAGCGTGGCTGTTATTGCGGTGTTAAGTACTATTGCCGTTTTAAGTACAGGCGGTTATCTGTTAAAAAAGCAAAGCAACCAAATAACAGATTTAATGCGTGAAATAATTAATTTAAAAGTGTCAAACGAAGTAATAACTGAAAACTTAGCAAAAGGTAAACACAAAGCTGTATATGCCCCTGCAAACCTTGAAGGAAGCGCATTTGCATTAAATAATTTAGGTTACATTATTACAAGTTCGCACATGGTTAAAGGCGCCGACAGTATTTTTATTCAAAATAATTATTTAGACAGAACTTTAGCAAAAGTTGTATTAATTGACCCAAAGCTAGATTTAGCAATTTTAAAAATTATTAATTCTGAAATTACCCAAGCATGGAAAGTGCCCTTTGCTATAATTGAAACACCCACAGATATTGGAGAAAAAGTATACACTCTCGGATATCCGAGAAAAGAAATGGTATACGGTGAAGGCTCGTTAAGCTCATTAAGCGGATACTCTAACGATACTTCAATGTACCAAATTTCTATACCTGTAAATCCCGGAAATAGTGGTGGACCTTTATTAAATGATCAAGGAAATGTTATAGGCGTTATACGAGGAAAAATATCAGGCGCAGAAGCCACAGGTTTTGCAATAAAAGCAAACGAAATTGTAAACTCAATTTCGAATTTAGCTTCCGATAGTTTAAAAAACGATTTATTTGCCTTTAATAAAAAACAATCATTAAAAAATCTTAAGAGAACAGAGCAAATTAAACGCATAAACCCATACGTGTTTAATGTATTGGTTTATAAAAGAGACTGATTTTTGTAAAAATTAGAAACAATTGTTTTTAAAAAAATAAAAACGTAAGCGATTGAAAGTTAACTTATTGGAACAGATATAAAAAATTAGTTAACCGGTTTTTAAACGTTTAATTAACAAAAAAACCTCAAATTGCGATTTAGCATTTTTTTTTATCATAATAAATAAAGTTATTAACAATTATATTGTTAGATTTGTACAAAATAATTTAAGCATGTTCGAGATCTTAAAACACTTTGAATCAAAATACGGCACCTTAAAGAAAAAAGGATTGCGAATTGAAGGTTTATCAATGATAGACCCTAAAAGAAAAAAACATGTTATCATGATTAGCAAACCATTTATTTTTGACAACCGTCAATTGCCTAAAACATATGAAGGCCTAGACATTAAAGCAAAAATAGAAGGTGGCTTACCCAAAGAATTTGCCATTAATAAAGACTCGGCTCAAAAAGAGTATGTTTGGGCGCCAAACAAATTTGAAAAATATGTTGACCGTTGCTCTGAAGAAATCAGAAAACAATTTGGCAACCCAGATATGAGCAGAAAAGATATGCTTGATGCATTAGCTTTTGGGAATTTTGAAGAACACAAAAAGAAAAGTTTACAACTAATGGCCGAGGGTAAAATACCTCCTTTTAAATTAAATTAATATATCTTCTTTACAATAGTAAGTAGCACAATTGTCATAATTAAGGGTTAAACAATTTGTTACTTTGGTTCAAAAAAGTCGGGTGGTTACCGGCTTTTTTGTTTTAAAGCTCCTTTAAATCGTAAAAAAAGCTGCCGCTCGGGCTAACGCTAATCAATAATCTGCAAAAGAGTTCTAAAGGCCGTGTATTTATTTTCAAATTTTAGTTTAGTTTCGGCTTGTAAACCAGCTGCAAATTCTTTCTGATATTTTTCAATATCTGACATTTCTAAAAATTTATACTGTACAGAATAGGTGTGCCCCTCGTCTTCAACATACAACACTTTTACCAACTGACTATCAATAAAACAACCTGTTTTCATCACATCTGGTATATGTGTTTCTCTCATCCACTTTAACCATTCGGTGTGAATATCGTCAGAAACATTTACAGTAACATTATATATATACATAAGTACCACTAATATAAAAATAATTCTGCTTGGCCGCTTTTCTGTTCAACACTTATTCCTTGGTATAATATTTGTAAATTTACATTTGTACTTTATATATTAAAAGGCCACTTAAAAATGAATACAGATTTTATTGAAGAACTGAGATGGAGAGGATTGCTTCATGACATGATGCCCGGAACAGAAGAACTGTTTAAAAAAGAAATTGTAACTGCATACATTGGCTTTGACCCAACAGCCGATTCATTACACATTGGTAGTTTAGCCCAAATTTTTACGCTTATTCGTTTACAAAAAGCCGGCCACAAGCCAATTGCCTTAATTGGAGGCGCTACAGGCATGGTTGGAGACCCAAGCGGAAAATCGGCCGAGCGAAATTTGCTTGACGAAGAGACACTTAATAAAAATATTAACGGCGTAAAAACACAACTCCAAAAATTTTTAGACTTTAACAGCAGTGCTAATGGTGCAGAATTAGTTAACAACTACGAATGGATGAAAGAATATTCATTTATACACTTTATTCGTGATGTTGGCAAACACCTAACCGTTAGTTACATGATGGCTAAAGACTCTGTTAAAAACCGTCTCGAAAACGGTATGAGCTTTACCGAATTCAGCTACCAATTATTACAGGCGTATGATTTTTACTATTTATACAAACATAAAAATTGTAAACTTCAAATGGGGGGGTCTGACCAATGGGGAAACATTACCAGCGGAACAGAATTAATACGCAGAAAAATTAACGGAGACGCTTTTGGCTTAACAACCCAATTAATTAAAAAAGCGGACGGCACAAAGTTTGGAAAAACCGAATCCGGAAACATTTGGTTAGATAAAACAAAAACATCTCCCTATAAATTTTTTCAATACTGGATAAATACAAGTGATGAGGATGCCAAAAACTTTATTAAAGTGTTTACTTTTTTACCTCAAAGCACTATTAATGATTTAATAAGTGAACACGATAAAGATCCCGGTAAACGTATTTTGCAAAAAACAATAACAAAAGAAATTACCTGCATGGTACACAGCGAAGCTGATTATAATGCGGCAATAGAAACAAGCACTATCTTATTTACAGGCAACATAGCTGATCTTTCTAATTTAAGTGAAGAAACATTTTTAGACGTTTTTGATGGTGTACCTCAAGTTAACGTTAAGAAAAACGACCTCGCAGCCTCACTGAATGTTATTGATTTTTTAGCCGAAAAAACTCAAGTGCTTCCAAGCAAAAGCGAAGCAAGAAAATTAATTCAGGGTGGTGGCATTAGCATTAACAAAACAAAAATTGAATCAGCCGACCTGATAATTAATTCATCGTTTTTAATTAATAATAAGTACATCCTAATTCAAAAAGGTAAGAAAACTTATTTTTTATGTGTTGTTATTTAATTTATGGCACTTAGGCATACACAACAACTTAAACTATCTCAAAAATTATTGCCGCAACAAATTCTGTTAATGAAATTGTTGCAACTACCTGTAATTGCTCTCGAAGAAAGAATTAAAGAAGAGCTTGAAACTAACCCGGCGTTAGAAGAAGATAATGAGGTTTTAACCGACGATGAATTATTTAGTAACGAAGAAACTGACAACTCCGAAGAAATTGAATTTGATGAACAGGGCGAAATAAAAGAAGATGAAACTAAAAGTATTGAAAACGATGTAGTAATGGAAGACTATATGGACGACGAAGCTTTAGATTCATATAAGTACGAAATTTCTAATAAAGGCGCAGACGACGATACGCGCGAATTTATTGTTGTTGAAGGTGTTGGTTTTCAAGAGCAGCTCGAACAACAATTAGGCCTAAAAGACATTACAGAACAAGAATACGCTATTGGCAGCTATTTAATTGGTTGTTTAGACGAAGACGGTTACTTAAGGCGAGAAATTGATTTAATTGTTGATGATTTGGCGTTTAACTATAATTTAACCACAACAGTTAACGAAATTGAAACCGTTTTAAAACTAATACAAAGTTTTGACCCCGCCGGCGTTGGTGCCAGAAATTTACAGGAATGCCTGCTCTTGCAACTTGAACGCAAACCCGAAAAAACCAAAGAAATAATTCAGGCCATACATGTTATAAAGCATCAAATGGACGAATTTTCTAAAAAACATTACGACAAAATTTTAAAGCGTTTGCACATTACCGACGAAGAATTAAAAGACATTGTTGATGTGATAAAACATCTTAACCCTAGGCCCGGAAACAGCGATGCCAAAGAAACCAATTTAACCAGTGTAATACCCGATTTTATTATTAGCGTTAACGACGGTTTGCCCGAATTAAGCATAAACGGCCGCAGTTTGCCCGACTTAAAAATAAGTAGAGACTATTATGAAATGCTGCGCGAATACTCTAAAAACAAAGACAAAAACGCTAAGGAAGCCAGCAATTTTATTAAAGGTAAAATAGAGAGCGCCGAATGGTTTATTGAAGCCCTGCAACAACGCCACGCTACACTGGCACTTTGCATGCATGCCATTTTAGATCATCAAAAAGACTATTTTATTTCGGGCGATGAAAGTAAATTAAAGCCCATGATTTTAAAAGACATCGCTTTAAAAGTAAATTTAGATTTATCAACCGTATCGCGGGTGGCTAATAGTAAATATGTACAAACACCCTATGGTACTTTTTTACTAAAAACTTTTTTTAGCGAAAGCATGAGTACCGACAGCGGCGAAGAAGTAAGCAGCCGCGAAATAAAAAAAATATTGCAAGATTGCATTGCCGCCGAAGACAAAAAAAACCCGTTTACTGACGATGAACTTTGCAAAGCCTTAAAAGAAAAAGGTTATAACATTGCCCGCCGCACCGTTGCCAAATACCGCGAGCAACTTGATATACCCGTAGGAAGAATGCGCAAAGAAATTTAGGGGTTATTTTCTCAAATCCTCTTTTAACTTAAACCATTTATCTATTGACAAAACTTGCTTATAACGATACTTTTTGTTTTTAATAGAAGTTGAAATATATTTCGCCCTCTCTTCTGAGTCAGGGTGGGTACTGATCCAAACTAAATATTTTGACTCTTGCTTTTCTTTTACCGATAATCTTTTTAAGAACCCAGCAAAGTATTCAGGGTTAAGATTAGCTTTCAGTAAATAGTCAACTGCTTTCATGTCTGCTTCTTTTTCAGTATTGCGGTCAAAAGCGGTAGAGGATAATATTTTTACCGTCTCTTTTAAAACTTCTGTACCAACATTACCTGTTGACATTGAAATTAAAACAGATAATCCAATTTCCTTTATAAGTTTATTCATTACATGATTTAATTCAATATGAGCAATTTCATGACAAATAACTCCTAACAATTCCTCTTGATAATCTGAATTTAAAATTAAATTACTATTAACAACTAGATGCCGATCAGGGAAGGTAAACGCATTAATTTCATTATTTTTCACAATATGAATTTTCAATTTATCCTTATCAATATTATTTGCTTTACAAATACAAACTACTAAACTATCAACCGCGCTAACAATATGATTACTTGTTATTTCTACTTCAGTATTTTTATAAATTTCCCAGAAAAGTTCTCCAAGTTTTTGCTCTGTTTTATAGGTAATATCCTCCACTTTAAAAAGGTCTAACCACTTTATTTGTTTTAAGGTGAACCAAACACCTAAAAAAAACAAAACAATTATTGTCGCTTGAATGATGATTTTTTTCATGTCTTTACTTTACAAATTATATTTGTTAAATGTCCATAAAACCACCACTCTATATGTATTCCTTTCCTTGTTTGAATAGCTGTATATATTGTCGCTATGAATTCAATTAAATTGAATATTATTACTGTTAACATGTAAGCTATGAAATCACTAGTTATTCCCTCTGAAGTAAATACTATCGAAACAGTCCACCAAAACGCAAAAGAATTTATAAAAAAAGTAAGGAATTGTGCAATTAAGGCTTGTGTACAATGCCATCGAACAAAATGTGTTGCTTTTCTATTACTTAGATAAAATACTAATGTTGCTATAAAATTTACGATCGGTAGAGGGAGGCCGGCTATAATTGCTATTAACGACATTAAATAACTGCTTGACGCAGTTTCCGCTTCGTGTTCACAAGGTGCGTAATCGAATTGTTTTACTCTAATCATAATCCTTTTGTGATATTCCAAATCCAATTGATTATTACAAGAAAAATCAATGGAATTGAATAAATAGGTTTTCTCAGATTGCACTCAAATTTTTGATATATAAAAAATAAAGTATTATCTCTAAAAATAAGGTCGATAACAATCCAAATTGGTGATATTAGCATAATAATTGCGACAAAAATTCCTATAGGATTAAAGTTTATAGCTTCAATAAAATCCCCTTTAGTAAATAGCATTACGGCACGAGTTGTTCCACAAGAAGGGCATGGTATAGTTGTGCTTTGCTTTAATAAACAAAGCACAAAAGATTTATCATTAATAAAATTTTTTGTTGAACAAAAATAAATCCAAATATACCCTAATATGCATGCCGATAGTAATAGAAAATAAAACTTATTTCTGTTCAATCGCATTAATATAAAAAGGGCTGAATTTTTTGCATGTTCTTTTCTCGTGTAGATTTTTGAATCATAAACCAATCAATTATAGTCCAAATACCTAGTCCGCCACAAGTTAATAGTTTACCAACTCCAAGTCCAGTATCGCCAATCATAAACCTATCAATACCTAAGCCCCCTGCTAAAACAGAAACTATCAATGTTGTTGTAGGGTCTTTAAGTTGAATAGTAGACAACATTGCCCACTTCGAATCATCTAAAACTAGAAGCCTATCTCTTATCATATTCATTTGATGACTTTCAAAGAATTTTCCATTTGACATGATAAACATGTCGACTTTTTGTGAATCCATTTTTTATTGATTTTATATAATTTTCCTACTCGTGTGGCTTTTCGGTTACGCCCCGTTTTTTTTAAGGTATCATGCCTCCTTTTAAATTATTTAGTACAGATAGAATTTTATTACTATTTGTGAAATTATTATAAAACTATTTACTCATGTTTGGATAACCACTTATACTTGCTGAATTTCCAGCAACATACCCTATTTTAATCATGCCTGATTCATCATATAAATCATGCCCTTTAATCACCCCTGATTGATACTCTATATCGTCATCACCTAAAGAAGACATTGCACTCCAAGTATTACCTCTTATCGTTAATTTTGCCTTTAATTTAATGCCACTAATGTTTTTTGAGCCTGTGTAAACACCATCAACCTTAATTTCATTACTTTGTAAATTTGACTTTTCTCTCTTGCCGTCTGTTTGAGTAGCATTTTTATCTGACGACCTCTCTCCGCAGGAAAAAATTAAAACTGAAGAAATCAATACTAAAATTGTTTTTATGTTTTTTTTCATTTTTGTTTTTTTATTGTTATACAAATAATATTCATATGATTTTATTTAATTTCTAATGAACATTTTAGTTTTTATTTAAATGCGTGCAAAACGGCTTTAAAAAACTTACTTATAACATTCGATATTCAAACCAGCCCTTTTCAGTGAAACAACTATTTTTAATAAGTGAAAAATTGAAACGGCTCCACCACAAAGGTTTATATAAAGAGCCATCTCTGAATAAATCCTTGATTGGCCGGTTTGAATAAGTAATAGGGGGGTTATTCCTAAGATAAGTGTTATTACAAAAATTATTAAAATCGATCTTGAACATTGAATTAAATTGTTTCCTGCCTCTCTTAAATGAATTGCATTTTTATCAGTTACAGGTTTATTTAAAGCTTTATTAGACCTGGTCTCTTCTTCTTTTTTTAATTGTAAATCTGCTTGATCATAAAGCGTTTGATAATTGCTGAAACCCCTACTTAATGCAACTTTTCTTATGGATTCATCTATATCAGTAATTGAATTGCTTGTTTTAAATTCTTCCAAATTCCTTAAAACTTCTTCACTTAAATTTATATCTCTTCTTTTTAATTCTGCATAAGTTAATAATATGGTTGCTTTATCATGTTTTGGAATCCCATCAATACCACTTATTATTTGATTATCTGGCAACAATATTAGTTCGGGAAATCTGAGTTTATTCATTTTACTTTTTGTTGTTATTTTATTTATCTATTTTTTACCAAAGTTTAATTATTTAACTCTTAGTAAGTTTTATTAATAGAAAATCCAGGTTCATTATTTCCAATACAAACACCTTTTTCGTTTTTTTTATTAAGAGTTAAAATATAGGTAGGGTTTGAGTTTTTACCGTCGCTCAAAGAACATTCCATTTTAATCGTTTCATTTTCATTTGAAATAATTTTGAAAGTTCCTTCATAAAATGTCTGGTTATTATTTTCGAGGTTGATTTGTTGCAAATTGACAACATTATCTTCTTTTAGAATAAATTTATAGTCAATGGATGGCACGGATACTTTATTTCCATTAATTACCATATCATCACCGTATTGATTTTTCATAAAATAACTGGGCTGAATTCCTTGATAACAGCCTAATAATTCCATTGAAAGGTCTTTTGCCTGGGGATCTGCTGATGAGTTTGATTGACCAATAATTGTGTTTTGTTTTTTATCGTTATTATCAACACAACTCATTATTACAAGAAAAAAAGCAATAGTAAATAACGAATAAAAATTATTTTTTTGTTGTTGGCTTTCCATTATATTATTTTGAAACTGATTTTAATTTGTCCTTTTGAAATACATCTATATAATTTGCCCATTTTTTGGCATTTGTTTTTTAATCTGTTTATTCTATAATTCTCCATGTCATATTGGTGCCGTCATAAATTACTTCTACACTGTAAGTAAAGTCTCCATTTGGTTCTGATGTGTCTAGGACTCCGCTATATTCATTGCCTGCTTTTTTAGTTAGAATTAAGCTTTTTATTTTTATTGAATTGACTTTGAAGTCCTCACTAGAACGCATGCTTTTTTCAACTTCATTAGTTAATTCATCTACCGATAGTCTGCAGGATGTTAATAAAGTTAGTACTAAAATTATTGCAAAAAGAAATCTGTATATTTTTCTCATTTTGTGCTATTTTTTTAAAAGCATTATAACCTTGTTTTAATTGGTTTTAATTCTCTAATTTTTATTTTCCGCATTTTACAACATCATAAACAGCGCTAATACGCTTACCGTTTCTGATGTCCCATTTTAAATTTTGTATAGAAATATCATCGCCTTTTTTAGCCTTTGTAAATTTTAAAATTTCAGCAAGTGTTAAAGATTGCTGAGAAAAATTACCCTCGGCAACTAAATACATCGGTGGAAAATACTCCTGGCTTAAAAATTTAGGATTAGAGCAATTACATCCACAAGCTTCCATGCTTTGTGTAACATGGTATTTTTTACTACAAGCCATTAATAACAGCATTAATGAGGCACCCAATAATTTTTTAGTCATAAATAATTAATGTATAAGTTAATTTTAAACAATATTTACAAATATATTAAAATATTTTACAAACATATATTTTTAATATGTTTACGTAAAACACAAATTTACTTAAATAATTGATAACCAATGTTTTATTAATGAACTTTGGTTTATGAGCGTAAACATTGGCGAAAAAGTTCGGTTAAGAGCCAAAGAGTTAAGAATTGGGCCTACAGAGTTGGGTGCGCTCTTAAACACGTCTAAACAAAACATTTACAGCATTTATAAGCGTAAAAGTCTCGATGCTGAAACTCTTCGTAAATTATCTGTTGCTCTTAAGCGTGATTTTTTTGACTATTTTAAACCCGAAAACTTACCTGAAACTGTATTAGATAAAACCGAAAAATACACACTCGAAAAAGATAAACTTATTGCTTACAGCGAGTACGTCAAATTAAAAACCGATTACGATCACCTTAAAGAAAAATATGAGTTGCTAAAAAAGGTAAATCAACTTTTAGAAGGCAAACCAAAAAAACAAGGCTATTAATTTAGAGGTGGTATAAGTGATAGTTTCGAGTACCTCCACCGCCATAGCTAAATCGGGTGCCTGAGGCTCTCGAAGGCACAGAAATCATTACTTTAAACAGCGTTAATTTCTATTAGGTAGTTTCGAGTAACTCAACCACCATAGCTAAATCCGGTGCCTGAGGCTCTCGAAGGCACAGATGTTATTACTTTCAAACAGCATTAATTTTTAATGGGTGGTTTCGAGGACCTCAACCACCGGATTGTGCCTCACTTAACATAATGCCGGACCCTGAGGATCTCGAAGGGTACGATATCGCAAAAAAATTCGTAGGTTTAATACTAAAATCCAAGCAATTGATAGGATGACTGTATATATTAGAGTGTTCAGATGGTAGTTACTATACCGGCAGCACAAACAATCTCGAATTAAGATTAGCCCAACATAATAATGGAGGTGGGGCTAATTACACTAAAAACAGATTGCCTGTCAAACTTGTTTACCATGAAGATTTTCAACGAATAGATGAAGCGTTTTATAGAGAAAAGCAGATACAAGGTTGGAGTAGAAAAAAGAAAAAAGCATTAATAACTGGGAACTTGGATAGTCTTAAATCACTTTCAACGGCACATAGAGATTTAAAACCAAATGATGGTTGAATGTCCGGAAGGTTGCGGCACAAAATTAAATTATAAATTAATTTTACAAATACATTTACTATTAGGTGGTTTCGAGTACCTCAACCACCATAGCTAAATCCGGTGCCTGAGGCTCTCGAAGGCACAGATGTTATTACTTTCAAACAGCATTAATTTTTAATGTGGTGGTTTCGAGTACCTCCACCACCAAGATAGAGTGTCTGCTAGCAATTCAAAAACTAATGCGCCTCTAGCCAATTTAAACCTGTGCCCATGCCAACCTCTACCGGTACATTTAACAATAGAGCATTTTTCATATGATGTTCTATTATTGGCTTTACGGTTTCAAGTTCGGGCTTGTAAACATCAAAAACCAATTCGTCATGAACCTGCAACAACATTTTAGTTTTAAAATTTTGTTTCTCAAGTTCATTATAAATATTAATCATGGCCACTTTAATCATATCTGCTGCGCTACCCTGTATTGGGGCATTTATTGCGTTTCTTTCAGCAAAACTTCTACCTGTGGCATTATTAGAATTAATATCTCTTAACCAGCGTTTTCTGCCTAATAAGGTTTTTACATAACCGTTTTCTCGTGCAAAATTAATTTCGCCATCCATGTACTGTTTAATGGCTGCATATTCTTTAAAATAATTGTCTATTAATTGCTTTGCCTCGGTTCTCGCTATTTTTAAATTTTCGGCCAAACCGAAAGCACCCTGTCCATAAATAATTCCAAAATTTACACTCTTTGCCTTATAGCGCATTTCTTTGGTAACCTCGTTTTCAGCCACGCCAAACACTTTAGCTGCAGTTGCCGTATGAATATCTTTGCCTTGCTGAAACGCCTCGCACATATTTTTATCGCCACTAATACTAGCTACAATTCTTAACTCTATTTGAGAATAATCGGCACTTAGTAAAATATGATCATTATCGCGCGGGATAAACGCCTTTCGAATTTGCCTGCCTCGTTCGGTTCGTATAGGTATGTTTTGTAAGTTCGGATTATCGCTGCTTAACCGACCTGTAACAGCAACAACTTGATTAAATGAGGTGTGAATACGGTTTGTTTTTTTATTTACCATTTCGGGTAAAGTATCTACATACGTAGATTTTAATTTTACCAACTCACGGTAATCTAATATTTTTGAAACTATAGGGTGTTCGTTTTCAAGTTTAGCTAAAACATCTTCGCCGGTGGCATACTGACCGGTTTTAGTTTTTTTGGGCTTATCTATAATTTTTAAATAATCAAATAAAATTTCGCCAACTTGTTTTGGTGAAGACACATTAAATTTTGTTCCAGCGTGATCTTGAATTTCTTTTTCTACTGCAGCAATATCCGTTTGCAATTGCGCCGAAAATTCTTTCAATCCGTTAACATCTATATTTATGCCTTCGCGCTCAATATTTGCCAATACATTAATAAGTGGAACCTCAACTTCGTTAAATAACTTCTCCACTTCGTTTGTTTGAAGCAGCGGAGCGAAGTGATGTTTTAGTTGCAAGGTAATGTCGGCATCCTCGGCAGCGTAATCTTTTATTACATTAACATCAACCGAACGCATACTTAATTGGTCTTTCCCTTTTTTTCCTATTAATGTTTCAATGCTTACCGGCGAATAATTTAAATACGTTTGCGCCAGTATATCCATACCATGACGCATATCTGGCATAATTAAAAAATGCGCTACCATAGTATCAAACAATTTATTTTTTATGCTAATGCCATAGTTTTGTAACACCTGATAATCATATTTAATGTTTTGACCTATGAGAGTTTTTGAAGGGTCATTAAATATGTTTAAAAATGGTTTTAACTGTTGCAATGCCTCATCTCTGCTTTCTGAAATAGGTAAGTAATAGGCCTCAGCCTCTTTAACAGAAAACGACAAGCCAACAAGTTCAGCTTCAATTGTGTTAAGGGAGGTTGTTTCACTATCAAAACAAAACTCTTCTGCTTTTTCTAATACTGCAATTAACTCTATTACTTTTTCATCCGTATCAACTAATAAATAATGATGATCTACATCGTTTATTGTTTTAAAGGTGCTAACGGTTTCCTCGGTTGTTGTAACTTCTTGATGAGAAGAAAATAAATCAGGATTGCTAAATAAATCTTGAACTACAGGTTTTTGAGATGCTGTTTCAGCCAATTTTTCTTTACCGCCAATATCTTCTCCTAAAACTTTTTGAGCAATTGCCCTAAATTCAAGCTCTTTAAATAATTCCAATAAAATTTCCTTATTCACCGGTTTTACTGTTAGCTTTTCTTCCTCCAATTCAACAGGGCAATCTAAGGTAATGGTTGCCAAACGTTTTGACTGTATAGCCATTTCCTTGTTGTTTTCAACTTTTTCTTTTAGTTTACCTTTTAATTTGTCTGTATTTTCTAAAAGATTTTCGATGCTTCCAAAATCTTTAATTAGCTGAATGGCTGTTTTTTCGCCAACACCCGGAATGCCAGGAATGTTATCAACCTTATCGCCCATTAAACCTAAAATATCTATTAACTGCGACACTGATTTTATTTCCCATTTTTTACATATTTCTTCAGGGCCTAAAATCTCTGCGCCATTTCCTAAGCGAGCCGGTTTATAAATAAATGTATTTGCGTCAACCAGCTGGCCGTAATCTTTATCAGGTGTCATCATATAGGTTGTAAAACCCGAAACCTCAGCTTTCATTGCTAGAGTGCCAATCAAATCGTCGGCTTCAAAGCCAGAAATTCCCATCATTTCTATGTTAAACCCCCTAATTAGTTCCATGATATAAGGAATTGACTTTTTAAGGTCTTCTGGCATTTCTTCGCGGTTTGCTTTATACGCCTCAAACTCTATGTGCCGCTGAGTAGGGCCTTCCATATCAAAAACTACGGCAATATGTGTAGGCTTTTCTTTATTTAGAATCTCCAATAAAGTGTTTGTAAAACCAAAAATAGCAGACGTATTAAACCCTTTTGAATTAATTCGCGGGTTATTGCTGAAGGCAAAAAAAGCTCTATATATTAATGCATAGGCGTCTAATAAAAATAATTTTTTGTCGGTATCTTTTGTGATCATGTTTTTTCTTGTTCAGTTTTATTTCGGAAATAAACATCCTAAATAAATTGTTTTTGTTTGGATAATTTATAAGAAAGCAAAGCGTTTTTTTACTTTATATAAAGAAAATTAAATTTTAGCTCTTAAAAAAGCGTTGTTAGAACTGTGTGGATAATTAAACCTACGCGGTTAAACTATTTTTTTCTTGCTCTGAAAGATTGGCTTTTACCAAAAGGTAGGCATAAATTTTTGAGTACAAGTCGATGTCAGATTGTTTTAATGCCTTAATGTTTTTAATTAAAAAAAGTTTATCTGACGTTAAATTTTTATTATAACCTAAAAATGAAGGGGCATTATCTTGAATGGTAAAACGTATGTAGCGCATCTCAATATTAGTTGGATTCTCCAAAATTATGTCGTCAAGTTTTTTCCTTCCTGAAGAAAAGGTATTAATCTTTGAAATAGGGTTTAATTTATATTGTGCAGAAGACATTTCTGCGGCGGCACGGTAAGCTTTTTTTAATTGGTCAGATACTTCTTTACTTTCGGTTGAAAGTTTAAATAAAGCATCCACGTTTTTTTCTGATTTACTCATTAATTCAAAATGACTTCTCATTTTCAATAAATCCTCGGGCAACTTAATTGAAAGGAGAAAAAATAACGAAATAATAAAATTAATCATAACATGTTTAACCTGTTTCGCACATAACTTCCTGCAAACAACATTACCTTTTGCGGATTAGGAATACGAATGCGCTCCTCTAAAATTTTTTGTGAGTTAACTTTTTTTATTTTATTAAATAAAGTACGGTAATAGATGTAGGCAACGTAAACGCCTAATCTTGCTTTCTTTGGCAACTTTTTAATGCCCTGCAATCCTTTATCAAAATCAACCTCAATATCTATTTCTATTTCTTCCTTTACTTTTTCATTTAGCTCGCTCATGTTTAAGTTCGGAAAATACATTCTTCCCATACCAACATAATCGGCATTTAAATCTCTTAAAAAATTAATTTTCTGAAATGCCGAACCTAAGGCCATTGCATATGGTTTTAACTCATGATAAAGATTGTTGTTTCCCTCAGTAAACACACGCAAACACATTAAACCTACTACCTCTGCACTACCTAAAATATACTCTTTGTATCCTTCTTCGGTATATTCCTTTTTTTCAAGATCCATTTCCATGCTTTTTAAAAAAGCCGCTATAAGTTCATGGTCTATTTTAAATGTATTTACCACCTCCTGAAAACTATTTAAAACAGGATTCAGACTAATGCCTCTTTCAATGCTCAAATAGGTGTCTTTTTTAAACTCTTCTAACAATGTTTTTTTGTCATATTGATGAAAACTATCTACAATTTCATCGGCCAACCTTACAAACCCATAAATACCATAAATTGGTTCCTGAAAATTTTTATTTAAAAATCTTATACCCAGGCTAAACGAAGTACTATACTGTCTAGTAACTAGTTTGCTTGTTTTTGTTGAAATTTTATCGAATAATAGTTTCATTTTAAAAAAATTGTTGGGTTTTATGTTAATTATTTAAGACAACTAAAATTTAAATTTGTTCAAAATTTGCTCTGCTGCAAGTTTACCTGAAATTAATGCCGGCGGAACACCAGGACCGGGCACTGTTAACTGACCTGCATAAAATAGATTTTTTACTTTTTTACTTCTTAAACTAGGTTTTAAATGAGCTGTTTGTAACAGAGTATTTGCCAGACCGTAAGCGTTACCTTTAAATGCGTTATAGTCTTTAACAAAGTTACTTGGAGCATAACTTTTTAAATAAACCTTGTTTTCATTTATGTCAAATCCTGTTTTTTCTTTTAGCCTATCCGAAACTAATTTAAAATAACGGTCTCTTATTTCATCAGTATCTGTTAAACCTGGAGCAACCGGAATTAAAATAAACAAATTCTCATGTCCTTTTGGCGCAACAGAGTCGTCTGTTTTACTTGGGCAGCAAACATAAAATAAGGGCTTATTTGGCCACTTTGGATTGGTGTATATTTCATGTGAATGTTCGGCAAAATTAGCATCAAAAAAAAGGTTATGGTGCAATAAATTATTTATAATTCCTTTAACGCCCACATAATAAATTAAGCAGCTTGGAGCCATTTTACGGCTCTCCCAATATTTTTCATCATATTTTCTATGTTGTGGCTCTAATAATTTTTGTTCGGTAAAATTATAATCGGCCGAGGACACCAAAGCATCAAATCCTTCATAGTTTTTACTTGCACGAATAGATTTAGCTAAATTATTTTCTACTGTTATTTTATTAATATCTACTCCGGTCTCAAATTTCACACCCAATTCCAAGGCTAATTTGTACATACCTTGCGCAATCTTTTGCATACCGCCCATTGGATACCAGGTTCCTAAGGCCAAATCGGCATAATTCATAAGGCTATATAAAGCAGGCGTATTTTGTGGAAGTGCCCCTAAAAATAAAACAGGGAATTCGAGTAACTGAATTAATTTTTCGTTTTTAAAGAGTTTCCTGACATGACTACTCATACTTTTAAACACATCCAACTTAAACACACCTGTAATTAAACGGATATCCATTAATTCCGAAATGTTAATTCCAGGTTTATGCACTAAATCATGTATACCAACGTTGTATTTATACTCGGCTTCTTTTAAAAATTGCTTCAGGTTTTTGCTACTGCCGGGTTCATGGTGCTCAAATAAATCATAAATACCCTCTAATGTGGCCGGTACATCTAACTTATCCTCATTAAAAAATACCCTATAACCTGGAGAAAGTCTAACTAAATCATAATAATCAGATACTTTTTTATTAAAATCGGCGAAAAATCTTTCGAACACATCGGGCATCCAATACCAACTAGGGCCCATATCAAAAACAAAACCATTTTCTGTGTAACTTCTCGAGCGTCCTCCAACTGTGTTGTGTTTTTCGTAAACTGTTACGTTGTATCCGGCTTTTGCCAAATAACAAGCCGAAGAAAGGCCGCTAAAGCCGGCACCAATTATTGCAATATTATTTTTTGACATACTTTAAAAAGGTTAAACAAAAAACAGTTGATTTTGTTTAACTTTCAAAATAATTGTCATTGTGAAACAAATATAGTCTTTAATTGCCTTAAACACATTTAAAATTTGCTATAATATATGGTAAACAAAAAATTGTTTAATTGTTAAACAAAAAAGCTTGAGTAAACTAAACATTAATATTATTGGTTCGGGGGTGGCAGGATTAGCAGCGGCAATAAGATTATCTGCTCAGGGCAATAACGTTACTGTTTTTGAAAAAAACGCTTACCCGGGAGGAAAATTATCTGAAATGACAATAGGCAATTATCGTTTTGATAAAGGCCCTTCGCTGTTAACGCTTCCTGAACTTGTTGACGAATTAACTAAATTAAGTGGCTATCCAACTAAATTTAATTATCACAGATTAAAAACCTTAACTCATTACTTTTTTGAAGACGGTACAAAAATTATTGCAAAAGATTCTGTTTCAGATTTTGCAGATGAGCTAAATCACAAACTAAATGAGGACAAAGATCAAATTTTAAATCATTTTAAAAAAAGTAAATTTTATTATAACATCACCGCTGATATTTTTTTAAATCAATCAATAAGTAGTTTTAAAAATTTTTTTAATCTAAAAACCTTAAAAGGAATTATTAATGCGCCAAAATTGAATTTGTTTAACACGATGCATGATTTAAATAGGCGGTTTAAAAATCCAAAAACAACCCAGATTTTTAATCGCTATGCGACGTATAACGGTTCTAATCCATATAAAGCGCCTGCTCTGTTAAATATTATTCCAAACCTTGAATTTGGCCTTGGTGCTTATTTGCCTAACAAAGGCATGCATGAAATTACTGAGCATTTATACAACATAGCTTTACATTGCGGTGTTAATTTTAAGTTTAACGAAAGTGTTGAAAAAATTGAGCTTGAAAATAAAAAAGTTATTGGGGTATTAAGTGACGGCAAATTGCATAAATGCGATGTTGTTGTTAGTGATATTGACCTCCACTTAGTTTATAGCAAATTATTACCACCTCAATACAAGCCGAAAAAGTTATTAAAACAAGAAAAATCTAGCAGCGCATTTGTGTTTTATTGGGGTATTAGAAAAGAATTTGCACAACTAAGCATCCATAATATTCTGTTTTCTGAAAATTATGAAGAAGAATTTAATTATTTGTTTACTAAAAATGTGCCATTTAACGACCCCACAATTTATATAAACATTACCTCAAAGCATTGTAAAGCAGATGCCCCTAGCGGATGTGAAAATTGGTTTGTAATGGTTAATGTACCGCATAATTCCTCGGGCAAAGACATCACTTATGAAGCAGCGTTAAGAAAAAATGTTGTTTCAAAAATTAACAGAATGTTGGGTGTAAACATTGAAGCCTATATTGAGGTTGAACAGACATTAAACCCTTTTAATATTGAAACACAAACAGGTTCGTTTGGCGGCTCGTTGTATGGTAACTCAAGTAATAATAAATTTTCAGCGTTTTTAAGGCATGCCAATTACAGCAGTAAGTTAAAAGGTTTGTTTTTTGTTGGGGGAAGTGTTCATCCAGGTGGAGGCATCCCTTTATGCCTGCTAAGTGGTAAAATTGCCTCTAACATTATACAAGAAAAACATGGCTAATAACCATTTAAAAAAATATTTGTTTTACTTTTTAATCCTGGTTTATGTTTCGGGGGCTATCGGATTTGTTTTAAATCCAGGATTTTTTTCGCCATTTACTCCATTTACATTATTGTTTACCTGTTTTGTTTTTTTAATTCATCAACCGATAACTAACGTTAATTATGTTTTAACCTTTTGTTTGGTTGTTTTAATTGGTTTTATAGTTGAAGTTGCCGGTGTAAAAACTGGCTTAGTGTTTGGCGAGTATCATTATGGCGAGGCTTTAGGCTTTTCGTTTTTAGGGGTGCCACTTATTATATCGGTTAACTGGGGCTTATTAATTAATGCGGGAAATATTATTTCAAACAGTTTTTCAAAAAATATTATTATTAAATCGATATGTGCATCAGTTATAATTACCAGTGTAGATTTTTTAATGGAGCAGGTTGTTGCTTCACTAAATTTTTGGTACTTTAAAGATAATTTAGCAGGTTTTCATAATTATATTGGGTGGTTTATTATTTCATTTTTGATTTCATTGCTTTTTCAAAAAAATTTAAACTACGGCAACAAAAAAATTGCCGGCTCAATTATTTTGCTTCAAGTGTTTTTTTTCGGGCTAATTTATATAATTAAAGTTTTTAATTTTGTTTTAATATGAATATCGTTTTCATTTCTGCCATAATTGTTGGCACCTTTATCCTAACAGAGTTCTCGGCATGGGCAAATCATAAATACATTATGCACGGCTTAATGTGGTACTTTCATTCAGACCATCACAAAAAAAATCATAAAAGCTGGTTTGAAAGAAATGATGTGTTTTTTTTAATATATGCTATACCAAGCTGGTTACTAATTATGTTTGGCATGATGAATAATTTTGCATGGTATACATGGGTTGGATTTGGAATTGCACTTTATGGCTTGGCCTACTTTTTTGTTCATGACATTATTATTCATCAACGTTTTAAAATACTCACCAAATCAAAAAATATTTATGTTTTAGCCTTAAGACGCGCTCATAAAATGCATCATAAACATATTGGAAAATATGATGGAGAAAGTTTTGGTATGTTGTTTATTCACCCAAAATATTTTGCGGAAGCAAAAAAATTAAAACTTGCCGATAAATAATTAGTGCAAGAAAACAACAAATATAATTTTATAATTGCTGGAATGGGTTGCGCGGGGCTTTCTATGGCTATACAATTAAAGCAATCATCCGTTAATTTTAATAAAGTTTTACTAATAGATAGAGAACCAAAAGACAAAAACGATCGTACTTGGTGTTTTTGGACAAAAGAAAAAACCAATTGGTTCAATCCCATCGTTTTTAGGCGTTGGGAAAATTTTACATTTAAAAGTCACACGTTTAAAAAAAGTTTTTTATTAAGTCCGTATAATTATTTAATGATAAGAGGGATAGATTTTTACAATTATTGTTTAAATGAATTAAAAAACGACTCAAGGTTTGAGATTATTTATAGCGATATAAAAAAAATCTCTTCTACAAATACCGAAGCTTTTCTTGAAACAAGAAACAACATGTATTGTGCTGATTATTTATTTAATAGTGCTTTACTTTCGCAAAATAAAAAACCCCATCACATTAATTATGTACAGCACTTTAAAGGTTGGGTAGTTGAAACGGCTGTAAACTCTTTTGATGAGACAAGCCCTGTATTTATGGATTTTGACACAGAACAACATCAGGATTGTCGTTTTTTTTATATAATTCCATTCACCAAAAACAAAGCTTTGGTTGAATATACAGGGTTTTCTAAAAACAAATTACCGGATACAGATTATGAGGCAGCATTAAAAAACTATCTAGAGAATAAGCTAAATGTTTCTGCGTATACCATAATTGAAACCGAAACCGGTGAAATTCCAATGATGGAAAGTGATTTTGTAAACCCATTTGGCAATAGAGTTATTAATATCGGAACAGCAGCGGGAAGCAGTAAGCCAAGTACTGGTTATACGTTTTATTTTATTCAAAGAAATTTAAAAATCATAATTTCCCAACTAGAAAAAAACAAAACAATTAAAGCGGCAAAAAGAAAATTTCGTTTTAGCTTTTATGATAAAATTTTATTAGATGTTTTAGATAAAAAAAACATCCCCGCTAGTGAAGTTTTTACACGTTTATTTGAAAAAAACAAAACAACTAATTTACTGGCTTTTTTAAATGAAGAATCTTCCATTATTCAAGACCTCAGCATCATGAATTCAGTTCCGAAAATAGAATTTAGTCGCGCTGCTTTTTCAAAACTTAAAAAATAAATTTAATGTGGAAAGTTAACCTGAAACAGGTTTGGCCATAATTTTCCTGTAACATATATTTTATCATTTATGGAATCAAATGCAATACCATTCATTTCTAAAGTATTTGGATGCATGTTTTTAACTTCATAACTCATAGGTGTAAAATTTATCTTAGCAACCACATTACCTGTTGCAGGGTCTATTTTAGCAACATAACCCGTCATCCAAATATTAGCATAAATAAATCCATTAATGAATTCTAACTCGTTTAGCGCATCTGTTGCATAACCATTTTCGCTGACATTTAATGACTTAATTAGTTTCATGTCTGCATCAAAATAAGAAAGCTTATTTGTACCATCGCTCATAATTATATAATTACCATCTGTTGTTAAGCCCCAACCTTCTTTGTTAGAATAATTAAACTGACCTATTTTTTTAAATGTTTTTTCGTCATAGATAAAACCTATTTGATTTTCGTAGGTTACCTGATAAATTTTGTTTTTAAAAATTATGATGCCTTCTCCGAAATAAACACTTTTATCTAATTCTGCTTTAACTTCTAATTTGCCTGTTTTTGAATCGATAATTCCGAACACAGATTTTAAATATGGCAGATGTGAGGGTGAACCCGTGCTTTCGTACATTTTGTTATTATGTACAAGCAGTCCTTCGGTAAACGCAGTGGTGTCATGTGGCAGAGTTGCTACCACAGTATAATCCAAAATTGGAATAGGTGGTTTTTCAGGTTCAGTGTTTTTAATTTCTGTATTTACTTTTGGTTTATCTGAATTACAAGATGTTATAACAAGAAAACTAAATAAAATAAAACATGTTTTGTTAAAGCGATTCATTAATTATTGGATTATAAAATTTAAATATTCCACGACACGCCATCCTTACCATCTTTTACTATAACGCCAGCATCTGTTAATTTGTTTCTAATGTCGTCACTTAACAAAAAGTTTTTTTCAGATTTTGCCTTTGCCCGTATATCTAAAACTAAGTTCATAACTTGTTTTAATACATTGTTTGATTTAGAATTTTCTGTTTCTGTTCTCAGTCCCATAATATCAAACACAAAGTTTTGATACATTAATTTGAGAAGATCGATATCTTTTTGGGTTACTTTTACTTTGTCATCATTTGCAGAGTTAATTATTCTTACTGCCTCAAACAGATGCGAAATTAAAACCGGAGTGTTAAAATCGTCGTTCATTGCTTCGTAACATTTTTCTTGTAACAACTTAATGTCTTCATCTGAAGAATTACTTGCTTTTAAATTTTGGAGAGTTGAAAAGCTTTGCATTAGTCTTTCAAAACCCTTTTCACTTGCTTGAAGGGCTTCGTTTGAAAAATCTAAGGTGCTATGATAATGCGTTTGCATCATAAAAAAACGCACTGCCATTGGGCTGTATCCTTTTTCCAATAAGGGATGATTTCCTGTAAATAATTCTACAGGCAAAAATCCATTACCTGCAGTTTTAGACATTCTAACACCGTTAACCGTTAGCATGTTTGTGTGCATCCAATAATTAACAGGTGCTTTGTGATTACATGCTTGTGATTGTGCTATCTCGTTAGTATGATGTGTTGCTTGCAGGTCCATTCCTCCACCGTGAATATCAAAAACATCTCCTAAATATTTACTACTCATTGCAGAACATTCGATGTGCCATCCAGGGAAACCCCAACCCCAAGGCGATAACCATTTCATAATGGTTTCAGGCTTAGCCTTTATCCATAGTGCAAAATCTAATCTTCCTCGTTTTTCATCTTGGCCTCCTAATTCGCGTGTACCCTCTAATAACTCTTCCAGTTTTCTATTTGTTAATTGTCCGTAAGAAAATTTTTTGTTGTATTTTTCAACATCAAAGTAAACTGTTCCATTTATTTCATAGGCAAATCCTTTAGATATTATTTGCTTTATCATTTCTAATTGTTCGCAAATATGGCCAGTAGCTGTTGGCTCTATGCTTGGGGGTAAATTATTAAACGCACGCATCACCTCATGAAATCCGAGTGTATATTTTTGTACAATTTCCATTGGCTCAAGCTGCTCGAGTTTTGCTTTTTTTGCAAACTTATCGTCTCCTTCATCTCTGTCACCCTCTAAATGACCTGCATCAGTAATATTTCTTACATAACGAACTTTATAGCCAATGTGCGTTAAATAACGGTATATCATATCAAAAGAAATAAACGTACGACAATTACCTAAATGCACATCGCTATAAACAGTTGGGCCACAAACATATAAACCAACCAAAGGAGGGTTAAGGGGTTTAAATTCTTCTTTTTTACGGGTTAATGTATTGTATAAAAATAAAGTTTGCATACTAAACGCTAATTTACGGAATAAAAAAACACGTTAAGATTGATGCGATATTTAAATTTTTGGGGAAGAATAAATAAGGTAAGTGTGGATTTAAGACTAATTAAATTAATTTTTTAAAGTCTTGAAAATCCTCAAATATTTTGAATTTTTTTGGCAATTCAACTTTTTCATTACTGCAAAAAAACAAGCGTCCACTAACTAAAAATGTTGGTTTATTTATTTTCTCTGAACAGTCTTTCAAAAAAGTATTTAATTCTGAGTCAGGTAAATTTGCAGTTAATATTGTTACAATAAAATCGGGCTTAATTAAATCTGCAAGGTCAGCAAGGTCATTAACAGGTACACTTTGTCCTAAATAAGCGCATTTATAGCCTTTCATTTTTGTTAGATAATAGGTGTATAACAAACCCATTTCATGGAGTTCTTGACTTGGTAAAAAAAACAAAAAACTTTTTGCGTCAGAGCTTATTGGGGTTTTAATGTTATCTATACCTACTATTAATTTTTGGCGGATTAAGTTAGAAATAAAATGTTCTTGCGCTGGATTTAACATGCCCACCTGCCACATGTTACCAAGATGCCTCATAAAAGGGAAGATTATTTTTTCGAACGTGTTTTCAAAACCAAATTTAATAACTGAAGTATTTATTGTTCTTTCAAATTTATCTTCATTCATTTCCATCAAACACAACACTAAATTGTCAATTTGATCACTCTCTTTCTTGTAGTTGTTTAAATATTTTTCTGCTTCGTTAAAAATTTCAGGTTCGCTTAGTTTAGCAATATTTGAGATTTTATAGCCATTATTATTTAAAAGTGAGATATTGAGAATTCGCTTAACATCGTCGTTATTATAATATCGTATGTTAGTGTCTGTTCTTTTGGGTTGAAGTATTTCATAGCGCTGTTCCCATATTCTGAGGGTGTGCGCCTTTATTCCTGTAAGGCGCTCTAAATCTTTAATGGAATACTTAGAAGACATGGTTGGTTAATTATTCAATACAAACAATCAAAACACCAATTTGTTTAAATAAAAAACCCTCTATGTAAGTTCATAGAGGGTTAAATAATAAAATTATTGCTTATTTTCCTTTTGGAGCGGGTTTTACACCGCCAGTAGGTGCTGGTTTTACGCCCCCTGTATTATTGTTCGCTCCAGGAATAACTGCTGCAGGCATAGCGTCTAGTTTCTTTTTTACTGCCATTAAAACATCGTCAGAGGCTTCACTGTATAATACATTTCCTGCACTCGTATCTAAAACATATTTATATCCATTCTCTTTTGCTACGGCTTCAATACCTTTTTTTGCTTTATCCATAATTGGAGCAGTTAACTCGGCTGTTTTTCTTTGATAGTCCATCTGAGCTTGTTGTTTAAACTCCTCTATTCTGCGTTGTAGTTGGTTTAGCTCATCTTCTCTTGTTTTTCTAAGCAAATCGCTCATTGAGGCTTGTTTCTCTACATAATCTTTGTATTTTGTTTCCAGTTCAGTTTGCATGCTTATTGATTCTGCATCAATTCCTTTTAAATAATTTTGCGCAGCATCTTTTGCTATTTTTGTTTCAGGCATTAGGCTAATAAGTGAATCTAAACTAAGGTGGGCAATTTTTTGAGCCTGTGCGAATGAAAATAATACTATTGCTGAAATAATAAGTGCTACTTTTTTGAATGATGGTTTCATGGTTATTGTTTATGATTTGTTTTTAAATTATTTTTTGTATCCGAGGTAAACTAAAACATCGTCGCTTTTATCATATTTAATGTTAGCGTATAAAATAGAGACTTGCCCGCTCTTGTCTAAAATAAATCCTATCCCGGCTTTTTCTGCTACTATTTTAATTGCATTGTAAACTTTATCTTGAATAGGTTTAACTAGTTCTTGACGTTTTTTAAACAATTCGCCGTCTACTCCAAATCGTGCTTTTTGTAAATCTTTAACTTCTTTTTCTTTGTTAACTATTTCATTCTCTCTTTTCTTCTTCATGTCGTCTGTTAACAAAATTGCATCTGCCTGATAAGCCTTGTAAAGTTTGTCTATTTCTGAATATTTTACCTCAATTTCTTTTTGCCATTGAACACTTGTTTTATCTAACTCACTTTGTGCCGCCTTGTATTCAGGAATTTGCGATAAAATATAATCAGTGTCAACGTAAGCAAATTTTGCTGCGCCACTTTGTGCCGTTGCACACAACGACATAACAAAAAAGAAAAAAGAAACTATTAATTGTTTAGTTTTCATATTTTTAGTTTTTAAATTTAAACATAAAATGTGCCAAAATAAAAAATATCATTTGTTTTAATCTTTTTTATTATAACTCACCTAAAGCACCGCCAATGGTAAAGTGAAATTGCCCTTTGCCATTTCCAATGCCCGGTTGTCCTGGAACATTATCAAAGCCCCAACCATAGTCAATTCCCAATAAACCAAACATTGGTAAAAAAACACGTAAACCAAATCCTGCACTACGTTTTACTTGAAACGGATTAAACTTTTTATAATCTGTCCATGAATTTCCTGCCTCTGCAAAACCCAAAATAAAAATAGTGGCTTGTGGATTTAAACTAATTGGATAGCGCATCTCCATTGTATATCTTGCACAAATTGGGTCTCCAAAACTTGATGAAAGACTGTTATCAGGGTAACCTCTAAGAGCAATAATTTCTCTAGCTACAAAATTTTGAAAGCCGCTAATACCACTACCACCCATATAAAAACGTTCGAAAGGAGAATAACCAACCACTTTTTTATATCTTGCTAAAAACCCATATCCAATTTTGGTTCTTAAAACTAAATTTCTAGCCTCTTTGCCTTCTGCGGCTTTTTGATTAGTTAATTGTGTGAACCACTCTGCCGTTATTTTATATTTTTGGTATTCGATAAATTTGTATCTGTCTTCTGCGGCTAAATTTGTGTAGTCTTTATTGTTTACTAAAGAATATGGGGGCGTGAACTGGCTATGGAACACAAAATTTGAGCCTGTTTTAGGATAAATTGGTTGATCTACAGAATTACGTGAAATATTAATGCTCAGATTTAAATCATTTGCAAATCCGTTTGCGAAGATAAATGCACCATAATTTTTTAAATCATAATAATTATAGTTGATGTTGCTAAACATATTAAAATAATTATCTGGCCATGTTAATCGTCTTCCTAAACCCACAGAACCGCCAATAATACTCATGCTTTGACGCCTTGAATTAAGAATTTTACCTAGTTCGCTGTCAACATACTTACTTTGACCGTTACTAAATAAAGAGTGAAATGCAGACACAGAAAGTGAATTAGGCTTTTTACCTCCCAACCAAGGTTCTGTAAATGAAAAGTTATAAGATTGGTAAAAAATTCCATTTGTTTGCGCACGAATGCTAAGCCTTTGTCCATCACCACTTGGTAAAGGGCGCCATGAATTTTTCTTAAAAATATTTTTTGTTGAAAAATTATTAAAGGTCACGCCCAAGGTTCCTATAATACCAATTCCTCCGCCTGTTTGACTGCTAAAGGAATTTCTTCCTCCCCATCCTCCGCTCAATTCAATCTGATCGCTTGGTTTTTCCTCTACTGTATATTCTATATCAACTGTTCCGTCTGCAGGGTTTGGTGTTGGCACAACATTTAATTTTTCCGGATCAAAATATCCCAATTGCGATAATTCCCTTTGAGTTCTTATAATGTCTGAGCGTCTGAATAATTGGCCTGGTTTTGTTCTAATCTCTCTATAAACAACGTGGTCGTTGGTTTTGTCGTTTCCTTTTACGGTAACTTTATTGATGGTTGCTTGTTTTCCTTCGTACATTAATACATCAAAATCAATTGTATCATTGTGAATATTGCTCTCTTGAGGGTTTACCTGAAAAAACAAATAACCATCGTCCATGTAAAGACTTGAAATATCATAACCACTTGGGTTCATAAATAGTTTTTGTTCTAATTTACTTTGATCGTAAACGCTACCGGCAGGAATATTTAAAATGGTATCAAGTTGTCCGCTTCTGTATTTGCTGTTTCCAAACCAATTAAATTTTCCAAAATAATATTTATGTCCTTCGTCAATTGTAATGTCTATGGCTACCCTGTTGTCGCTTATAAAATAAATGGTGTCTTTTACCACACGCGCATCTCGATATCCTTTAGCATTATATTTTGCGGCTATTGAGGGTAGATCTTTTTTTAAATTTTCTTCGAGATATTTTCCGGAGTTAAATGGATTGTACCAACGAAACGCTTTACTGTCTTCTAGTTTCCTCTTTAGCTTCCATGATTTAATAACTGTGTTGCCATGAATGTTAACGTCTTGAATTCTTACTTTACGGCCTTTATTAACCTTAATAGTTAAAATTGTATACGGTATTTTTTTTGTGGTATCTTTTACTTGATTAACCTCTACCTTATTAAAATAATATCCTTTATCCGAATAGTAATCCTTAACAGTGTTTTTTATAGTTCCAACCATGTAATCAGTAACAACACGCCCTTGCATTAACCTTATTTTGTTTCTTATTTCATCGGCATCTGTTTTTTTTACATCACCTTTAAATGAAAATTTTGAAAGTCGCGGACGCTCAACAACTTTAATAGTTATAAAAACATTGTCACCAATTGTTTTATCTTGTATTATTTGAACATCTTCAAAAATGCTTTGTTTCCAGAGTGCTTTTATTGCTTCGCTTGTTTTATCACCAGGAATTGTAATTTCGTCGCCCACTGTTAAACCGGACAAAAGACTAATCACATTTTTATCTGTATTGTCGGCACCCTCAATTGAGATACCTCCAATAATATATTTTTTTGGCGATTTAAATGCGTCAAGAAATAATGAATCTTCTTGAGAAAAACCATTTAAGCAAACGAGCAATAGAAAAACCGCTTTAAAAATTTGTTTTCTCATCTTAATTATTTGCAATTTGTTCGCTTGTTTGACCAAATCGTCTTTCTCTATTTTGATAGGATAATATTGCTTTGAAAAATTCGTTTTTTCTGAAATCGGGCCATAACGTTTCTGTAAAATAAAACTCAGCATAGGCTAATTGCCATAATAAAAAATTGCTGATGCGATGTTCTCCACTTGTTCTTATCATTAGTTCAGGTTCAGGCCATTTTGAAGTAGATAGATGTTTTTCTATATCTCTAGACGTAATGTCTTTAGAATTCATTTTTCCTTCTTCAATTTTTCTGGCTATTTGTTTTACAGAATTTGTAATTTCCCACTTGCTAGAATAACTCAAAGCCAAAATTAAAGTAAGTGTATCGTTTTTTGCTGTAAAATCTATTGATTCTTGTAACTCTTTCTGACATGATTGTGGCAAACTTTCAATATCTCCTATCGCTTGAAGTTTAACTCCTTTTTTATCAAGATTTGGCGTTTCCATGCTAATGGTAGCAACTAATAATTCCATCAACGCGTCAACCTCTTCTTTTGGCCTGTTCCAGTTTTCGGTACTAAACGCATAAAGGGTTAAATATTTTACCCCAATTTCACCACAAGCCTCAACTATTTCGCGAACTGAATTTACACCCTCATGATGTCCAAAGACGCGGTCTTCACCCTGTTTTTTAGCCCAACGCCCGTTTCCATCCATAATAATGGCAACATGTTGGGGTACATTTTTTTTATCAATTGATTGCTTTAACTCCATAAGCTACAAGGCTTACAAAGATAGCAAAATAGTAAGAACATGCTTATTTAATTACTTGTTTTACTTAATTTAACAGGTAAATCAAGATTAAAATAGTTGAGCAAAACAACCCTATAAAACTTTGTTATTTTCCGCTTGGTTTTTGAGCTTGTTTTGGCGGATTAAAATAGATTTTCGCTTTTGCGTTAGCAGGGTCTATTTCTTGAACCATTTTCCAGTATTCATCAGCTTTTGATTTATCTTTTACAACAGAAGTATAATACCCAGCAAGATATTCAAGGGCCTCAATTACATTGTTTTTATAGGTAGGTGTTGTTTTTTCTTCGGGCTTTAATAAGGTAAGAGCTTTTTCAAAATATGGTTTTGCTAATGCTTTTTCGTTTTTAGGATCTAATTGCACGTTGGCTTTTCCTCTCCAAAAATAACCTGTTGGCCATCCTGCATTTAACTGAGTTAGTTTTGAAAAAGAAGAATCGGCACTTAAAAATAAAGGTAAAGCTTCGCCTTCTTTTTTCTCTCTGCTTTTTACATCCTTAATTAGTGTAGCGTCGCGTTGTATATTTCCGCCTAAATAATAATATGCACGGCCCAATGTAAAATAATCATTATTGGTTAAATTTTTCCAGTCTCCATTAATTTTACGTTCAAATGTTTTAATTACTTTGTCGTATTTTTTTGCTTTCATATAAATAGTTGCGATTTCAGACATCATTTCTCCGCTTGTAGAAGGAGATAAAGCCATTGCTTTCTCCATTTCAATAACAGCTAACGAATCTTTTCCTAACCTTGACAATAAAAGTCCTTTATATTTATAATCATTATATAAATATTTAAAATTTGGTCCTGCTAATTCAAAAAATTGATTTATTGCTTTTAAACCCTTGGTAAATGCCGCTGTATCTGTTTTATTTCCTGTTTCGGCATAACTATATCCAGCCAAACGCTCCAAATATAAATTACTAAAACCTTGTTTTTTTAGTCCTTCATATTCCGCAATAGACTCTGAATACTGTTTGTTTGAAAAAAGTGCGCTCATAAAACGATATCGTGCATCTACGCTATTATTTAATTCTAAATATTTTTTCCAATATTCAATTGCTTTTGCCGGTTGATTGTACAATGAATAAACTTCAGCAATTTCTCTGTAGGCTGGCGCAAAATTTGGGTCAAGTGTTATGGCCTCTTTATATTTTTCCAACGCTAATTGATAATTACGCCCTCGCTGATATAGCTTTCCTTCACGTAATATTCCCTTAGCGCTACTTGGATTTAATGTGGTTGCCATTTTATAACTTTTAATAGGGCCACTTCCGTCTGTAGGGTTTTTTTCTAATTGTGCATCACCCAAAATAATATAGTTTTCAGGGTTTTTGGGCTCTAATTTTATGGCGCTATTTATCATCACCAAAGCCTCGTCGGGGTTTTTAGAGTCAGTAACTAACCATGCTTCCGCAATTTTTCGAAAAAGTTCGGCGTTTTTATTAGCACCTAAGGTAACCGATTTATAAAACTGTGTTTTTGCATCGTTTACATTACCCTTTGTTAAAAATACTTTTCCAACACCTACGTAATTTAAAGGATAGGTTGCGTTAGCTTCAATTCCTTTGGTGTAGAAGATGTTTGCACTATCTACTTGATCGTTTTTAAAATAATTTTCGCCATAATAAAAATAGTTTTCGCCTTTTGAGGATTCCTTCTGCAATAAGGCTTTAAAGTCTATGGCAGCCGAAGCAAACCGTTCATTGTCCGTTTTTTTTACTGCTTCTTG
Organism: Bacteroidia bacterium; assembly: GCA_044344665.1. Taxonomy (GTDB): domain Bacteria; phylum Bacteroidota; class Bacteroidia; order B-17B0; family Aurantibacillaceae; genus Aurantibacillus. Next base: position 51,108 of record JBIJCO010000003.1, on the reverse strand, counting down.
TAAGTTTTGTGCGTTTAATACACCTGTTAAAATAATGGCACTTATAAATCCTGTTTTTTTCATTGTTTCTAATTACGTTTGGTAAAAATAATACATTAATTTTATTCTGATTGTACTTATTCTTCTATCGTTGTTATAATTTAATAGAGCAAATTATGCGCCGTTTTTAAATAAAAGTTTCGTTTTAGCATTTTTTAATAGTTTATTTATTCAATTTGTACTTCTATACTTCGCTCTTGTTGTTTTGTTGGCAACAACCCCTGTTTCAAAAAAGCGTTTTGTCCTTTTGGTCCGGCAACAAATGTTTCAAACCCTTTGGCAAGGCTGAACTCCCCTGTTTTTTTTATTACATAAATTGTTGTGATAAAAGGATACGTTCCTAATTTAAAACTGCTTTGACTAGGGGTTTCAAAATTATTACTGTTAGGTTTACTAACCGGAATTGTTTTTATTTTATTTTGGTTAGCTATTACTAAAGAATCGTCAACATCGCTTAGCCAGGCAAAATCAATAAACGCAACAGTATTTATATTGTTTGCAACATAGTTTATACTTTCAATAGTTGATTTTGACACAAAACAATTAGCTGAAAACGATTTCCCTTTTAAAACAGAATCTCTTAAATAATGAATTACACCTGAATTGTTTCTATCCAATAACGCCTTCATTTTTATTGAATTCCCTATAGAGTCGTTGGAGGCAAAGTGACTGCTTAACAATTGAAAGACTTGTTCAAAAGTTAATCTATTTATTGGTGAATTTATATTTGTAATAAGCATAACACCACTTTTTGCAACCGGAGTTGGCTTTATAAAAAAACTCCTTGACTCAAATGCTTTTCTTTCTTTTTGATTTAAATTTCTTGATGTAAAAATTGCCTCACAACTGTCCTGATATAAGGCCTGAATAGCTTCATCGTTGTTTGATTTTAGTGTAGTTATTTCGGCATTCGGATAAAAAGCCTCAAAAGTGTATTCTTGATTTTCTAAATGCCTTTCTAGTCCTTCATCATAATAAACTTTTAATTTACCGGATGTGGGTGAATTGTCGGAGTAATCATTTTTAAAATAATTACTACAAGCCGAAAATAAAAAACAAGAGGCTATTGTCAAGTAAATTTTGTTGCGACAAAAACAAAGTTGTTTTTTACTCTTCATTTTTATTCCGTTTTATAGTGTAATATAATCTGAAACTTCTATAAATAGCATATGCAAACAACATAATTATAAAACCGATTCGCTTTCCGCCAAATAACCTATCAACCATAAAGTCAGTAAATAAAAAAATGGCGCCTCCTAACAGCACCATGATTATCATTATAAAACCAAACCAAATTGTAATAATATTTAACCCTTTCATGTATATGTATGTTTAGTTGGATTTAAAAAAAAAGCCATAACACCTTTGCGTTATGGCTTTTAAATTTAGCATGCTGTTTATTGTATTTTAAAACTAATAGGTAAATTAAAATAGCATTTAACAGATCTTCCAGTCATTTTTGCAGCCTTCCATTTAGGCATTGATTTAACCACACGAATAGCCTCTCTGTCGCAATCACCGCAGCCAGGAACACCTTTTAAAATTTCGACATTACTTATGTCTCCTGTTTCGTTTACAACAAATTTTAAAAAGCATTTGCCGCTAATACCTGCTTCACGGGCCATTGCGGGATACTGAAGGTTCTTTTGAATGAACTTACCTAGTTCTGCAATTCCTCCGGGAAATTCAGCCTGCTCTTCTACTATCGTAAAAATCTCAGGGGCGGCAGTTTCTGCAGGTCCATTATTTTCGGTAGGTGGAGCTACAATATCTTTATCACCTTCCTGATCTTTTGTACCTACGTTTGTTTCTTTTACTTCCTCTTGTAATTTTTGAGGCTCTTCTTCAACAGCATCATCTTTGATTACCGGAGGGGTAAACTTTACCATCTCTACCATTGGTGGAGGTGGCGGAGGTGGCGGGGGTGGTGGCGCATCATCAATTGGTGGCGGAGGAGTTAAATCTATTTGCACCACTTGTAAAGCTTCTTTTACCTCTTCAGTTTTTGGTCTGTCTACAAACTTTTTAAGTGCGAATAATACCAACGAAAAAATAATCATTCCGCCAATAATTAAAGTAACTCGCCTATTGTAAGTATTGCGAAGTTCATAAGCTCCGTAGGTGTGATTGCGGCCCTCAAAAACTACTTTATTCCTGCTTTCATAGCTCTCACCATTCCAACCTGTCTTTAAATCTAAAAACAGCATTGTTATTGATACAGCAGCAAATATTCCGATAATTAAAAATAACATATCTACCTCCTTTTTTTAATTTGTTCCTACTTTTTCGGTAACTAAATCCAATTCTGGTTTTAAAATATCAACCATAACATATTTTCCTACAACATTGTAATTTAATTCATCTATAATGTCAATTACATTTTTATACGTTGCCTTATCATCTGTTTTTATTAAAAAAGTTGGTGTGTTTTTATCTGCTTTTCTTTCTCTTACCAAGCGTTTAAAAGTAGTATCTGGTAATTGACCTTTATCATGTTTCTCTATCAAATCTTTTACTTGACCTTGCATTACTTTATTTTTTTCAAGTAAATATTTCCTTAAGCTTTCTTTTGAAAAATTTAGTTCAGATAACTGAGTCTTGGGTCCTTTTTCTGAATCTGTTGATTTGAATTCTCCTTCATAATAAAAAATACGATTGTCTTTACTTAACAAAAATGTAATACCATTTTTTATGGGTGGTGAATCGTCTGGTTTTTCTGGAGGTGCAGGAAATGTTAACTCCATAGACTTTGGTTTACTAAATGTTGCTGTTAAAACGAAAAACGTTAATAACAAAAACGCTAAGTCAACCATCGGAGTCATGTCTATTCGGGTGCTTTGTTTCTTAGCTCTCTTCTTACCTCCCTTGTGGCCACCGCCACCGCCTTCTGCTATTTCTGCCATGTTATACTTTTTTTATTTTATTAATAACTAAAATAATTTTATTGTGTTTATTTTTCCGGCTCAATGATTGTGCCTCCACCTTCTAACTGGGTGATTAAGTTGAATTGGAACAATTTTAAATCTGTAAATGTTCTAATTACATCTTTCACATATATATATTTAGTTGATGCAGCGCATTTAATTGCATAACGGGGTTTTTCTGCCTTAAATTCTGTTCCTGATTCTGTAGCTTTGCTTTTTGCTTCCTCGTACATTTTTACGGCTTCTCTACCCCCTATAGCAATCCAGTCTTTTAACTGATTGTTTGGTGTAATTGTATCTAAAGGAACTCCTTTTTGAGGTTGAAAATTTGTGCGGTCAGATTCTTTAGCGTCCAAATATTTTGGTAGATCTTTAATATCAACCCCAAAACTAGGCAAGCCACTAAATTTTATTATTTGCTGCTCTGTAAATGGGACTTTATATTTTGCACTCATTTCTCTTAAAGCATTCATTTTAGCGGTAGAATTACTTATTCCAAAAAAAGCACGACCTTTCTCGTCAATTGTAACCATGATATGATTATCAGGTAAATCTACCTTTCCAATTGAGGAAGGTGGATCAACCACTACTGGCTCTGCCATTCTAAAAGATGCGGTCAACATAAAAAATGTTACCAGCAGGAAAGCCAAATCCACCATTGGCGTCATATCTAACGCAGGTGCTCCTCCTTTTGATGGTTTTTTTGACATTACTTATTTGTTTTTATATTAAGATGATTCATTTAATTAAATTCCATAAATAATTTCTAGCAAAGCCAAAAATTATTTTCCGGAAGTTTGAAATTCCTGCACTATCGAAAATCCAGCCTCATCCATCGCATAAGTAATTTGGTCTATTCTATTACTAAAATAGTTATAGAATATGATAGCAAAAGCTGAAGTTAAGATTCCTACTAATGTATTAACAAGTGCTTCAGATATACCAGTAGCAAGAGCAGATGTGTCAGGCGCTCCGGCTGCTGATAATGCAGCAAAGGCACGAATCATACCAACAACCGTTCCAATTAAACCGGCCAACGTTCCAATGGAAGCCATTGTGGAAATTACTACCATGTTTTTAGATAACATTGGTAGTTCTAAAGATGTTGCCTCTTCAAGTGCTTTTTGAATAGCGTGAACCTTAGCTTCTTTATCCATGTGTGTATCATTTTGCACAAACTGAAATTTAATAATTCCTTCACGAACCACATTAGCTAAAGACCCTTGTTGCTTATCACATTCAGCTATAGCAGATTCAAAATCGTGGTTAGAAATTAATGATTTTATTTTTGTTACAAACTTATCTGTATTACCTTTCCCGTTTGCCTTCATAATAGTTACAAAACGCTCAATAGCAAAAGTTATTACCGTCAATAAAAACCCAATTAATATCGGAACTATAAAACCACCTTTATACATGGTTCCTAAAATATTGTGTGGATGTCCTTTTTCGGAATCTCCACCTTCAAAATTTGAAGCAGATCCCAATATAGTTTTGTAAATAAACCAGCCGATGCTAATGCATATTACAATTGCTAACGCTGAAACAATTAGTGGGAACCCTCCCGATGTTTTTTTTGTGCTCATAGTTGTTTTTATTTGTTTATTTTTTAGTTATTTTCTTTAATTAATAATGAGTGTCAAACTTAATAAAATAGTTTTGAAGAAAAAATTGATTAACAACTATTTTTATTTTTTTGATTTTAAAATTTTAAATAAAATTGCTTTTTACCACTATTACAGCGAGGGTTAATAAATTGTTAAGAATAAACATAGAAGATATTAGAGATTATTGCCTCCAAAAAAAGGGAGCAGAGGAATGTTTCCCTTTTGATCAAGACACCATTGTTTTTAAAGTTGCGGGCAAAATGTTTTTATTGGCTTCCATCAATTCCAATCCTTTAACTTTCAATGTTAAATGCGAACCGCTAAAAGCTCTTGAATTAAGGGAGTCATACCATTTTGTGTTGCCAGGATATCACATGAACAAAACACACTGGAACACTATAATATGTAATGAAAATGCCCATAGAAAACTATTACTGGGTTTTATTGATGATTCATATAATTTAGTTTTACATTCATTACCTAAAAAAACAAAAAAAAATTTTTTACTTGATTAAAGCCTCTTCTTAAAATCATAGCTTTATTAACAAGTTTAATAATCTTAAAAAAAGCATGTGTATATTTGCTTTAACTATTATTACACCTAATGAAAGTAACAAATCTTTTAGAGCGCGCATTAAATTTTGATTTCTTAAGCATTGAGGAGGGTGTTTTTTTATATGAAAACGCGTCAACATCACAGTTAATGTTTGTTGGCAATGAATTAAAAAAAATCCAAAAAAAAAACTCAGCGAAAGTTACTTGGCAAATTGACAGAAATCTCAACACAACCAATGTATGTATTGCTAATTGCAAGTTTTGTAATTTTTACAGAATCCCCGGGCATAAAGAATCATATATAACAGATATAAACACCTACAAAACAAAAATCGAAGAAACAATCCGTTATGGTGGAGACCAACTACTTTTACAAGGTGGACATCATCCTGACTTAGGACTTTCTTTTTATGTTAATTTGTTTAAAGAAATAAAAAAACTATTTCCTCAAATAAAACTTCATTCACTTGGTCCGCCCGAAATTGCCCACATCACAAAACTCGAAAAAAGCACGCATACAGAGGTTTTAAAAGCTTTGGTTGAGGCCGGACTAGATAGTTTACCGGGCGCGGGCGCAGAAATTTTAAATGACAGAGTGCGCCGTTTAATAAGTAAAGGCAAATGTACAGGTCGTGAATGGCTTGATGTTATGAAAGCGTGTCATCAACTTAATATAACAACCAGCGCAACTATGATGTTTGGCCACATTGAGACGATTTACGAAAGATTTGAGCATTTGGTTTGGATTAGGGAAGTGCAAGCTCAAAAACCTAAAGATGCAAAAGGCTTTTTAGCGTTTATTCCTTGGCCATTCCAAGATGACGGAACTCTATTAAACCGAGTTAAAGGAATTAAAAATAGCGTTAGTTCGGATGAATATATAAGAATGATAGCACTGAGCAGAATTATGCTTCCGAACATTATTAATATCCAAGCAAGCTGGTTAACTGTTGGTAAACAAACCGCACAAATTTGCTTGCAAGCAGGAGCAAACGATTTTGGAAGCATTATGATAGAAGAGAATGTTGTAAGTGCGGCTGGTGCACCTCATCGCTTTACTTATAAAACCATACAAGATGCTATTCGAGAAGCTGGCTTTGAGCCGCAACTAAGAAATCAACAATACGAATTCCGAGAAATACCTTTCAACATAGAAGAACAAGTCATTAATTATTAATTTATATTAAATTCATATTTATCATGCTTAGGTTTGTCATTGCTTTTCTTTCGTGTTTTTTTATGGTTGTTTCTGCACAAAATAACAATCAAGACACCATTTATTTAATGAATGGTTTAGTTGTTGGAGAAAAGGTTATTGATACCGCTTTAGGGTCTGCTACTATTATAAATCCAACTAAACCATCCAAAAAAATTGTTTACGAATGGGACGAATTGTATATGATCAGGTTTGCAAACGGTTATAAAAAATATTACTATTCTCAAGATTCGACTGTAAACAACTGGCTTACCCGCGACCAAATGTGGATGTACATGAAAGGAGAAAACGATGCGCGAAAAGGTTTTAAAGCCAAGGGTGCTTTTATTGGAGGTGGTATATCTGGTATTATTGGAGGCATGACCGGTACTTTTTTTGGTCCGATTGCACCATTCGGATTTATGGCTTTGAATGGAATAACAAAAATAAAAATAAGACATAAAACCTTAAGTAACCCGGCTTTTGTAGACAGCGACGCCTACCTTATGGGATATGAGCGTGTTGCAAGACAAAAACGAAAATTAAAATCCTTGTATGGAGGAACTGTTGGTTTGGCCTTAGGTTATTGTTTTTTTGCCATTTTTCGTTCTGCTTATCCAGAAACAATAAATTTTAGTTTTAAGTAACCTTTTGTAATCTATGCCTTATCAAAAAAAAATAATGCTGCTAGGAAGTGGCGAACTTGGTAAAGAAGTTGTTATTGCTTTACAAAGACTAGGACAATATATTATTGCTGTTGATAGTTATGAAAACGCGCCAGCCATGCAGGTTGCACATCAATTTGAAGTTATTAATATGCTTGACGGCGAAGCGCTTGATAGCATTGTTAAAAAACACCAACCAGACATAATTGTTCCTGAAATAGAAGCAATAAGAACCGAACGTTTTTACAACTATGAAAAACAAGGTGTTGTAGTTGTACCCAGTGCAAAAGCAGCTAATTTTACCATGAACAGAAAGGCTATCCGCGATTTAGCCTCAAAAGAACTTGGACTAAGAACTGCCAAGTATTTATACGCTGATAATCTTGCAGATTTTAAAGCTGCTGCGTTAAAAATTGGAATTCCATGCGTTGTAAAACCACTAATGAGTAGCAGTGGTAAAGGGCAAAGCGTTATTAAACAAGAGCAAGATATTGAAAAAGCATGGAACTATGCAATAGAAGGCTCGCGGGGAGATTACAAAGAAGTTATTGTTGAAGAGTTTATAAAATTTGATTCGGAAATAACATTATTAACGATTACTCAAAAAAATGGCAAAACGCTTTTTTGTCCGCCAATTGGACACCGTCAAGAACGAGGCGATTATCAAGAAAGCTGGCAGCCATGTGCCATTAACAATAATGATCTAAAAGAGGCGCAGATAATGGCCGAAAAAGTTACTAAAGCACTTACTGGCTCTGGCATTTGGGGGATAGAATTTTTTCTTACCGAAAAAGGTGTTTATTTCAGTGAACTTTCTCCCCGTCCCCATGACACAGGAATGGTAACACTTGCCAATACTCAGAATTATAACGAATTTGAACTACATGCCAGGGCTATTTTAGGTCTTCCAATCCCGAACATAGAGTTAATAAAAAAAGGTGCTTCTGCAGTTGTTTTAGCAGAAAAACAAGGTAATGCTCCAGATTTTAAAGGCGTTGAAATTGTTCTTGAAAACAGTAATACTGATGTGAAAATATTTAATAAACCTTTTACCCGACCATACAGAAGAATGGCTGTTGTTTTATGCAACGGCGATATTTCGGAAAACATTACAGATATTAAAAACAAAGCCATTACATTAGCAAAAAACATAGAGGTTGTAAACCAATGAGATTTTCCTTTTTGATGTTTATTCTGTTTTTCCTTTTTGATGTAAAAGGACAAAGTAAGGACTCGTTAATTTCTGCATATAACAGTATACTTAATAAACTTCACGAAGTTGATTCTGTTATTTATTATCAGTGTCATGTTGAAGACGCTGTTCAACAATTATCAACAACATCCGGCCAAAAAATCATAGGAAAACCTCAAAAATATGCCATCACAGAAAAATATATTTTAAAGAAAAATCAAAATAATTTTGTTATTGACTATTATACTTCTTCCTATACTATTTTCCCAAATAGAAAATTTTCAGGTTTGAAAATAAGAGAAAAAGGCTACTGGAACTTTAAAAAAGAAAAGACAATTATACTAAATCAACAAGGTTTAAAAATCTTACTAGCAATTGAAAAAATAGGTAAAGAAGCTATTGAGTATGATTACGCTATTACAAAACACAACACCAACCAACTCATCATTAAAAAGAGAAAAGATTTTAAACAATTAGTAATTGATGGCAATTTTATTTTAAGTGCGCTGTTGTTTTAAAACAATATCCCTAAATCACTTTTTCTCATTAAATTTTTGTAATCCTTTTTCTAACCATAACATATATTTATTTATATCTGGGTCATAGCTAGTCGAATCGCTGTAATGATTTTCGTCGCCATCAATTATCCAATATTGAGGCTGAGTACTTGAAACATATTTTGTGTTTTGCAAATAACTCCACCTGTCACCAACAGAAATTAATTTACGCTTTGAGCCATTCCACACAACATCAGTTTGCAATTCTGTCGGCAATTTCTTTTTATCATCTACATATAAAGAAACTAAAACAAAATCCTGAGATAATTTTAATTTCACGTCAGAGTCGCTCCAAACCTGACCTTCCATTTTTCGGCAATTAACACATGCCCATCCTGTAAAATCAACTAATACGGGTTTGTTTACTTTTTTAGCATATTCTAGTGCTAAGTAATAATCATCAAACGCCGGTATTCCGTTTGGGCCTCTGTGTGCATGTTCCGGTAAATCAACGTGTTCTTGTTGTCCGGAAATAACCTCAGCGATTCTACCACCAAAACCCTCAGGTGACTCGCTATAAAAATCAGGAGGCGGAAACCCGCTTATAATCTTGAGGGGCGCACCCCACAAACCCGGAACTAAATACACCGTAAACGAAAAAACTAAAACAGCCATCATTAAACGACCAACAGAAACGTGTTTCATTTCGCTATCGTGGGCTAATTTAAACCATCCCATTAGATATGCTCCTAATAAAGCAAATATTACAATCCAAATCACTATAAATAATTCTCGCTTTAATATTCCTGCCTGAACAACTAAATCCGCATTAGATAAAAACTTCATTGCTAAAGCCAGTTCTAAAAAGCCTAAAACAACTTTTACAGAGTTTAACCAACCACCAGATTTAGGCAGAGAATTTAACCAGCCGGGAAAAGCTGCAAATAAACCAAAAGGCAAGGCAAGTGCTAATGAAAAACCAAACATTCCAAAAAACGGGCCAGCTAAGGCACCTGTTGACGCTGCTTGAACAAGTAAAGTGCCAATTATTGGGCCGGTACACGAAAACGACACCAAGCCTAACGTAAATGCCATAAAAAATATCCCTATCAATCCTCCTTTGTCCGACTTGGCATCCATTTTATTTACAAAGGCCGAAGGCAAGGTTATTTCAAACGCTCCTAAAAAAGATATAGCAAAAACAACCAACAAAATAAAGAATGCCAAATTAAACCAAACGTTTGTTGCTAAATTATTCATGGCATCTGCTCCAAAAATTAGCGTTACTCCCAATCCCAAACTGATGTATATTATAATAATAGATAAAGCATAAATTAACGCGTTTTTAATGCCTGCTGCTTTTGTTTTACTTTGTTTTGTGAAAAAACTAACGGTCATTGGTATCATTGGAAAGACGCAAGGAGTTAATAACGCCAACAATCCACCCGCAAATCCGGCAATAAATAACGCCAAATAAGTTGCGTCAGGTTTTTTTTCAGGAGCTTGTATCAATTCTGTTTCTTTTTTGGTAGAACCTACTGCTGTGGCTTTTTCAGATGCAGTATCTTTAATGGTAGTAGAATCAACTTGTGTGTTTTCTGTAACAGCTATAAGTGATGATGTTTTGGCAGTACTAACTTCTGCGCCTTCCAATTTAAAACTAAAATCAACCGGCGGAGAAAATTTTTGACACTGACTTTCGTTACATGCCATGCCATCTATAAACCCTTTTACACTAAACGGTTTGTTAGTTAAGGCCTTAATTTTTTGTTTAAATACTGCTGTGTTTTCAAAGTAGCGCACAACCAAATTATCAAAAACAGGCTCGGCGTGTTCTATTGGTTTTGGTTCAATTGTTTTTCCAACAAGAGCAAACTCTTTGCTTTTTTCAAATTCAAAATAAGTTGGCAAAGGACCTTCTGGCGTTTCGATTTGTGAATACAAATGCCAAGTGGGTTCTATTTTTGCCTTAAAAATTAATTCAAACTCATCAGCACTTAATTTTTTTTGAGAAAACGACCAAGAAACATATTGTTTTGACTGGCCGTAAAATACTATTGACTTAAATGTAAAAGCTAAAAAAAAGAGAACTATTTTTTTCATGTTATTTATTTTAAAAACATATTATTAAAGTAAAAATACCATTATTTTTTTACTGTATTCTTACTTCTAAATCTAATGTTTTTGGCGGTAAACACATCATGTCGTTACAACACATATATTCAATTTTTACACTTACCGCAAAGCCGGTTTTAGTAAATTTTATTTTTTGTTTAAACTCTGCTTTATCGCTAAACACTGCGATTTTGGCATCAAAAGCTTTTACAAATTCTTCGTGCGCATTGCTCTCTTCTGTTTTTCCAATCAATGAGTAATTTTTTGCTTCTGTAAATTTAAAATTGGTTGGTATTGGTCCTGCATCAGTTGGTTTTTGAGAATACGTATGCCAACCTTTTTCAATAGTAGCTCGAATAATAATCTCTCCTTCTGTTGCAGAAGTTGATTTATAACTTACTTGCCAGCTAACCGGATTTTGGCTTTGAGCATTTATTCCTAAAAAATAAAAAAAAGATAAAACTGAAATAATAATTTTTTGCATAAGTATGTTTTTAATAAAGTTGTTTTGTTTTTTTTTCTTTACCAATTAGATTAATAAAGTTTAACATTAATTGCCTAAATGTTTTATTTGGGATAAAACAATTTTAAAATCATTTTCAATTTTATAATCTTTAGAATAATTTAAAAATGCCTTATTTGTTTTTTCTTCCGAAATATTAACACCTAATAAATCCGAAGGCGACAAAATGGATGGTCTTATTGATGGTAAATCTTTTCGTGGTGTTTTACCATAACCAACCCATGAATAAATACCCAAAAAAACCTTTAATGAATTGGCTAAAAATTTGAGTTTGTTTTTTTGAAACCAAATAAAAATCCAAAAAAACAATAGTACTGTGGCACTTAATAAAATATCGAATAATCTTTTTTTACGTTTGTTTTCTGGCCGACCAACATTATTTACATCTATAACATAAAGTTCACCAGCTGTGTCTATACTGTTGCTTCCAATAATAGAAAGACTTTCAGGAGGGGCAATTTTAAACTCAACACCTTTTGTAACCAAGGCAATCATTTTTTCGATAATATCCTGTGATGAAATATCCCTGGCACAGAAAATAATTTCATTTAATTCGTGAATATCAATTGCTTCATTTATTTGATGAAAATGGCCTATGTAGGCTTTGTTTTTTACACCATTGTTTTCATTACTAATAAACCCCACAAACTGGGTTTGAATATTCGTTTTTTTAAGTAAGTCATTCACGCGATTAAACTCTGCTTCACTGCCTATTATAGCTATTCTTGCGCTTTTTTTATAATTACCAAGTTTAAATCGTTTAATTTTTAAGAAGTCGTAAATTAAGCGTGTTGTCAAAAAAATGGCAAGTGTATATGCTGTTCCTATTAAAATTAAAGCTCTTGAAAAACGATAGTTTTCGGGCAACAAGGAATAAGCCATTAATATAAAAGCTGTTCCAACCAAAACACCTCTTACTATTTTCCTTATACGAAGGGGAACGTCGTAACCCCCGCTTAAATAAACAAAAAACATCCAAACCAAAGTATATATAGGAAAAAAAATGTTTATAGTTTCTCTGGAATATAAATTTGGGAAAAGCTTAATGTTTGTTTCATAAATATTTTTGCATAAATAAAGTCCACATAATATTAAAACAAAATCAATAGTTGGAAAAAACCATTGCCTAATAAAACGGGAAACTATTGCTAACGTTGCCCTCAAATATATAGCTGTATAAATTAAAAATCTAAAAGTTCGGGCGTGATTTTGACTAAAATGTTTTTGGGCAAAAATAGCCATTGCTTTATAAAATACAATCACATAATTTATGCTGCTTTTTTTTGTGCTTTCACCTTTGTAATGTATAATATTAGAATCAGCAAAATAATAGTTTTTATACCCGCCCAAACTTAAACGATACGAAAGGTCAATATCTTCGCCGTACATAAAAAAAGTTTCATCAAGCAAACCAACTTTATCCAAGGCCTCTTTGCGCATTAACATAAATGCCCCGCTCAATACATCAACCTGATGGTTTTTGTTTTTATTTAAATAGGTTAAATGATATTGTCCGAATTTTTTTGATTTAGGAAATAATTTTGTCAGACCAAAAATTTTATAAAACGCCACCGCCGGAGTAGGAAGCCCTCGTTTACTTTCAGGTAAAAAATTTCCTTTGCCATCAAGCATTTTAATTCCAAGACCACCGGCATCTTCATGATTATGCATAAAAGCCAGTGTTTTTTCAAAGGTGTCTTCTTGCACAACCGTGTCGGGATTAAGTAACAAAACAAATTTTCCTTTAGCTAGTCTAATACCTTGATTATTTGCAACAGAAAAACCTGTATTAACTTTGTTTGAGATTAAAATAACTTGAGGGAATTTTTCTTTAATCAACGCAAGGGAACCGTCAACCGAATTGTTATCTACAACAATAACCTCAGCACTAATATTTTTTAATGCCTTGTAAACCGAAAAGAGACACTGTTCTAAAAAGTGCTTTACGTTGTAATTAACTATAATAACCGATAGCTGCAGATACAATAAACGCTAATGCACTAAAATAATTATAATTGTTTAAATAATTTTTTTTTTTACATTTGCATTCACAAAAAAATAACCTTATCCAGTTATTTTTAATATTTGGTCCCATAGCTCAGCTGGATAGAGCACAGGTTTTCTAAACCTGCGGCCGCTGGTTCGAATCCAGCTGGGATCACATAAAAAAACAGCCATCACATGTGATGGCTGTTTTTTTATGTGCTAATAATATTTTTATATCATATTCTTTTTAATGGGTTTAACCTTCATTTTTTGTCTCGCATTACTTTAATAAATCAGTCTTGTTTTCTAAATTGCTAACTTATTATTAATAAATAAAGGGGCATTCCAATTGTTATGTTTAAAGGAAAGGTAATTGCAAGTGTCATTGGCAAAAATAATCCGGGGTTTGCTTTAGGAACAGCAATCTTCATTGCGGCCGGAACTGCAATATAAGATGCACTGGCAGCCAAAACTGCAAACATAAACCGATTAGCAACATCATGAGTTACATAATAACTGACCGCAGCTACAGCACAGCCGTTTATTAGTGGGATAATTATAGCAAAAACCAGAGGAAACCATCCGTTACTTGTAAATGAATTTAATTTTCTTCCACTCACAATTCCCATATCCAATAAAAAAATAGCTAAAAACCCTTTGAAAATATCATTCGTAAACGGCTTAATACCTTCGGCTTGCTTGGCGTTAGCCAATAAACCAATAATTAAACTTCCTAAAATTAAAAGTACACTTCCGTTTGTTAGAGAATGCTTTACTACAGAAAACGGTTTAATTTTGTTGCTTTCATCGTTATTAAAAATTGATATTAATATTAAACCAGCAATAATAGCAGGCGACTCCATTAAAGCCATAATTGCCACCATGTGTCCGTGTAATTGCAATTTTTGAATTTCCAAATAAGAAACAGCAGTTACAAAAGTTACAGCACTTACAGAACCATAAGCAGCGGCTATAGCTCCGGCATCAAATACATTAAACTTATGTTTTAAAATAAAAAATGTGTAGAGGGGAATTAACAGCGATAATGCTATACCAAATAACATAGACCAAGCAATTTCAGCGGTAAACGCTTCATGAGACAACTCTTGCCCACCTTTAAAACCAATAGAAAACAATAAATACAAAGAAATAAATTTTGAAGAGTTAGGCGGGATTTCTAAATCGCTTTTTAACTTAACTGCAATTATGCCTAAAATAAAAAATAAAAATGCCGGATTAGTTACATTTGAAATAAGTAAATCTAAATTCATGTTTCTGTGTGTGTTTTCTTTTTATCTATCCTTTTCAAAGAGTAGTCGTTTACCATTTAATTGTTCATTAAAAATTCCTTCATTATAAACCAAATGACCATTCACAATTGTTTTCATTACTTTACTTTGGAAAGAATAATTTTCAAAAGGCGACCAGCCGCATTTATATAATGTATTTTCATTGGTCGAAGTCCATTTTTTATCCAAATTTACCAAGACTAAATCTGCATAATAACCCTCTCTGATATAACCTCGGTCTTGTATTCGATATATCTCAGCAACATTATGGCTAGATTTTTGAACTATTTTTTCTAAACTTATTTTTTCTTGATGAACTAATTCTAATAGTATTGGTAAGGCGTGTTGAACCAAAGGCGCTCCTGATTTAGCATTTATATAATTACCCGATTTTTCTGATATAACGTGCGGTGCGTGATCTGTGGCTATAATATCTAATCTAT
Organism: Bacteroidia bacterium; assembly: GCA_044344665.1. GTDB lineage: Bacteria > Bacteroidota > Bacteroidia > B-17B0 > Aurantibacillaceae > Aurantibacillus. The sequence goes on along the minus strand of JBIJCO010000003.1, from coordinate 36,078 downwards.
CATCTATTAGTGCTTTTATTAATTCTTTTTTGCTTTCCTCGGATTTGATTGCGGGATTCCATTTAATTTGTGACCCCAATGTTTCATAATCTTTATCAGTAAACCATAAATGGTGCACACAGGCTTCTCCTGTAATCCTCTTTTCTTTGAGTATATTAATTTTTTTAAATAAAAAAGTTTCTATGTCTGATGATATATGTAAGGCATGGAAGCGAGTATTATGTTTTTCTGCCAGTTGAATAACACGTTTAGTTGCTTCGTAGCAAGCTTTTTTATCTCGTATTAAAGGGTGGCAAGATATCGGAATATTATTGCCATAAATAGCTTTGTACGTTGATAGATTTTGATTAATTATTGCATCATCCTCGCAATGAAGTGCTACTAAGGAATTTGTTCTTGAAAATAATTTTTCTAGAAAATCAAGGTGATTAGCTAAAATTCCCTCTTCATCATCAAAGTATAAACCATCGTCACTTAATCCGCAAATCTTTGTGTTATCAATTGTTAGAGCAACATCTAAATTACTTTTATTGATACCCATAAAAAACGAATAATTTGCCAGAGAAGATTTATTAGCTATTGCATACTTATTTTCTAATGTTTGGAAAGTGGTGGTGTTTGGGGATGTGTTTGGCATATCCATAAAAGATGTAATGCCTCCAGCAACTGCTGCTTTTGATTCTGAATATATAGTGCCTTTTGCAGTAAAACCAGGCTCCCTAAAGTGAACCTGGTCATCAATCAAGCCTGGCAAAAGATATAAGCCTTCGGCATTTATAACATTTAGATTTGTTTGGTTGAGAACAATGTTGGAATCTATTTTTGAAATTCTTTCTCCATCAATCAAAACATCTAATGTCTTAATTTGTCCTTCGTTTACTACTTGTGCGGATTTAATTAATAATTTACTCATTTTATACTTTAGGGATTACAACTATCGCAATACATGGGGTCTTCAAAAGATCTACCGTGAGGATACATTTTTTCTTTGGTAAAACTGCAGGATTGGCAACTAAGTATGGTTAATAACGTTGAACGTGTTGGCGCTCCGCAATTTCTACAAATAAGTCCGGGCTTAGCACCAGTAATTGAAAATCCGGGGGTATTACACTTTGGGCATTGTGTTTTTACTTTTGTGATTAGTTTTTTTACAGCGGTTTTAATAACTTTCATTCGGGTTGGATTATATAGCGCCCTCATATCAGTTTCAGCATATACACTGCCATATTTAGACATTAGTGTTTTGTATGCTGTTAATAAATCCTTAATTGTTGTTATACCTTTGTAAATATCCTCTTTAAAATCTTTTGATTTTCTTAATATTAAACCATGAGACGGAAACTTTACAGATTTAGCAAAATCCTCGAGTTCTTTAAAAGAATTAATTGGGGAGCCGTTAAAATTAGTTTTTGTGCTAATTTCACTTACAATAAATTCTAATTTGTTTTTCTTATCTATTAATAAAAGGATTTCTGAATTAGCCTGAACAAAAAATATGGTAGGGTGTGCTCCAAAAGAACCTTCGCTGGCAATAGCCATATCGCAGTCGGAAAGCTCCATTGCTTTAAAACATTTTTGCCTTGCTGTCTCTACAGGGTCGTTTAAACGTTCCTTTTCGCCCGTAAAAGTACCAAACTCGTCTGTGTCCAAATCCTGATTAACTATACATTCTAGATTAAGGTGTTTAGTTAATTGTGGCGCAATAACATCTTCTTTCTTATGTTTTGTAGCGATAATTATTTTCCTGCCCTTGAATATTTTCCCCATTTGACGCTCTATCATCTATGAATTCAATTTCAATTAATCCATTTATTTTTAGGCTTACCTTTTTTTCATCTGCAAAGTCCATTAATTTTCTGATGTCCACATTAGTTTGAGTCAGTTCCTTTATACGGTTTTTATGAAAAGATGTGTCGCCACTTGTTCTGACGGTAATACCAAAAGACTCCATGGAATGAAAATTTATTTTGCTGTTAATTAGTGTAAACAAAATGTTTCTGGCGTCTGATGGATTAAATTCTCCGTCAATTAATTTAAAGGTGTTTTTCTTTTTCATGGTATTTTAATCTACGTTTATTTCGCTTTGTATAGAGACTAAACCACGGTGAGATTCAATAAATTTTCGTGATTCGTATAATTCTTTATGTAAAGATTTAATTCGGTTTTCACGCATTTTAATATCCTCTTCATTATCTGAAGTTTTAATTTTCTCTTCTTGAAACTTTATTTTAACATCAATCATTTTAGTAATAATTGATAATGCTTCGTCTGGCTTAAACTTGCCTTTTATGATATTTATTTTCATGTTTTTTAGGCTTAGTTTATTGGCCTTGACCAAGAGAAAAAGATTGCTTTCCGTTAAAAGCATACAAGTTTTCTGTTTTAATTACGTCTATATTTTCGTTTAATGCAGTTTTTAAAAGTTCTATTATGTTTGCTTTTGAAATTGTTGTCTCGTTTACTGATTTAAATCTGCATCTCCAATGATCCGTACAAAATGTCTCATTAAAGCCATCTGGCCAAACTTTAATTCCTCTATTAGTTATCATAGATAATTTAACGCCACCATTTTCAATAGCCTTTATTTTATCTGCTAATTGATTTGAATCTGTTCCTGCCCAATGAACAAATAAATCTACCCCCAACAATTCTTTTTTAGCAGCCTCTTTTCTTTGATATTTAGGCAAATTCAAACTCTTTCCTTTTGAATACGATACCGCTCTTAATGTTTGAGGTTTTTGATTTAAATTTTTAATTATTGCTTCAGCAAATTCTTTGGTGCCTACTTTTTGTTTACTAATGCCTTCTTTATATATATCATAGGTATGTATGCCGTCTTCAATAGTTTTTAACCATGCGTTTTGTACTTTTTCAGCAACATCGTTTTGCCCTAAATGATTTAACATCATAATTGCGCCTTGTAATAAGCCCGAAGGGTTTGCAACATTTTGGTTGGCTCTTCTAGGCGCTGAACCATGAATCGCTTCAAACATAGCACACTCCTCACCAATATTTGCAGAACCTGCAAGACCAACAGAACCAGCTATTTGAGCTGCCACATCAGACAATACATCGCCGTATAAATTTAAAGTAACAATAACATCAAATACTTCTGGAGTATCGGCCATTTTTGCGGCACCAATATCAATAATCCAATGTTCATTTTCAATTTCAGGATATTCTTTGGCAATCTCATCGAATACTTGATGAAACAAACCATCTGTTTGTTTCATGATATTGTCTTTTGTGAAACAAGTAACTTTTTTTCGTCCTTGTTGTTTAGCATATTCAAAAGCATACCGAATAATTTTTTCGCAACCCGGTCTGCTAATTAACTTTAAGCATTGCACCACCTCATCTGTTTGTTGATGTTCAATACCAGCATATAAATCTTCCTCATTCTCCCGAATTATTACAATATCCATAATAGGATGTTTAGTCTTTACAAACGGATGCAAACTCATACATGGACGCACATTCGAATAAAGCCCCAGAAACTTTCGGGTTGTAACGTTTAAGCTTTTGTAGCCTCCACCTTGTGGAGTTGTTATTGGTGCTTTTAAAAAAACTTTATTTTTTCGGATGATGTCCCAAGACTCTTTGGCAATACCCGAGGTATTACCTGATAGATAAACTTTTTCGCCAACTTCAATTTCGTCAATTTCTAGTTTAGCACCAGCTGCTAAAATAATTTCCAATGTGGCCTCCATAATTTCTGGACCTATACCGTCTCCTTTTGCGATTGTAATTTTTGTCATGTTATTTGGTTTTTATAAAATTTTTTATGTTTTTAAATTTCAACTTTGTAGACACTTCTAACGGGAAGAGTAATGCCACTTTTTATAGTAACAACCTTACTATCCAATTGCCAAACAGTTGTTTCTATATGCTTATTTGAGTCAATATCTTTAAAATAAATTTTGACTTTATGCTTATAACAATTTCCCAGCATTAACGAGTTTTTCAAATCTATTTCACGTTGATTAATGTCATCAAGTGATTCAAGAACATCCGCAGAAGGAAATGTTAATTCAGCGACATTTTCTTTTTCTATAAACCTACTTTTAGCATTTTCTATTTTTAATCTTAACTGCTTTTTATATTGCTCAACTCGTTGAATTTTTTTTAACAACCTTTTGTTGCGAGTTTGTTGTTTAAATATATTGAATGAGGATATTCTTTCTGGCGTATCATTATACAGTTTAATGCAAACTGCCATTACAATTAAAGAAATAAACCCTACTAAAAAATAATGATGAGTAGCAAAGTTTATAAACTCAGCCTCCAATTCAATAATTTTGATATGAAGTATAAAACTTATGAGAATTAGGCAGGCTGCAACGGTTGAAATAATTATTAATAATGCATTTAATCTGGTGATTTCTTTGGTTGATTTATTTTCCATTACAGTATTTTTGTACAAAACTGAAAAATTAAATTCATAAATTTTTATTTATATTTGTTATTAAACACATAAAAAATATTTATGAATTATACCCTTCATCAATTGCAGGTTTTTGCCAAAGTTGTTCATTTAAAAAGTATAACCAAGGCCTCTGAAGAATTACACATGACCCAGCCTGCTGTTTCTATTCAACTAAAAAACTTTCAAGATCAATTTGAAATTCCGCTAACCGAAGTTGTAGGCCGACAATTATATATTACTGATTTTGGGCAGGAAATTTTTAAAATGGCTGAAAGAATTATTAATGAGATGTATGCCATTAATTATAAAACTTTAGCCTATAAAGGACAACTAACCGGCAGATTGATTTTATCTGTAGTGTCAACAGGTAAATATGTTATGCCGTATTTTTTATCGGACTTTATTAAAAAAAATTCAGGAATAGATTTGATTATGGATGTTACTAATAAATCGAGAGTGATTAACAGTCTTAAAAACAACGAAATTGATTTTGCTTTAGTTTCGGTTTTACCTGAAGGACTAAAAGTAAATAATGAAGTGTTGTTAGAAAACGAACTTTTTGTGATTGGAAATAAAACCATAGGAAAAACAATAAAACCAGTTACAAAAAATGAACTAAAAGATATGCCTCTTATATACAGAGAAGAAGGTTCGGGTACAAGATTTGTGATGGAAGAATATTTCAAAAAAAACAAAATGGAACTACGAAAAAAAATGGAATTAACATCAAACGAAGCAGTAAAACAAGCTGTTATTGCCGGACTTGGAAATTCTGTTATGCCCCTTATTGGTATTAGAAACGAATTGCTTAAAGGCGACCTAAAAATTATTCCCTCTCAAGGTTTTCCGATAAAATCAAAATGGCAGTTAATTTGGTTGAAAGAAAAAAAATTATCGCCCGTTGCAGAAGCATACATCGATTATATCAGAAAAAACAAAGAAAACGTTTTGAATAACTATTTTTCATGGATAGAAAAAATCCCTAAGAAAAAATAATATCTTTTTAATTTTTATAGACTTAGCTTAATATAAAACCAAACTTTAATTCAAAATTTTTAATCATAAAGTAATAATAAATATTTTTTATGTGTCCTAAAATCATTTCAAATTAGTTGTTGCGATTCATTTTTACTGTTAGGCCTTTGCTATAAAAAAATTATTTTTCATAGTTGGTTTATTGTAAAGTAAAGGTGCCTTTGTCTCAAGATCTGTTATTTGGCCTCCTGATTGTTCGATTATACACTGACCGGCAGCAGTATCCCATTCCATAGTTGTACCGAGCCTTAAATATTCGTGTGCTTTCCCTTCTGCAATCCAACATTGTTTAATGCTACTACCCACATTTATCATATCTACATCGCCAAATGTTTTTTTTAATTTTTCTAGGTGCTCGTTTATGTCTCTGTTTAGATGAGAACGACTAGCGACTACCGTATATTTTTTTGGAAGTAGTTGGTTAGGTAATTTCTCTGAATTACTTAAAACACCCTCAATAAAATTGTTTTGGTTTTTATCGATTTCTTCTATTAATTTTTCTTGGCAAATTTTATAGCTCCCAGTGTTTTTTGCAGCATAATACATTACTTCAAACACTGGAGAATAAATAACGCCAATTACTGGTATATTGTTTTCTATCAGGGCTATATTAACCGTAAATTCTCCATTACGTTTAACAAACTCTTTGGTGCCGTCTAATGGGTCTACCAACCATAACCTTTCCCAATCTTTTCTAATTAAATAGTCGCAAAGAGGTTCTTCCTCGCATATTATCGGAATTTCTAAATGCTTTAGTGTATTTATAATTGTTTCGCTTGCTTTTTTATCAGCTATCGTAACCGGAGTATTATCATTTTTTATTTCAACAGAGAAATTAGTTACATATATTTTTAATATCTCCTTTCCGGCATTTAGAGCGGCTTTAATGGCAAAATTTAAGAATACATGATACTCCATAAATGCTTAGATACATTATTTAATTTTTTCTATTTCAAAGCCGTTTTTTTGCCAGTCTGAAAAACCTTTTCCAAGATTAATTATTGTTTTAAATCCCTGTTGCTCCATCAAATCGGCACAATCAGCGCTTCTTCCTCCTCCCGCACAATATATAAGATACCCTTTTTGCTTGTCTAACTTATTAATTTGTTCTTCTGCTGTTTTGTCTAAAAAATTTATTTGCGTTGCCCCTTTTATTTTTCCTTTAGTTTTAATTTCATCGTCGGTTCTTAAATCAATTAGCACAAATTTCTTTTCTTCTATTAGTTTTTTAAATGTTTGTGCATTTACGTTAGTTTTAACGGTTTGAGAAATTCCTGATAAAGAGAAAAATAAAACAATAATTGAAATTAATTTTTTCATACTGATTGAATTTTTAAAATGATTTTGTTTACTGCTTTCGTTTTAATAATGCCATATAAAACCCATCATAACCTTGACTCGGTAATATTGTATTGTCTTTTATAAATTCGAAGTTTGGGTTTTTTTCAAGAAAAACATCAACCTGATTTTTATTTTCGCTTGGCAAAATACTGCAAGTGCTATAAACCAATTCACCATTAATCTTCACCATGTTAGAATACTCTTGTAAAATTTTTTGTTGAAGGTTTTTGGTTCGTTCTATAACTTCCGGATTTAATTTCCATTTTGCATCCGGGTTTCTTTTTATTACTCCTAAACCGCTGCAAGGAACATCAAGCAATAGTTTATCAGCCTTGGCTTCTAATCTTTTTACTGTTTTATTATCTTCTATTAACCTTGCTTCTATATTAAATGCGCCTGCGCGTTTTGCTCGTTTTTTTAACTCTTCTAACTTATAAGCCTCAACATCTAAGCTTATTAATTTTCCTTTATTGTTCATTAATGCTGCTATTTGCAGGCTTTTTCCTCCGGCACCAGCACAGGCATCTATAATAAATTGATTGGGTTTTGGGTCTAAAAACTCACTTATTTTTTGCGAGCCTGCGTCTTGTACCTCAAACCAACCTTGTTTAAAAAAAGTATTTTGAAATAAATTTTCTCGTTTCGCCAAAGAAAATGCATTTTCTGTTCCTTCTATTTCATTTAATTGAATGTTTTGTTTAGAAAACTCCTCTTTTAGTTTTTGTTTATTTGTTTTTAACCTATTAACGCGCAAAACTACCGGTGCTAGCTGATTCATTGCAACGGCTTCATTTACCCATAAATCACTCCCTAATTCTTCTAAGCCTAAATTCCAAAGCCAATCTGGATAGGATTCAAAAATAGGCTGATTACTTTTAAAGTTTTCTTTATTTATTAGTATTGCTTCTCTGTCTAAATTTTTAAACTCTTGCCAGTCAGGAAACTCTATTTCTTTTACAACTAGCCAAACAGCTGTTATAAACCAGAAATTTTTTTGTGACTGCGCTAATTCTGAATATAAACGAAAATTTCTAACAATATCATAAACGGCTTCTGCAACAAATCTCCTGTCGCGGCTACCCCATTGCGGGTTTAGTTTAAAAACTTTTTCTATTGCCTTATCGGCATAACGGTTTTTTACAAAAATTTCCTGAAGGGTTTCTGCAACAGCGTTAACAAGGTTTTTATAAAGTTTCATTTTGATAATACGGCAAATGTAAACAGAATTACTTTACCACCTGAAAATATCCTTTAAGATTCCGTTTAACAAGGCCTTCTAGTCGAGGCTCAAACACATCACAAATATAAAAAAAGGTGCCCTCGCTCACTAATTCTTTAGTCTGCAAACTAAGGCCGTCCCATTTAAAATAAGGATCTGTTGTTTTATATACCTGGTTTCCCCATCGGTCAAAAATCACTAAATCAATTTCTTTAATCTGCCTAACTCTTATTGCTTTAAAAAAATCATTAATCCCGTCTTCATTTAATGTAATGACATTTGGTAATTCAAAAATCGGGCAATTATCAATACAAAAATCAGCACTTAGCGGACTAACGTTTTCGCTTGAATCTATTGCTTGAACGGCATAACACCCCGAAATTAATTCGAGCCCGTCATAATTATAAAACGTGGATGCTGAACCTAGAAGCGTTGCAACTTCTTTATAATCATCATTTATTGTTGGTTTATAAAACAATCTGTACTTAACAACGTCGTCACTGCAAATTGGTTTTACATTTGTCCAACTAATATCTACCTGGCCGGTTGGGCAGTCGGCATTAATACTTAATGTTGGCGAACAAGGCGGAGTTAAATCTTTAGCTATTTCACAAACTTCTTGCGAATAATTTAAAAGCGGACTGTAAACAGAAGGGTCTGAATATTTACCCTCGCTTAACACCTTATAACAATACTCATAACGGTTTGCTATGTTATTTGTGTCTACATAACTTGCCACAGAGGTGGTTGCTATAGCTGTGTAAGTTAATGCTCCGGGATTTTTTCGGAACACAGTATATTTATAATTATTCCAAGGGGTAGAATATGACCAGCTTAAATTTATTTTCCTATCGCCAGAACTAGCTTTTAAAAAGACAGAGGTGGCTCGTTGAGATGAACCTATGGTAACTGTGCCCGATTTAAATTCCACAAGGTAATCGTGATTGATTGAAAGCGTGTTTAACCCCGCGTGTACAAATTGAGTGTCTAATGCTAAAAAAAACTGGTTGGAAGTAGTATAAACATTAGAATAAGTTGTTGCTGAATTTGATTTGTGTTTTATAATATACTGGTATGGGCCGGGAAACGCAATCGTATCAAGACTTGTAGGGTTTGTTAAAGGCTTAGCCCATTTTACAAATACAGAGCCGGTTAATGCCGAAGTTGAAAGTATATCTACATTTAATAATACTGGAACGTCCCTTTTTAATTTCGCGCAAACTGAGGAGTTGCCATAACTTTGCGACCCATCCTTGTATAAAGCAATAATAATATAACTATAATCCTGACCAACCACCAAACCATTACCATTATTATTGTCGGTAAAACTATTAATAGAGTTCCCTACTTGTCCAATTAAAGAAAAACCCGACTGTTGACTTACACCAGGCTCACAAGGATTAATTGTTATGGCAGAACAATCATCTTTTCGATAAATTTTATAGCCAATTACAGGGTTGTTTGTTGGATTACACGCAGACAACGACCAAGATATTATTATAGAGGCGCCTTGAGGGGTTGCTGAAACGTTTTTTACAGATGGCGGAACAACTTTTATATTGTAGGTTTTAAAATAAATTAATTTAATGGGATTAAACGATATTGAGGGCAAACCATTATCTTCTGCCTTAAATACAGTTTGGTATGGTTGTAACCTTATATGGTTGCAATTAGTTTGCCAACTAAAATTTGCTGCTGTTGTTGAGCTTGAAGCTGTAGTATAATAATTAGTATTGCTAATGGTAGCCAATGGTAATGGTCCTGAAAAAGCGCCGCCATTGCCTTGAAGTATAACTGCGGTATTAGGGTTAGGGTCTCCATATACAATGCTCTTTGTTATTTTTACACCAGCCTCAACACAGGTGTCTTGAATAGTATTAATAAAAGGTGGGTCATTATTAGGACAAGAGCCCACAACAACCTGTAAATCTCTTAATACAAAACCAATTAATTGATAAATTCCGCTGGTGTTTTTGCGCCATTCTTTAACAACAAAAGCAATATTATACTCGCCTTGATATTGAGGCCTACACCAGGTTAACAAACCGTTAGAGCTGTTAATGTTGTAGCTTGCATCAAAAGCGCTACCTGTTTCCGGGAAAAAATATCCAGGAACGGTTTGTCCATCTTCTCCCCTGGAGGTAGATATTTCGTAACTTAAACTATCACCATCAGAATCAAAAGCACCAGGGTTGTGATAAAAACATTTATCAAAACAAGCTCTGTCTATTGGTGCATATTTAAATTCAGGAGATGAATTTGCCCCTGAAAAATTATTAATAATTAGCATGGATTCTAAATAAAACGATTGATTGATTGAGTTAGGTATATTATTTACCCCTCCGTTTCGATTGGGATCGAATGTGCGTATTAAATAACTTCCAGAACCGGCATATGTGTGAATTATGGTGTAAATATTTTTTTTTACAAAATAAGGGTTAGCACTAATTATTATCTCTCCACACTGCGGACAATCGTTACATATAGTTGTGCCACCATTAACTCGGTTGGCTACTCCCCTTTGTCCATCGCCAAAATAAATTGTATCAACGCAGCGGTCTGCTATACCTGGGCCATCGTTGGTATATTTTATTAGTGTAATGGAATAGGTATAAACAGGCACGGTAATATTACCCACAACCTTAGAAAATGGAGCAATACGTTTATATAAAATCTCTCCAGCCCTGTTATGCGTTGCAAAACAACTTATTCCTAAAACTAACAGAAGAAAAACTAAACACTTTTTCACAGCAAAAAAATCTATTTATAAAATTAACCTTAATTATTTTAAATTACAATGATTGACTTTACTCCAACAATCATTTATGAGGTGTTTATTATCTATATTTTCATAAAAAAAGTTATTTCCCGATCAAAAGTTTTTTATTCCCTAATGAAGTTATTATTTAAACTAAAATAAATTAACACGTATCATTAATTGTTGTTCAATTTTATATTAATTTTGAACTCTCTATTCTTTTTTTATAATGGAAAATCCTCACCACGGACACTCGCACAAAGTGTCATTTGCAAGTTTACTTTTAACGTTAGGAATTATTTATGGTGATATTGGAACCTCGCCTTTATATGTAATGAAAGCAATTGTGGGCGAAAACCCCATTAATGCTAAAGTGATAATTGGAGGAATGTCTTTGGTTTTTTGGACCATCACACTTCAAACCACAATAAAATACGTGATTTTTACGCTGCGCGCCGACAATAAAGGTGAAGGTGGAATATTTTCATTGTATGCTTTAATAAAAAAAGCCAAGCGCAAATGGCTTATTTTTCCGGCAATAATTGGGGGGTGTTGTATCTTGGGTGAAGGGATTATTACACCGCCAATCTCCGTGGCGTCTGCGGTAGAAGGATTACAATTGATTCCAAGATTTAGTCATATTCCAACTATTCCTATTGTAATAACAATTATCGCCGGATTGTTTTTTATCCAACAATTTGGAACAAAATTTATTGGTAAATTTTTTGGTCCTGTTATGTTAATTTGGTTTTTAACTTTAGGTATTGTGGGTGTTTTGGGTCTGTCACATAATTTTACAGTTCTTAAATCACTAAATCCATATTATGGTATTGACCTATTAATAAATTATCCGGGAAGTTTCTGGCTTTTGGGTGCTGTATTTCTTTGTACAACAGGAGCAGAAGCCTTGTACTCTGATATGGGCCATTGCGGCAGACAAAACATAAGAATTAGTTGGGTTTTTGTAAAAACCATGTTGGTGTTAAACTATATGGGTCAAACGGCATGGTTGGTTTCAATGGATGGGAAAACACTTAATGGCGCAAACCCTTTTTATTCTATTATGCCTGAGTGGTTTTTACCTTTAGGAATAAGTATTGCAACAATAGCTACAGTTGTTGCCTCACAAGCTTTAATAAGCGGTTCGTTTACGCTAATTAACGAAGCCATGCGTTTAAATTTTTGGCCAAAAGTAAAAATTAAATACCCAACTGAATTAAAAGGACAAATGTATATCCCATCAATTAACTGGTTGTTGTTTGCCGGTTGTGTTAGTATTGTTTTGTTTTTTAAAGAGTCTAAAAACATGGAAGCCGCCTACGGACTCACCATTATTCTAGGTATGATTATGTCATCTCGTCTCTTGACTTTTTTTATGAGATTAAAAAAATACCCTATATGGTTTTTAAATGTTTTTGCGGTTACTTATATCATTATTGAAGGCGCATTCCTTGTTGCAAATCTTGAAAAATTTCCTAAGGGAGGGTATATTACTTTGGTAATTGCCGTTTTCTTGGCTTTAATAATGGCCTGCTGGTACATTGCAAAAGCAATTCGACAAAAATATGTTGAATTGGTGCCTCTCGAAAATTATAAACAGATGCTTTGCGATTTGAGTGTGGACAATAGCATACAAAAATATGCCACCCATTTGGTTTACATGACAAGCGCTAATAACCCTGAAAAAATAGAAGATAAAATTATTTATTCTATTTTACAAAAACGTCCTAAAAAAGCTGATATCTATTGGTTTGTTCATGTGGACGTTGTTGATGAACCTTATAAAATGGAATATAAAGTTACGCACATAGCAGACGAGGACATTGTTAGGGTTGATTTCCGATTGGGGTTTAGAGTTGCGCCAAGAATTAATTTAATGTTTAGAAAAGTAGTTTCAGACATGGTTCAAAACAAAGAAGTAGACATTACAAGTCGCTATGAATCGCTAAATAAAAACAATGTTAGTGGCGATTTTAAATTTGTAGTTCTGGAAAAATTTCTCTCTTACGACAACGAGTTGCCTTTTTTCCAAAAACTAATTTTAAATGTTTATTTTGTGCTGAAACGTTTCAGTTTAAGTGAAGCTAAAGCTTTTGGTTTAGACAGCAGCTCAGTAAAAATTGAAAAATTTCCTTTAATTATTAATCCACCTAAAGAATTAAACTTGGTTCGGGTTAATAAATAAACTTAATGTTTAAAATGCCTTACTCCTGTGAGTACCATGCTTAAACCATTGGCGTTACAGTAGTCTATACTTTCTTTATCTTTTATTGAACCTCCCGGTTGAATAACGGCTGTTATTCCCGCTTTGTGTGCTAACTCCACACAATCAGGAAACGGGAAAAAAGCATCACTTGCCATTACTGCCCCATTTAAATCAAAATCAAAAGACTGCGCTTTAATTACGGCTTGCTTAAGCGCGTCAACTCGAGAGGTTTGACCGGTTCCACTCGCTAATAACATGCCGTTTTTTGCAAAAACAATAGTGTTAGATTTTGTATGCTTTACAAGCTTATTGGCAAACAATAAGTCCGTTATCTCTTTTTCTGTGGGAGAAGTATTAGTAACTACTTTTAAATCGGCTTCCGTTTCTGTTTTCAGATCCTTGTCTTGTTCAATTACACCATTTAACAAATTTCGGAAAGATGTTTTAGGTAAATTAACTTTGTTTTGGATTAAAATTATTCTATTAGGTTTTGTTTTTAAAACTGATAATGCCTGCTCATCAAATCCGGGCGCAATAACAACTTCACAAAACAATTTGTTGATTTCGCTTGCAGTTTCTGCATCTATTGTTCTGTTGGCAATTAAAATTCCGCCAAATGCCGAAATCGGGTCTCCGGCTAAAGCGTCTTTGTAGGCTTCAAATATTGTGTTTCTTGTGGCAACCCCACAAGCGTTATTGTGTTTTAAAATAGCAAATGTTGGGTGTTCAAAGTCGCTCATCAAATTTACGGCAGCGTCAACATCTAAAAGATTGTTATAAGATAATTCTTTCCCGTTTAATTTTGTAAACATCGCCTCTAAATCTCCGTAAAAAACACCCCTTTGGTGTGGATTCTCCCCGTAACGCAACACCTGTGCTTGCTGTATGCTTTGTTTAAACTGAGGAGTGTTTTCTGTCTGATTAAAATAATTAAAAATGGCAGTGTCGTAATGCGAAGATGTTGCAAACGCTTTAGCGGCAAACAGTTTTCTGTCTGAAAGTTCGCTTGAACCATTTTTTGTTTCAAGTAGATTTAACAAACTCGTGTAGTCGTGCCTTGATGAAACAATAACAACATCGTTAAAGTTTTTTGCAGCTGCTCTGATAAGAGAAATGCCACCTATGTCAATTTTTTCTATAGTGTCCTCTTCTGAGGCATTTGCCGCAACCGTTTCCTCAAAAGGGTAAAGATCAACGATTACCAAATCAATATCAGGAATTTGATGTTGTTGTTTTTCTATTTGATCAGATACATTATCTCTTCTATTTAATATACCGCCAAATATAGCCGGATGTAGTGTTTTTACCCTACCACCAAAAATTTCAGGGTAAGTAGTTACCGAATCAACTGCTGTTACTGGCATGTTTAAGTTTTGTATAAAAGTAAGTGTTCCTCCTGTACTATACAGTTTTACATTTAAACTGTGTAGTTTTTTTATAATCGGCTCTAAATTGTCTTTATAATAAACGGAAATTAGTGCGCTTTTTATGTTTTTTATATTACTCATTTTTAAAAATAAAGCGCAAAGATAACCTTAGAATCGACAGCATAAAACGATGTTAAAAAGATTGTTGCTTTGGTTAAAAACAACCTCACTCTATTTTTTCTTTCTCAAAAATTCTATTTCGTCTTTTAATTGCGTAATTAAGCGTTCGTATAAACTATTTGTTTCTTGCCCAGCTTGGTTAAAAACCATTTTAGTTGCTGCCTGACCTCCTTTTTGGTTATAATTTTGTTGCGCATAAACATTATCCTCGTTTAAAAGCGTTATTAATTCTACGCCTAAAATTTTACTTAAATCTTTTAAGCGTTTTAGAGCCATGCTTTCAGGGTTTTTTTCCATGCGGGAATATGCTTGTTGCGTAACTTTTAGCTTTTCTGAAACATATTCTTGACTATACCCTTTAGCTTCCCTTATTAACCTTATGTTATCTGACAAGTTTATTTGTTTCATTGGCGTTTTTTTATGCAAATTAACAATTTTAAATTGTGTTTTACAAGTTTAGGTTGTTAAATATGTTTTAGATTTACATACTTTTAAACTCAAAAACAGCTACTTATGCGAAACTATCTTGTATTGGTTTTATGTTTTACTTTTTTAATAAAAACAACATCGGCTCAAGTTAACAGCCCTATTGTTATTGCTTCTGCCGGTTCGTCTTTTTCTAACACCATTTTTTTTAATGCCTTTACTGTTGGCGAAATGTGCGCCGTTGAAACCAAAACAGTAAACAATAACATTATTACTCAAGGATTTTTACAACCTGATTTTACTTTTTTTGTATTAGAAAACGATTTAACCTGTGTTGTTCCAAACGGGTTTTCGCCAAACAGCGATGGATTTAATGATGTTTGGGAAATACCCTGCTTGCTAAACTATCCTGATGCAGTTGTTAAAATATTTAATATTTGGGGACAGGAAATTTTTAGTTCGGTTGGGTACAATACCGCGTGGAATGGCACATATAAAGGACAAGCATTGCCAACGGCAGATTATTATTATTTAATAAATATAAACAACACTAAACAATTAACCGGTACAATTACATTAAAACGATAAAATTATGATAAACAAATTACTTAAACTATTTTTTGTTTTTGCCTTGCTGGGCCTATCAAACATTGTTTTGGCACAAGCACCTAAAGCCATTAACTATCAGGGCGTAGCGCGAAATGCTGAGGGAAAACCTTACACCAATAAAAATATTGGTTTACAAATAAGTTTACGTTCAAACAGTGTAAATGGCACAGTGGTGTATAAAGAAAGCCATAACACAAACACAAATTTACTTGGGCTTTATACCTTACAAATAGGAAGAGGCAACGTTATAAGTGGTTTATTTAACAGCATTAATTGGGGTGCGGCACCATACTACCTTGAAGTAGAGATGGATATTGATGGCGGAACTAATTACGTGAGTGTTGGTGTTACAGAATTGGTTTCTGTACCCTATGCGCTTTATGCTGAAAACGCAGGAAACTCTTTACCCGGCCCACAAGGACCACAAGGTGTAGCCGGCACAAACGGAACTAATGGCACGAACGGAACTAACGGACAAAACACCTTGGTTAAAACCAGTACCGAAGCCGCAGGAGCTAATTGTGCTAATGGAGGTACTAAACTAGAATACGGTTTAGATGCCAACAATAACAGCATTTTAGATGCCGGCGAAATTAATGCCGCTTTAACACAATATGTTTGTAATGGCTCTATTGGAGCCACAGGACCGGCAGGTGCAACAGGAAGCGTGGGCGCAACCGGACCTCAAGGACCACAAGGTATAGCGGGCATAAACGGAACTAACGGGACAAATGGCCAAAACACCTTGGTTAAAACCAGTACCGAAGCTGCAGGAGCTAATTGTGCTAATGGAGGTACTAAACTAGAATATGGTTTAGATGCCAATAACAACAGCATTTTAGATGCAGGTGAAATTAATGCCGCTTTAACACAATATGTTTGTAATGGCGCTATTGGTGCAACCGGAGCCACAGGACCGGCAGGTGCCACAGGAAGTGTGGGCGCAACCGGACCTCAAGGACCACAAGGTGTAGCGGGCACTAACGGAACTAATGGTACAAATGGAACTAATGGACAAAACACCTTGGTTAAAACAAGCACCGAAGCTGCAGGAGCTAACTGTGCCACAGGAGGTACTAAACTAGAGTATGGTTTAGATGCCAATAACAACAGCATTTTAGATGCCGGTGAAATTAATGCCACGTTAACACAATATGTTTGTAATGGCGCTATTGGTGCAACCGGAGCCACAGGACCGGCAGGTGCCACAGGAAGCGTGGGCGCAACCGGACCTCAAGGACCGCAAGGTGTAGCGGGCACAAACGGAACTAACGGACAAAACTCGTTGGTTAAAACAAGCACCGAAGCTGCAGGAGCTAACTGTGCCACAGGAGGTACTAAACTAGAGTATGGTTTAGATGCCAATAACAACAGCATTTTAGATGCAGGTGAAATTAATGCCACTTTAACACAATATGTTTGCAATGGCGCTATTGGTGCAACCGGAGCCACAGGGCCGGCAGGTGCCACAGGTAGCGTGGGTGCAACGGGCCCGCAAGGACCACAAGGTGTGGCAGGAACTAACGGAACTAATGGACAAAATACTTTAATTAAAACCAGTACCGAAACTGCAGGAGCTAACTGTGCAACAGGAGGTACTAAACTAGAGTATGGTTTAGATGCCAATAACAACAGCATTTTAGATGCAAGTGAAATAAATGCCACTTTAACACAATATGTTTGCAATGGCGCTATTGGTGCAACCGGAGCCACAGGACCGCAAGGGCCACAGGGTATACCTGGTTCACAAAACGCTTGGGGTTTAATTGGAAATGCGGGTACAACACAAACCTTAAATTTTATGGGGACAACTGATGCTCAAGACCTTGTGGTAAAAACCAATAATGCAGAAAGAATACGAGTAAGCTCAGGTGGCAACGTTAGTATAGGTACCTCAAATCCTCTTGGAAAATTTCACGTTAATAATGATGCTGTTGGCTCTGATAGTTCTGTTATTGTGAGTAATGCCGGAGATGTAATTATTGGCACAACGAATCCTCAAGGTCCTTTAACGGTCTTTCGTAACAATAACTCCTTTCAAACAATGGGAGCTTTTACCAATAATAATAACCTTAGTGGTGCAGCTTCAAAAATTAATATAGGTAATAACAGTGGCGGTAATTTAGAAATTGGAGTTTTAGGTTCAACAAACAATGGATTTGTTACTTATGGAAACCAAAACGACGCTTTTATTCGTTCTAGCGCTGCGCTTGGCAACCTTAATCTTATAAGTGCATCAGGTAATATTAATCTGAATGCCGGCACCAGCGCTGTAGCAACAAATGCTGATTTGACTATTTTACAAAACGGAAATGTTGGTATAGGGACAAATGTCCCGAATGCAAAATTATTTGTCAACCAGGGTAATATAATTGTAGATAATTTTTCTGGCGCAATGATTAAAGTATCAGGTAATGGTCCCTCATTTACACCAGGTCATATTTTGTTAGAGTCAAGGCATGCTGGTTCATCTAACATGAGAGGATTAGGCATTTTTATGCATGACTCAGTAGCAGGAACAGAATGGTTTACAGGGCGTCCCTATGGCGCTTCCCCTAATTCAGATTCATGGATAATTAACAGAAATACTAATGGACATAATGCTGGTAATTGCGCTTTAGGGAACACTTTAGTTAGAGTATTAAACAATGGTAACTTTGGTATTGGAACCACGGCACCAACTAGTAAATTAGAGGTAAATGGCGCTGCCACTAACGATTTTGCACTCAATTCAGGCAATTCAACAAGTATTGATTTTTCTCTGAGTAATCTCGCCTACACTAACGCAACGGGTACGAGTATAATCTTACAAAACATTAAAGACGGCGGGGCATACACTTTAATTTTTACAAGTACAGGCGCCACGGGTACAGTAAGTTTTGGGGCTACCGGCTTTACATTTGTTTATATGGGTACCACAGCGAGAACATCCGGTAAAAAACATATTTACAGTTTTATTGTAGTAGGTACAGAAGTATATGTAACAATGGCTACTCAAAATTAATATTAATCTCAAATAAATTATTTTCAAAAAAATGCAAAAAAGATTTTTCAGCTTGTTTTTTGTAATCCTTTTACATAAAATATCGGCGCAATTTTTGGGTGGCCAAATAAAAACACCCAATCTATATCAACCAAACAGTGTTTTTTGTAATGGATTAACGCCGGTAGTTCCTGTTATTAATCCAATTACGGGTAAAACATGGATGGATAGAAATTTAGGTGCGTTGCAACCAGCAACTAGCAGCACAGACGCTGCTTCCTATGGAGATTTATATCAATGGGGCAGAAGAAGCGATGGGCATCAATGCCGCACATCTTTAACTACAACTGTTTTAAGTGCTTCTGACACACCCAATCATGGTGATTTTATCAGAACACTTAGCTCACCAACCGATTGGCGTAATCCACAAAACTCAAATCTATGGCAAGGAGTTAATGGAATAAATAATCCGTGCCCTATTGGGTATCGTATACCTACAGAGTCGGAGTTAAATACAGAACGCCTAAGTTGGATCAGTTATGATGCTGCTGGGGCTTATGCATCGCCACTGAAACTAACAGTAGCAGGCCTTCGTAGTTACTCTAGCGGATTACTTGCAGCGGTTGGCGTTAATGGTTATATATTTAGCAGTACAATAAATGGCACTTTTTCTAGAGGTCTTAGATATAGCAGTGGCGGTTTTTCATTTAATGATGATGATAGAGCCGATGGTTTTTCTGTACGCTGCATAAAAGATTAATATTTTATATAATTGAAAACAAAACTATGAAAGAAGAATTAATACTGATAACAAATTTTTTGGATAGAATACCGCGAAATCTTAGAATGGTATACGAAAGAACTGATTTTTTAGACCTTATTGAAAAACAGAACGGTTATAATATTGATGGTAAACCAACATCTATGAAAAATTTGTTTTTAGATGCAGCAAATAGCGCATTTAAAAAATCTGACAACGTTGTTCAATTAATGTCCAATATTCTAAAACAGGACAAAGAGATTGAGCGTATTTATTTAATGTTGGAAAATGTGGGGTTAACAAAAAGCTCTTTAGCAATAAAGGGGTCGGTGTTTACTGATTTATGGGAAAAACTCGAACAATTAATCACAAAAGGTATAACCACCTTCACACAATTTGAACTTACAGAAAAATTTGCAAATGCCTTAAGTTTTTTATCTGATTTTTTAGGGAGTTTAAAAATCGTTTTTACCGATCTTGAGGAGTTAAAAGAATTTATTGAACTAATACAGGGTTTGCTTAATTTATTGTGAAAAAACAATTGGGAATCTTTTTAGTTTCACTAAGATCCAATGTTTAGATCGCCAGCTTATAATCTTTAAGCAGTAAATAATAGTCAATATAATTCCTGTTTTTGATTTTATAAATTTATATGAGGCAGATTGTTTTAATTCTAATTATTAATTTAATTGTTCTGAATGGGGTTTCTCAAAGTATTACAGGCAATTTATCTTTATCATTAAATCAATCTATTAGTTTAGAAGGCTTCAATGGGCTAAACACCTACCTCATTTCAACTACTAAAATCGATGAAAGAGGAAAATTCAAAATTTTATATTCCAAAGCTGATTTTGGTATAGGTTTTTTGATGATTGAAAATGAAAAACCAATGCTGGTTTTATTAAATGGAGAAGATATTGAAATTATTGGCGAATCATTAAGCTACTTGGAAAATATTAAGGCTATAAAAGGAAAAGAAAATCAAGCTTTTTTTAAATATGCAAAAGAACACCCGCACAGAGAACAGGTATTAAATGCCTGGAAATACTTGGAAAAAATTTACAACCTGAATTCCTTATTTTCAAAAGATAAAAAAACAAAAAGGTTAATTACAAAAAAATACAATAAAATTAAACAAGTTGATCAAGATTTTCTTACTCGCTTAGACCCAAAAAGTTATATTGGGTATTATTTGCCAATTCGGAGTTTGATAAGTGATGTTTCTATTATTGCTCAATACCGCACTGAAGAAATTCCTAAAACCATTAACTCTTTTCGTAATTTAGACTATACAGATTATAGACTTTATAGAAGTGGGCTATTAAAGGATGCAATAGAAAGTCATTTTTGGTTGATTGAAAATTCGGGCAAATCTTTGGATTCAGTTTTTATTGAGATGAAAATATCCATAGATTCTATGTTCCGCTATTTGATAAAGGACGAGAAAAAACTCAATGAAATTACCGATTATCTTTTCGACTTACTTGAAAAACACAGTCTATTTAAAGCTTCAGAATATCTAGCTTTAAAAGTTTTAAACGAAGTGAATTGCAGTATAAATAATGATTTAGCTAAACAATTAGAAACTTACAGGGTAATGAAAAAAGGTAACATTGCCCCAGATTTATTTTTAACAGGGTATAAAAAATGGATAGACAAAGAAATTATGCCTGAAAAATTATCCCAAATAAAAAGTGATTATTTACTTGTAGTATATGGGGCCGGGTGGTGCAACAAGTGTATTGAAGAAATTCCAAAGATTACAGATTTATATAAAAAATGGAAAGAGAATGGTGTTGAAGTTGTTTTTATTTCGTTAGATGAAAATCAAGAAAAGTTTAAAGAGTTTTCCGGCTCCTTTCCATTTCTTTCAGTTTGCGATTTTAAAAAATGGGAAAGCCCAATGGCAAAAGATTATTACGTTTTTAGCACGCCTACTATGTTTTTATTGAATAATAAGCGTGAAATTTTATTACGTCCAAATTCTGTGAAGCAAATGGATACGTGGGTTGATTGGTTTTTAATTAACAATACCAAAAATGAATAAAAATGTATTCTTTAGTCAATATCTGGGAGTCGTTTGTTGTTGAATTTTTCAAAATCACAAAACAACAAAACCATTGTATGAACTTAAGGGGTATTCAAAACAATTTAAAATTGTTTTTTACAATTTATGGTTGTTAAATAACTTTTAGTTTTGTTACGCTGAGTTAAAGTAAAAACTCATTAAACTTAAAAAACTTTACATAAAAAACAAACCAAAAAACACTTTTTAATGAAAACACAAAAACAATTATTTTTTATAAAACATTTAGTGTTTTTTTGTTTGTGTTTTTCTCAATTAATAGCGCAACAGCAAAGGGTTTTTACACAATTTATGTGGAACAATTTTGTTATTAATCCCGCTTACACCGGCGCTTTAAATTATAACCCGGTACAACTTACCTACCGCAAACAATGGCAAGGATTTAACGGTAGCCCTGAAAATTTTACATTTGGAGGTCACGCTGCTTTAAACTCCAAAATGGGTATTGGAGGTCAAGTATTTAAAGATAACATGGGTGGCGCCGTTTCGCAAACCGGTATAATTGGCAACTATGCGTACAGAGTTAATTTTAACCAACACACGCAACTTTCATTAGGTGTTGGGGCTATTTATAATCAGTTTTTATTTAACAACTCTAAAATAAATGCATTAAACACAAATGATCCTAGCTTTCAAAGTGGTGTGCAAAAAAGCAATACGCCTGACGCATCGTTTGGTATGGTTTTTAAATTTAAAGAAACTTTTCATGTTGGCTTAAGCGCCACACAATTATTAGAGAGTAAACTAAACAACATTAACTTGGCTCCCGGCAACAATAGTAGGTTAAGCAGAACTTTTTACGGAACAGCTGCTTATACCTATAACATTAACTCAAAGCTTAATATAGAACCTTCTGTGCTAACAAAAATAAATAGCGGTTCAATAACTCAAACAGACCTTAATGCAAAAGCATGGTATAATAACCTTTTAATGGTAGGCTTTACCTATAGGCACAAAAGCGCTATTGCGGCGTTGTTGGGCATAAAATATAAAAAAATGATGTTGGGCTATAGTTATGATTTAAGCACAAGTGCCATTCAGAGCTACAATAACGGCTCGCACGAAATTGTGTTAGCATATCATTTTAATAATAGTGTAAAAGATGCTGACGGAGATGGTGTGCCCGACCACAAAGATGCGTGCCCGGAAACAGCAGGATTAAAAAACAATTTGGGCTGCCCTTTAGAATCTAAAAAAGAAAACAACACTAACCTAAAAGACGCTACTAAAAACACAGAAAATAAAAACAACAACAACTTAAATAAAGCCGAAACAACAAATATCCAAACCGACACAATTAACACAGCAACTAAAACAGAACCAGAAGAAAGCATAAAACCGGAACTTGTAAAAACCGACACCCCTGCTATTATAAAAGAAAGCAATAATAAAAATCAGCTAAATGGTTATGTTTTTATAGGTACAAACCCGGCCATTCCATTAAAAAACACTAAACTAAAAATAACTAACGACTCCGGTAGAACAATTAAAATTATAAACACCAATCAAAATGGCGGCTTTTCTTTTGTTGATGAAAAACCCGGAGAAAATTATTTTTTTAGTTTAATTAGTTCTGATAACAAAATAAAAACAAGTGCTAAAATTTTACTTACCGATAAAAAAGGTAAAATGGTAATTATACAATCTGTAAAAGACAAGCGTTTTTTATTTAAAATGATTCCGAACGAAAAAATCTTGCTTAAAGAAATGCCAGAAAATGATGCGTCTTTAACCATTGATATTGGTGGAAGTATTTTAAGTTCTAAAAAAACCGCTATGCCTAATTTAAAAATTAAATTAAAACAAGAGAATAACGATAGTCTTGTTGGTGAATTTGAAACTGATAGTGAGGGGAAATATAATTTTAAAGGTTTACCGGCAGACAAAAATTATTTAATAGAATTAGATGATAAAGACCCAAGACTTAAAAACAAAAAACGAATGGTGTTATTGGATAAAAATGGTAATGTTTATAAAACGCTTTATCGTAATAAAAACGGAAAGTTTTCGTTTAACCTTTTAGATATTGAGCATTTTATTTTAGGTGATTTCGTTCTTAATGATGAGTTAATATTAAAATTAAAAACGCGGAATTTCGGCAATAGCAATAACAACATAAATGCTGAAAACAATACAAAAAGCAAATCAAAAAACGAACCATCAAAAAAAGATGAGGTTAATTCACACGTTGATTTTATTTTAAAAAAGGGTTCAAAAAACTCTTTTGTAAAAAAGCTGCAGGTTGCTTTAAATAAAAAATGTCAATCAAAACTAGTGATAGATGGTAATTTTGGTCCTTTAACTGAAAAGGCTTTATTTAAGTGTTACGGTAAAAAAAGTTTAAATTATGCCGATTATATGTCTATAATCAGCAAAGAATAAATTTAGTTTGTTTTAGTCTTGAGGTTTAAATTCAATTATTTCAAAATTTGTGTGTTCGAAGAAAAACCCTAAAAAGTTAAATCACAAAATAATAAATTAATAAGACAACACACTTCCTAACCAACGCTCTGCATCTACAATAGGCATGTTTTTTCGTTTAGCATAATCTTCTACCTGTTCTTTATTTATTTTACCAACTCCAAAATACTGAGATTGCGGGTGAGCAAAATACAAACCACTTACAGCTGCTGTTGGAACCATTGCTAAACTTTCTGTTAAAATAATACCCGTGTTTTTTTCTACATCCAATAATTTCCAAATTGTGTTTTTTTCCGTATGGTCAGGTTGAGCCGGATAACCTGGTGCCGGGCGAATTCCCGCATATTCTTCCTTAATTAAATCTTCGTTTTTAAAATTTTCGTCCTTGGCATAGCCCCAAATTTGTGTACGTACTTTTTTATGCATCAATTCAGCAAAAGCTTCAGCTAATCTATCTGCCAATGCTTTTAACATAATGGCACTATAGTCGTCATGGTCTTTTTCAAAACGAGCAACATGAGCATCAATGCCAATACCTGTTGTTAATGCAAATGAGCCAATGTAATCTTTCTTCTCAAATCCGCTGGAAGTGACACCTTTAGGAGAAATAAAATCACTTAATGCTATATTGTACTGACCTGCCGGCTTTTTACTTTGCTGACGCAATGAATGGAAAATTGCAATGACGTTTCCTTTTTCATCGTAAACTTCTGTATCATCATGGTTTACTGTGTTGGCAGGATAAATACCAATTACCGCTTTTGCTTGTAACCATTTTTCGGAAATGATTTTGCTCAACATAGACTGAGCGTCATTAAATAGTTTGGTGGCTTCTGCGCCACGATTAGGGTCAATTAAAATTTTAGGGTATGATCCCTTTAATTCCCAACTATGGAAGAATGGCGTCCAATCAATATATTCAGCAATTTCTTTTAAGTCGTAATTGTCAAATACTTTATTGCCAATAAAATTTGGTTTGGTTATTTCTGTTTTGCTCCAATCAATCTGGAATTTATTTTCTCTGGCCTCAGCCATCGAAATTAATTTGTTTTGAGATTGTGCATTTTTGTTTTGTTCACGGACACGCTCATAATCCTTATTTATGTCCGCCATAAAAGCATCCCGTAATTCGTTTGAAATTAAATTACTTGCTACAGGAACTGATTTACTGGCATCGTTTACGTGAATTACCGGACCTGAATAATTTTGCGCAATCTTAACTGCTGTATGCACTTTAGAAGTTGTTGCACCACCAATCATCAAAGGAATTTTGAAATTTAAACGCTCCATTTCTTTTGCAACATGAACCATTTCATCTAATGAAGGTGTAATTAATCCACTTAATCCAATAATATCAACGTTGTGTTTTTTTGCTTCTTCTAAAATTTTATCGCAACTCACCATTACACCCAGGTCGATAATTTCATAATTGTTGCAAGCCAAAACAACGCCTACAATGTTTTTTCCAATATCATGAACATCACCTTTTACAGTAGCCATTAAAATTTTACCAGAGTTGGTTCTGCCATCGCCTACTATGCCAGCCTTGGCATTATCTTCTTTTTCTTTCAATAAATAAGGCTCTAAATAAGCAACTGCTTTTTTCATCACCCTGGCGCTTTTTACAACCTGTGGTAAAAACATTTTTCCACTCCCGAATAAATCACCAACCACATTCATGCCATCCATTAATGGGCCTTCAATCACGTGTAAAGGTCTTCCTAACTTTTGACGAGCCTCTTCTGTGTCTGCGTCAATATATTCTACAATACCTTTTACTAAAGCATAGCTTAAACGCTCTTCAACAGTTCTTTTTCTCCATGCTTCGTCTTTTTCTGTTTTTTCTTTTGTGATTCCTTTTAAGGAATCGGCATGTTCAACTAATCGTTCAGTAGCATCATCACGTCTATTTAATAAAACATCTTCAACTAGTTCTAATAAGGTTTTATCTATGTCATCATAAACTACTAGTTGTGCTGGATTCACAATACCCATATCCATTCCATGTTTCACCGCGTGGAATAAAAAAGCAGAGTGAATGGCTTCACGAACATGATCATTTCCTCTAAACGAGAAAGATACGTTACTTACGCCTCCGCTAACTTTTGCATGAGGTAAATTTTCTTTAATCCATTTTGTTGAATTGAAGAAATCTAATGCATTTAAACGGTGCTCTTCCATTCCTGTAGCCACAGGGAAAATGTTTGGGTCGAAAATAATATCTTGTGCGGGGAAATGAACTTTGTCCACTAAAACATTATAAGCCCGTTTACATATTTCTTTACGACGTTCTAACGTATCAGCTTGTCCAACTTCATCAAATGCCATTACAATAACAGCAGCACCATATTGTTTTATTTTATGAGCCTGTTCAGTAAATTTCTCTTCACCTTCTTTTAATGAAATAGAATTAACAATTGCTTTACCTTGAACACATTTTAAACCGGCTTCAATTACACTCCATTTACTGGAATCAATCATAATAGGAACACGAGAAATGTCTGGTTCTGATGCAATAAGATTTAAAAATGTAGTCATAGCTTGTTCGCTATCCAACATCCCCTCATCCATGTTCACGTCAATTACTTGGGCGCCCCCTTCTACCTGTTCGCGTGCAATTGACAAAGCTTCTTCAAAATTTCCTTCTTTAATTAACCGTAAGAATTTTTTAGAGCCTGTTACGTTTGTTCGTTCACCAACGTTTAGAAAATTACTTTCAGCAGTTAGAGTGTATGGTTCTAAACCGCTTAAATGCATTAATGTATCGGGCAGTGGTTTTTTTCGAGGCATTGCATTTTTTGCTATTTCGGCTATGCGCCTAATGTGTGCGGGCGTAGTTCCACAACACCCCCCAACAATATTTAAAAATCCTGCTTTTAAAAAGTCTTCTATTTGATGTCCCATTTCATGAGCATCCTGATCGTATTCTCCAAACTGATTTGGTAAACCGGCGTTTGGATAAGCGCTCACATAAAAAGGTGCTTTGTTAGAAAGCTCTTCTAAATACGGACGCATATCTTTAGCGCCTAAAGCACAATTTAAACCCACGCTTAATAAATCAACATGAGAAACCGAATTTAAAAAGGCTTCGGTTGTTTGTCCTGACAAGGTTCTTCCACTAGCATCGGTAATAGTTCCCGAAACCATTACCGGCATTTTTTTGTTTATTTTTTCGCAATAGTTTTGTATAGCAAATAAGGCCGCTTTCGCGTTTAGCGTATCAAAGATGGTTTCAATTAACAATAAATCAGCGCCACCATCAATTAAACCTTTTACTTGTTCTGTATATGCCTCAACTAATTCATCAAAGTTAATAGCTCTGTAACCAGGATCGTTTACATTTGGAGATAATGAAAGGGTGCGGTTTGTTGGCCCAATTGCTCCAGCCACAAACTTTGGAATAGAAGCGAATTCAGGAAACTCAGTTTTAAATTCAGTAATGGCTTCTTTCGCAATTTTAGCCGATTCGAAATTTAATTCATACACAAATTCTTGCATGTCATAATCAGCCATAGCAATGGAGGTATCGCTGAACGTATTGGTTTCTATGATGTCAGCCCCTGCCTTTAAATATTCTTTATGAATAGTTTTAATAATTTGTGGTTGCGTAATTGACAACAGGTCATTATTCCCTTGTAAATCTTTATGCCAATCAGCAAAACGTTTTCCTCTAAAATCTTTTTCAGTGAGTTTGTATTGCTGAATCATACTGCCCATGGCACCATCAATCACTAATACTCTTTTTTCTAATTCTTGTTGTATTGTACTCATATTATTCAATAAAAAATCCCTTCTGTTTTTATTGTCAGAAGGGATTAGGTTTTTTGTTGTGTAAATTTTTCTAATGGTTCTGACTTATTTTTCCCAATATATTATACTACTGAGACGAATTCCCACCTTCTTTGAGAGATGATAAATGTTGAATGATAAATTATAAATGGATTTCATTTAAAATCTAACATTTTTCATTTAACATTTTATCAAGGGTTGGTAAAGCTTCTACGGGCGTTTCCCTCTGCTTTTCTTAATAAGTGTTTTAAAGAACGGATAACAAAAGTAGTTGAATTTATATACTTTTACAAACATGAAAAACATTATTATTTCTTGTTTACTTTTTTATGTAACAAACACATGGTCTCAAACTTTAAACACTGATTTAAGCTCAGTTTTAAACAACATGAAGGCTCAGGAAGCTGCATGGAATTCAGGAAACATTGATGGTTTTATGGATTATTACTGGAAAAGTGACAGCCTTAAATTTATAGGCAGTAAAGGCATTACGTATGGTTGGCAAAAAACTTTAAATAATTACAAAAGCAATTACCCCAACAAAATGGCAATGGGTGTTTTAACCTTTGTAATTAAAGAAAACATACAACTTTCCCCAACAAGTATTTATACTATTGGACAATGGTCGCTTGAAAAAGAAAAACCAAGCGGCGGTTATTTTACTTTGGTTTGGAAAAAAATTAATGGCTTTTGGGTGATTGTTGTAGACCATACTAGTTAATTTAACGTTAAGCGACAAGGTTTTTACTACCGGATTTAGGTTTTGAATCGTTAAATTAATTTTAACAATATTACCCAAACATGAACAAAATTTAAATCAAACATAATGTAGCTTTAAGATTGAAACGATTGAAAATTCTGTAATTTGTATTATGAGACTACAGTTATTTCTTCATACATTTTTTATTTTAAACTTTGTTTATTCTCAAACATTAAACCGAGGCCCTTACCTTAATATTGTTACCCCAAATAGTATAGTTGTAAAATGGAGAACCAATACAGCCGCTGACTCAAAAGTATTTTATGGCACTTCAGTAACTTCTTTAACGAATTTAGCCGTGGATCCTACTATAATAAGTAATCATGAAGTGAAGATAACAGGATTGACTCCTGCTACCGTTTACTATTATGCAATTGCTAGTTCTAGTTCAACATTAACAACCCCTTCATCTACTGTTTTTTTTAAAACTAGTCCTCTAACTGGATCGGTTGGAAATTATAAATTTTGGGTGGTTGGCGACGCAGGAACCGGTAGTTCCAATCAAACAAATGTAAAAAATGGGTTTTTGAATTACACTTCAAACAGTCATATAGATGGTTGGTTATGGTTGGGTGATAATGCATATGAAGGAGGTTTAGACAATGAATACCAAAGTAACGTTTTTACAAATAATGCATATGCTAATGAACTCAAGCGCATTGTTGTTTGGCCTGCTGCCGGAAATCACGATTTTAATAATTATCAAATAAACCCATTTGCGGCTTCTACTTTTCCGTACTTCGATATTTTTACACTTCCTGCGGCGGCTGAAGCTGGAGGAGTTGCTTCTGGCACAGAAAAGTACTACTCTTATAATTACGGAAATGTACATTTTATAGTTCTTGATTCATATAGCGTGGGACGAAATTCTACCGATCCAATGGCTATTTGGTTAACAAACGATTTGGCTTCAAATACTTTGCCTTGGGTAATTGCCTATTGGCATCATCCTCCATACACAAAAGGTAGTCATAACTCTGATAATAGTACTTTTTTGGATGGTGAATTGCCTGAAATCCGTCAAAACATTGTTCCAATATTAGAAAATGGCGGAGTGGATTTGGTTCTCAATGGGCATAGCCATTGTTATGAGCGTTCATATTTGTTAGATGGACACTACGGCAACTCGGGCTCTTTCAATTCATCAATGAAAAAAGATCCTACAGGTGGAAGTTATCCTGCTTCTTGTCCTTACCAAAAACAAACAACAGTTTCTAAATCACATAAGGGTGCGGTTTATACTGTTTGCGGTTGTTCAGGAAAATTAAGTGGGACGTCATCTGGTTGGCCTCACCCGGTGTTTTACAACTATTCCAATACAATTTTTGGTAGTATGCTATTGGAAGTTAATGACAATAGACTAGACGCTAAATTTATTGATGGAACAGCCACAGTTAAAGACCAGTTTACAATCGTTAAAAATGCTGGAAAGAAAATAAACCTCACAACTTGTGCTAATCAACCTTTAACCTTGACGCCATCTTGGCCTGCTACAGTTCAATGGTTTCCATTGGGTGTAACTCAAAATACAGTTTCAATTACAACGATGGTGCCCACTATTTATTACGCTTATGATGCTCTAAGTTGTATTAAAGATACATTTGTTGTAAGTATTACTCCATCAGCATTGTGTGGCACCTTAACAGCACTTTATCAAAATGAACTCAACAATCAAGTGGTAGTTTATCCAAACGTTTTGAATAAATCGAATACCAAAATTAAAATTAATCATATGCCCGATATGTTAATTAGTGAAATACATTTTTACGATGTTTCTGGCAAGAAAACTAGTGCTAATACAAACGAAATTAATACTTCGACTATAGAGGCAGACACAAAAAATCTAAACAATGGTGTTTATTTTATGGAGATACTATTCAATGATTCAAGAAAAGCCTTTAAAAAAATAATAATTAACGATTAATAAAACAAAAAATCATATACATGAAACTAAAAACTACTCTTTTATTTACTATTTGTTGTTTGATCTTAAAAACAAATTTAGGATTTTCACAATGTACGGTTACTACAATCTCTGGAGATTTTAATGTTTCTTCAAGTATAATTTTATCGGGCACATATAGCGTTACCGGAAAGTTTACTGTACCCGCTGGTGTTACAGTTTTTGTAAATAAATACTCATCTAACAGTTGTGGTAAACTGGAAATTTACGCCAAAAGTGCTGTTATTAATGGAGTAATTAATGCTGATGATGCAGGATATACCGGGGGCTTAGGTGGCGTTGGTGGAACCAGCGTAACAAGCATTACAGGTGACCAAGTCTCATTAACTGGTTGTAACAACAAAGATAATACAGGTCATGTAAGTGTTGAAGGCGGTAAACAAGGTTTTGCAGGAAGTGGACCAGGTGCAGGGTTATCTGGTGGGCTTGGTCAGAATGGATCAGGGCCAAAACAACAATGTTTAAATTCAAGCGATGAGGCAGGAATGATTGGATCTGGTGGCGGCGGTGGCGGCGGTGCCGGAGGAAGTTACGGTGGAAAAGGTGGCAACGCAGGTGCCGGAGGTAATGGAACTAATTCTTATACCACCACAGGAGTTAATGTTTCTACGGGTTATGCAGTTGTAAATGGAATTGGTGGAACTGGTGGCGTTTCTGCTTCAGTATATGGCAGTCCAGGTGGAAATGATATTGATTTAGGATCTGGTGGTGCAGGATCTGGTGGAGGCGCTCGCTCATTGCTGCAAGGTGGAAATGGAAACAAAGGTGGAAATGGCGGAGGAATGGTGAAAATAGTTGTTCAGGATACATTAATTATTTCAGGTACAATTACAGCCAATGGTTCTAATGGCTTAAATGGTGGAACAGGAGGAGATGGTGGAGTTACTGCTAAATGCTGTTCGGATGGATGTGATGACTGTGGAGAAGCGACTTTATCATGTGGTGCTGGTGGTGGTGGTGGTTCAGGTGCTGGTTCAGGTGGAGGAATTTATCTTGAATCTGGCAACAAAGTAAATATTACCGGTAATTTAAGTTCTAAAGGAGGTAACGGTGGTGCTGGTGGAATTAAGGGCAACGGTACAAGTTGTAATTACAGTGCTACATTTTGTGGAACTCAAGGAATAACAAGTGGCGGTGGTAGTGCTGGAAATTTAGGCGGCGGTGCTGGTGGAGGACGGATTAAAATTTTTGCTCCTTCTTGTGTATCAAACACCATTACTCCCACCACTATTGTATCTGGTGGAACAGGTTTTGCATCGGGTATTTCAGGAACTTATAGTGTAATTTGTAATGTATCATCATTATTGGAGAATACTGTTTATCATAAACTGTCAATTTATCCTAATCCTTCTAGTAATTATATCAACGTAAATTTTTTACATCCTCAATTATTAAAAGATAATCAAGCTGAATTTCAAATTTACTCAGTAAACGGAAAATTGGTTTCAAAAACGAAATGTGAATTAAATCAAATGGATAATCAAACAATTAATGTTTCAGATTTATCAAACGGTGTGTACTTTTTAAAGTTGGTTGCTAACGACGCAACTGTTGTTGAAAAATTTATTAAACACTAAAAAAATGAAAAAACTATATTTTGCTTTATTAGTTTTTGTTACTACCATTGGTTATTCGCAGCAACCACACAAGGTTAGCGTTCAGTCTTGTTTAAAGCCGTTTTATCATGGTGTAGCTTCTGGGGATCCATTATCAGACAGA
Organism: Bacteroidia bacterium; assembly: GCA_044344665.1. GTDB lineage: Bacteria > Bacteroidota > Bacteroidia > B-17B0 > Aurantibacillaceae > Aurantibacillus. The sequence continues at coordinate 4,030 of JBIJCO010000003.1, read as the reverse complement.
GTAATTATTTGGACGCGCGTAACACCTGATACGAATCAAATAAATCAAAGTATAGTTGTTAATTGGAGAGTTGCAACAGATACAGGAATGACCTCAATTGTTAACAATGGAACAGTACTAACAGATTCAAGTGCCGATTTTACTGTAAAAGTAGATGTTACGGCTTTAAATCCAAACACAGTTTATTATTACGAATTTCAAACGGGAACATACTTATCACCACGGGGTAGAACAAAAACAAATCCTGTTGGAGCGAATGTTGATAGTCTTCGATTTGCTATAGTCTCTTGTGCTAATTATGAAGCTGGATGGTTTAATGTTTACGCAAGTTTATTGCAACGTCAAGATTTTGATGCTGTGATTTGCTTGGGAGATTATATATATGAGTATAATACAGGAGGATATTCTCCCAATCCCGCAGTTAATAGACAATGGTCTCCTGCTAATGAAATAGTTTCTGTAGCAGATTATAGAATGCGTTATTCTACTTATAGGTTAGACGATGATTTACAACGTTTGCATCAACAATTTCCATTTATTGTGGTATATGATGATCATGAATTTACCAACGATGCATGGATGAACGGAGCCCAAAATCATACTCCAGCTACCGAGGGGCCTTGGAGCGATAGAAAAGCTATGGCTTATAAAGCTTATTTTGAGTGGATGCCAATTCGTCAAGTGAATGTTTCAAATCCAAATCAAATATATCGTGGTATAAAATATGGTGATTTAGTTGAACTAATGATGTTGGACACTCGGATTATTGGTAGAGACGTTCAAGCTGGAACATCTGGTGCTACAGTTACTTCAAATTCGCGACAATTATTAGGTACAACCCAATATAGTTGGTTAACTAATGAGTTAAGCACTACAACTTGTAAATGGAAGGTTTTAGGACAACAAGTTATGATGGCACGATTACAAGTATTTGGAATTGGTTTTAATGGTGATCAATGGGATGGTTATCCGGCTGAGCGAAACAGGGTCTTTAATCACGTATTAACTAATAACATTTCTAACATGGTTGTAATTACCGGAGATATTCACTCTTCTTGGGCTAATGATTTGCCAACCGCAACTTATAATAGCTCTACCGGTGCAGGTTCAGCAGGTGTAGAGTTTGTTACCCCAAGTGTTACTTCACCCGGAGCTTCAATTCCAGGTGGAGCTTCAGTAATACAAGCCGCTAATGGACATATTAAATATTGTGATTTAAGTAGTCATGGTTATGTCATTATGGACATTAACCAAGCTAGAACTCAGGCCGACTGGTTTAATATTTCTACTATTGATAATCAATCGCCAGCCTACAGTCATGTTAAATCATTTAAAGTAAATAACTTACAACGCTTTTTAATTTCTACTGCATCTGCCTCCCTTCCAAGAACGTCGATATACTCTACTTTTGCTCCATTATGTCCTAGAACCTTAACAGTTAATTCTGTAAAAGAAGTTGCGACTAATAAACCAATCATTTTATCAGCGTATCCTAATCCGGTAAATAATTATTTAACTATTCAAATTCATCAATCAATTGATTCTGATTTAAATTTTGGTATTTATGATGTTAACGGTAAGCTTGTAAAAGTTCAATTACAAAAAGATGCGAAAATTGGTGTAAATAAATATTATGTTCCTATGGAAGATTTATCCTCAGGTGTATATTTTTTGAAAGTTAATACAGGTGATTATTCTCAAACACTTAAATTTGTTAAAAATTAACAAGAATTTTTTCTATAAGACAGTTTTTGTCATTTTAGGTATTAGTGTTGGCTTTTCTTTTTATTTAAGCAAAGATCAAAACTTTTCAGATAAATTAAATCAATTGGTTATTGAAAATGTAAAACTATCTAATGAAAAATTAGATAGTGTTGCATTTAATATAAAAATAAATAACCGAAAGAAGGCTATTTATTTTTACGAATCGGCAAGAAATAATTACAAGTTTATTGAATTTTATTTAGAGTACCATTTTCCATTTTTATCAAAATACTATTTAAATAGTGCGCTCGTTAATAAAGCTGAGTATGAATTGGCGTACAAAACAATTGCCCCTCATGGATTTCAGGTAATTGAATCTTATTTATATTCAAATGAGATTGATACTACTATTCAAATTGGATTTGAAATTGAATTATTAAAGAAGTCATTTAGTTCAATTAATACAAAAGTAAAGGGCAAATTTACTAAAGTGGCAACAACGATTGATATGTTGCGTTTTGAAATTATAAGAATAATGTCATTGTATTTAAATGGATATGATTGCACCATAAATAAAAGGAACTTAGAAGAAATAAAAACAATATTAAATGGTTTTGAGAGTACAATTACTCTAATGGAAATTGAAGATAAAGAAAAAAAAAGGTCTTTACCTTTAATTAAAAATTGCCAAAATTATTTAGATAAAAATTCTCAATACGATTCTTTTAATAGATTAGAATATATTACAAATTATTTAATACCGTTATATGAAGTATTGTATAATCTTTATCAAGGGGATGAAAAATTTTTGCAAACGTTATATGCTATAAATATTAGGCGCAAAAAATTTTATGATGACAAATGGTTAAATAAAAATTATTTTTCTGTTGTTTTGAGTGATTCATTGTACATTAATAAACAGGCTGAATTAGGTAGATTATTGTTTTTCGACCCCATATTATCAGGTAATAATCAAAGAGCCTGCGCTTCTTGCCATAATCCAAAATATGGTTTTGGTAGTAATATGGATTTTAATTTAGAGCTTTCTTCAAAAGAAAAATTAAAACGAAACACCCCTTCGTTATTAAATGTCTTATTTCAAAGAAGTTTTTTTTTGGATGGAAGAAGTTTGCAGTTGGAAGACCAAGTGAGTGATGTTTTGACTAATCATAAAGAAATGTTTTCCAGCCCGTCGGATGTTGTAAAAAAATTACAATTGAGTTCTGAATACAAATCGCATTTCAAATCAGCATTTGAGAATACGCAAGATACAGTCATTACTTATTTTGCCATTTTAAAATCTATAAGTGAATTTGAGAGAACGCTTATTTCTTTAAATTCTAGATTTGATAAATTCGTTAGAGGAGATAAAAAACAATTAAACAAAGATGAAATAAAAGGATACACCATTTTTTCCGGTAAGGCTTTATGCGGCAGTTGCCATTTTTTTCCATTATTTAATGGCTTAACACCGCCATTTTATAATGACAATGAATTTGAAGTGATAGGCACTCCTGCAAATAAATCAAATAATAAACTTGCATTAGATAGTGGAAGGTACAAAGTTTCAAAAAACACCATTCATTTATCTGCTTTCAAAACGCCATCTATTCGAAACATTAACCAAACAGCGCCTTATATGCACAATGGCGTGTATACAACTATTGATGAAGTTATTGCGTTTTATCAAAAAGGCGGCGGAAAAGGAATAGGATTAAATGTTTACAACCAAACACTTCCTTTTGACTCCCTTCAACTCTCTAAAAAAGAAATTTTACAATTAAAGAAATTCATCTTAACGTTAAACGACTCTTCAATGAATGTAAAAGCTCCTAAAACACTGCCACTTATAAAAGGCTTTGAAAATAGAAAAATTGGCGGTAACTATTAAGTAACATTAAAAATACGTCTTGATAATTTTTAAGTAAAAAAGCACTCTAATGTTAATTTTTGAATAATCCTTCTTTAAATTTAATACTACATTTTCTTCTCGTGTTTTTAAAGCTCTACTAATGAAAACGTTTTGCAAAACCATTGTTCTTTCAGATATTCACATAAAAATTAAAGCAAGCAAAGCCAAAGAAATTGTTCACTTTTTAAAAATACCATATGTTTGAACCATTAATATTAAATAGTGATATTATTGTTGGTTGGCAAAAAACTTTAAATAATTACAAAAGCAATTACCCCAACAAAATAGCAATGGGTGTTTTAACCTTTGTAATTAAAGAAAACATACAACTTTCCCCAACAAGTATTTATACTATTGGACAATGGTCGCTTGAAAAAGAAAAACCAAGCGGCGGTTATTTTACTTTGGTTTGGA
>JBIJCO010000072.1:0-3912 GCA_044344665.1 Bacteroidia bacterium | reverse complement strand
CAGTTTCGCTGTTAACAAGGCAATATCGCATGAATGGGGCCATAATGGGATTTAGCAATAATTATTTTTATAATAATGAATTAATTGCCGACGAAACTGTATCGGCACACTCACTTATAAATGACGAAAATTCTTTGCTTAGTAAATCTTTAGAATTTATTGATACAGCCGGTTGTAATTTTGAAGAAATTCAAAATCAGGAAACTTTAAGCTATTTTAATCCTAAGGAAGGAGACATTTTATTTAAACACTTACAACAACTTTTAGATGAATACAATTTGTACGAAAATTTACCTGAAATTAGTGTTGGTATAATATCTCCTTACAAAGAACAACGCGATTGGTTAAAAGATAACTTAACTACGTTTGAACTTAATACATCAAAAACAAGTTCATTAAGTGTAAAAACTATTGATGGTTTTCAGGGAGAAGAACGTGATGTAATTTATATTAGTTTGGTAAGAAGTAACGAAAAACAAGAGATTGGCTTTTTAAACGATTTAAGAAGAATGAATGTGGCCATTACGCGTGCCAAGAAAAAACTAGTAGTTATTGGAGACAGTTCTACAATTGGCGCAAGCAAATTTTACAATTCTTTTTTAGAATATTGCGAAAAAAATGGTATTTACAGAACTGCCTGGGAATGGACTTAACAAAATTTTAAAATGCAATAAAATTTCTACTGAAAAAAATTTCAACTTAAAACACGCCTATTAATTTTCTTTTCCCTCGTGAAATACTTTATTTAATCGTTTTAATAAAAGCATCATAATTAAAAATGCAAACATTAACAACGCAAAGTTTAACCAAAAATAATTCGCCTTATTATCAAACTTATCCCAATTTTTTGCAAGTACACCACTCAATTTATTTCCAATAGAAGTTGCCAACTGCCAACCTCCCATCATTAAAGCCGTTAATCTGAGCGGTGCTAACTTAGAAACCATTGATAAGCCCATAGGACTTAAACATAATTCGCCAATGGTAATAACTCCGTAGCTTGAAATTAACCACCAGGCACTTGCCTTGTTTATACCGTTATTTGTATAATAAACCGCTGCCACCATTACCAAAGTTGAAAGCGCGCTAATTAACAAACCGTAAGCAATTTTTGATGCTGTTGTAGGTTCCTTCCCTCGCCTGCGCATAAACGCGAAAAACGCAATAATTATTGGGGTTAAAATAACCACAAAGAATGGGTTAACCGATTGAAAAATTTCTGTATTAACAAGGTTAACCGATTGCCCTTGAGCCGGCATTTTTGATGCGTCAATGTTTTTAAAATAATTAGGGTAATCTATACATTTAACCGGCTTGCCATCTGCTCCCTTTATTTTTCTGAATTGTTCATCAACCTGATTAACTTCTTTATTTTCAGCAACTAGTTTTTCTGAAAACCCAAATTTTTCAGTTACAGCAGTTATTTGAGCAGGACTTTCTCTGTCGGTATAATATTCAGCGTAGGTAGTTAAGGCTGTTCCATTTTGTTTAAATATGGCCCAAAACAAAATAACTATTATAAAAATAGTAAACATGGTGCCTAACGGCTTTTTCTCTTCTGCATTGGCATTTTTATAAATTGTGGCGTAAAAATAAACTACAGGAATACAAAACATAAAAAATGCATCAGTGCTATCGCTACCCATAATAGTATCAGGTATTATCCATCCTACAACTGCAAATAATAATCCTGCAATTAAAACTTTTACAAATTGCATCAAAAAGGGCTTATCTTCTGGCTTAGGCTCTTTACGAACATCAACATGCTTGTAATGTTTCATGCCAAACCAAAACGTAATTACTCCTAAAAACATACCAACTCCTGCTGTTAAAAATGCGCCATGCCAACCTATTTTATTTCGCATAATGGCGGCAATAAAATTGCACACAAACGCGCCTAAATTAATACCCATATAAAAAATATTGTAGCCCGTATCTTTTTTATCTTTATAACGAGGGTCATTAAATAAATTTCCTAAAAGTGTGGAAATATTTGGTTTAAAAAATCCATTTCCAACCACCATAATTGCCAAAGCACTATAAAATGCCCACTTTTCGGGAATAGCCAACATACAATAACCTATACCCATTAAAATACCGCCAAGTGTTATTGAAAAGCGATAACCTAATTTTAAATCTGCCAAGAGCCCTCCCATAAAAGGAGTTAAATATGCTAAGGCAATAAATGTTCCGTAAATATCAGAGGCTGTATCCTTTTCCCAATTCATCCCACCATCATTTGCATCGGTGGTCATATAAAGAAAAAATATACCAATCATTAAATAATAACCAAACCTTTCCCAAAATTCGGTAAAAACTAAAAAGAACAATCCCTTGGGATATTTTGATTCTGCCATACGCTTTAAAGTTTATTTAAGAATTTGCTGATTTAGTTGAATGCATGTGTTTTAAATTTACCGCATACATAATTATAAATACCATATCAATTAAAACGGAAAATATAATTGAACTATATGTTTGATTTTCTGAAGGTGCAAGTCCGGCATTTAAACTTAAAAAATTAGTTATGAGTTCGGCTACCACATATATGTAAAATCCAACTTTATTTAACCGCCACATTAAAATAACGCCAATCAATGAGGCAATGTTTGCAATTAAATTATAAATACATAATTTCCCTACTTCGCGAAAAAACTGGACAGGGTCTACGTTTTCAAGCTGCGGCTGCGTTTCAAGAACTTTATCCCAAACACCGGAAATAGTTTCGGCGCTTATACCCAAAGTTGCTGAACCAATTGCGTAAACCAAAATCATTAATCCGCAAGCTACAAAAGAGAGAATGCTGATTATTTTTAAAAATTCTGGCCTCTCCTGTGGTGCAGAAATATCTGTTTGCGGTTGAAAATCTGTTGTGTTTTCCATAATTAAAATTTTTATAAAAAAGTAAAAATGCTAATAAAAAAAATGAAATGCTAATTATCAATTTGGTTTTAACTATAATCAATTATTGTTCTTTCCAAGCCTCAAAGTTTTCTTTGTGTTCAGGAAAAGCTGATTTGTTTAATTGTAACATCGGGTTAAAAAAATAAGTTTGATTTTTTTTATCTTTTTGCAATACTATTTTTTTTAACTGCTCGGCCGAATTTACTGTAAGTTTAATTTCTGCATCTGCTGCAAAATAGGCCAGCCAGTTATTTAAATTATTTTTTAGAGCTATGCCGTTTACCGCAATAATATCATCACCATTAAATAAACCTGCTTTCCATGCCGGAGAGTATGGTGCGACCAAAGTAACTTTAGCGTTTTGCATTTGGTCTGCTACTTTAAATCCATACGTATGTTCGCACTCGTTTTTATTTGCCTGTTTAATAAAATCAATGGCTAAATAATTAAAACAATAAACTAATTCCGTTTCAAAATCTTGCGGAGCATAAACAAATTTTTTAAAAAAGTCTGTAAAATCTTCGCCGCTTATTTGGTTAACTAAATCAATTATAGTTTGTTCGGAATAGCCAATGTTTTTTTGACCATACTTTTCAAATAATAACACGCAAACATCGCGTAATGATTTTTTATTAGCAGTGGCTTTTAAAATTTTTACGTCAAGCATAAAAGCAATTAAACTGCCTTCGTCATAAATATTGGTTTTTCGATAAGGTACACCGGGCACATAACCATCCAACCATGTTTCCCAACTGCTGTCGGCAACACTTAAATTATAGCGACCATAATTGTGAAAATGTTTTGTTAGGCGCTCCTGTAATGTTTCAAAATACTGGTCTAAAGTAAACACATCGCTACTATACAATAATTTATCGCCATAATACGTGGTAAAACCTTCGTAAACATAACCTGTTTTAGCATAATTTTCTTTTGTGTAATCATAAGGTAACATTTCTGCCGGACGAATGGTTTTAATGTTCCAAGAGTGAAATAATTCATGACTGCTCA
>JBIJCO010000071.1:0-3939 GCA_044344665.1 Bacteroidia bacterium | reverse complement strand
TGAAAACGGAAACGCTGAAACACTATCTTTTAATGATAATACATTTGATGCCATAGTTGTTGGTTTTGGCGTTCGAAATTTTCAAAATTTAGAAAAAGGCCTTGCCAATTTAAACCGTATTTTAAAGCCGGGAGGGCAATTAGTTATTTTAGAATTTTCTTATCCTACTAATTGGTTTATTAAAACTGTTTACAATTTTTATTTTTCATACATCACACCCTTAATAGGCAAAATTTTCTCAAATGATAATCGTGCTTATACTTATTTAACAGAGAGCGTTAAAGCTTTTCCGAACAACCAAAACTTTGTTGCAATTTTAAACAAACTAAACTATAAGCATACTAACTTTAAAAGTTTAAGTTTTGGAGTTGCCGCAATATATAGCGCCGAAAAGTAATGTTTTTTCTAAACAAAAAACCCCTTTAAACTAGTTAAAGGGGTTTTTATTTAAAGGTATAATCTGAATCTATTTCACCTCTTCGAAGTCAACATCTGTTACATTTTCGCTACCATTCTGACCTGCGCTTGCCGAACCTTCAGCCGAGGCATTTGGATTAGCACCACCCGCTTCTTGTTGCGCTTTATACATGTCTTCGCTTGCGGCAGACCATGCTGTATTAATTGCTGCTAGAGCTGCTTCAATCTTTGTAACATCTTTAGAAGCATGAGCCGCTTTTAAATCGTTTAAAGCAGTCTCAATTGGCGATTTTTTCTCTGCCGGAATTTTATCTCCAAATTCTTTCAATTGTTTTTCCGTTTGAAAAATCATGGCATCTGCCTCATTTAGTTTATCAACCTCTTCTTTAGCTTTCTTATCTGAATCGGCATTCATTTCGGCTTCGCGCTTCATACGATCAATTTCTTCCTGACTCAATCCACTCTTAGCCTCAATTCTGATGTTATGTGATTTCCCGGTAGCTTTATCTTTAGCGCTTACATTTAAGATACCATTCGCGTCCACATCAAAAGTTACTTCAATTTGCGGAACACCGCGCTGAGCTGGCGGAATACCATCTAAATTAAATTCGCCTAATTTACGGTTATCTCTAGCCATTGGACGCTCTCCTTGATAAACAACAATCTGAACAGATGGTTGATTGTCTGCAGCCGTACTAAAATCTTGTGATTTTTTTGTTGGGATAGTAGTATTTGATTCGATTAATTTTGTAAAAACGCCACCCATAGTTTCGATACCTAATGACAATGGGGTAACATCTAATAATAAAACATCTTTTACTTCACCTGTTAAAACACCTCCTTGAATAGCTGCCCCTAAAGCAACTACCTCATCAGGATTTACACCTTTATTAGGAGATTTACCAAAGAATTTTTCTACAGCTGCCTGAACAGCAGGAATACGTGTTGAACCACCTACTAAAATAATTTCATCTACTTCTGAAGTTGATAATCCGGCATTTTTTAAAGCCGAAATACACGGTTGAATTGTACGTTGAATCAAACTATCTGCTAATTGCTCAAATTTTGCACGAGTTAAGGTTTTAACCAAATGTTTTGGTATTCCGTTTACAGGCATTATATATGGTAAATTAACCTCTGTAGAAGTTGAACTTGATAGTTCAATCTTTGCTTTTTCTGCCGCTTCTTTTAAACGTTGCAAAGCCATAGGGTCTTGTCTTAAGTCTAAACCCTCGTCTTTTTTAAATTCGTCTGCTAACCAATCAATAATTACTTGGTCAAAATCATCTCCACCTAAATGTGTATCACCATCAGTACTTTTAACTTCAAAAACACCGTCTCCTAACTCTAAAACTGACACGTCATGAGTACCACCGCCACAATCAAACACCACTAATTTAATGTCCTTGCCTTTTTTATCCATACCATAAGCTAAGGCGGCTGCGGTAGGCTCATTAATAATTCGTCTCACTTTTAACCCTGCGATTTCACCTGCTTCTTTTGTAGCCTGACGCTGCGCATCGTTAAAGTAAGCCGGTACCGTAATAACAGCCTCAGTAACTTCAGTTCCTAAAAAATCTTCGGCTGTTTTTTTCATTTTTTGCAAAATTATTGCCGACACTTCTTGAGGTGTATATTTACGATCATCAATTTCAACACGAGGAGTATTGTTATCTCCTTTAACTACAGTATAAGGTACTCTTCCTGCTTCACCACTTACCTCATCATAAGTATGTCCCATAAAACGTTTAATTGAATAAACGGTTTTTCTAGGGTTAGTAATTGCCTGACGTTTGGCAGGGTCGCCTACCTTTCTTTCTCCGCCATCAACAAAAGCAACAACTGACGGTGTTGTGCGTTTACCTTCGTTATTAGGTATAACAACGGCTTCATTTCCTTCCATTACAGAAACACAGCTATTTGTGGTTCCTAAATCTATTCCGATAATTTTTCCCATTTTATTTGTTTTAATTTATTTTTTTTAAGGATATTTATTTTACCATTTTCAATAAATATGCCAAAGAAAATAGGATTTATTTTTACGCCAACATGTCATAAAACATAACATTAAAGACTTAAAAATGTCATAATTTTAATTGGTAATGTGAAAAAGTCAGTTAAACTAACATCCCTGAAGAACAAGCTGAGAGGTGTAAAATTTATACATGCAGGTTTTAGGACTAAATGAAAATTGAGAAATAAACGTACTTGCCATTTCTTTGAAAATAGAATGCCGTGTCCTAAAAGTAAAAATTCCCATGGCCGCACGATTTTCAAAATTTGAGTAAATTGGTTTTTCTTGAGCAATACTTAAAGAAGGTGCGGAAAATTGCAAAAAATCGATGTAATCTTGGGTTGATGTGTAAACTATGGCTTGCATTTTATACATTTTTCTTCCTCTGATATCATTACTTAATCCCATTTTTGAGAGCGAGTAACCTAATGAACTAAAAAGATCTGTGCTCTTAAAATCAAAGGCAAGCATTTTATTCGACCCAAAAGTTCTTACATCCTTTATGTATAGGTTACCAAAATTATAATCAACAAATTTATATTCTTTGTTACCCGTAAATAGCGAATCAAAAAAATGAAACCTTAAGGTCATGGTATAAATTGAGCCTTCGTTGGGGAAAAATTTTGGAGAATACGTTAAATTTTGAACACTGTAATCTGGATAAATGTTAGGGTCATTTGGATTAGCTCCTGCAGCTACAGGATAATAAGGCGGCGTAAATGGTGTGAATCCGCTTGGTTTAATGCTATCTATTGCGTTAGCTTTGGCAGTAAATAAATTAGATGTTTTATTATTTTTTACTTTTAAAACATATTGACCATTAACAAACAACCTGTCTGATGTTACATAAACACGCTGTGTGGTATTAAATGCTCCCGGATTTGTTTGAATTATAGAATCACGAAAAGTTATTACTTGCTTATTTCCTGTAGGTGTGGCCGCAACTTTTATACCATTAACGAATCTTTCTAAAGTCACTGTTAAATCGCCTTCTTGGTAATTTATGGAATCTGAAATTTGTGCCATTTCATTGGCATTTCCTTCTCCTAAAAACACCTTATTTATCCTAATCATTTGAATTGGATCTTGAGGGTTTAAAACTGCATAAATCGAAGGAACTTCTTTGTAAGGAGCATTAATATTTAAATCGTTTTTACACGCGAAAAAAAACACAGCACAAGTAATAGTAATGAAATTTTTTAAACCAAGCGTTCTCATAATTTAAAGATATATTATTTTATATTAAGCCTCGTTAATTTTTTTGGTAAAGTTTTTTATAAACATGTCCATAACCCGGATAAAGATGTTCTGAAAAAGTTCTTTCATGAAAAACAGTCACAAAAATCCCTCCTACTTTTTTTACTTGGTTAGATAATTCATACATTGAATCTAACATTTCTTTTGGCTTAATGTCATCATAAACAAAATATGCCCCATCCATAGCGCAAAACGGCAGAAATAACAACTCTGTTTCGGATTCGGAATTAAAATCGTAATATAAAAACGGA
>JBIJCO010000024.1:0-43789 GCA_044344665.1 Bacteroidia bacterium | reverse complement strand
AATCTTTTAATAAAATGGCAGAAATTGTGCTTTTTAACTTGTCTTCTTTTGCCACTATTTCTATAATATTTAATAGCAGAGCATTTGCTTTTTCTTTCTCAATTTTTTCATCAAATAAAAAACCATACTCGCCACTTACCAGATTATTCCCACAAGTAAACAATCTAAGAATAATTTCATCTTTATTAATATCAATATATTTTTCAAACAAATTAAGCCGCTTTGATTTTAATGTTTGTACTTGTTGGGCTAGCAAATTCCCAAACACATCGGCTTTAAAATCTACAATTTGAAAATAAATAACGCCAATTGGATTCCCTTTACAGTAAACTAAAACATAGCGTAATTTTAAATTTGCGTTTTCACAATTTTCTATAATTTCGAGGTAATCTTTATTTAAAAAAAATTGATTTTGCTTGTTAATTATGTTCCAATCATTTGCCGGAATTAAATTAGCACTACTGTATATTGAAAAAGTAAAATCCTCATTTAATTGTCTGTGAGGTAAAAATCTTTTTTTTGAAGAAACAGGCTTGCAAAAAGTGAACATATATCAGCTAAAATTACAAATTTAATTGAGTTGATTCAGTTAAACACAAACCTAAAAAAGACTAAAAATTTTAAACAGTAATTTTAAAATTGAGTATATTTAAAATGTTGTATATGAAATTAGATTTAAAGCATTCGCCAATAATAGATCAGGTTGGTATTGAAGAGCGCGTTGCGCGTTTTAATACCCGAAGCATAAAAAAAGAAAGTAAATTAACCGGACTTAAACTTGCTTTAAACATGATTGATCTTACCACCCTCGAAGGCAAAGACACAGGTGGCAAAGTAAGACAAATGTGTTATAAAGCTATGCATGTTGCTGATGATTTAGAAAATCTACCTACCGTTGCGGCGGTTTGCGTTTATCCTAACCATGTTAAAACCGCAAAAGAAGTATTAATAAACAGCACGGTAAAAATAGCATCGGTAGCAACAGCTTTCCCTAGTGGCAACTCAAGCTTGAAAATAAAACTAGAAGACACAAAAATTGCAATAGACTGTGGCGCTGACGAAATAGATATGGTAATTAGCAGAGGCGAATTTTTAAAGGGAAATTACAATTTTGTTTTTGATGAAATAGCCGCTATAAAATCAGCATGCGGCAAAGCAAGATTAAAAGTTATTTTAGAAACAGGTGAGTTATCAACACTTGACAATGTTAGAAGAGCTAGCGATATAGCAATATATGCCGGCGCAGATTTTATTAAAACATCAACCGGTAAAATTCAACCTGCTGCTACAATGCCCGTAACGTTAGTTATGTTAGAAGCCATTAAAGATTATTACCTTAAAACTAATACAATGGTAGGCATGAAGCCTGCGGGCGGAATATCAACCGCTAAAAGCGCATTACAATATTTGGTAATGCTCTATGAAACACTTGGTAACAAATGGATGACAAATGAATGGTTTCGTTTTGGAGCAAGCAGTTTAGCCAATGACATTGTTTTACAACTTGGCAAAGAGCAAAAAGGCGTTTATTATAGCAAAGATTATATCAGTATTGATTAATGTTAAAAATTTAACTAAACCTAGTTTTATTACTTAATGAAAAAAGAAGAAAATAAATCCGAATTTACTTGGGAGTATGCGCCTGCGCCTGAAGCAAAAGACCATGTGAAAATTAAACCGCAATATAATTTATTTATTAACGGAAAATTTGTTGCGCCTAACAGTAAAAAATATTACGAAACTCACAATCCAAGCAATGAAGAAAAATTGGCAGAAGTAGCACATGCAAACGCTAAAGATGTTGATGCTGCAGTTAATGCCGCTAAAAATGCTTACGCTAAAACTTGGAAGAAAATGCCCGCAAAAGAAAGGGCAAAATATATTTTTAGAATTGCAAGAGTTATTCAAGAGCGTGCCCGAGAGTTTGCCGTAATAGAATCTATGGATGGAGGAAAACCAATTCGTGAAAGCAGAGATTTTGATGTGCCTAATGCAGCTAACCATTTTTTCTACTACGCCGGATGGGCCGATAAATTAGAGTATGCTTTTCCTAATAAAAAACCTGAGTCGCTTGGGGTAGCGGCACAAATAATTCCATGGAACTTTCCTTTGTTAATGGCAGCTTGGAAAATTGCACCGGCATTGGCTACCGGTAATACCATTGTTTTGAAACCTGCCGAAAACACCCCTCTAACAGCCTTAAAATTAGCCGAAGTTATTCAAGAATGTGATTTGCCGCCGGGTGTTGTAAACATAATAACTGGCTTTGGAGACACAGGATCTGCTATGGTTTCTCATCCAAACGTAAACAAAATAGCCTTTACAGGAAGTACCGATGTAGGAAAAATTATTCAAAAAACAATTGCGGGAACAAGTAAAAAAGTCACATTGGAATTAGGCGGAAAAGCCGCCAATATTGTATTTGACGACGCCCCTATTAATCAAGCCGTTGAAGGAATTATTAACGGTATATTTTTTAACCAAGGCCATGTATGTTGTGCAGGCTCTCGATTGTTTGTTCAAGAAAATGTTGCAAAAGAAGTTATTCAGAAATTAAAAGCGCGAATGGAAACTTTAATTGTTGGCGATCCGCTAGATAAAAACACCGACATTGGCGCTATTAATAGTAAAGAGCAATTAAACAAAATAAACCATTATTTAAGAATAGGAAAAGAAGAAGGTTTGGAATTATTTCAAACATCAAGAGCAATTCCAAAAAAAGGATTTTACTGTAAACCTACTTTATTTATAGGTGCTGCACAAAGCAACAGAGTTGTTCAAGAAGAAATTTTCGGTCCCGTTTTAACCATACAAACATTCAGAACAATTGAAGAAGTAATTGAAAAAGCCAATAACATTCCTTATGGTTTAAGTGCAGGTGTATGGACAGATAAGGGCTCCAAAATTTTTAATTTAACCACCAAATTAAGAGCTGGCGTTGTTTGGGCAAACACATACAATAAATTTGACCCCACATCTCCTTTTGGTGGCTATAAAGAAAGTGGATTTGGAAGAGAAGGCGGCTTGCACGGCTTATTACCCTATTTAAAATTCTAAGCAACTTATATAACTAAACTAGTCTACTATAATCGCTAAAAATTCCTAAATAAGCATCTTTACAAAAAGACATTACAAAAAACCGATGAATATTAATTCTAAACTTTAATTAAACATTATTACTAATGAATTATAAACTGTTTTTTTTGTTTTTTTTTGGCACCATCACTTTCAAAACTTCGAGTCAAACAAAAAAAGCTATCATCAATGATTTTTCGGTTGTTCTTCACGAGGAAGCTATTAACAAGATAATTGCTGCCGTTGGCGATATAAAAGGAACCAATGACTATGAAGTGTTATTGGTAAAAGGTAAATATCACTGGACAATACAAAACCCAAAAATTAACATTAGACCCGACAGCAGTGATTTTACATGTGATGCACTGGTTAACGTTGGCCCGTTCGATTACAAAACTCAAGTAGTTGGCAATGTAAAAATTACATACAACGATGAAAAAAATTTAATTTTCATTAAAATTTCTAGAGCAATTTTTGAACTTTACACTGTTGTTTTCGGAAAAAAAATTCATATAAAAGACATTCATTTAGAAGACTATTTTAAAGAACCGTTTGCTTTTGAAGGACCTAAGACTATGGCAACAGACATGGAATTTATGATGCCTGACAGTTCGATGAAGAAAATATATGTGCAACCAACTATCTGTAAAATGGAATTAAAATGGAAAGAAATTTGTACCGCTTGCGAAATTATTGCGGCAGACAAACCCTTTAAACCAACTATCAAAATTATTCCTCCCATAGAAGCAGTAAAATCAACGCCATCAAGCACCTTACAAGCTCAAAAAAAATAGGTAAATTTAAAGTGACGTATGTACAGATTATTTAAGCTTTTCTGGCAATATAATTTACCAAGATGGTCAATACTTTTTATTGACACATTTATTTGTGCGTTTGCATTATCACTTGCATTCTTTATTCGTTTTTACTTTGATTCTATAATGTCAGCTGAAGACAAAGCCAATTTACCATATGATTTTTTAATTGTGCTAGGTGTTAGATTTTTTTCATTTTATTTTTCTAAAACATACAAAGGTGTTGTAAGGTATACCAGCACGCGCGACACCATGCGTATTTTTATAGTCATTTTAAGCGGAAGTGCATTAATTTTCTTGGCAAACATCGTTTCTTTAAATTTCATTTTAGGTTATTATTTTATCCCAAACTCTGTAATTATTATTGACAGTTTAGTTTCATTATTTATAATGATTAGTTCCCGTCTTGCCGTTAAAGCACTTTACCTTGAAATTAAAAATCCTGCTAAAGAAAAAATGAATGTGATTATTTACGGTGCCGGCGAAGCAGGTGTAATTACTAAACGAACTCTGGACAGAGATGCAGCTATTAAATATAAGGTAGTTGCATTTATTGATGATAACTCCGAAAAATTAGGCCGAAGTCTTGAAGGTGTTTTTATTTATCCTAAAAATAAATTACCTGAACTGATAAAAGAAAACGAAATTGAATTAGTTATTATTTCCATTCAAAAAATTTCACCTTTAAAGAAAAACGAAATAACAGACATTTGTCTTGAAAACAATATTAAAGTATTAACTGTACCTCCTGTAACAAACTGGATAAATGGGGAACTTAGCTTTAATCAAATTAAGAGCATTAAAATTGAAGATTTATTAGAACGCGACCCCATTAAATTAGACGACGATTTAATTAATGCCCAACTCAAAAACAAAACAATTTTAATTACAGGTGCAGCCGGAAGTATTGGCAGCGAGCTTGCAAGGCAATGCGCAACTTATTCACCCAAAAAAATTTATTTATTAGACCAAGCCGAAAGTCCTTTACATGAACTAGAAATTGAATTTGACGAAAATTTCAAAAACACACCCCATGAAACTGTAATTGCAGACATAAGAAATTCCGAACGTTTGCGAAATGTTTTTCAATCGTTTAAACCACAAATTGTTTTTCATGCAGCAGCATATAAACACGTGCCCATGATGGAAAATAACCCCTCAGAATCTATTCTAACAAACATACTTGGCACAAAAAACACGGCCGATCTAGCCAATGAATTTCAAACAGAGCGTTTTGTTTTTGTAAGCACTGATAAAGCAGTTAATCCTACCAATGTTATGGGTGCTAGTAAACGCATTGCCGAAATTTATATTCAAAGTTTAGGGAAAAAATCAACAACGAAATTTATTACTACTCGTTTTGGAAATGTTCTTGGCTCTAATGGCTCTGTAATTCCCCGCTTTAAAAAACAAATTGAAGCCGGTGGCCCAATAACAATAACACACCCCGAAATTACGCGTTACTTTATGACCATTCCCGAAGCCAGTCAGTTAGTTCTTGAAGCCGGAAGCATAGGTAAAGGTGGAGAAATTTATGTTTTTAATATGGGCAACTCAGTGAAAATTTTAGACCTTGCCAGAAAAATGATTTCACTTTCCGGACTAAAAGAAAATAAGGACATTAAAATTGTATTTTCAGGTTTAAGACCTGGTGAAAAATTATTTGAAGAATTACTTGCTGATAACGAAAACACTTTACCCACACACCATAATCAAATACTTATTGGTAAAGTTAGAGAGTATGATTATGATGAAGTAAAAAGTATTATAGAGGAACTTATTAAAACATTTAATACACAAGACAATGAACTAATAGTTCAACGAATGAAAGATCTTGTGCCGGAATTTAAAAGCAACAATTCTGTATTTCAAAAACTAGATTAACATGACAAAAAAATTAATGCTCGTTGTTACGGTTTTACTACTAGTAAAATCTGAATTATTTTTTTCGCAAACAAATACATCAAGCAAACCTGAAATAACAAAACCTAAATTAGTAGTTGGTATTGTAATTGACCAAATGCGTAACGATTACATTTACCGTTTCTGGAATCGCTTCGGAAATGGAGGATTTAAAAGATTAATTAACGACGGATACTATTTTAAAAATGCACACTATAATTATATTCCCACCTATACCGGGCCTGGGCATAGCAGTATTTATACCGGTGCCACTCCACGTACGCATGGTATTATAGCAAATGAATGGTTTGTAAAAGCATCCTCTGTTTTAACTTATTGCTGTCAAGACACAACAGTAAAAACAATCGGCTCACCAAGTAAAAACGGTTTAATGTCGCCAAAATATCAATTAAGCTCTACAATAGGAGATGAATTAAAAATGAGTACAAATAAAAAAGCAAAAGTGTTTGGCATTGCTTTAAAAGACAGAAGTTCAATTCTTCCCGCCGGACATGCCGCTAATTGCGCATTTTGGTTTGATGACTCTACCGGAAATTTTATCTCTTCAAGCTGGTACATCAAAGAATTACCTCAGTGGGTTACTAATTTCAATTCAAAAAAATCAGTAACTAAATACCTTGAAAAAGGTTGGTCAACCTTATACCCAATCGAAAGTTATACAAATTCACTTTCAGACGAAAACAACTATGAAGCAGCCCCAAACAAAAAAGAAAAAGCAATTTTTCCGTACGATTATAAGAACGCAATCGAAAAAAACAAATTTGGAATTATTAAAGCTACGCCTTACGGCAATAGTATAACTAAAGATTTAGCTATAGAATGCATT
The DNA here is from genome assembly GCA_044344665.1 of Bacteroidia bacterium. Taxonomy (GTDB): domain Bacteria; phylum Bacteroidota; class Bacteroidia; order B-17B0; family Aurantibacillaceae; genus Aurantibacillus. The sequence goes on along the minus strand of JBIJCO010000024.1, from coordinate 37,150 downwards.
AAACAAGAAGCTTTAGGAAAAGATGATATCACCGATTTATTTTGCATTAGTTTTTCAAGCACAGATATTGTTGCTCATTCTTATGGGCCAAGAGCCATTGAAGTGGAAGATATTTATTTACGTCTAGATAAAGATTTAGAAGAGTTTTTTAATGAATTAGACAATCAAATTGGTAAAAACAATTATTCTGTTTTTTTAACTGCAGACCATGGTGGTGCTGATGTTCCAAACCATTTAATAGATAATAAAATTCCGGCGGGTTATTTTAAAGAAAGTAAACTGGTTAAAACCATTAAAAATTATTTTCAATTAACTTATGGAGACTCAATGCTACTGGCAAATATTTCGAACGAACAAATTTTTATTAATGAAAATAAACTAAATGCCTTAAAATTAAATAAAGACGAAACTGAAGAAAAATTAGCAGCGTTTTTAATAACACTTAATGGAATTTCAGAGGCATACAGCTCTAAAAGTCTAAGAAACAATGCATATAGCAATAATGATTACAGAACTCTTTTGCAAAACGGATACAATCATAAATTAAGCGGGAATGTTTGCTTTATATATAACCCGGCTTGGATGGATTATTCTGAAAAGGGAACTACCCACGGCGCAGGATATAACTACGATACGCATGTACCAGTTGTGTTTTATGGTTGGGGAATTAATAAAGGCGAATCGTACGATTATATTACCATAACACAAATTGCACCAACTATTTGCGAACTTTTAAAAATAAACCAACCCAATTCAACAATTGCTGCTCCTTTAAATAATTACTTAAATAGAAATGGTTTAAAATAAAAATTGCCTCATTACGAGGCAATTTTTTGGGTAAATAATGGGATTCGAACCCACGACCCCTAGAACCACAATCTAGTGCTCTAACCAACTGAGCTATATCTACCATTTAAGGTGGCAAATTTAATAATTTTTTAAATATGAGAATAAATAAAATTTAAAATTAGATGGATTATCTAATTAAAGTTACATTACCTTTTCTGAAGCTTTCTTCACCGTTAATACACTTAACTTTTAAATACCAGCCAAAAACACCTACATCGGCAGGTCTTCCTTTATAAATGCCATCCCAGCCTTTTGATTTATCGTTGGTATCAAAAACTTTTTCGCCCCAACGATTATAAATTGCAAAATAAACCTCATCAACTTTTAGGCCTCTAACAAACAAAATATCGTTCTTGCCATCTCCGTTAGGCGTAAATGTATTTGGTACAAACACATCATTATCAATGCATCCGGCAGAATATGCCTCAACACTAACAGTTGTAATTTCTTTACATGCACCCGATGTGGCCACAGCAGTATAAGTTGTGGGTCTATCAGGATAAGCAATTACAGTATATCCTGTTGCAGGCGTGGTGCTTCCTGCCGGCAACCAATAAACCGTTGCTCCGGGATCTCCTAAATAAGTTAAGGTTGTAGCGTTTCCGTTAGTTACTATTACAGGATTAGCTACCGCAGATATTGGAATAGATGAAACCTGAGATACATTTACGTTAGTAGTTAATAAAAACTGGCAAGGAATTCCGTTTACAATTACCGAAGTTGTTATTACCACTGAATACTGTGTACTAACAGAAGGTGTTGCACTTGGATTAGCTGTATATGGCAAAAATAAAGAAACTGTAGGAGTCCATTGATAAGATACGCCACCTGAAGCAATAAGTTGTGCTTTATTACCAATACATATTGTTGTTGGCCCGCTAATAGATACAGGCGGAGGCAATGGAACAACAATTAATTGCGATGTGGTATCTTTACAGCCATCTATACTTGTTACAATAAGTGTTACTATATTACTTCCACCTACATTATAAAAATTATACGGATTTTGAACTGTACTTGTAGCTGTTGATGACAAGGTCCATTGCCAAGCGGCAATATTAGAACTCGATAAATCATTATACGTTACCCCTCCTCCGCAAGGATTGATACTGTAGTTAAAGTTAGCCGTAGGTTTTGGATTAACAACAATCGCAGTTGTAAGTGTTTTGGTGCAGGTATAGCCTGGGCTATTATTATTAATAATCACCGTATAAATTGTACTTGCCGTTGGCGAAGATATTGGTGAAGCAATTAATGAATTATTTAAGGTTGATGTTGGATTCCAGGTATATGATGTGCCTCCACTAGCACCAATGCTAGCCGAATAACCTCTGCATATAGCAGTTGGACTTACTACACCGGGGTTAAAGATAAAAACCGATACAGGTTGTTTAATTGAGTCTTTGCAACCAAAAGAATTTTGTGCATACAAAGAAACAGTATAATTTCCTGAACTTAAATAGGTATGTGTTGGGTTAGACAGTGTGCTTGTTGCTGTTGCGTCTCCAAAATTCCATGAGTAATTATTAGATGAACCTGTTGAATTATTTAATAAGGTTAATGTATTTGAACATGGCGATACTGTAGCTGAAAAGGCCGGCAGTGGTCTAGGGTGTACAGTAATTATTTTAACTACACTGTCTTTTTTTACACACTTTGTAGTATCGTAAACCACTAAGGAAACAGTGTATGTACCTGGATTAGTATATGTAAATGAAGGATTAAGTGTTACAGAATTTGTAATACCTTGTCCTAAATACCATAAAAAACTAGTGCCGGGTGTAACATTATTAAAATTAACGTTCAATGGCGGACAACCAGAAATTGTATTTGTAGTAATTGTGGCTACAGTAGTTTGTAATTTAAAATCGATTTTAAACACCCCATTATTGCAGTTGCTTGAAAGGTTTGGCGTGGCACAAACACTTGTTGTTGGACAGGGCCAGGCGCCGGGCGTAACCGGGAAATCCTGATTACCTCCACAACCTGCGCAAACAGATTGATAAATAACGCCCTTTCTGTCAAAACGAGATGTACCACCATCAACATGCTCAGCACTCTGAGTTCCTCCAAAGTATGAACCATATAATATACTTGATGCATTTGGAGTTAAAGCAAGCAAATAAAAATCAAAACCATTTGTGGCAGACTGAGTTGGATTAAATAAAGGCATGCCTGAAATTGGAATACTTGTTAAAATATTTCCGCCCCAACCTGATGCATAAATATTTCCATTACATTCATCAACAGCAAATGCCGAAGGCGAGATATCTGTATTTGTAGTATTGCTCCCAAAAACAGTTGACATAATTTTTGTTGAAAGGTTACTACTATATTTTGAAATAAATTGATGTGTGTTTGCAACGCTAAAAATACCAGTTGCAGGCGGAGGAATAATAATTGGCATATTACCTAAAGACTGTCCGTAAACATGAGGTTCTCCGGCAAGATTACATTGAACAAAAAATGAATTATCATAAGAAGGGGTGCCAATATATGTTGATTGTAAAATTGAATTACCAGAGGAATTTATTCTGGTTAAAAAACCATCCGTTGAACCACCATTGTATAAAGTTGAATGAGCCGCCGCCGTTATTGGAAAATTATTACTGCACGTACCGCCTGTTACAAAAACTTCAAAATTAGGCATTACAAAAAGCCCATTTCCACAGTCTGCTTTGCTGCCACCAATATAACTGCTGTATATAAGTGCAGTTAAACTTGAATTAAATTTCGCAATAATGGCATCTTGTTTTCCACCAAGTGTATTGTCAAACCCACCTACAATTGGAATATTACCAGAGCGCGTTGAACTTGCAATGTAAACATTATTTAATGTATCTAACTGAATCTCGCCGCGATAAGTATCGCCATAATTAGTTTGCAACGAGTCGTAGTTTGTAGTATTAGTTGTTGCGGTTCCTGGAGCCGGCGATAAAACAAAACTAATAGGTGTTGTTCCCTCTAAATAATTAATACCGTCGTTATCAGAGCCTCCATAAAAGGTACTGGCAAGAAGTGCACTGCCTGTTGAATTAAGTTTGGCAATATAAATGTCTGTTCCATTAAAATAAACCGAACCATTGCTAACAAAACCAATATTTTGTCCTCCATTAAAAAAAGGGTAAGCGGCTCCGGCTGTTGTCGGAAAATTTACTGAGCCCGTAGCACCGTATAAATATAAATTATTTGTTTTATCTACAACCAAACTCGATACAACTTCTGTACTGTTACCTCCCATATAGGTTGAATAAATTAACGAATTGCCGGTAGAATTATATTTTGTTAGCACAATATCTGTGTTGCCATAAGCAGGTGGCCCATTAAAAAAATTACTGTACGAACCTAAAACATAAGGATAACCAATATCAAATATTGTCCCTCCGCTGTATAAGTTTCCCGCAGCGTCGAAAGTAGCCGCCATTCCAAAATTATCTGCTATTGAACCTGATTGCGCTGCAAATACTAAAACGGGATCTATTACAAGTTCATAATCTTTATTATAACCTTCTGGAAATTCAAAACTTAAAATATTATTGTCCAATACATAATTACATAAAACAGGTTTTATAACTCCATCTACTAACTGGTAAGCGTAAGGTTTTTTTTCTGTAATGGTATTTACTGAAAGTTTTATGACTAGAGCGCCATTTTTTATTTTTAATTTATCTACTCCTTCATATCTTAATTTAATTTGTTGATTATCAGAATGTGGTTGTAGATGAAAATTATATTTTAGTCCTGTAGCTGAAGTAATCACTTCATAATCTATTCCATTGTATAGCTCCCTTAAAAATACCTGCTGGTAATTGTGAACATTACCTTTCCATTTTGTTTTATCATTTCCGATAAAAAAATTTTCATAATCTGGTCCTTGCTGAGCCTTTTCAATTTTCGCATTTAAATTACAACCCTCAAAATGAATTTTGTAGGCATGACAGTTTATGTTGTAATCCTTATAAATACCTTTATTGTAAGCACCATGATGCAGTGCCCTTAATTTTTTTTTATCGTAAAAATTAAAAGTTAAGCCTGTTTTTTCGAGAAACAACAAACCACCGTCAAGCTGAGCCCTGAATAAAACATCATCATTCCATTGACCTAAATTTTCTGTAAATTTTATGGAGGGATTAATATGAGGTGTTACAAACTGCTGCCCGATACTCTCTTGTGAAAAAAAACTACAAAAACATACGATTAATAAAAGTATATAGAGTCTTTTTTTTAACATAAACCAAATATAAAGCAAACAAGTTTATTTTACAATAAGTCATAACCACGTTTTTTAGTAATTTTGCGGCTTATGCCAAATATTGTTGCTATAGTAGGAAGACCTAATGTTGGAAAGTCCACCCTTTTTAATCGTTTAACTGAAACACGTCAAGCCATTGTTGACGAGGCCTCTGGCGTTACCCGCGACAGGCATTATGGCAAATCAGAGTGGAATGGTGTAGAATTTAGCTTGATTGATACCGGTGGTTATATAAAAGGCAGTGATGATATTTTTGAAGGAGAAATAAGAAAACAAGTTGTAATTGCCATTGAAGAGTGTACAGCAATTTTATTTGTAGCAGATGTTACTGATGGTGTAACTTCTTTTGATACCGAAGTAGCAAACATTATAAGAAAAAGTAAAAAGCCTGCTTTAATTGTTGCAAACAAAGTAGATAGCCACGATAAAGCTGCTTTTGCTGCTGAGTTCTATAGATTTGGCTTGGGAGAGGTATTTCCTATTTCTGCTATTACCGGCAGCGGAACCGGCGACTTGCTGGATGCTCTGATAAAAGGTTTACCTAAGGAAGAAAAAGCCATAGAGCAAGCAGATATACCAAGAATTGCAATTGTTGGGCGACCAAATGTTGGAAAATCTTCGTTAACCAATGCACTATTGGGAGAGGAAAGAAATATTGTTACACAAATTGCCGGAACAACAAGAGACACCATAAATTCCAGATATACAAAATTTGGTCATGACTTTTATTTGATTGATACCGCAGGCATGCGAAAAAAAGCTAAAGTTCACGAAGACCTTGAATTTTACAGCGTACTTAGAACAATTAAGGCTATAGAAGACAGCGACGTTTGCATTTTAATGATTGATGCACAAGACGGCATGGAATCTCAAGACTTAAGTATTTTAAGTCTTATTGAAAAAAACAGAAAAGGCCTGGCTATTATTGTAAATAAATGGGATTTAATTGAAAAAGATACCAAAACTGCCTTTGAATACGAAGAAAAAATAAGAGAGCGTATAGCGCCTTTTAAAGACATTCCTATCATTTTTATTTCGGTTAAAGATAAGCAACGTATCATGAAAGTAGTTGATTTGGCAATGATGGTTTATAACAACAAAACCAAACACATCCCTACTCGTCAGCTAAACGATTTCTTATTAAATCTTATTGAACGCTACCCTCCACCTGCCGTTAAAGGAAAATACATTAAAGTAAAATACATCACGCAATTAAAAACAGAACCTCTGTTTATATTCTACTGCAATTTACCCCAATACGTTACAGAATCTTATAAACGGTTTTTAGAAAATAAAATCCGCGAAGAATACGATTTTAGCGGAGTTCCTATTGTGGTAAGTATGCGCAAAAAAAATTAAAAAAGCTTATTTCCCAAAAACAAAAAACCCTTTCAAAATTGAAAGGGTTTTTTTGTTGCCCGAGCTGGATTCGAACCAACATAGTCAGAACCAAAAACTGAAGTCCTGCCCTTAGACGATCGGGCATTTTACTTTTAAGACTGCAAAAATACAATTTTTTTAATTCTATCAAATATTTTTATGAAAAAAACGTTCTAAATTAACTCAAGTAAAATACTATCTTCGCAACACGATTAAAAACTATGATGACAAAAGAATTTATCAGATTAAATAATATTATTGGTTGGGTAATTTGGGCTATCGCAACCATAACCTATTGTAGTACTATTGAACCAACTGCAAGTTTTTGGGACTGTGGAGAATATATTGCTTGTGCTTACAAACTAGAGGTAGGTCACCCACCGGGAGCACCATTTTTTCTGCTCGTAGGTAGATTTTTCTCGTTGCTAGGTGGCGACAACCCTGCAACTGCAGCTATGATGGTTAATATCATGAGTGCATTATCAAGTTCATTTACAATATTATTTTTATTCTGGACTATTACCCGACTTGGAATAAAAGTTTACGCTAAAAAAGTGGCAGAACTCGAAAAACCTAAACAATGGGCCATATTAGGTGCTGGCATTATTGGCTCTTTAGCATATACCTTCTCTGATTCATTTTGGTTTAGTGCTGTTGAGGGCGAAGTTTATGCCATGTCTGCTTTGTTTACAGCAATTGTTTTTTGGGCAATTTTAAAATGGGATGAAGAAGACTCTAGCAACCCAACAAGCGCTCTGCGCTGGTTAGTTTTAATAAGTTATTTAATTGGTATTTCAATTGGCGTTCACTTATTAAACTTATTAGTTATTCCGGCAATTGCATTTGTTATTTATTTTAAAAAATATAAGTTTTCATGGAAAGGTTTTTTTATTGCCGGGATTTCTTCTGTTTTACTTTTAGGCTTTGTTCAAAATCTCATTATTCCCAAAGTAGTAAAATTTGTAAGCGATTACGAAGTTTTCTTCACTAACAAGTTAAATTTTGGATACAGCGTAGGTACTGTTATCTTTTTTCTTCTACTGATATTATCATTAACATTTTTAATTTTATATACCGTTAACAAAAAAGAACAGCATTATAAAATTGGGTTTTACTCTGGCATAGTATTATCCTTATTGTCTATTATTACTGCCCCAAGTGGAGGCGGCATGTTTACAAGATTAATAATGCTTGGCGGAATTTTGTATGCAATCAATAAATTCAAAACTAAAACCGTGTCACTAAATGCAGTGTTTTTAAGTTTTGCAACATTGTTAATCGGTTATTCCTCATTCTTTGTACTAGTAATTCGTTCGCAAGCAAATACACCAATGGATGAAAACGACCCTGAAAACGCACCTAACATGTTGTCTTATTTGCTTCGTGAGCAATATGGCGATTGGCCTGTGTTATATGGTCAATATTATAATGCACCCACAGTCTCTAAAAGTGAATTCGGAAGTGGCGATCCTATTTATGCAAAAGACGAAAAGAACAAAAATTACAAAGTAATTGACACCAGAAAAAATTCTATCCCAAAATATCAAAAAGAATTTTGTACTGTTTTTCCGAGAATGTGGAGCGGTCAAAGCCATCACGAATCTGCCTATAAGTATTGGGGAAATGTAGCAGAAAATCACAAAACCAAAACAGTTGAAGGCAGCAACGGAGAACCTTCTACAATCGAAATACCAACAATGGCAGCAAATCTAACGTATTTCATCGCTTATCAGGTTAAGTTTATGTATTTGCGTTATTTCTATTGGAATTTTATTGGGAGACAAAACGACGTGCAGGGATTAATGCGCAACTCAATGGAAGGAAATTGGGTTACAGGTTTTAAAGGATTTGATGATTTATTATTAGATTCTGACACTTCACAAAAAATTTACCGCGACAAAAATAATTTTGCTGAAAATCATTTTTATGCATTGCCGTTTATTTTGGGTTTATTAGGTATGTTTTTTCATTTTAAGCGCAATAAACCTGATGCATGGATAGTATTAAGTTTCTTTTTACTTACTGGTTTAGCCATTGTAGTTTATCTTAATCAAACACCTTACCAACCACGCGAACGTGATTATGCTTATGCCGGAAGTTTTTACGCGTTTGCCATATGGATAGGTTTTGGAGTTCTCTTTATTTATGATTTATTAAGTAAAAGAGCTGCCAGTATGGGAATTGCTCTGGGCTCAACAGCATTAAGTATGGTTGTGCCAGTTATTATGGCTAAAGAGGGCTGGAACGACCATAATCGTTCATTAAGAACCATGTCAAGAGACTGTGCCATCAATTACCTTCAGAGTTGTGCTCCAAATGCCATTTTATTTACCAACGGAGACAACGATACTTTCCCGTTATGGTATGCTCAAGAGGTTGAAGGAATAAGAACAGATGTTCGTGTAGTAAATTTAAGTTTATTGCAAACCGATTGGTACATTAAACAAATGCGAAGAGCTGCCTATGATAGTAAACCGGTTCCGTTTACAATTCCGGAAGAAAAATTAGAAGCATCTAAGTTAGAATACTTGATTATAAATAATCAAAATCCAAATTCATTAAATTTAAGAGATGCTTTGGCTGAAGCAATAAGCGATGACCCAGCCAGTAAATACGACAATGGTGGTGATTTAATAGATATTATTCAGTCTAATAAATTTTATGTAAATGTTGATAGCCTTACTGTAATGAAAAACAAAGTTATCAGCGTAAAAGATACTGCTAGGTTAGCTAAAAGAATCAAATGGGATTTGGGCGGAAGAAATTACATTACAAAAAATGATTTAATGGTGCTTGATTTAGTTGCACACACTAAATGGGACAGACCTATTTATTTTGCTGTAACTACCGGAGATGATGCGTATGTAGGCCTACAAAAATACTTTCAATTAGAAGGCTTAGCTTATAGATTAGTACCTATAAAACAAACCGAAATGGAAGAATCGCAAGGCGGAAGAGTAAATACAAATGCCATGTACGACAATGTGATGAATAAGTTTTTATGGGGGGGTATGGATAAAAAAGGAATTAATTTGGATGAAAATTGTATTCGCATGACCGGAAATTTAAGAATGCAAATGAGTGTATTGGCAAGTGCGTTAATAAATGAAGGTAAAATTAAAAAAGCAAAAGCGGTTTTAGATAAATGCCTTGAGGTAATGCCTGACGAAAACATTCCGTTTGATGCTACAATTTTTACTGTTTGTGCAGGCTATTATCAGATTAACGAAATTAAAAAAGCAAATGAATTAGCTAAAAAACTTTTCGATATTTTTGAAGGAGATTTAAAAATATATAATGCTCAAAACCCAAAACGTCGTGTTGCCTTTGGCAGAGAAATTAACCAGTGCCAAGAAATTCTTAAACGTTTAACAGGACTAACGCAGCAGTTTAAGCAAAATGAACTTTCAAAAGATTTCATGGCGCGCGTTTCGGCAATAATTCCTCCAGAAGAAATTGCACCTGAAGGACAACAAGTTCCTGAAATAAAATAATTTTTAGTATTAAAAGAGCAAGGAAATTAACCTTGCTCTTTTTAATTATAAACCCTAACAAACCAAGTACAATCTTAAATTTTGAATCTAAACAATAGCTTGAAAAATTTTCTACTTATTCAACCTAAAAAGTTTCTAAACTTAATTTATCGAAACGCCATTTGGCGTATTAATACAACAGAAAAAATAATTTATCTCACTTTTGATGACGGGCCAATTAAAGAATTAACAGAGTGGGTATTAGATGAACTTCATAAACATCAAGCAAAAGCTACTTTTTTTTGTGTTGGGGCAAATATTTTAAAAAATCCCGAAATTTTTGATCGTATAGTTCAAGAAGGCCATATGGTTGCCAACCACACCATGTTTCACCCAAAAGGTTTTAAAACCAAAACATCTCACTATTTATCAGAAGTTGAAACTTGCGAAAAATTAATTAAGAATAAACTTTTTCGTCCTCCCTACGGCCAACTAAAACAAAGCCAATATAAAGCTTTACTTGAAAATAATTTTAAAATAGTGTTTTGGGATGTAATAAGTTATGATTACGAAAAAATTAGTGAAAAAGCTTGCTTGAACAATGTTTTAAAATATACCAAACCAGGAAGCATTGTTTTGTTTCACGATAACTACAAAGCGGAAAAAAATTTACGTTATGCCTTACCACTTTTTCTTAAACACTTTTCAGCTTTAAATTATAAATTTAAAGCAATTGAAATTTAATTAACTCTAGTAATATTGTGAAAAAAAATTAAATTAGATTTTAATGTTATTAAAACCAAATGTTGGTGTTATCTTTATATAGAATGAAGAAATGTTTTGTTAAAACAGTTTTTATTTTTTTTATATTTCTTTTGTGGAATAATGCTTATTCACAGAGAATTCCAAGTAATTCTGACAAACTAGCCGTTCAATACTTCGATCAAAAAGAGTTTGATAAAGCGAATGAATATTTCGCAGACCTATACGATAAAAATCAAGAGGCTTGGTATAATTATTATTTTAAAAGTTTAATTGGCGCTAAAGATTTTTCAAAAGCAGAAAAAATAACCAAAAGGCAATTAAAACAAAACGCCAATAATGTTTATCTATTTGTTTATTTAGCCCGTATCTATAAGCTTACATCAGAAGCTAAAAAAGAAAAAGATTGCTATGAAAAAGCAATAAAACAATTATTACCAATACAACCCCACACACAAAATCTGGCAAATGCATTTATCGACGATGGCCTTTATGATTACGCTATAGAAACCTATAAAAAAGCAGGAAAAGCAAATCCGGACTATCCTTACTTTTATGAAAGGGCAGATGTATACAAAAAAAAGAACGACTTAAAAGCAATGATAAATGAATATTTAGATGCTTTAGAATATAGAGAAACCGAAATTATTACGGTTCAAACAAATTTGCAAAACTCTTTAGGATACGACGATTCAGAAGGTGGAGTTAATAACCCCTTACTTAAACAAGAACTTCAAAAAAGAATTCAAAATAACCCAGATAAAATTGTATTAAGCGAATTTTTAATTTTCATACAAAAACAACAAAAAGATTTTAATGGGGCATTTATTCAATCAAGAGCTTTAGATAAACGACTGAAAGAAGACGGCTCCCGAATATTTGATTTAGCTAAAATGTGTTCTGACAACCAACAGTGGGAAACCGCTAAACGCTGTTATGACTACTTAATAGAAAAAGGACCAAACAATTTATATTTTGATGCGGCAACTATTGAATCTTTAAATGTGGAGTTTTTATATACTACGCAAAAACTACAACCAACACTTCAAGAATTAAATCTACTTGAACAAAAACTTATCAAGGCTTATTCAAAATATCAAAGCGGATTTTTAAATATTCCCATCTTGAAAAATCTGGTTAGTATACAGGCATTTTATTTAAATAAAGGCAATCAAGCTATTTTATTATTGCAGGAGTTTATTCAACAGCCAAGCTTAGATAAACAAATTAAAGCAGAATATAAACTATTATTAGGCGATATCTATTTGCTTAACGGCGAAATATGGGAAGCCTCATTATTATATTCTCAAGTTGAAAAAGATTTTAAGTATGAAGCAATCGGGCAGGAGGCAAAATTTAAAAATGCCAAACTCAGCTTCTATGCAGGTGATTTTTCATGGGCTAAAACTCAAGCCGATGTTTTAAAAGGTGCTACTACAAAATTAATTGCAAACGACGCCTTAAATTTATCTCTCATAATTTCTGATGCAATTGGTATAGACACCAACGAACTTCCCTTAAGATTATTTGCTAGCGCAGAATTAATGGCTATTCAACATAAATTTCAAGAAGCAATAGCAAGAATGGATAGCATAAATTTATTATTCAGCAATAACACTTTAGGCGATGATATTAATTATGCCAAAGCCCAAATATTTCATACTCAAGGAAAATTTACTGACACAGAAATCATGCTAAAAAACATCGTTGAATATTATCCAAATGAATTATATGGTGACGATGCTCAATTTAAGCTCGCAGAACTTTACGATAAAAAAATTAACGATAAAGAAAAAGCGAAACAGGCTTATCAAGATTTACTAACCAACTACCCGGGAAGTATTTATACTGTAGAAGCTCGCAAACGATTCAGAGAACTAAGAGGCGACAAATTAAATAATTAATTACAGCCCTTACTTTTAAATTTACTCATCACTAATTTCCGCATTCAAAGCCTTAAGGAGACCTTCTGCTTTTAATAAACATTCTGAATACTCTTTTGCTGGATCACATAAATAGGTAATTGCACTACCAACAGCAATAGATAGCCTTTTTGTAACTTGATTATAAAAAATACTTCTAATGTTTACCGACAGGGTAAAATCGCCTTTTTCATCTATAATTCCCATCGCTCCTGAATAAAAATTTCTATCAAAATTTTCGTGCTCATCAATTAATTGCATAGCCATAATTTTTGGAGCGCCCGTCATACTGGCCATCGGAAAAGTTGCCTCCACAATATCATTAAAACTTGTAGTCTCTTTAATATTGCAACTAACAGTACTAACCATTTGATGAACGGTCTCGTAACTCTCAATGTTATAAAGCTTATTTACGCTAACTGTTCCTTTTTGAGCAATACGTGACAAATCGTTTCTCGCTACATCAACAGCCATCACATTTTCTGTACGTTCTTTAAGACTATTAAATAAATTGTCTTTTAATAATTCATCTTCTATCTTGTTATTTCCTCGTTTTGAAGTTCCTTTTATAGGTTTTGTAAATAGAATATCACCTTCTTTTTTTAAGAATAATTCAGGGCTAGCACCTATAATAAAATCGTCTTTTAGTTTAACCAAGCTGGCATAAGGTGCTTTGCTTATTGTATTTAAATGTATAAAGGTTTCAATAGGATCTATTTCAACATCATCAGCATAAAACTCAATACAATAATTTAATTCGTAAATGTTGCCATTTTGGATATGTTGTTTTAAATCAACTAAATTCTTCAAATACGTTTCTTTAGGCGTTTTAGCTTTTAATAAAATTTTATTTCTTAACCGATTTGCCTTAGGACCAATTTCAATTTTATTCTGATGTATTATATCAAAAAATAATTGTCGTGTTTGTTCTTTTTGGGGATTACGATATGGTAATAACACAAAAGAATTTAATTTGTAGGTTGGATAAGCGGCTAATTGATATAAATAGTATTGCTGAGTGTTGCTTGCAGAGGGTTTTAAACAATAACTGTCAATATTATTTAAAGAATTCATAGCTTAAATTTACTGATTTATTAAGGAAAAAATAGTCATAAAAATTCACTGTAAATAATCTGATACCTATTTAACCTTGTTACTTTAATTGATTTACAAATTAAAAAATAAGCCTTAATTTTACTTTATGCACATTGGTTTATTTTTTGGTTCATTTAATCCGGTTCACATAGGTCACTTGGCAATTGCCAATTATATGGCGAACTCAACAGAGATGAATCAGGTTTGGTTAATGGTTAGTCCGCATAACCCATTAAAAAATAAAAGTCAATTGTTAAATCAAAATGATCGCTTACATCTGGTAAATTTAGCTTTAGACTTCTGCCCAACAATTAAAGCTAGTAACTTCGAATTTAATTTGCCACAACCATCTTATACCATAAACACACTTGTTAAATTAAAAGAAAAATATCCTGAACATACCTTTAGTTTAATTATGGGGCAAGACAACCTAATGACGTTTAATAAATGGAAAAATTACGAAGAGATCTTAAAAGCATATCATATTTATATTTACCCAAGACCCCATAGCAAAGAAACTGTATTTGATAATCACCCGCATATTCATTTTACTGAGGCGCCTATCATGGACATATCATCTACATTTATCAGACATGCCATTAAAGAAAAAAAAGACGTCCGTTTTTTTTTACATCCAAAAGTATGGGAAGAAATTGATGCCATGAATTTCTATAGAAAATAATTACTGCAGTTATTCACTAACTGTTTTTTTTAGTTCATTTTTCCCTTTGTTTAAAATCAGCTCACCTTGCTGTTTTGTTTTTTTCAAAACATCTTTAATACTTTCGCCTTTATAATGAGCATAAATAAGAAATGCAATAAAAATCAAAAGTGAAATTACTACCCACTTAAACAATTTTTTTATAATAAATAAAACTATAAATACAATCAGTATAATTGCCAATGTAACATATAATTTATCTGAAAGTATTGTCTGCATTAATTGTTCCATACTAAGTAATTTTAAATTTTATAATTGATTGATAAAAGAGGTTATTAATTTAAAAACATCTACATAATCTGTCAAGGGTAATGTTTCAGAAACATCAAAAACATCATGATAAGCCTTAACGCCTCCCAACGTATAAATAAAAAAACATGGTACGCCTGCTTCTGTAAACCAATAATGATCGCTGTTTGATGCCTTACCTCTTTTCTTAATTTCTTTTACAAATAATTGCTCGCTATTTATTTTATTTAATAATTCAAATTGTTTGGCGTAGGTGTAGCCATTAACTACCATAATACCATCGTCTCCGGTGCCAAGCAAATCAAGGTTAATTAAAAATTTAAGTTTACTTAAATCCATAATTTTACTCTCTACAAAATATTTTGATCCTAACAAACCTGCTTCTTCACCCGCAAAAAAAACAAAAACGGTTTTATATTTTGGTGGATTTTTTTGATAATGCCTTATTAAATTTAGCAATACACTAACGCCACTTGCATTATCATTAGCCCCCGGAAAAAAAGTAGTTTTTCCCATTCCACCCAAATGATCGTAATGAGCAGAAAACACAATTAAACTATCGTTAGTTAAACTGCCGGGTATAAACGCACAAATGTTTTTTTGTAGATAATTTTTTTTATAAGTACTTTTTATTTTTAACTCGATAGTTTTAGGCTCGCTACTATTTTTATTGTTTAAAATCTCTACTTTGCACCCTAAAACTGTTTTTGTTGCAACACTATACGTTAATTTATTTTTGAGAGAAAGGGTTAAAGGCAAATAACTGCCAACTGCAGTGTAGGATACAGAATCTTTTTTTTGTAAATAATAGTTTCCTTTTAAAGATGAACTCTCCGGCGCAACAATGAAATCTATACCTGGCTTTAACTTAACATCATTTATTTTTACAGTTAATTTACCCGGAAATGTATTTACATCAAAATAAAAATCTTGAAAATACCCATCAATAAAAAAAGGAGTTGCCTTGTTTTTTATTAGTTCTTTTTTAATGAAATTGGCCGCCTTATGACTCCCATTTTTTACATAACCTCTGCCAAAACATTTTTTTGAGCTTAAATAGTTAATTAGTTCTCTTGCGTAAAGAGTATCTTGACCAAATAAATTAAGAGGTAATAATATAGCTAAACAAAAAGAAACTATTATAAATCGCATTAATTGTACCGTTTTTTCGCAATTGAAAAAAAATACTTTACAACATCATTCGTTTCATTCCAGTTATACAAGTGTTTTAAACTGTTTAAATAAACTTCAGTGTCGTTCCAGTTTTTTAAAGCATTTAACTGCTCTAATGCTATACTATATTCTGAGCCGTTTTGTTTAAATAACTCATTTATGAATCTAAACTTATCATTAATACCAATACTTATTGGTGAAAAAATTTTATTTTCTGTTTCTAAAACTTCTGTTTTAATATCCTCAATTTCTATTTTTTCTTGTACTTTATCCTGTATAGGTTCTGGTATTTTTTCTGTTTCAGGTTCTTGAATTTTTTCAACAAAAACAGGTGTTTCAGAAACTTTTGCATGAATATTAAAACTTGGTGATATTTCGTTATTCATTTTTTTATACTTGTAAACCGCTATATTTTCCTGGAGCTTAATTAGCTGATCTTGCAGAGTTTCACAACTTTCTACCGAAGGCTGTATAGTTTCGTCAATAAACAATTCAAGTGTTGGCGCCAAATCATTTATTTGAGATTGTATCTTGTGTAAAATTTTTTCTAGCGACATAGTTTGTGAATAATTATATAATTAAATATAATTTGATTTTGCAAGTTCTTACATTACTTTTAGGTTTTGTTTTTAACCGCTTTTAAACAATGTTTTTAGAAAATAACAGTAATGAACAAAAACGTGGCTGGATTGAAGTCATTGTTGGAAGCATGTTTTCAGGCAAAACAGAAGAATTAATTAGACGACTTAAACGAGCGCAATTTGCTAAACAAAAAGTTGAAATATTTAAACCAACTGTTGATGTTCGTTATGACGAATTTAAAGTTGTGAGCCATCAAGGAATAGAAATTATGAGCACGCCGGTGCCAACCAGCGAAAACATTTTATTGTTAGCCACAGATGTTGATGTGGTAGGAATTGACGAAGCACAGTTTTTTGACAATGAATTACCATACGTCTGCAATCAACTTGCTGATAGAGGTGTAAGAGTTATTGTTGCCGGACTTGACTTAGATTATACAGGAAAACCTTTTGGACCTATACCCAATTTATTAGCCACAGCCGAATACGTTACAAAAGTTCACGCTATTTGCATGCAATGCGGCAGTTTAGCATACGTAAGCCACCGAAAAACTAGCGAAAATAGTTTAGTGTTGCTGGGTGAAACAGACAGTTACGAACCTTTATGCAGAAACTGTTTTAATACTAATTTTAAAAAATAATCTGCAATTATGTATAGCCTGCAACAAATAGCAGAAATTACAAACTCTTTATTTTTTGGAAGTTCTGATAAAAACATAACTGTATTTTTAACTGATAGCCGTGCGCTTCAAACACCAAACAACACCTTATTCATTGCACTTAAAACTAATCGTAATAATGGGCATAACTTTATTGTTGAATTAATTGATAAAGGTGTTAAATCATTTTTAATTCAGGAAAATGAATTTAATTATTCTGAATTTTTAAATAAAGACATTTCGTTTATTGTATCTAAAAACCCATTACATACCATTCAGAAACTAGCCGCTTTCCACAGGCAGCAATTTCAAATTCCAGTTATTGGAATTACCGGCAGCAATGGTAAAACAGTTGTAAAAGAATGGCTCTATCAACTACTAAAAAAAGATTATGTTATTTGCCGTAGTCCAAAAAGTTATAATTCTCAAATTGGTGTGCCGTTAAGTGTTTTAAATTTAAATCACAATCATACCCTAGCTATTTTTGAAGCGGGCATTTCAATGCCAGAAGAAATGGAGAAGCTTGAAGAAATAATTAAACCAACTATTGGCATAATTACTTCTATTGGCAGTGCCCATGATGAAGGTTTTGAAAACAGAGAACAAAAAATAAAAGAGAAATTAAAATTAATATCACATTCATCTAAAATCATTATTAACGGTCTGCAAAAAGCGCAATTACCCGAGGAGCTTTTAAAAAAATGCATACTGGTTTCAGAATTTGAAGATGCTGATGTGAAAATTACACAGCAAAATAATTTACTAAAACTAAAAACTTCAACTGGCACAAATGATTATGCAATCCCGTTTTCTGATTTAGCATCTGTATTAAATGTATCCACTTGTATTACAGTTTTATCGCAAATGGGATTTAATGCGGATGAAATTTCTATACGGATTAGTAATTTACAACCGGTTGCCTTACGTTTAGAATTAAAAACAGGGATTAATAATACCTTAATTATTAACGATTATTACAATTCGGATATTGACTCTATAAAAATTGCTTTAAATTATTTAACGCATCAAAATAGACGAACACGAAAAATTGTGGTTGTCTCTGATCTCGAACAATCAGGAATTTCTTCAAACTCTCTATATAGAAATTTATCAGAACTTTTTTCTCAAAACAAAATAGATTTAGTAATTGGTATAGGAAAAGAAATTTCGCAACACAAAGCGTTATTTAAATCAAACTCATTATTTTATGCAGATACGCAAAGTTTCTTAAGTCAGTTTAATTTAATTAATTATTTGTTTAACGAAGCTAGCATACTTTTAAAAGGTGCGCGAAGCTTTGGCTTTGAAAACATAAGTAGATTATTGCAATTAAAAAGCCACGATACAGTTTTTGAAATTAATCTTAATAAACTAATTAATAACGTTAATTATTACAAATCATTAATCAACCAAAATGTAAAATTAATGTGCATGGTTAAAGCCATGGGTTACGGCAGTGGAAGTGTTCAAATAGCAAAAACACTTCAGCATATTGGCGTAAATTATCTGGCTGTTGCCTATTCCGACGAAGGAGTTGAATTAAGGCAATCTCAAATTTCTTTACCAATTATGGTTATGAGTCCGGAAGAAGACGGCTTAGAAGATATTATTACCTACCAACTTGAACCTGAATTATACAGCTTTAAAATACTAAATGCCTTTGCTAAAAAACTAGATGCACTTGGTATTACCGAACCTTATCCTGTACATTTAAAAATTGATACAGGCATGCATCGTTTAGGATTTGAAGAGGCTGATATTTATAATTTATTAATTGAATTAAAAAAATATCCTCAAATAAAAATCAAATCGGTATTTTCTCATTTAGCCGGTTCTGACAATGCCGATTTAGATAATTTTACTCAAGAACAAATTAGAATATTTGAAAAAGCATTTACGATTATAGAAAATGAACTAGGTTACCAGGTTGTTAAACACATTTGTAATTCGGGTGCAATAAGCAGATTTAAAAACGCTCACTATAACATGGTTAGGCTCGGTATTGGCATGTATGGCATTGGTGTTAATAATCAAGAACAAAACAATTTAGAAAATGTTGGCAGATTAATTACCCGAATAAGTCAAATTAAAGAGGTTAAAAAAACAGAAACTATTGGTTATAACAGAAGCGGAAAAATAAATAGAGTCACCAAAATAGCTACAATTCCTATTGGTTATGCCGATGGGTTTAACAGACTTTTAGGAAACGGCCAACATGGTGTTTATATTAACGGCAACTTTTGTAAAACCGTAGGAAATATTTGTATGGATATGTGTATGATAGACGTTACAGACATTGCATGTAACGAAGGCGATGAAGTTATAATTTTTGAAAATACAGATCAAACAAATAAGTTGGCAACAGCACTTAACTCAATTGCATACGAGGTGCTTACAAATGTTTCCGGACGAGTTAAACGAATTTATGTTCAAGAATAATTGTAGTTAACTACCCTAACTAAAGTTTATCTGTTTAATTAAATAATTATTATCATTTTACACATTAGCGTAAAATCAAGCTCGCCTGTTTTTTTTAAACAAATAGTTTTTGTATTTTGATTAAGTGTTTTGCTTTAAACTAATGAAGGCTTTATTCATTTTAGTACTATTTATTTTTTTTACCAACATAAAATGTATTGGTCAAGATAAAGAAGTTTATTTAGGCGCTTCGGGCAGCACAAATTTCCGGAGTAATTATTCGGTTAGTTTAGTTTCTTT
Source organism: Bacteroidia bacterium (assembly GCA_044344665.1). GTDB lineage: Bacteria > Bacteroidota > Bacteroidia > B-17B0 > Aurantibacillaceae > Aurantibacillus. The sequence goes on along the minus strand of JBIJCO010000024.1, from coordinate 17,316 downwards.
AATTCCATTAACACCAAACTATTTTATTGTTTCTAAAATTTGTGATTACACGTTATTAAGTCCTGACAATTTCAATCAACAAAAAAATAATGTGGCTTATTATTACCCATTTTGCTCTGTCATAAATACAATTGTTAACCGAAATTTAGATATAAAAATTCCTGAAGCAATTGACTTAATAAAATACATCATCCCTTATCCTTTGCTTTGCAGCGAGCATCACTTTGCAATACACAAAAAATTAATGAAAAGTGGTGGTGTTAGATTTAATTATTATTTAAAAACAAGTTTAGACTCCTATATTAAACACCCTTTTCGTTGGGACAGATATAGTTTTGGAAATGGGTTAAGTTGTGTTTTAAATACGCCTAACAAAAAAACAAAAACATCTATTATTTTTCAAACCGGGCCTTATATGGGTATTGATGTTCAGTCAGCAAAAAAAAGAGTTGATGTATATGGCTTGGAGGTTTATGTAAAATTTCTGGTAAGTATAAATAATTAAATTTAGAATTAACTTTTTAAGTTAATATTTGGGTTTTGCGATTTACTTTTTAAAAAACCTATTATTATTAATGTTATAAAAACAAGCGTAAGTATATTCGTAGAATTATTAATTAATCCTATTAAAAATTCACTTGATGTTTTATTTAAGTATTCAAAAAATAAAAAAATTAAAATAAAAGGCATATAATAAATTAAAATCCCTGAATTTATCCAAAAAAATGGCAATTCAGTTGAATTTTTTTTGGGATTATAATTCATTGAATGAATAAAAAAAGAAAGCGCATAACAACTAATTAAGAAAGTTTCTAGGGCAGCAATTTTATAATAAGCCATACTAGATAAACTATTAGTGTAAAAATAAAACAATGATGTCAAAATATAAATTAACAATAATAAAAAGATAAGTCTTCTAAAAAACAGACTATTAATAATAGTGATGTAAAAAAGTGATAATAAAGCAAATTCTAATAAAGAATAAATATTAATAATAAATAAATTTTGCTTTTTTAAAATCCAAGCATAGGTAAATAAAAAAATATTCGAGATTAAAGCAATACATATTAGCGCAAAAAATATTTTAAGACTAAAATCAAAATGTTTTAGAAGTTTAATACCGACAATTACAGTTATCAAAAAACTAATATCTTGTGTAAAAACAAAACTTTTAAAATAATAATCAAACAACGTCATTTAAAAAAACAACTGCTAAATCAAAGGGCTATTAGTTGGGCAATTTGGCGGGCATGATATAGACCTATCCGCAATAACGCCTTGGTATAAATCGTTTTCGTTACTATCCACAACAACTATAATTAATTGTTGTTTACCGTTTTCATCTAAGGCATAATAACTTTCCATAAAATTAGTTTGTTTTAATTTCATAATTTTTGTTTTTACTTTTTATAAAACCTATTGCAATTAAAGTGTAGTATATTGTGGTTAGTAATAAATGTGAAATATTTCCAAATAAATTTAAAAAATCAGGTAAATGTGTACTTAAATATTCAAAAAATAAAAAATATAGAATTGATGGGCTAAAGTAAATTACGTGTGAAGAAACTATCCAAAAAAAAGGCAATTTAATCAAATTAATTTCAGTATTTGATCTTAAAAATTTATATAAATAAAAAATTGCAAAACAAAAAACTAAACTACTTTCAACAGCAATAATTTGCATGGACTTTTCAGAAAAAACACCAAAATGATAAAAAACAATCGAAACATAACTTATAAAAAAAACAAAGATTAATATGTGTATTCTTTTGAGAAATAAACTATTTGAATTGTTTTTATAAAAGATGGTTAAAATAAAAAACTCAAAAACGGTGAAAAAATAAAACAAAAATAAATTATTCAATGCTAAAACATATGCAAAATATGCATTTATCAAATCTATCGTAAACCCAACACAAACCAATAAAAAAATTAATTTTAGATTTAACTGAAAGTATTTATAGCAACTTACTCCAACTAAAATAGGGAATAGAGCGAAATAAACCCCTATAAGTGAGAGGTAACGTAATTGAGGGTCCAAAATCTAAAATAAATTTTTATATCAGAGGACCAACGCTTGAGCAACTTTGAGGGCAAGGAATGGACTTATCTGCAATAACCCCTTCGTATAAATCGTTTTCGTTACTATCCACACCAACAATAATTAATTGTTGTTTGCCGTTTTCGTCTAAGGCATAATAACATCTAATACCAACACAACCCGGTTGGGCTAGTATTCTTTCAATAATAACGTGGCCAAAAAAATGCGCCTTAACACCATTGGGGTTTTCTCTGCGGTAATTAGCTGTCCATTCTGCAGCTGTGCTTAATGGAAATTCTTCTGCTTCGTTTCCTGTAAATGCCATAATAATTGTTTTTAATTTTTTAGTAGTTTGCTTGCTTTTAAAAGCGTGCCATTATCAGTTATGTTTAAAATATAAACTCCTTTTTCTAAAAATGTAGTGTTTATTGTTGTTGTTCCGTTAATTCTTTCACTTACTATTAATTTCCCGGCAACATCGTATAACTCTAATGTAACATCTTTGTTTAATCCGTAAACAGTTAGTGCTTCGTTTACAGGATTTGGATAAATACTAATAACTATATCGGTGTTTTCATTAACTCCCGTACAGTTTGTAACACTTATTGTTAGCACAGCATTTGATGAACACCCACCCTGAGTTACAGTAATAGTATAATTAGTTGTAAGCGTTGGTGTAACCATAGTAGTTGTTGTGCTTGCTCCGTTAGACCATAAATAAGCTGTGGCATTTGTAGATACTGTTAGTATTGAACTGCCGGTGCTACCGTTATCGCAAAGTACAGATTGTGATGCTACGGCCAAAATAGTTGGATTAGGAATTGCGTTAACACTTACAGTTGCGGTATTTACACAACCATTTGTTTCTCCGGTAACTGAATAAATAGTTGATGCACTTGGTGTAATAATTACCAACGATGTGGTGCCTACACTTGTCCATGTATAATTTGCTGCGCCACTAGCAAGCAATGTTGCTGTTGAACCGGCACAAACAGAGTTCGCAGAGGCTGTGGCATTTACCGTTGGATTTGAATTAACGCTTATTGTTACACTTTTTGTATCTGTACAACCAAAAGCATTTGTTCCAATAAGCAAATAGCTCGTTGCAACACTTGGGGTAACAGCAATTACAGTGTTTGTTGCTCCCGTATTCCACGAATACGTATTAGCGCCACTTGCAGTTAAAGTAGCTGTTAAACCAATACAAATAGAATTTGAAGATGCCGATATAGTTACTGTAGGATTTGGATTTACAGTTAATGCAATGGTTTTTGTATCTGAACAACCCGAAACATCTGTTCCTGAAACGGTATAATTAGTTGTTACACTTGGATTAACAGAAATAGTGGTATTTGTAGCACCTGTGCTCCAAGAGTAAGTTGATGCCCCACTAGCTGTTAACGTTGTTGTTGCACCGGAGCATACAGCAGTTGAAGATGAAATTGCATTAAGCGTTGGGCCTTGAACAATATTTAAACTGATTGTTTTTGTATCGGTACAGCCCGAATTTGAGCCTGTAATTGTATAAACAACAGTTGTACTTGGAGTAACAGAAATTACAGTGTTTGTTGAGCCTGTGCTCCAAGAATAGGTTGATGCGCCATTAACTGTTAAGGTTGCTGTAGAACCGGAACATAAAGAACCTGAGCTGGAAGACACAACAACAGTTGGATTGGTGTAAACATTTAATGCAATCGTTTTTGTATCGCTGCAACCTGCAGCATTGGCGCCCGTTACAATATAATTTGTAGTTACACTAGGCGAAACAGAAATAGAAGCAGTTGTTGCGCCTGTATTCCAAGAATAAGTTGAAGCACCGCTAGCCGTTAAAATTGCAGTTGACCCTTGACAAATAAAAGAATTAGATGATGTTGCAGTTATGCTTGGCGAAGCCAGAACATTTAAAACTGCAGAGCTTGTTGCACTTCCGCCACTGGTAATAACTGTAACCGACCCGCTGGCAGGTGCACCAATAATGGCTGTAATTTGAGTTAAACTATTTACTGTAAATGATGAAACCGGCACATTGCCAACACTGAGTGTAGAAACACCATTAAAATTTGTTCCGGTAATTTGTATTTGAGAACCAACACACACATTTAAATTAGTAATACCTGTAACAGTTGGAGGTGGTAAAATCCATTTAATGGTAACATCGTCAATAGATAATCCATGGTCAGATGCAATATGATCAGGATCTTCCCACTTTAACAACACGTAGTCGTTAGTTGCCAAACTAAAAGAAGGAATGATTACAGGAGAAATTACTACTCTATTAGCCGGCAAATTCCCATCTAAAGCTGCGGATGTAGTATTAGTTTGAGGACTTGAAAAATCTAATGCAGTAACTGCTGTCCATCCGGTATTGTTTGATGGCGTTAACGCCGTAACAGGTGTTGAAGAAATTTTATACCAAAAACTTATGGTTTGTACAGATGAAGTTGGTCCACCCATACGCCATTGTTCACCGGTATAATTGATTGCTAAACTAGTAACTGGTAAGCCTAAAGTGTTTTGTAATAATACACCATGAGCAAAAGCTCCGGCTGCAGCATTAGAAGAACCTAATGATCCTAACGCTCTATCAGTTGGGGTTAGTGTACTACCAAAACTATACAATCCACCTGCATTAGAATTTCCTATACTTGCCACATAAGTTGTTCCTGTTCCGGTGCGTTGAGATAACCAATTGGGCACAGTAGAATTATCGGTCCATGTATTTGTACCTGCACTTGATAAGGTATTAAAATTTTCAGTGATACTGCCTGAGGGTGTAATTAAAACTTGTGCGTGATTGATTTCAAAAATCAAACAGAAAACAAACAATATTGTAAATGTAAGATGCTTCATAATAATTAAGATTAATAATCACTAAAAATACAAAAAAAACAAAAAGGCTTTCTCTTTGGGAGAAAGCCTTTTAGAATTTAAAAAACTAGTTTTTATTGTTTAATGATTCTGCTTACTTTAATCGTTTGATTATCATTTACAACTTTAAACATATAAATACCTTGTTTTAATTTAGAAGTATTTACTGTTGTCACTTCACTAACTAAGGTTTCATTAATTAATAATTTACCTATCACATCATAAACCTCAATGCTTGCAGTTCCTACAAATTGAGAGTTTATGGCAACATTAACCACTCCGTTAGTTGGATTTGGATAAATGTTTATTGCGCTTGCAAACTGCTCTTGTAATCCGGTACAATCCGTTACATTAACAGTTACAGCAGCTTCGCTAGAACAGCCCGCATTAGTTACAGTAACCGAATACGTTGTTGTAAGTGTAGGTGTTACAGCAATACTATTTGTAATTGAGCCATTAGACCAAGAGTAAGATGTAGCAGAAGTTGAAGCCGTTAAAATCGAACTTCCTGTTTCTCCAGTTACACATAACACTGTTTGCGATGCTGAAACAGAAAGCGTTGGAGTTTGAACAACATTCAATGACACAGTTGCTGTGTTTTTACATCCATTTAAATCACCTGTAACAGTATAAACAGTTGTAGAGGCAGGATTTACAATAACCAAAGATGTTGTTGCTATAGGATTCCAGGTATATGTATTAGCACCATTTGCAGTTAAAGTTGCACTATTTCCAGAACAAATTGATGGACTAGATGCACTCACAGAAACCACCGGTGTAACAGAGCCAACCCCAACAGAAACAGTTGTAGTATTGTAGCAACCATTAGCTTCTCCAGTTACAGAGAAAATTGTAGATGAAATTGGAATTACAGAAACAGTTTGGGTATTACCTATAGTAGTCCAAGTGTAATTTATAGCGCCACCTGCTGTTAATGTAGCAGAAGAACCTATACAAACATAAGGACTAGATGAAACTGCAGTTACCGTAGGAATAATATTTACAAATAATGGAACAGTTACTGTAGTTACACAACTTCCTGCCTCACCGGTAACAGTATAAATAGCTGTTGAAGTAGGTGTTATGGAAATTGAAGCGGTGTTACCAATGTTTGTCCAAGTGTATGTATTAGCACCACTTGCAGTTAACGTAGCAGAAGAACCTATACAAATTGCAGAACTGCTAGGTGTTACAACTACCAAAGGATTAGGCGTTACCGCTATAGCTACAGTTGCTGTATTAATACAAGCATTATCCTCACCAATAACTGTATAAGTAACAGATGTAGTTGGGTTAACAGTAACTGCCTGTGTATTACCAACACTGGTCCATGTGTAATTTATTGCACCACCAGCTGTCAAGGTTGCAGGAAATCCTGCACAAAGCGTAGCATTCGAAGTTGCAGCTGTAACCGTTGGTATTATTGTATTTATACTTACAGATACAGTCGCTGTATTTGTACAGTTGTTAGATTCACCTGTAACGGTATAAACTGAAGTTGCACTTGGACTTACTGTTTCAGTAGAAGCAGTTCCTGATGATGACCATGTGTAGTTTGTTGCACCGGCAGCAGTTAATGTTGCGGTAGAACCAATACACATCAACGAGTTAGATGAAGCTGCTGATACTGTAGGAACTGGGTTAGCAGTTAATGAAATCGTTGTTGTATTAGAGCAACCGTTTGTTTCTCCTACAACACTATAAACAGTAGTTGTTGAAGGTGCAACAGTAACAGCTGATGTGGTACCCACACCTGCCCATGTATAACTTGTAGCACCAGAAGCAGTTAATGTTGCGTTTGATCCTGCACAAATTACAGAACTTGAAGATACAGCAGAAACCGTTGGTGTTACATTAACCTGAAGCGTTGTAGTTGTTGAACTTGAGCAGTTAAACGATTCTCCTGTAAGCGTATAAACGGCTGTAGCACTAGGCGTAATTGTAATTGAAGATGTATTACCAAAAGTTGTCCAAGTATAATTTGTAGCACCAGCACCTGTTAAAGTAGCAGAATTACCTGTACAAACCAATGTATTACTTGATAAAATTGAAACAGTTGGTATAGGATTTACAAGAATACTAACTGGAGCTGAATTTGTACAACCTGTTAATGTATTCGTAAGTGTTACAGTATAAACCTGATTTGCTGGAGTTGCAGAGGTATTTACCGGATTTACTAAAGCGTTGTTTGAATTAATAGCACCAGGATTCCATTGCCATGAATAACTGTTAGTGATATTATCTACAAGGTTAACAGTATACTCTTCGTATTCACCCCATGTAATTGCTTGTGTTGGGCTATTAATTAATCCTTCATTAGAAATAACACGCATTCTGGTTACACCTAAGCTTGCTGTAGCTGGCACACTGAATATACCTGTCTCAGTATGAGGACCAGGAGTGGTAACAGCAGAAGTGTAAACCTGTTCGCCAAGATCTGTAAACACACCATTTCTATTATAATCTATATAAATAGCTAAAGCATTACTAAAATTACCAGGTTGTATTGAACTTAATGAAAAATTATAAAATTGTCCTTTTGACAAATTATATGGTCCAAACGACGTAAAGTCAGAGTAACCTCCCGGCGTACCAACTGCAGTTCCAATTGTTCCAACTAACGAATTATAACCTGTAGTGTTATTCAGAATTATGTTAGCACCCTGAGAAATTGTAATATTTCCAAAATCTTCGTCAGCTAATGGACTCGAAACCGCAGGTGGAGCAACATAAGTTGTACTTGTTTGTGGACCATTAACTAAACTCTGACCAAACAAGTTAACGTTTGCACCCGAACAAACAACTGTTGGAATAGAGAACGCAGTGATATTTGGTAAATCTGTGGTAACCGAGAAAGTAGCAACATTAGCACAACCTGTAACAGTGTTTGAACCTGTAACAGTATAATTAGTTGCACCGTTTGTATTTGATGAATAATACAATATTGCAGCACTACCTCCAGTATACGGTATTGTTGCAGCAGCATCGGTAAATAAATTAGCAGTTGATGCCCAGACATAAGAAGCATAACTACTCAAAGTTGAAGTAACCGATAAAGTCTGGATAGCATTTGCACACGTTGCGGCAGTTGGGCTTAACACTGTTAATGCTGGAGCAGGCGTTACACTTTGTGTTAATGCTACTGCAGGACTTTCACAAGTTCCGTCATAAGAGGTAACATACCAAGTAGTTGTAGCATTAATTGAAGTTGTGTAATTTGTACTAGCACCCGCCTGAATAATAGTTGTTGATGTAGGGGCTGCATACCAGTTAAAATTGGTAGGTCCACTTACTGAAGCAGTTGGAATACTGCTACCACACTGAATTGAATTACTTGAAACAGGCGTGGCAGGAATCGGGTTAACCAATATGCCAACTGTAGCAGTAGCCGAACAACCTGTTGTAGGATTAGTTATTGCCAATGTGTAAATCTGTGTTGCAGATAAAGAACCTGTATTAACTGGATTTACAAGTGCTGTATTAGAGTTAATTGCGCCAGGGTTCCATTGCCATGAGTAACTTGAAGAAACATCATTCATAATGTTTATAGTGTAATCTTCTGTCTCCCCTGAACCTAGAGAAGTACATCCATCACCACTACCATTAATATTACCTGATAATCTTGATCTAACACGCATTTTGGTTAATCCTGAAGATGCATTTACTGGAACAGTAACTAAAGCCGAACCACCGGTTCCGGTAGTATATGGCTGATACCATTCAGATGGTTCAAAAACACCATTTCTGTTCCAATCAAACCAAACAGAAACAATTGCAGAAGCATTGGTTGTGATCGAGAATGTATATGAACCACCTAGATTTAAGTTAGTTGTAGTAATAGATGGTAAAACATCCACATAATTACCAGCTTCGCAAACCGAGTTACGAAGTAATTGATTTATACTTACTAAATTAATACAAGCAGATCCTGCATTTGAAGCTGGGCAATAACCTGCAGGAACAGTTTGAGGTCCCAAAGCAAAGCTAACGCCATTTAAGTTAACAGGTGCACCCGAACATATAACTGTAGGATTTGCACTTGCAGTTAAAGTTGGCAATTCTGTACTTAAACTGAAAGTAACCGCGTTTGAACAACCTGTTAAGGTATTAGTTGAGGATACAGTATAGTTTGATGCTCCGCCTGTTGTTGTATAATAATATAAAGTTTGAGCACTACCACCAGTATATGATACAGTTGCAGCAGCATCTGTATATAAATTAGTTGTAGGAGTCCAAACATAACTACTAAAATTTGCTATTGGTGAACTTACTGTTAAAGAGTAAATTGAATTTGCACAAACTGTTCCTGTAGGAGTGTTAACCGATAAAACAGGTGGTGTTGTAACTGTTCCTGTTAATGTTACACGTGGTGCACTTTCACATAATCCATCAAATGCTGAAACATACCAACTGGTTGTAGAACTTATAGCATTAGTAAAATTAGGACTTGAACCAGACTGTATTATGGATGTTGATGTCGATGTCGCATACCAATTATAGTTTGTTGAACCACTTACAGAAGCTGTTGAGATACCAATACCACATTGCGTTGCGTCAAAAGTTAATGGCGCAGCAGGTAACGGGTTTACTACAAGGGAAACAGTTTCTGTGTTTGAACAACCTGTAATAGTGCTTGTTGCTGTAACAGAATATATTTGATTGGATACTACTGTTCCGGTATTTAATGCCGTTACAATTGCTGTATTAGAGTTAATTGCACCCGGATTCCATTGCCAGGTAACATTGTTAAGGCCTAAATCAACTAAATTTATCGTGTATTCCTCGTATTCACCCCATGTAACCGCTTGGGTAGGACTATTAATTAATCCCTCATTTGAAATCACACGCATCCTAGTTAGACCAGAAATAGCACCTACAGGAACGGTAAAACTTCCTGAAACCGTGTGGGGTCCGGAAATTGTTGTAGGCGAAGTATAAACCAATTCACCTGGATCATTAAATAAACCATTTTTATTATAATCTATATACATTGCTAGCGCATTATTATAGAAAGTTCCTGAAGTTGAAGAAGATAATGAAAATGTATAAGCCTGACCCAAATTTAAGTTGTAAGGACCAAAAGCTGTAAAATCAGAATAACCTCCTGGTGTTCCAACTGCAGTACCAATATTTCCAACAAGTGAACCATTTGCAGTTGTGTTATTTAATATAATTGTTGATCCATCTGCAATTGTAACATTTGCAAAATCTTCATCTGCTAATGGACTAGATACAGTTGGCGGGGCAGAATAATTAGGAACAGGAGGTTGGGCGTATGCACTTAAATTTACCGTTGAACCACTACAAACAACAGAAGGTGTAATGCTAACTGCCGTAGGTAAAATAACAGGCAAATTGTTTAGATTAACAGTTACCGTTGATAATGTTGTACAAACACCATCAAATGCTGTCAAATTATACACATAACTTCCTGGTAATGTCGGTGTAACAATTTGGCCTGAACCGATTACAGGCGAAGGCATACCGCTACCTAAAACAGGAGATGCATTCCAAGTAAATGCATAAGCGTTGGTTGAACCGGTTTGAACCGCTGTTAACACAACAGAATTTGTTCCACCTACACACAAGTTAACAGAACTTGTAGTAGCTGTAACTGGATCTGGTATTACGACAGTTGTGGTTACAGGGGTTCTAGGTGAACTCTCGCAGGCATTATCAAATGCTGCAACATACCAAGTTGTTGTAGCGCCAATTGGCGATGAGAAGTTATTACTTGGTCCTGATTGTATTATGTTTGTTGAAGTTGGGCTTGAATACCAATTATAATTGATGCCTCCTGAAACGGAAGATGTAGGAACACCAAAACCACATTGAGAAGTATTAGTTGCAACTGGTGCCGTTGGTAATGGATTTACCAATAAACTAACTGAAGCTGTTGCAAAACAACCTGTAGCTAAATTAGTTGATGTAACAGTATAAATAGTGGTTACAGGTGAACTTGTAATGTTTGTTGGAATTGTAGTGCCAGAAGCCGTGTTAATTGCCGGAGTAGTTGGCACCCAAGACCATGAAAAGTTGTTTGTAATATTACTTAATAAATTAATAGTATATTCTTCGTATTCTCCCCAAGTAACGGGCTGGGTTGGACTACCAATTAATCCCTCATGAGAAATAACACGCATTCTGGTAACACCAAAATTTGCCGATAATGGAACCGTAAAACTACCTGTTCTTGTATGTGGGCCAATAATCGTTCCAGGAGAAGTATACACTTGCTCACCCGCATCAGTAAACACACCATTGCGGTTATAATCGATGTACATCGCTAAAGAATTGCCGTAATTTCCTCCGGCAGTTGAAGAAGACAAAGAAAACGTATAGGCCTGACCAATTTGTAAATCATAAGGGCCAAACGAAGTGAAATCCGAATAATCACCTGGATTTCCTATGGCTGTACCAATTGTACCTACTAATGAATTGGCTGGTGTAGTATTGTTTAATATTATATTAGAACCATTTGCTATCGTAACATTCGCAAAATCTTCATCTGCTAAAGGACTAGAAACAGTAGGAGGTAATGCATAAGTTGGCGATGTAGCAGGTCCTGAAATTATACTATTAGCAACCAAACTTGTAGTTTCTCCGCTACAAATTACAGTTGGTGTAACAAATGCATTTGATATTGTAGGATTAGGATTAACATTTACCGTAACAACAGTTGTAGTTACACAAGGTAAATCAACTCCAGTTAAAGTATAAGCAAAGTTACCTGGCGCAGAAGGTGTTATTACAACCTGTGAACCGCTGGCTGCAACCGTAGCTCCACTACCCGGAGTTGAACATAACCAACTGTAAGCATAGTTTTGAACCGGTGAAGCTGCTGTATTACTAGCAGTTAAAGTAAAGTTCTGATTTAAACAGATAGCAGAAGCAGTTGAAACAACAGAAACAGGATCAGGTATAGTAACCGAAACTGAAACCGCTGTTAACGAACTCTCGCAATTTGTTGTTGGGTTCGCAACCGCTACATAAAATACCGAACTTGTTGAAATTGCAGTTGTATAAGAATTAGCCGCACTACTTTGTAATAAAGTACCACCTGTAGCTGCACTATACCAATTGTAATTTGGAGCTGTAAAACCATTTGCATCGTTAACTGAAGCAGTTGGCACCCCTAAACCACATTGTGAACTGTTAGCTGCTGTAACAGCACTTGGTAATGGATTAGCTACAATAGCAACTGTACCTGAAATAGGACATCCTGAAAGTAATACAGTTCCTGTATATGTGGCACTCGCGTTAACAGTAGTCGTTTGTGGATTAGAGGTTCCGATTACGTTAGCACTCTCATACCAAGTTAAACCTGACGTTATAGGTTGAATATTTATTGAATATTCCTCGTATTCACCCCAAGTAATAGCCTGTGTTGGACTTGTTATCAAACCCTCATTTGATATTACGCGCATTCTCGTTAACCCAAAACTTGCAAAAGCAGGAACTGTAAAACTACCAGTTCTTGTGTGAGGGCCTACAATGGTTGCCGGTGATGTGTACACTAACTCTCCTGCATCAGTATATACACCATTACGATTATAATCAATATACATAGCTAACGCATTGTTAAAATTTCCACCAGCTGTTGAAGAGGTTAGTGAAAAAGAATATGAAACACCCTTGTTTAAAATATAAGGACCATAAGCTGTAAAATCAGAATAACCTCCCGGTGTACCAATTGCTGTACCAATTGTACCACCTAATGAATTAGGGACACTCGAATTATTTAATACAACATTAGCTCCATTTACTATGGTAACGTTTGCAAAATCTTCATCTGTTGTAGGACTTGAAACGGATGGTGTGATATAGGTCGGAGGTGCACTTGAACCATTAAAATAACTAAGACTTAACGTAGATGTTGAGCCTGCACAAACCGGGTTGGGAACTGCTGTTGCAGAAGCCGTAATACCCGTTGTAGGTTCATCAGAATAACTTGTACCTATGTATGAAGAATTTAAACCTAATGAATTGAATGATACCACTGACCAAGTTACAACCGCATTACCCGGAGTAGCTGCATTTATAACACCTGTCCATAAAGTACTGCTTGAGTTAACCATGGTAACCGGGGTTTGCGCAACACCGTTAAAGCTGTAATATAAGGTTGCTGAGGTAACTGTGCTCGCTGCGCTTGTTATGTTGACATCTATTGTTCTGCTTGCTGCAACACATTGCTGAGGAGTTAAGGAAGGTGTTGTTGAAGAAAATAAAATAACCGGAGCCGGTGTTGTACCAGTAAATTCCCAAGCACCTAAATCGTAGCTGGTACCCGGAGTAACAGGTCTTGTTAAACCTGCATAGTCATCTGTGAATACACTGGTTATATTATTACCACCGCTCTCAGCCTGAGTTACTAAACCATTTTGCGGTTGCAAGTAATTGGCGTTATTAGGTGTGGTTGAAGTAAAAAAAGTGGCTGCGTTAAATGCAGACTCTGTAAACGAGTTAGCATCTCTTGGGGCAACAGTTCCTGAGGTGTATGCACCAGCTATATATGCAGACATGGTTTGAGCTGATGCTAAACCATCATAAAAAATTAGATTTGCTGCACTTGGGGTTCCTGCTAAAAATAAATTTTTATTTGATGTGTTAGCATAATTGGCTAATGACCCTGCCGTAGCACCATTATTACGTTTAAAAGCAGCAACAATACCAGCACCTATAGCCGAAGAATTGTTTATTACTATGTTATTTTGTAAATCTAATTTTGCAGTTGTTGAAGTGGCACTGCCGGCATGGTAAATACCCGAACTACCAAAGTTAGCAGCAGTTGACGTACCATTTAAAAAGATAGTATTATTATACAAATTATAACTGGTATTAAGACCAGTTGCCGAAACCGAAACACCTCTTAAATTATCTATAAAACTTAAATTAGGGGTGTTTAAATTACTAATTAAGTTATTGTAAGCATTAACCGTTGTTCCACCTGAAAAAGATAAACCATTAAGTACTGAATTATTTGGCGAAATTGGGTTACCCGTGTTATTAAGGTTGTAAATATTATTTTTAAATATGTTAACAGTTGTGCCATTATTAACTCTGATTCCTTCTACAACATTTGTATTTAAAAAGCCTAACGAGTTTAAATTATAAATGCTATAATCATCAGCACCAATTACTTTATGCTCGTAAATATTTATTTGGGTTCCACCGCTTACTGTATAACCAAAAACCGAACCACGTGTAGTAAAAGAATTAATTTTATTTTGGTATAAATCCATTTTAGTTCCGCCACTTACCCAAATACCATCTAACTCAACACCAGTAGTTGCTGTTAAAGGTGCTCCTAATAAATTAGTGATACTATTATTATAGATTCTAGCATTGTTTTGAGTTCCAAGGGCATAAATACCTGCATGTCTGCCAGCAGGTGCAACCAAAGTGTTTGATGTAACTGTATTATTATAGAAATCTAAATAATTATTTTGAGCCCCCAAGTAAAAAGCATGTTGTGTGGTTGAACTTGAACCACTATAAATATTAGATACCGTATTATTATAAACGCCACAAGGAGTTAATGATGTTCCGCCAACACCATTAAAAAACATACCGTAAAACAATCCTGTTCCACTATATGTAACAGAACTTAACACATTGTTGTAAGCCGTAAAAGTAGGATATGGATTTGTTAAGTAGCTAGAAGAATAAATCCCATAAAAACTACCAGTACCTGTACTATTATTAATGTTTGAAAAATTATTATTTGCAATTGTAATAGTTGAAGTATTTTGACTTGAACCTAAATCATAATAACCATAAAATGTACCTGAAGTAGGAGCTGTTCTGGCAAAAGTGCCCACAATACTATTTGATTGAACTAATTTGCTTCCATTGATAGGTGCAGAATAAGAATTAAAAATTATATAAATTACACCTGAAGTTTTAACCCCTTGATTAACAAATTGATTTGCTGTAATTGAACTATTAACCGCAGCGCCATTGTTATATATATAATAAATTGCTCCAGTACCAGCAGTATTATTAAGCGTAATTGGATTAAAAATATTTCCATTAATGATTAAGTTGGTTGGTGATGCACTTAAATTGTATATACCATAAATTGCACCAGAAGTTTGTGTTGAATAAGTACAGTTTGTAAATATATTATTACTAATACTTACTGTATTTCCCAAAGCAGTTGCTCCAGCAGCATTCTCTATAAATGACATTTGAGAGGCTGTAGCTCCCGATTTAACCGTCAAAGTGTTATTATTGATAGCTGTATTTGCACTTGTTGCACCTTGTACGAAAATACCTCTCAAGGTTGTGGCGTGATTAATACCTGTACCGTTATTATTGTTAACTATATTGTTTGATACATTGGCACTCCATTGGTTTTGAATACGGATACCCGCTGCAGGACTAGTTATAGCGCCACCACCAAAATTTAAAATTGAGTTACCATTAGCAGTACTTGAACCACCTATATCATTATTAATATCTCCTAAAAATGTGGAAGCAACCGGAGAAGGTCCAACACCAAGGGTTGCGGCAAAACCATTTAAAGCTATACCAATATTACCACCATTAATAGTGTTACTATAAAATTTATTGTTAGAGTTAGTTCCATTTGTAGGTATTGTCCCTCCATTAGTTGGCAATAAAGCTGTAACAGCTGCAGTGGCGGTTGAATTTACAACCATAATACCCATCGATCCGTCAAACATTGGTCCAGAACCGGCATTATTATTAATGCGTTGCATATTAAATACGCAATTTTGTATGGTATTATTATTTGAACCATCGCCAGCGTTTAACTTAAATAAGGCAATACCAAACTCCATGGCAACCGTTGCACTGGCAGAGTTAGCATCGTTAAACGTTAAACCATCTATGGTAACAAAATCGGCACCATCTAAATAAAACATTCCATCAGGTGATGCTGTAGCACCGTTAGAAGTACCAACTCCTGCATTAATAGTAACAGCACCAACACCCGATTTATTAAAAGTTATGCTATTTAGAGCACTTACTGCAGCATTTAAACTTGCACTTCCTAAAACAAAACCCTTTACAGGTGCAGTTTCAGAAGAACCAGAGGCACAAGTTAATACTACTGGACCAGACATTGCTGTTACAGCATTTAAGTCTGTAAGGGCACTTGCCATAGAGGTATACGTGCTTGCTAAAGCAGGCGTTGTATTGTTATTACCGGTAACCGTAATTGCAATTTGCGCATTGGTTTTTTGTGCAAAAAACAAGGCGCATGAAGCAATTACTAATCCTTTTGAAATCATTGATGTAAAGCCCGAAAACCATGATTTACCGGCTTTTTCAGTAGCTTTTGATTTCATGAAAAGTACACTTTTTTTCATATGTTTAATTGTTTTGTTTTTAAAAAGTAATTCGTGTTAAATAATCATTAAGATATATAGAACGAGTTGATAAATTTATTATTTATTTCTTAATAAACAAATAACTTTTGTGGTCTAAAAAGATGTTTTTATCGAAAATTTATATATTAACATTTGAGGAATAGGCTTTCGGCTATTTTTTAGTGCTGAGATGCTTAATCAAGTTCAGCATGACACGGTGTTTTTTTCATTCCAGGCTTACTACTTGTAATTCCAAACTTGATTTGGAATCTCGGCTATATTAATTTTAATTTTTTTACTTTCGTTTCTGTCACTTCGAGCGAAGTCGAGAAGTGGTGATAAAACCGGTCTCGAATTCGTATTTGTCGTTCTCGGCTTCGCTCGAACTGATATTTTTGCAAACATCAATAGGCTCAGCGTCCATAAAGCTGTCATTCCAAACTTGATTTGGAACCTCAGTACTATACCTAACCTAATTTTGGTTTACATTTTAGTGCTGAGATGCTGAATCAAGTTCAGCATGACACAACTTAATGAAAATTAAATTTAGTGAATGAGAGCATCGGAAATCCAAACTAAAAACCATTATTTAATTTTATTTTTTTTGATTATGTCACTTCAAGTCTTGTCACTTCGAGCGAAGTCGAGAAGTGATACCGAAACCGGTCTCGACTTCGCTCGACCTGACATTTTAAATTTACACTTCGACAGGCTCAGTGCCCATAATTAAAATGCTTAAAATAAACCCAATTAATTCACAAATTCTAAAACTCAAAGGTTATTTGTCCGTCACCTTCTAAAAAATCCTTATTATTATCTCTACTCAATTTTTCCATAGCTCTGCGATGCAATTCAACGGGCGACAATCCTGTTTTTTCATCATCGGCACTGCTTAAAAATTTGCGGGCAGCTTTTATTTCTTCGGGTTCTTTAAGATTAATTTCTTTGATTTTGTATGAACTTAACTTTTTCCCTTTTGCTTTAAAATTAATTACAGGGCTAAAATCTACCAGTTTAATGGTTTCTTCAGGTAATTCAACTCCTTTTTCCTTAGAAAATTTAACTTCGATA